>CALUWH010000001.1 GCA_944324435.1 Candidatus Gastranaerophilales bacterium
AGTTCAATTAAAGTAGGCGCAACTTTTACCGCAGCCTGAACCTGACAGATTGATAACATAAAAACTAACACTACAAACTTCAACAAATTGTGCATATTATTCCCTCTCCATAATATAAATTAGTGGGTTTTGTCTAACCCCCTCTTTGATATACCTGTCTTTATCAGTGTTTCTGAATGAATATTCAATAACAAGACTCGTTGGAATATTGTTGCCCTGCTCAAAACCCTTGATTGTTGAACCGCCTTTTGCAAGAAGATAACGCTTGTTAGGCAAAATGTTGGTTAGATTCTGTTCACAGCTTGCAATATTACCTGTATAACTTTTTATCTGGAAGGAGTATTCCCCATCGAGTATCCCAATATTAGAAGTATCAAGCCATAAAGCCCAATTTGTGTTAGAAGTTAAGTCAAGCCTGATATCGTTCTTGTTTTTCACGGAAATCTGCTTATTGAACACATCGTCTTCACTCAATACAATATAAGGGTCGCCGCTGAAAGATGATATTGATTGTTTTTCTTCTATTACAAAAGTAAATACAAAATCACATTCATACTCTTGAATTAAACTTGTTCTGTTGACAAACTTTAACGGAATAGTATAAGTACCTGCGGGAAGTTCTCCTATGTTTTCTATACGCAGACTTATATTTTTTTGTGCAGTTCGTGTAAAATCAATATCACCCAGACTATCAATATAAAATAATTGCATGCCGGTGTTGCTTAGCTGATATGATTGACCGTCACATATAAGGAATAATTTACTTACAGGTATTCTAATATTAGAATACTCATTATTAGTTATATATGGTTCAAGAGCCGTTGCAAAAAGTCTGGAGATTCCGATTTGAGGATATATTAAATTAACACCTGACGTTACGGAAGAGTATGTAATAACAGGCATACCAAGCTGTTCTGCACGCATAAACATATCTGCCCTAGCGGATAAAGGTGTTATTATCATTGATATAAGTAATATAAAGTGAATTATTTTTTTCATTACAAATGAAATCCTCAAGTCTATTTCTTTATAAAATTTCTTTTAAAATAAAAAAATAGCTGTATGTATAAAACAATATGATAGTTTGCTAAATAGCCTGTTAGGGAATTTATATTTTATTGGTTATTAATATAGTTCTATTGAAATGAAAAAATTTATATTAATTATAATAATTCTATGTACCAGCTCAAGCGTATTTGCGGAGAATCAGGACTCGCAAGTTATACAAGCTGCTGTGCCTGAAGTTTTACATATAGAAAAAATTATTGTAGAAAACACAGAATACGAAAAAGATGAGGAACTAAAAAATGTGGAAATAAGAAGTACTGAATATGTGAATGAAAAATGCTACAGACTCTGCCTCAGCCCGTTTTCAGTAAGAATAACAACGAATTTATCAGATCCTATTCAGGTTAGCGCAAAAATGGAAAGCTGCTGCAGTACTTGCGGCAGATATCCACTAAGTAATGAGGATTTATCTGTGACACCTTCTTCATACACAATTACAAATCCTCACGATAAAATTGAAACAGATTTTTTCACCCCGAAAGTTCTTGCCCACGATACAACAGTTTGTACTACATATAGAGCACATTTAGTAATAATGCTTGGACGAGTTTAGATATGTTAAAAAAAATAATATCCTTATTTATAATTATCACATTTACAGTACCGTTATCGTATGCACGTGTTGGTCAGCCGACATTTGTATTTGCAATAAATGAAAACCCGGCGGCAGCGTCTGGAGAAAATAATAACAATGGAGATAGAGGTTTATCCGGAGGAGCTGTTACAGCAATAACTCTCGGATCAATCGGCGGCGCGGCAATCTTAGGTCTTGCAGGCTGGCTTTATAAAAGAAAATTGGAACAAAACCTTACAGCAGGCTGTATAAGAGGTTCTGCAGACCCACTTGTACCGTTCTGTATTGAACGTAATCCAAACGCCGAGTTTTATGCAAGGATAAACAAAAATTACCCATACCTAAAAAAAGCATTGAGCCTAAATGAAATACATTATTGCCCAAATTCTAAATACCTTCTAATATATGACACCTCTATTGAAAAAAGAACCTTTGATTCTATTAGATTTAATCTTCCACAGGGGGTTAAGTCCTTAAAAATAACTCATGTAACAGACCCTTTTAAGCAGGGAGAATTAACAACAGAACTCTTTTTTAATCAAAAAAATAATAATTTTAGCCAACAAGGAGTAAATGTACTTAAAAATATAAAAAACGAGATTACGAATGTTGAAGGTGTAATAATGAAAACTATTCCAGTGGACAGTTCTAAATATGACTCAGCGCTGTATGTCATAAGTAACTATTCTGCTAAAAAGATTTATGGAATCGTGTTTGAATTTATTTTTTAAATTGAAACAAGTATAAGTTTTATTAAGAATTATTCTTACAAACTTTAAATTTTAAAACAAATATGTAAAAATATATAAACAAGAAAAAGGAGGTAAAAATTAAGAAGATATTTATACTTGCTGTTATTTTATTAATTTCAGGACCGGTGTTTGCATCTATAGATACCTGGTTCAATACTAACCCCCGTAAAGACTATGAAAAAGAAATAACATTACAAAAGGTACAAAGTGATGTCTATGACAAAGATGGAATAAAAATCGAAAAAAACGTATTTAAATTTGACTACTCATATAAAGAAGGAATTCCTTATGAATACATAGTAACCAACAGTACAGGACAAGATATATTATTAAAAGGAGTTGATTCCGATTATCATGCAAACAAAAATATAACAAGAAAGAGCCACTGGACAAGGGTTAATGTAAGAAACCTGAAGTACTGGCAGACCTATATCCCATTTATTGATGATTACCACGGTTACAAAAGTACTAAGGAACAGACACCTTATATGTATGACTTCCCTAAAAACTATACAATAAAAAATGGGGAAAATATAAGAATTTTTGCTATGGGATTACATTTAGACAAAATTCAAAACGTAACATTTATATTTGATAATCACACTGGTAATGAGATAAAAATAAATTTTTAAAATAAATAAAGAGTAGGCTGCGGTAAATCTATGATTTACCGCAGCTGTTTAATCAGGAACATTATTGTTACTATAAAATACTTGGTTTTATTATTTGTTACACATGGTTTGATTATTTTGGGTAATAAAGTTAAGGCAGTCGTCACCAAAATAATAATAGTATAGTATGGTAGAAGTGTGGTGTAGCAATTTTTTCTTCATTTGTTTTAATATACATGTAGGTAAAATCATATGAAAGAAAAGGTATGTAGCATCTTTATTTAAAAAGGGTAAGTAGTCAAGAGATTTATGGATGGAACCTAATGGGCATTTCAGTTCTTGTGAAAATACTATAAAAGCAGCAAAAGAGATTGGTTTATCAGTAAAATAGCATAAAGTGTGCTATTTTTTGCACCGAAAAAGAACCTCTGTCCAATTGTATTTTAAATCAAAGTAAGTAATTGATATTCATTAGCAGTAGGGCGAGGCGTTTTGACTCACCTTTTACTTTATTAATTAGTAATTTTGTTTGAAACTTGGAGGCGCGCTTCCGGCAGGTTAAAACCTGAACCCAAAGCCACTTTTCAGCCAATAATCATTTTAACCGTACACGATTGAAATGTCTGCACAAATACATCAATGAACGTGATAAATATAAAAAAACACCTGAATATCAATTGTAATCAGGCGTTTAAATGGAGGAGGAGGTGGGATTCGAACCCACGGTACGCTCGCACGTACGACGGTTTTCAAGACCGCTCCAATCAACCGCTCTGGCACTCCTCCAAAGATTTTGAATGGTAACTGTATTTATAATACACAAAAGACAATTCCTTGTAAAGAGTCTAGTTCAATTTACGTATAACTGAATCGCTAAAATTATTGTAAAATATATAAATAGACGAAAATATAAAATTATACGTTTTTTCATGAAAACACACAATATGCGAAGGGCTCGAGTGCTTTAAGCATAGTCACTCTGGTTAACATTATTGACCTATTTTTCTTTGGGAAAAATTTACAAAAATTAGAGAGTGTTAATATCTATAATACCCTTGTATATTGAATATATTGCAGCTTGGACTTTGTTATGTACGTTAAATTTTCTGTAAATGCTCTCAATGTGGGCCTTAACAGTGTGAATTGAAATACCCATTTTTTTTGCTATCTTGGTATTGCTATAGCCTCTTACTAAAAGGTATAACAATTCTTGTTCACGTTTTGTTAATTTTATCATAGTATTGTTCATACTTATATAATAATACCATTCTAAAAAAATGCTTTAATATATTTTCCGATTTAAAAAAATTAACAAAATTTTACATAAAAAAAAGGAGGAGATTCAAGATGAAATCACGTCCTTTGTTGAATAACAACAAGCGAAGATGATTATAATTCTTTAATTGCTTTTAAACATATAGCCTCGGATTTATAAATTGTTTGTAAATATTTGTAAATTTAAGAGCAATTATTTCTTTTTGATAGACTTTATATATATAAGGAATTTAATACAAGGGATAAAATTATGTGCTTCAGCGTATCTTCAAATATATTTATAAATGGGCATCATATAAGACCTCACGGTTGCCATGGGGTAACGGGGTATAGCTTCAGAGGCTTTATGCCAGGATGTTTTGGCTGGGGATTCGGGGGCCTGGCTTGTAACCCCTGGGGAGCTTTTGGGCTAGGGCTCGGATACGCAGTTGGAAACAACATTTTTAGAGGGTTGATGAAACTCTTCTAATTTATCAAAAATTGTACGGTCAAATTCTTTAAAATTAAGGATAATAGAATCTATACCGGGAATTTTTTTATAATATCCGACAGGTTCAAGTGAAGCTATTGCAATTATTTTGCCGATTTTAGCATTTTGTGCGGCATTTATTCCAGAGAGAGCATCCTCCACAACAACACACTCTTCCGGTTGGAGACCTATATTTTTTGCCGCAATCAAAAAAATATCGGGCGCAGGTTTTCCGGGAATTTTGCCGTTTGAATATACAATTTTATCAATATCAAACCATTTTGCAAGATTAAATTCTCGGATATAAAACTCAACATTATCCCACTCTGACATTGTTGCTATTGTCATCGGAATATTATTTCCTTTAAGCCAATCTAAAAATTCAATTGCGCCTGGTGCCAGTTTGAAGTTTTCTCTATCCAAAAGACAGCGTTGTCGGTAGAGTGCTTCTTTTTCTTTTGCATATTTTTTAACCATATCGGGGGAAGGCGGTTTTCCGATAGCGTAAGCTATAATATCCTCATTTGTACGTCCAAACATATTCTTACGCATTTCCTCATCAGAAAAGGGGGTTCCACGCAAGATTTTAGAATATTCGCGCCAGGCTTCATAATGAAGCTTTGAGTCCCAATACAAAGTTCCGTTAAAGTCAAAAATAATACCTTTCATAAAATTATTATATCTTAAATATGGCTTTTATGGAAAAATCTGTTATAATACAAGTATGAGAAAGCTTATAGTATTATTGCTTATACTCTCTTTTATCCCCACCGTTATTGCAGCCCAGAATCTGCAATACAAGCATAAGGCTGCTATGCCTCAAGGTACATTTAAAAAGAAGCGTGATGGATCGATTGTTCAGTATGATAAACAAGGCAGAAAAATCGGAACATACAAATTTGAAAATGGAAGTTATAAAAAAATAAAATGAAATTTAATCTGAATCTAGACAGCATTAATTACATAAAGATAATATACAAAGATTCTAATAATAAGCTTTGTATAACTAAAGCTGCAATAAGGTTCCTCGGGGAGAGAGAAATTATTTCCTGTGCAAAGTTTGAGAACGGATTTCGGGTAGAAACGCCCCAAGATATTATTTTAAGCTTTATTTGCGATAACGGACTTTACAGGACAACAACTATTCTTAAATATTTTGAATATAGAGATCCTTATGTTTATTTTACATTAAAAACTCCTCAGGGGTTAGAATACCAGCAAAATAGAGAGTATTTTAGAGTAAAAATGCACGAGGATGCTATTCTTTCGTTTAAAGACGGAGATAAAATAAAGCGGCTCCTGTGCAAAACCCACGATATTTCTGCAAACGGCGTAAGACTGGAGATTCCTGAAAATATCAATAATATTGATGAAGTCGGAATAAGTATTCTTTTTGACTCAAGAGAGGTTAAGGCAAAGGCAAAATTTATACGACTCGATAATGAAGATGACATTTTAAAGGCATCTTTTACTTTTACATATTTAAAAGAAAATGATATGGATTTTATTTCCAGATGCTGCATACAAAAACAACTGGAATACAAACGCAGCATCTTGTATTAGATTTGAGAAGTAAACGCAAGGTTAAATAATATAGATTGTTGTAATTACAATTGAATAGTGTCCGTAAACATGATATAATTAACCTGTCACAGAGGATAGATTTATGAATAAAGAAAGGAATTAATTATGGCAAAATATGTATGCAAAGTATGCGGTTATACAGCTGAAGGTGAAGCTCCCGACAAATGCCCGGTTTGCGGCGCAGGAAAAGAAGCTTTTATTTTAATGGCTGAAGGTGAAAAAAATTACGCAGATGAACACAGAATCGGTGTTGCAAAGGATGTTGATGCAGAAATTCTTGAAGGTTTAAGAGCCAATTTCATGGGAGAATGCACTGAAGTCGGCATGTATATTGCAATGGCAAGACAGGCTGACAGAGAAGGATATCCTGAAATTGCAGAAGCATTCAAAAGATACGCTTTTGAAGAAGCTGATCACGCCTCCAGATTTGCGGAACTTCTTGGCGAAGTTGTTACAAATTCTACCAAGAAAAATCTTGAACTGAGAGCAGAAGCTGAATTTGGCGCTTGCTCAGGCAAAATGGAGATTGCAAAGAAGGCTAAAGCATTAGGTCTTGATGCTATTCACGATACCGTTCACGAAATGGCAAAAGATGAAGCTCGTCACGGACGCGGTTTTGACGGACTCCTCGCAAGATACTTCGCATAAGCTTGCAGCCTAAATAAATTTTTAAAAGCCGGCTCTCAGCTGTTTAGCAAAGGCCGGTTTTTAACTTTTAAATTAATACACATATATGTTAAACTGTTGTTATGCTGGATATTCAAACAGGTGAAGAAATTGAAACTTTATATAAAATGGTTCAGATAAAGGGCGGCAAGAAAGTCGATAAATTCAGAACCACTGATATCAAACGCGCCCTGCGGTTTCACAAGTGGTACGTCAAAAGGTTTGGCGAGGGACTTTTGTTGGAGATTCTGCCCAAGCATAAGGTATACGATTGGAAGGAAAAGAAGGTTAAATATTCTTTTGAGTAACGATGCATAATCAGAAGTATATAGCGTTAATAGACTGCGACAGCTTTTTTGTCTCGTGCGAGCGCCGGCTGAATCCCGAACTCAACGGTTTGCCGGTCAGTGTTGTTTCCGGAGAGCGAGGGTGCGTAATTTCACGCTCCGGAGAAGCAAAAATGCTGGGCGTCCCGATGGGAATACCGTTATTTCAGGCGATAGAAAAATTCCCTGAATGTATTTATATAACAGCAAATCATTACGCTTATACAAAAATTTCCGCTCAGGTTATGAAAGTTTTGAAAGACTTTAGCCCCAATGTTGAGGTTTATTCCATTGATGAAGCTTTTGTCGATTTTACCGGACTGACAAAACTCTATAAAATGAATTATTACGAGCTTGCCAAATGTCTACAAAAAAAAATAATGGAAACTGCAGGAATTCCCGTATCAATAGGAATAAGCCGGACTAAAACTCTTGCAAAACTCGCTTCCGATAAATCTAAAACAAGAAGTAATCATATTTGCCTGGCCGGCAAGTCTAAAATAAATGAACTTTTAAGACATACCGAAATTCAGGAAGTCTGGGGAATCGGCCGGAGACTTGGAATTAAGCTGCGAGGACTTGGAGTGCGCTCGGCTCTTGATTTCGTTCAGAAGCCTGATTGGTGGATAAAAGCTAAGCTTGGGAAAAACGGACTAGTTTTGAAATCTGAGCTTTCCGGCTGCATGGTTTCGCCGATAAGCAGCAAGATTGAACTTCCAAAATCTATCAGTGATACAAAATCTTTTTTGGAGTTCTCTTCAGATTTAACTTTTTTAAAAAACGAACTTGCAATCCATGTTCACGATGTATGCTCGCGTCTTCGCAAAATCGGGTGCAAATGCAACACTGCCGGCTTAATTCTCAAAACAAAAGACTTTGTTACTTTATATGAAAAGACTGCGCTTCCTGCTCCCACGGATTTTGAATTTGAGATTTCCCGTACAGTGTTTCCTCTGCTTGAAAAAATGTACAGCTCTAATGTTCTCTACCGCAGCATCGGAATTGTACTTGAAGACTTTGCTCAAAAAGACGAAGAACAATTAACACTTTTTAATGAAAATGCTAATCGAGAAAAGATTGAAAATTTGGGAAAAAGTCTGGATAAACTTGAGAAAAAATTTGGACGTAATATTGTTAGAACAGGATTTGTAAACAAAAACGTACCTTTTAAACAAGGATTTTTGACGAGTCCTAAAGAAATATAAAACCTCGGAGAATTTGGAGCAGAACCGCGCAAGAAATTTCTTGCACCATCGCTAATTACAATATACAATATTTTTAGAAAGAGATTTTATTTTGTATGAAGTTGGAAACATGTCGTTATTCAGGCTATTTTTAATATTTGTCAAAATTGGTGCGGTTTTGCTCGGCGGAGGATATGTAATTCTGCCTATAATGAACAGTGAATTTGTGGAAAAACGTTCTCTCATAAGTAATGACGATATGATAAATTACTTTGCCTTATCCCAGTCTCTGCCCGGAATAATAGCGGCAAATATTTCTATGTTTGTAGGTTACAAGCTTCGCGGCAAATGGGGAGCGATAATTGCAATGCTAGGTGTCACATTTGTTCCGTTCTGGTGTATTGTACTTCTTGCCTCCGTGTTGGGTGCGCTCACTCAAAACAGCTATGTTCAAGGTGCTCTGTGGGGTGTCGGTGTGGCTGTTATAGCACTGATTATGCTTACTGTAAGAGAGATGTGGCAAAAATCCGATAAAAATATTTATTTTTATACCATTTTCCTTCTGACGCTTGCATCGCTGCTCGTATTTAAGCTGTCGCCGATACAAGCGATTCTTATTTTTACAATAATAGGGGTTTTGTATAAAAGATTTGCAGAGAGGTGTGAATGATTTATATTCACTTGTTTGCAGAATTTTTTAAAATAGGTTTGTTTTCCTTTGGAGGCGGATACGCAACAATACCATTTTTGTATCACATATCACAGGTTTACAACTGGTATTCTCTTGATGAATTAACCCAGATGGTTGCGGTTGCGTCGATTACTCCGGGGCCTGTCGGGATTAATGTAGCAACGTACGCAGGTTTAAAGAGTGCAGGTTTATTAGGTTCTGCCTTGGCAACAGGAGCGGAAATGCTTCCGGCACTGATTCTGGTTATTATTGTGTCCAAACTGCTCAGAAAATTTAGTGATAATTTTTATGTAAAATCAATTATTGAGACTCTGAAACCCATAAGCTGCGCTTTGTTAACCTCTGTTGCAATAGGGCTTTTAATTCCTGATTTGAAAGATATTAAAGCTTTGGTGCTTTTGGCATGCCTGCTTCTGTTAAGCTGGAAATCTAAAAAAGATCCGTTATTCTATATTTTTTTAGCGGCTTTTGTGGGAGTCGTTATAAGCTTAATAAATTAAACCGGACAAATTCTATTGAGGTCTTGCTTTCAGTTTTTCTTTCATAACAAGTTTTAACTCAACACGGCGGCTCTTGTTGTAATCTTCTTTGCCGTTTGAGATTATCGGATTAGAAAAACTGGCTCCCTCTACAATTATCATTTTTCTGAGGCGCTGGCCGTTTGCTTTATTATACTGCGTGCTTGTCATGTAATTAGCAACCGCATAAGCTCTCTTTAGACTTAATTCCATGTTCTTCATATACTGCTCGTCTTCGGAATACTCACCCCTAAATGTTTGAGAGTCCGTGTGACCTTGTATAATAATTTTTTCAATATTCTTATTAAGATATTCATTTGAAAAGAGCGAGTTAAAATAAGCCGGTGCAAACTTATCCAAATACTTTTTGCCATTCTCCGAAAGTTCAAAACTATTGACCTCAAAAAGTTCCAAATCCGATATTTTCACAACTCCCGAGACTTCATCAATACTTGCTTCAATATTTTGCTCTTTTAATGTTTCCTCAAGCGCAGCAGAGGCTTTTTTCTGTTCCAGCGTGCCCTCGATTTTTTCGTAATAGCTCGTCATATATGTGTAGAAAAACAAAACAATAAAAACCAGTACCAATGCTGTCATTAGGTCTGTCATTGTTACCCAGAATATATTATTTTCACCGCTGTCATCTTTGTGTGGCTTGACTCTCATACTGTATTACCCTAGAACAATTTATCTACAACATCATCGCCGCTGGAATTTTTGCTCATTAATTCATTAAGTTTATTTAAACCGTACAAAATATTTTCTAAATATGGTGTTGTTGTTTCGCCAAGACTCTTTGCAACCGCCTTCGCAAAATCATCGGGCAAAGCCTTTAGGAGTTTTTCGTTAGTAATATTTTGAATTTTTGATTCTTTGACCAAATCAATAAGGAATTTTTCACTCGTTACGACATCAAACAGGCGGATAAATTCTTTTTGGATTGCCAAATAGTATTTTTTACACATTCTGTTATAAAGTATCTTTTCAATAAACATAAAAAGAAGCGAAAACCCAACTGCAAAGACCGAGCACAGAGCGGCAATTTGAATATTCGCAATTAAACCATTCAAGGAATTGCCGACATTCGAGTCAATTGAAAAATTAACTTGGGTAAATGCTATAGCCATTTTCAAGAACGTGAAAAAAGGCCCCAAGCCGGTCAGGAGTGTCGGCATAGTTTGAATAAACTTGTTATTTATTTTGGAATAAACAAGAGATTCTTCATTAAAAAAATACGAAGCATCTATTGTTAAATAAATTTCGGGCTTAAAATCTCCCGTAGACTTTGCATTTTGAGAAGCAATAAACAATTTTTCCGGGAAAATAAGCGCTTTTTTAAAATCCTCCCAGGCTGTTGCCGTAAATAAGTTTGCGGCCATAAATTCATCCAGCTGCTGAAATCTGTATGAGAGTTCTTTTTTATTAAGTGTTTTCAGAAATTCATAAACAGAATTAAGATTTTTTTGGACTCTTGTGTAATTTCTTATAACCGTCATTATGAAAAACAAGAAAAATATCGTAATTATTAGAATCGCCGGTTCCGTTAATATTGAAAAAATTGTCATACATTCCTCTTCTCAGACAACTGAATACATTTACATCAGTATAGCATAATGTATCAATTTAGGCTATAATTAAAAATATGGAATGTCCAAAATGCCACAAAAGAATCGGAGAGAATGAGACGATTTGTCCGCACTGCAGAAAAGTTATAGCTTTAGAGTGCCCAAATTGTCACAGTATCAGCCATTCATCAGTTTGTGAAGCCTGCGGATATATAATTCTGACAAAATGCTCAAAATGCGGAAAAACGGTTCCAACCTCACAGGGAAAATGCAAATGCGGTTTTCCGACAAAAACAAGCCTTGCTTATCTGGAGTGCGAAACCGATGAATTTGCTTCTGTTATGATACAATTTTCCGCGCTTAAAAATATAAGGAGACTGCTAGGCTCACAGGAGCTCTTTTCAAAATTTTATTTTAGGCTTAAAAATCTTCTGACAGCCCAACTTAAAAATATTGAAGGCAAAGTCATAATTTACAATGATATTTTTGTAATCAATTTTAACAAAGAACTTTCTTTTCCTACATCCTCAAATAAAGCTGTTAGATTTGCTCTCAAAATTGCCAATGTTTTTTCGGAATTAAACTTAAAAATTATTGAGGAGCTGGGTACACCGCTCAACCTAAATATAACCATTGTGAAGAAAAATGCGGAAGAATTGCTTACAAAGTCGAATTTTGAGACAAATGTCAAACTGCTTGAAGTAAAAAAAGATGAAAAAAAATTTTTAAAAGGAATGCAAATTATTTTGGACCAGTTTGTGTGGGACTGCATTAATAAAGATTACAAAACAGACTCACTGTATTCTGTGGAGATAAATAGCACCGCAATAATGTTCTATGAAATAACGCTTGAAAGTTATATTTTACCTCCTTCAGAGAGAAGCTCGGAAGCCGCAATGGAGGTTCAGCCGCAGTCTATCAAAAAACCGGAAAAGAAACCGGTAGATGATATATACAGCTTTAAGGTCTTTGATATAAATGCAAAATGTAAATTCCATAAAGTCACTGCGGACACCCTTCTCAATTCGCTCGATGATAACAAGATTACATCAATAAGAACTGCAAAAGAGCTGGAAATACAGACATCAGAGCTTATAAATTATTATGAGTCCAAGGGGAAAAAAGTTATTCGCACGGTTTGCACGGAGGAATTGACTTATAAGCCGTGGGGTGTGTTTGAACAGCTTGCGAGAGATTTTTGGAACTTATCCGTGCATAATTCGCTGATTAATCCTTCCGTGGATTATAAACGATTTAAAGCAATTTTTGATTTAATTTTGTTCAAACCGAGAAAGGCTGCGTCTGCAGAGGATGCCCGATTTGCGTATATGGAAGATTTCGGGAATTTACTGACTTCTATGAAAGATTACGTTATCCTGATTGAAGGATTTGAATATATGGACGACACAACTATTCAAACTCTGGAACTTTTCTTTGACAGGTTTAAAACAATTACACCTTGCTTTGTATTTGTAACCGGAAGCGAAACCTCGCTGCACTCAAAAATCAAAGGACTCCTCAGAACACCTCTGTATTCCGAGTTTTCACTTGTCAGAACAAGTATTGAGAATCTTCTGTCTGACTTGAAATTGGAGGCAACTGACTTTATACAGTCTTTTTATTACGAAAAAATTAAGGAAAATTTTAAGGGATCCTATTTGTATTTTGATAATGCTATCAAATATTTGACAGAAAAAAATATACTTATAAGTTTTGAAAACAGACTGCTTATAAAAGGTACAGGCTCGGTTATTCTTCCTGCTGATTTAAAAGGATTATTTAAGGCAAGACTCAAAACTTTAAGCAAAAATGCAGATGCCTCTCTCATGCTTGCGTATTCAACTTATTTAGGCTCGCGTATTGATTTTGGTGTACTTGAGAAACTCGGAGTAAAAAATATTGCAAAAAACGCAGAAATTCTTGAAAAAGCAGGATTTATATATTCAAGAAACAATGCTGTTTATATTAATAATTACAACCTTATCAAACCTGCAATAGAGGAGTCTTTAAAAAAAGAGGTTCAGGATTATTTATGCAAGAATATTCTTTCAAAGCTCGGCAAAGGGCTTGATGACACTTTGACGCTTCTTATTATGGGGCGTCTTGCGCATTATAAAGAAGAATATCTGCTTCTATGGCGCAACTCTCAGCTTTCCATGCAAACGGGAGATTATGATGCATATCTAAAAAACTGTCTGGGCTTCTTGTCATTGATTGAACATATAGAAAATAATATTCCGGAAGAAAGTATAGAAAACAACAAAAAGGAAGTTTTTCAAAATATATTGATGAGTCTTTACAATTACTCTCCCGAAAAAATTTATTCTATAGAGAATGTTCTGCTAATGGATGCAATTAATGAAAACGATAATGATAAGATTGTAAAACTCTCAAATCTTATGCTGCAAGGCGCGCTGATTTCGTCAAATTATACGGATGCGCTGACTCTCTTGCATAATATTCTTACAAGAATGCAAAATCCGGTTCTTATTGTAGACGGAGCTGTTAACACCAAGTTTCTTTTGTTATCGCTTGTAAATATTGAGATTCTGTTTAACATAGGGGATTTTGCACAGTGCGTTGATGTTGCAAAAGACCTTCTCGGTGTTTTACAGCCGGAAATCCTGGAAAAAATTAAACCGCAGAGCTTTTCAACAAATCTTTTTGTAGAACATCTGTTTGAAACATTCAGGCTTGCGGCCTTCGCTAAGCTATTTTTGATGGATAATGATTTAGACAGCTTTTTTAATGCCGTCAAAGCATCTTTGGGTGATGATTTGCCCGAAAAAGACTGTATTATTGCAATAAAGGACTTTTTAAACGGAAAGAATTATGCAGTATCAAATATTGAGCAGGCAACAGCATTCTCCAAGATTATTTATCTTATATTGCAAGAATTTGCAGAACATAAAAAAGATTACAAAATGTTTGCTCAAAATATTTATCAGGCAAAACTTCTTGCTTCCGATATTCGTCAGCTTCAGTTGGAATTATTCTGCGATTTGCTTATAGCATACTCATACGCGAATATTGGAATTAAGGAAAAAGCGGAATCAATTTACAAAGATATATTGGAAAAATCTGAAAAATCAGCTATTTTCAACATTTTAACGCTTGCACGCTACTTTATGGCGCGGCTTAAAATCTCAAACAATGAGATTGAAAGTGCTTTGCTGATAATTAATGACACTCTTGCCCTGCTCCAAAAGTACAATAATCACTCAAAGATTATTTATGCCTTATTTGAAAAACTTTTTATAGACACAGTAAAAGAGCAGGGTATATCTGCCGTTAATATAGATTCGGAAGAACAGAAATTTTCGCAGCTTACCGAAGACGGTTCTCTTGCCGGATTACTCAGATAGACAACCCCTGTATTTTTACATAAATATATTTATGATAAAATATTGCTAAAGTAAACGAAAAAGAGGAATATATATGACACAACAAACAAAAGAGCCTATATCGGCAAAAGAAACTATAAGACAAACTCGTATACAAAAACTCGCAGAACTTGCAGATAAGGGGATTAATCCGTATCCTTACGCGTTTGACAAGGACGCTGATGCTGCTGATTTGCAGAAAAAATATAAAGACCTGCCTGCAGGTGAAGAAACCGAAGATTTTTATTCTGTTGCAGGCCGCG
The DNA here is from genome assembly GCA_944324435.1 of Candidatus Gastranaerophilales bacterium. Classification (GTDB taxonomy): domain Bacteria; phylum Cyanobacteriota; class Vampirovibrionia; order Gastranaerophilales; family Gastranaerophilaceae; genus CAG-196. The sequence continues at coordinate 14,930 of CALUWH010000001.1, forward strand.
TTATGGCTGTTAGAAATTCCGGTATGTTTATTGACCTGATGGATGCTTCCGGAAAAATCCAAATCTTTTCTCATAAAGATAATATGGATCCGGAAATGGTTAAGACACTCAAGCTCGTTGATATCGGAGATATTCTCGGTTTCTACGGTTCAATAAGAAGAACTCCGAGAGGAGAACTTTCTATCAAGGCTAAAAATTTTAAAATGCTTTCAAAATCACTTCTTCCGCTTCCAAATAAACAGATTAGCGAAGAAAAGTTGGAACAGTTAAAATCCTATCACACAATGTCTGATACAGAAACAAAGTACAGACAGAGATATGTTGATTTGATTGTTAATGAAAGAACAAGGGATACTTTCAGAAAAAGAAGTCTTATTATACAAAAAATCAGAGAATATTTAACAAATCAGGGTTTTCTGGAAGTAGAAACCCCGATGCTTCATACTCAGGCATCCGGTGCAAATGCAAGACCGTTTATTACGCACCATAATGCTTTAGATATGGACTTAACATTGAGAATTGCACCTGAACTCCACTTAAAAAGACTTATGGTCGGCGGTTTGAGCGAAAAGATTTTTGAACTTTCAAGATGTTTCAGAAACGAAGGTATTGATACAAGACACAATCCTGAATTTACGATGATTGAACTTTATCAATCTTATGTTGATTACAACGAAATGATGGTTCTGACCGAAAATCTTGTAGCTTATGTAGCTCAGGAAGTTCTTGGAACAACAAAAATTAAGTATGGTGAAAACGAAATCGACCTTACTCCGCCTTGGGATAGAAAAACAATGCTCGGCGCGATTAAAGAATATACAGGCGTTGATTTCGGCGAATTCTTTACGGCAAAAGAAGCTTTTGAAAAAGCAAAGTCTATGCATATAGAAGTTGATGAAGAAATGAACTGGGGCCAAATTGTTGAGGCTGTATTTGAGGCAAAAGTAGAGCCTACATTAATCCAGCCGGTTCACATCATTGATTACCCCAGAGAAATCTCTCCGCTTGCAAAAGTACACAGAGATAACGACCGATTAACAGAGCGTTTCGAGACAAGAATCAACGGCTGGGAAATTGCAAACGCGTTTTCAGAATTAACAGACCCGATAGACCAGAGACACAGATTTGAAGCTCAGGCGCTTGCAAAGGCGAACGGAGACGAGGAAGCAATGTCTATTGATGAAGATTACATCAATGCTCTTGAATACGGACTTGCGCCAACCGGCGGTATGGGAATGGGAATCGACAGATTGGTAATGATTCTCACAAACTCTCCGACAATAAGAGACGTAATCGCGTTCCCGACATTAAAAAAGGTAGAGAATTAATTACAGGGCGGAGCTTTGAAAAAGCTCCGCCCTGTAATATATTATGAAATTTGATGCGGTAAATGCCGCACCCCACTGTTGACTGTTGATTCAACCCACATTGGATATAACATAATATTTTAAAATTTATTTAGAAAGAGTTAGAAATAAAGGCTTTAGACCTTTTTTACGGACTTTTCTTTCTTTTTTTGTTGCGAAGAAAAAAAGAAAGAAAAGTCCCAAAAGAAAGAAAAACCACGCAATTGTTTCTACGCTCTTACGAGCGTAAAATTAAAGGGATGCTGTGGGCAAGCCCACACTCTTACGCTCGCTATGGCGGTTTCACCGCACGCTCGCGGATAAAAAAATTAAAATTTATGTAACAATTTATTGAGCCTGTAGGTCAGGCAATGCCTGACCTATTTACTGATATTCACTACAGTGGATTATTTTTTTATTTGATTTTATGCTAAACTTAGCATGATGAAAGAACTTGATTTTATCGAGATTATAAAACAACAAACAGGCGGTGAATATATCGGAGATGACTGCGCTTATCTCAAGGAATTCGGAATTGTTGTTACGCAGGATAATCTGGTTGAAGGGGTTCATTTCAAGCGAGAATGGTGCACACCCTATCAGCTGGGGTACAAATCGATTGCGGTAAATATAAGCGATGTTCTGGCGTCCGGAGCAAAGCCCGAATATGTAACAATAGGTTTGTCTTTACCCGATGATATTGATACGAATTTTATTGAAGAGTTTTATCGCGGAGCAAAGGCTGGACTATACGGCGCAAAAATTATCGGGGGCGATATAACCGGAAGCGAGCGTATTTTTATATCGGTTACAGCAATCGGATCCGATGGGGGACGTAGAATTTCTGCCAGAAGGAATGCAAAACCGGGTTATGCAATTATAACCAAAGGAGAACATGGGCTGAGTGCTAAAGGTTTAGAGGAATTGCAAAGAGGCGGTAATAATCAGGAATTAATCAAGGCGCATCTGGAACCGAAATTAGAAGTTGAGTTTTCGGAATCCATCGCGTCGCAAATTCAGGAAGATTATGCAATGATGGACACTTCTGACGGGCTTGCGGATGCTCTATTCAAGATTGCAGAGGCAAGCGGAGTTTCTGTCGAGGTAAAAGAAATCGAAGGAATGTTTGGTACAGAAGATTACAAGCTTGTGGCGGCAGTTCCTGACGAATTTCTGCAGCAATTGAGCGGATATGAGCTTCTCGGTAAAGTTCAACACAAGCAGGATTATGTTTTAAAAATAGGCGATAAAAAATATTTTAATTATGAGGAATTAGGTCTTTACGATCATTTTAGGAGGAATGATGAATAAGTTTTCTGTAATAATACCGGCTGGCGGTACATCGTCAAGATACGGCGGATGCAACAAGCTTTTGGAAAAGATTAAGGATAAAACAGTTATAGAAGAGACTGTTTCAAAATTTTTAGGGTTTGATGAGATTGATGAAGTTATAATCCCTGCAAACATCTCAATTATGGAGGAATTAGAGGAACTTTTTCAAGATTCAAAAATAAAACTGATTCAGGGTGGAAACACCAGACAAAAATCTGTGTATAACGCTTTGAATGTCGTAAAAAATGACTATGTTTTAATCCACGACGGCGCAAGACCTCTTATAAGAAAAGATATTATATCCTGCGTTTTGGATGCTGTTGTTGATAAGGGTGCTGTCTCCGTTATGACAAAAACTACAGACACAATCAAGGAGGTCGATGAGACCGGACGGATTATAAGAACAATTGACCGTTCAAAGCTCTACAACACACAGACCCCTCAAGGTTTTAAGACATCTATCATAAAAGAAGCGCATGAAAAGTTAAAGGATGGAAATTTTACGGATGATTCTTCAATGCTTGAATATTTGGGAATCCCTGTTTACATAGTTAACGGAAGCTATACAAATATCAAAATTACTATAAAAAGTGATTTGGATTTTGCAAAACTTTATATTTAATCATCCGGCTTAAAATTAATTGCTGATTTTTTCAGTTCATTAACGCAAAAGTTTAAGACTTTTGTTTTGTTTTGCTCCAAAAAATTTATAACGTCCGGTTGAATAGAGAAGAGTATTAACACCCTTTATAGTGGTAACACGGTGTACTGCTATGAAAAAACTACTCTCTTTTATTTTAATATCAATTTATCTTTCAGGCTTCATATCCTATCCGGTTGATGCAGCTTCCCAGAGCAGTACAATTTCCAAGATTGAAAATGAATTGTACGGCTTTGATTATACAAATGATTCTTCCCAAAACCGCGTTGCACGTCTTGAGAAAACAATTTACGGCAAAGCTTCAACAGGAGATATAAATAAGCGTATAAAAAGGCTCTCGGGCGATATCTCGGCAGATGTAATAGGACTTGAAATTCCGCCGGTCGAAGATACTTTCAGAGAAGACGATTCCGAAATTGCACAAGCTGATAGTTCTGTTAATTATCCTGTTGTGGATGAGATTGAACAAAAACTTTTTAACCAAACTTATAAGAACAGAGACCTGCATTCAAGAATAGTAACCATCGAGCGTAAACTGTTCGGCAAAATTTATGACGTAGATGATTATTCAACCCGAATGGACAGAATAAAAGCAGAAGTTATGCCGGAAGCTCTGGCACAAGATCAGGGATTCAGAAACGATTATGCTAATCTTTATGATGACAATGCGCTTGCTTCCAGCGATTTTGGCGGCGGTCGTTTCAGCAGATTTAGCATGCCGTTCGGGCAGAGAAATTATACAAGACCTTACGCAAATTACGGTGACTCATACGGAGGAGCTGCCGCACCAATCGGAACCGGCGGAAATCTCAATGACGAACTTGCACAGCTTGAATACGAAACCTTTGGAACCGAATTTTCTAATGAAGACACAACAAGCCGAATTAAGCGTCTTAATAGTGCAAACAAAGCAAAAAAATCCTCTTCAAAATACGATTCCCAGAAGTTCAGCCAGAGAATGTCTACTGCCATGGAAATCGGAGCAATGATTCTTATGATTCTTGCTATGGTTCTGTAAAAAAAAAATTAATCTAAAGGTCTAGAAAAAATAAACCCCATGATTGTTAAAATTTCCTGCCCGATTGTGTAATATACAGTTGGGAGAGGATTATGCAAATAGATGCCAGTATAGATAAAAACTTAGCCAAAGCAGCTGAAAAAATTTCTGTGACTAAACCGTCGCAGTCTTACAATCTATGCGTTAAGGCAGATGCTCTAAGATTTGCAAAAATGTATAAAGAATCCGTTCAAGCCTATCTGCAGGCAATTATGGCGGATAGAAAAGAAGTCAAGGCTTATTGGGGGCTTGCAATTTCTTACAAATATTTGCAAAACTACAAGAAAGCAATCTCCACTCTTTTAAAACTTATAGAAATAGATGACTCAAATGATTCTTATTTCTTTGAAATAGGTGTATGCTATCTTTCAGACGGACGACCAGAAAGAGCAATAGAATATCTTGTAAAAGCTATTTTAATTAACCGCGAAAACCTGGAAGCCCAAATCCAGCTTGCAATAGCGCATGAGCTTGTCGGAGAAGCAGACCTTTCCTTGATGATTTATAACAAGCTTATTGAAACTAATCCGGAATATTTAAAAGCTTACTATAATAAAGGCGCAATGCTCATGGGCATGGGTGATTTTCTGGAAGCTTCAAGAACATTCTTCCAGCTTACTAAGCGTAACCCTGATTATTACAAAGCGTATCTAGGCATTGCAATGAGTTTTGATAAACTCGGAAAATACGGCGATGCAATAAGATATTACAAGAAATTCCTTGAATTAAAACAGTTCTCGGAAGATGCTCTGTTTGCGCGTGAACGCGTTCAAGAGCTAAAAAAAATACATTTTACCAGAGATAATAACTTTACTATTGTTTAACAACTTTTGTCTAAGTATTTATACAACAAAAAGGCGATTTTGTAATAAAATCGCCTTTTGAATTATCTTGAAAACTAAATTTTTGCATCCATTTTCCCAAGAGAGATAAGCTCTTTTATATGTTTATCTGCTTTTTCTGTATCAATTTTCTGGAAATTCTTAACATCGCGCATAAGTATTCTTAATTCTCTGCTATGCGGATTATCTTTATATCCGGCCTTTTCTGCCCAGGATAAAACTGTTGATATAATTTTTGAGAAAGTAGCATTTTTTTCCGATTCAGTCCAGCCATATTCGTTATCAACCTGATCCAACAGACCGCCTTTACCGTACTTTATACCCATTACGGTATCATTATCATTGAAGCCGCTTATAAATCCCATAATCGTAGCTTCTGATTGTTTCATCATTAATCTTATCGCATTTGCTTTTTCTTTATCATTTGTCCTGCCTATAAGGTCTTTAGCTACTTGTTCGCCTTCAGCAAAAGCTTCATGATATTTCAAAGTGCTCTCTTCCAGCATTTTTTTCTTATTTACTTCTGCATTATCAACACCTGCTGCAGCTTCCTCGGGAGCCTCTGTCTTATCTGCGGCATTAATTGTTACGGTGACCGTATTGTTATCTCCCTTTACCACAACTCCGGAGTTATCATCAACACTAATCCGTGAAGAGGTATTCTTTTCTTCTTCCGCTTTAGAAGGCTCATCCGGCTCAGGCTTTTTGTCTACCGGTTTATCTTCTTTTTTAGAGGGCTTGTCCGGCTTAGGAGATTTGTCTATGGGCTTATTTTCTTCTTTTTTAGGGGGCTCTGTGGGAGTTGCTACCGGTGTATTTTCCTCCATTCCTACGCCAATTTCTCTTTGCGTTTCACCGGTTGCAGGAGCTCCCTGTGAGAACTCAAAACAATCACCTACGCCATATTGTTCCTTATATCCGTTAATAAGCATGTTAAAACACGAAACATCGTTTGTGGAAAGCTTGCCCTGATTTGCTAAGAACAGACTGCATAACTTTTCAAAACCGCTCTTGGAATCAATACGTTTTTTATCTTTTCCTCCATCCTCTTTTGCAATTAATTTAATCTCTTTGCCTATTGTTTCGTTTTCAAATTTTAAATCTTTAATACTCGGATTAATACCCATATTTTTCTCCTTTACTTCTGTTTCCTAATATCCCTTTATTAACTGCAGTGCAAAAAGTTTGTATTTATATAAAGTGTTTTTATCGAGAAAAATTGCGCATTAAAGTTTGACTAATGGCTTAAACTCAGTATTTAAGCCATTTTACATATATTTACAAATCTTTACGTATTCAGAGCATCAAAAAACTACTGTTTGCTGCAGCTGCTGCAATCAGTGTTGTAAAAAAGTAAATGGAATAAAATGTAGTATTATTTTTTAAGGCTTTATAATCTCTAGCCTGCTCTTCTCATAAGATCGGAGAGCTTAACATCTTTATTTTTTATAGACGGTGCAGGCATTTTGTTTACCACAGTTTCTTTAAACTGAGATAATCCGACTTTTTGCGGCTCTTTTTCAAATATTAAAATTTTTTTCATTATTGTTTCTAATATATTCATGATAGTTCTCCTTAGGGATTATTATACAGCATTTTTTTGTTTACTTATCATACATTAAAACTATATTTCCCTGCAAATTCATTATGCCTTATGATAAGATAATATCATATAAAAAAGGATATATAAATTTGAATACCGGTTTTTATAAAGATTTAGACACAAATTTTGAGCAGGCATATTTGATGAGCGAAAAAAACTTTTCTCATTCTGAACTTTTGGACATGCTCAAGAACGGTAATATTCCTCAGAGACAAATCGCGGCACTTAAACTTGACAGAGTCGAAAACCCGGATGAAGCACGTATTTTAATGAACAATCTGACCGGCTGCGACGGAAAAATCAGAGAGGCTGTCGCCTTCAAGATAAACAGTTTTTTGATAGAAGATGAAAAATACGTAGAAATTTTTGCCAACTCTGAATTTGCTCCTGTTTTTGCGGATGCCGTAATAGATATTAATGCCAATATTTGCAGACTTATTGCGGACAGCGTCTGCATGCTGAAAACTAATCGCAAATTTGCTAAAATTTATACGGACAAAATAATCCGATTTGCCCACGAGGCTTTTGCCGAGCTCGATAAATTTATTTTTCGCGATAAAAAGTATGTTATTAACAAGCAGCTTTTTAAACTTTACTGGACGCTGGAAACCCTGAAAGATTTTTGCGACATGGCGGATTCCTTAACAATTCAAAGTATTTTGAAACAGGCATGCGCTCAAAAAGAATACACAGTTCGTGAAAAGGCCGCCCAAATAGCTGTCAAATACGGATACACAGAGATTATTGATACTCTCAAGGAGGATAATAATTATTACGTCAGAGCGATATTTTTAAATCATTAAAGATTCTTCAAGCAACTCTAAATGTCCGTCAAGCAGGAAGTAAGTAAAATCAACAGTATCAACCTGAGCCCCGACGATTGATAATAAGTCGCTTGGCAGTTCCGTAACCATAGTAATCAAAGATTCTTTATTAAGATTAATCATCGGTTTTACCATTTCTGGTTTCATCAATGTATTCAGCATGTTTAAATATGTTTCATTATTAAACAACTGCAAGTAATCAGGATTTGCCTTGGTTAATTGAAACGTTAATTGTCGTTGAACATCCGGATCAATCGCAGACATAAAATCTCTGTACTTATCTGTCGGCAGATTTTCTATACTTTTAATTAAATCAAGCGGATTTGTTTCTTCAGAAGGACGCCCCGTAACTCCCTCAACAAACTTTATCATCACCTCGGGCGGAAGGCTCTTTAGCTGGTTTATAACATCATATTTTTCCAGCTTGTCATGCTGGAAAAATTGCGCCAAATCATCCTCAGTAAACATCATAACAATTTCCTGCAATGGAAACGCCCCCATCACAACCCTAACAAGTTCTTCTATATCAACATCTTTGAGCATTTCAAGAAGTTTGTCCTGAGTGAAAAAATACAAACCCATCACAAGATCTTCCTGATCAAGAAGAGGAAGCATCATCTGTCTTGTCCTGTCGTCCATGTTATGAAGTATGACAAATTTATTCTCAACATCAGTCAGCTTAAATATCTTGCAAAGCTTTGCCGGAGAGTTATACATTTCTCTTGCATAGTTTATTGCTCTGGTGTTTCCCTTTTCTGCCTCTGCTTCAATAATTTCGTCAACAGTTTTTAGACCGTAATCCTGAATCATTCGGGAAGAGGTTATATTCATTCTCTCTGCAAATAATTTCATATTAGCGTCTAAAACAACTGCCATGGAAACTCCTTAATATAGCTCTTATATATATAAAGTATATCTAGTATAAATAATTGCCTTTTTATTAAGATTTGTAAAGATGTATTTGATTATGATATAATAAAACCTATGAAACGATTATTTCTCATTTTAACACTTTTTTTTGTATTAATAAACAGTATTGTATTTGCAGCATCATCGACCGTTAAACAGAAGATACACGTTCAGTCTGTTGACGGATTCAGCATAAATGCTGTTTTGGAATACCCTAAAGTAAAATCCCGAAAAGAATTTTCAACGGTAGTTCTTTTGCACTCTTTAGGCTATTCATCGCAATGGTGGGAGACACTTCCGGATGAATTACTTGCCAAGGGGTATGCCGTATTAAAAATAGATTTAAGAGGACACGGACAGAGTATTTATAACTCAAAGTTAAGCAGGAGCTCCTGGAGCAATATGACGACTTCGGCTTTTGCAAAATATCCGGATGATGTCATCAAGGTTATGGATAAAGTAAAAGCAGATAACAACAAAAAAGTGTTTTTTAAGAACTGGGCATTTGTCGGTGCTGATATTGGGGCCAGCACAGCGGTTTTGGCATCAGACAAATACGCGGTAAAACCGAAAACAATTATTATGCTCTCGCCTGTTGTAGAGGTAAGAGATCTTTATATTCCCGTAAATCTTGCGCACCTTACGGATGTGGATGTTTTGACAATTATAGGTACTGATGATGTTTCAGGGAAAAAGGCGGTTGAGTATCTGAAAAAATTTGCGCAGGCAGCTTTTGTAACTTATACATCGGAAGCACGCTCTACCGGAATGTTAATGTTAAAGAACGATAACAGCCTTGCTAAAATAATTGCGACCTGGCTGGGTGATTATCTGTAGTTTTGTAATACCTTGTGTCGTCCGTCCGCGAATCCGCTTCCCTCAAAGGAAGGGAAAACACTCCCTTCCTTTGAGGGAGGTTAGGTGGGTGCTAGCTTGGTGAAGCGTGAGGTGTGAGGGGTGAAGGGAGCGTGTATCAAGTGACCAAGTGATCAGGTGAACAAGTGAGCAAGAGTGAATAGTGATTGGTGAATGGTGAATAGTGAATAGATTTTTAACTTCCCCTCAACTCCTAAACCTCTTAACTTCTAAACCCTAAAACTACTTTTCAACTGTTTAACTTATCAACCCTTTATAACTTCTTCTAAACTTATAAACTACTCAACCTCTAAACCCTAAAACTACTTTTCAACTGTTCAACTTATCAACCCTTTATAACTTCTCCTAAACTTATAAACTACTCAACCTCTAAACCCTAAAACTACCCTTCAACTTTTCAACTGTTCAACTTATCAACCCTTTATAACTTAATACTTTAATTAAGCAATACACAGGTGTTTCAAATATCAGTTACCTGATGGATTTATTTGTGCTAAAATGAGTTAGGATAAAAAGATGAATATTGATTATAAATTACTAATGGACAAAGCAAAAGAGGCATCCAAAATGTCTTATTCACCGTTTTCTAAGTTTGCGGTCGGCGCCGGTGTGCTTGCAGGAAGCGGAAAAATTTATTCGGGATGTAATATTGAAAATTCTTCTTTCGGGATGACTATATGTGCTGAAAGATGCGCTATATTTAAAGCTATTTCAGAAGGAGAAAAGGAGATACTTGCTGTTGCAATTTATTCTCCTAACGAAGATGACTGCTATCCCTGCGGAGCATGCAGACAGGTTATGTACGAATTTCAAGGGGATAGTGAAGTCGAAATTATAACTGAGGAGAAAGATAATCTGAATGTCAGAAAAATGAGTGATTTTCTGCCGTTTGGATTTAAAATTTAAAATAAGCTAATGTATATAATAGAACTTTTCATAAAATGGCTTAATAAAAATAAGAGGGGAAATAGTGCTAATCCTGAAAAGTTGTATCAGAACTCTTTACCGCAAGAAGACGAGGCAATAAATTGTGAACATAATTTTATGCCTGTAGACAGCACAGGAGATGTTCTTGCTTGTACAAAGTGCGGTTATGTGATAAAAAGAGGCAGCAGGGGTAAGAAATAAAAAAGAGAAAGAATAAAGGATATCATATATGACAAAATTCTTAGATTTTATATCATCAAAAACTTTCAGAAACGTAATGTGTTTTATTCTTTTTACGCTTCTAATGGCAGGTACGATTTCATCTCAAAACTTTTTCTTTCAAAAGGTTATTGAAAATGGGATAAGCAAAAAGGATATTGTTGCTCAAAAAGATATTAAGGTTATTGACACCAAAAAGACTGAGCAGCATAAAAAAGAGGTTGCTCAAAATGTTGAACCTATTTTAACTCAGGCAGAAGATGAGTTTATAATGACAAGTCTTGTGACTTTGCAAAATTCTGTTATGAAAATCAGAGACAAAAATGTAAGTGATGAAGTTAAACAGGAAGAATTGAGTGTCTTATTTGATGAATCCGGGAAAAAAGGGCTTGTAGATTTTCTGCTAAGGGCTAATAACGAGGATCTGCAAGGAATTTTTGATAAAGCAAAAATAACCCTTTCTTCTGTTTTGAATACAGGTATATCTTCTAAGGATTTTGATAACAACAATGTTTCAGTGATTATAAAAAAATGTCTGCCTAACAATGTTCCGCGTTATCAAGGTACATTGATAGAAGGGCTTCTAAATCAGGTAATCGTTCCAAACCTTGTTGTGGATGAATTTGCAACGGAAATTGCTAAGAAAAACGCACAAAATGCGGTAAAACCTTATGAGGTTGTGTTTAAGAAAGGCCAAAAAATTGTATTTGAGGGAGAGCCTGTAACTAAATTAAAACAGGATGCGCTGCGCGCAGCAGGATACAATGTTTTGGAAGTTAATTGGGGTGGAATTTTAGGACTTTATGTTCTTATTGCATTCTTTACATTTGTATTTTTACAATATGAAAAGAATTTTGAAAAGCAATATTATAACGCAAAGTACATGTCAATAATGGCAACGTTTACGCTTGTTTTATCATTAATATCCGTAGTTTTGCCGACAGGCTTCTCGCCGTATATAATGCCGATACCTGCTTATACAATATTGCTTTCAATATTTACTACACCTAGAAACGCGTACTTTGCCTCATCAATAATACTTGCACTACTTGCTATCGGAATGCATTGGAATATTGAGGTTGTAGTGTCATATATGCTTTTGAATACGGTTGTTATGACAGCGGTATCAAAGTTAAAATTCTCGAAACGTTCAGATTTGTTGATTGTAAGTTTAAAAATTTCTCTCGCCGGTGTTCTAATTGTCGGGGGCATATATTTTCTAGAGAAGTACATGATGGATATAAGTAATCAACTGATACTGAAAGATTTAGGTTTCATAGTAACAAATTGTTTTGTCATAAGCGGCATTGTGGTTTTGGGCATTTTGCCTATAATTGAAAATTTATTCAAAGTGCTGACTCCTTACGGTCTTGCAGAGCTTGCTGATCATAACCAGCCTCTTTTGAGAAAGCTTATGCAGGATGCGCCGGGGACATTCAACCACTGTTTAACAGTATCTCATTTATGCGAAAACGCTGCAGAGGCAATCGGAGCAAATCCGGTTTTGGCAAGAGCAGGAGCAATGTATCACGATATAGGAAAACTGCTGAGGCCAATGTTTTTTGTCGAAAACCAATCTTTCTACGGTATTGAAAACCCACATAATTCGTGCACTCCAAGATTCAGCAAAATGTTAATAACCGCTCACCCGAAAGATGGTATTGAACTTGCAAAAGAGGCTCATCTTCCACAGATAATCAATAACTTTATTTTGCAGCACCACGGTACAAGCCTTGTAAGTTATTTCTATAATGAAGCTTTGAAAGAAGAGGGTGCTGAAAATGTTAATGAAGAACAGTTCAGATACCCGGGCCCTAAGCCGAATATGAAAGAAACTGCAATTTTAATGCTGGCTGATGCCGTTGAATCTGCAGTAAGAGCTGCAAAAAATCCTTCAAATGAACAAATTGACGCTATTATTGATAAAATTATAAAAGAGCGTTTAAATGATGGGCAGCTATCTGATTCGCCGCTTACTTTAAAAGACTTAAAGACAATTGCAGAGACTTTCTCAAGGATGCTCAGAGGCATGCATCATAAGAGAATCAAGTATCATAATGATTTGGTACAGGAATTGGGAAAAAGTAACAAAGCAAACCCCGAAATTATGCAGAGTCCTGCGGTAGTACCGCCTGCACTTGACAAGGAGCTGGAAACCAAGGTCAAAGAATTAGAGAATAAAAAGAATGACAACAATTAATATTTTTACGGAAAATATTTTTGAAGACTGGAAAGTAGATGAAAAAGATGTAATCAATAAAACGCGAAAAATGCTGGAGTTCTATATAAATGAGCTTGGCAACAAGAGCTGTCTGAGCGATAAAGAATATGAGTCAATTACTCTGGATATTGTTTTTTGCGATTCAAAAAAAACGCAGGAACTTAACAGGGATTACAGAAACAAGGATTATCCGGCCGACATAATTACATTTGCTATTTTTGCGGATGACGAAAACAGTTTTATTTTTAACGGTGATATTAATTTAGGCGAAATTATTATTGCACTGGATAAGGTTATATCAGGAGATAACAGGGATATAAGTCAGTCAAAAAACAAAGAACAAGAACTTTTCTTTCTGATAAGCCACGGGCTTATGCACCTTCTGGGATTTGACCATAGAGATGAAGAAGAATATAATTTTGTTATAAACGAGCAAAGAAAGGCGCTGGGGAGTATCGAGTATGACAAAATTTAAGTCTCAGGGATTTAATAATACTTTTAAGAATGCAAGGAAAGGATTTCGGCTTGTGTTGAAAAGCGAGATGAACATAAGGGTTCATGTCGCAGTTGCAACACTTGTTATATTCCTCGCCTTGTTCTTGAAATTCTCGGCAATAGAATTTTGTATACTTCTTTTTGTTATAGCACTTGTAATTGTGTCCGAGATGCTAAACAGTGCAATAGAATTTGCTTTGGATTCAATTTATCATAACCGCTATTCACGTATGGTTGGGATGGCAAAGGATATTTCAGCCGGTGCTGTTATGTTTGCATCTCTTATAAGTGTGTTGATAGGAGTTATTCTGTTTGGCAGTCATCTGTTACGAATTATGTAGAAAAATCCCTTCTACCTCTTGATTCTTGTATGTTTTTATGATTATCTGTAAGTGGATAGGTTATATCCTCTTAAACCTTTCCAAAGCGGCTAGTGGGTCAATGAAGTCAAGTTAATTGCCCTAAAAGTTACTTAATTAAAGAAGGAATATGAAATGTTAAAAATCAGATTAAAAAGATTAGGCGCTAAAAAAGCTCCATCATACAGAATTATTGTTATTAATTCAACTACAAAAAGAGAAGGAAAACCTGTAGAAGAATTAGGATACTACAATCCTAAGACTAAAGAAATGAAACTAAATAAAGAATCGGCTCTTTCTTGGATTTCAAAAGGCGCTCAGCCTACCGATACGGTTAAATACCTCATCACTAATTGCAATGATGACGGTACTTTGAACTACAAGAAAAAAGAAACGGTTAAACTTTCTAAGAAAGCTCAGGCTAAGAAGGCTGAAGAAGAAGCAAGAAAAGCTGAAGAGGCAGCAAAGGCTGCTGAAGAAGCTGCTAAAGCAGAAGAAGCTCCTGCACAAGAGGCATCTGCCGAAGCGTAAATCTATTTTTATAATTAAGAGGGTGCTGTAATAAAACAGCATCCTCTTTTTGTTGTTGCAATTTTATCCGAAATACTCTAAAAGAGTGATTGAAAAACATGTTTGAAAGATTTATGCTATGTAAAAGAGGTTTTGTGTGAAAAAACATCAATTACAAAAACAAATACTCCAAACAAAATTGCAGCTTAAAAAAATGGATATAAAACCATCTTCCTCTGATATCTGCAATCAACTTTATAATACATTGATTTTAAGAAAAGCGGTTTTGAGTAAAGAACTTGAAAACCTTGAAAGAATACCATTTATAGAAAAGCTCAAAAAAACATTCTCCAAACGTGAAAAGTTAATTTGTGATTATTTTAAGTCTTAAATATTTATGCTTTTTTGTAAATTTGTGGTATAATTCTGTCAAAGGGGAATTATGGCAATAGACTATAAGGTAAAAAAATCTATAAGAGGAGCCTTCGGCGAAGAGCTGGCATCTCTTGGGGCTGACAATCCGAACATTGTTGCTCTTGATGCTGATTTATCGGGTTCAACACAAACCTCAATCTTTGCAAAAGCCTTCCCCGAACGATTTTTTGATGTCGGTATTGCAGAACAAAACCTAATGACAACGGCACTTGGGCTTTCCTTGGAAGGTAAAATTCCTTTTGCGGCAACATTTGCTGTTTTTGCAACCGGACGAGCCTATGACCAGATTAGAAATTCTATCTGCTATCAAAAAGGAAATGTAAAGATTATCGGCGCTCACGGCGGTATTACCGTAGGAGAAGACGGAGCAACACATCAGGCGCTGGAAGATATCTCGCTTATGCGCGGACTTCCGAATATGGTAGTAATTGTTCCTGCTGATTATAACCAGACGCGTCAGGCCGTAAGATTTGCGGCAGAACATACGGGCCCTGTATACATAAGGCTTTCCAGGACTAATGTGCCGGTTGTTTTTGATGACGGTTATAAATTTAACCCGAAACAGGCCGTTGTCCTAAAAGAAGGGCAAGATGTAAGCATTTTCGTGACCGGCGATATTCTGACAGAAGTTTTACGCGCAGGAGAGATTCTTGCGCAAAAGGGTATTGAGGCGGAAATTATTAACGTTCCCGTAATTAAACCACTGGATAGTAAAACAATTATAGAAAGTGTTAATAAAACCGGATTTGCAGTTACGGTAGAGAATCATTCCATCATAGGCGGCTTAGGGTCAGCTGTCTGTGAGTGCTTGTCAGAGGCCGCTCCTAATAAAGTTGTAAGAATTGGTATAAAGGATGTATTCGGACAAAGCGGCACTCCTGAGGAGCTCTTGAAGTTCTACGGATTGGATGCAGAGAGTATTGCAAAAAAAATAATAGAGATGAAAATATGATACAATTGAGATCGGTTACAAAAAAATACAAAAATAATTATGCGCTAAAAAATATCAATCTTGATATTTTATCAGGAGAGTTTGTATTCATAACCGGCGCCTCTGGGGCAGGAAAATCTACATTGATAAAAATGCTTTACAAAGAAGAAACGCCGACAACAGGTACCGTCCTTATTGGCGGCATTAATATTGCGAACCTTCCTCCGGAGAAAGTGCCAAATCTAAGACGTTGTATGGGCATAGTTTTTCAGGATTATAAACTTTTGCAAAATCAGACTGTATACGATAATATAGCTTATGTAATAAGAACTCTCGGTATAAGCTCCTCCGATATAAGAACAAGAGTAACCGGAGCACTCAAGGTTGTAGGCCTTCTTGATAAAGCAAAAGCAAAACCTACGGAACTGTCGGGCGGCGAGCAGCAGCGTGTAAGTATTGCAAGAGCTCTGGTAAACGGCCCTCCGTTATTAATTGCGGATGAGCCCACAGGAAACCTTGATCCCAAAAACTCATTGGAAATTATGCAGATATTAGAACAAATCAATCAGAGGGGAATCACCGTCATCGTATCTACGCATGACTATACTCTGGTAGACAGGTTTAGAAAAAGAGTGCTTACACTGGAAAAAGGCGAAATAATTAGAGATATTCAGGCGGGTACGTATGGACAATAGCAGACAGGAACTAAAAAATCAGGTAAAAAAACATATTCCGAAAGACTGGCTTTGCGAACTGCGTATTGCCTACAGAATAGTCATGGAATCCGTTAATGACATAAAAAGAACGGGGATTATTAACCTTGTTATAATAACAACAATGGCAGCAATCCTTACACTGTTCGGAGTGCTGTTCAGATTTACATTATCATTATCTACTTTTGCAAACGAGCTCGGGAATGTTCTTGAAATATCAGTTTATTTAAAATCCGGAACATCACCGTCCATTGTAAAAGATAGAATAAAGGAAATTAAACACGTAAAAACCGTTACTCTAAAAACAAAAGAAGAATCCTGGAATTCTCTTAAACAGGAGCTGGGTCTGCATGATGTATCTAACCCACTTCCTGACACATTGAGAGTACAGGTTGATAAGCCGGCAAATATAACGGAAGTGTTCAACCAGATTAAACCTATAGCCGGAGTTGAAGACATGGGATACGCAAAAGAACTGGCTAAAAAGATGCAGGTGCTTACAAATGTCGTTAACACTACAATGATTTTTGTAATCATAATCTCTGCAGCCTTGACGATAACCATTATTAATAATACTATTCAGCTGGTTATCCAATCTAGGAAAGATGAAATAGAAATTATGCGGCTTATGGGTGTGAGCAACTGGTATATCAAAACACCTTTAATTATGCAGGGAGCTTTTTACGGCTTTGTCTCTTCAGTCATCGCGGTATTCCCTCTAAATTGGATTCAGGGGCTTTTGATAAATGTTCATAAATTTTTCTTGATTCCGAATCCTGTTTATGCTCAAAATATAGTGATTATTACTCTCTTAATAATAGGCACTGCTTTTGGAGCAATAGGCAGTTTCTTGTCTATTAAGAAACATTTACAAGTATAAAGAAGGTAAATAATATGGATAAAACAATAGAATTAGTAAACAGCGTAAAAGATATACATGCAATGCCGAGTGTTATTGTAAAGGCTTTAAATATTATGAAAAAGCCTACAGCCAGTATGAAAGAACTCGGCGATATTGTAATGTTTGACCAATCTTTAACGATAAAAATTCTGGCACTTGTTAATTCTGCTTATTATGGTTTTTCGCAGCAGATAAGCTCTATAAACATAGCCCTGTCGCTTCTTGGTATGGTTAAAGTTAAAAATATTATTGTAGCTGTTGCTATGAAACCTATGATGTCAAATCAGGGCGATAAAGAGTTGTGGAAACATTCAATGAGAGTTGCTGCAGGTTGCGAGTACCTTGCTAATCTTACTAAACTAATGGATTCGGATGAAGCCTTTATCTCCGGTTTTGTTCATGATGTGGGGAAAATGGTTCTGCACATGGCGAATGAAAAAGGATATACAAAAGTGTTAAATGCAGTCGCAGACGGCGCAGACATCCTTGATGCCGAACGAAAATATTTTGACACCGACCACGTTAAAACCGGTTCACTGCTTGCAAAAAGATGGCAGTTACCGATTTTACTTGCAAATATTATCTCTTATCACCATAATCCGTCGCTGTCTTCAATCCCGGTTCCGTGCAGTCTTGTATGTTTGATAGACAAACTGGTTCAGGATAACTTTAATCCGGGCAGTCTTGATAAGGATTTTATAAAAACTCTTGGTATAGACTTTGCAGATATAGAAGATTTAAGAACTACTATTATGCAAAAATCTGAGCTTTTGATTTCAGAATTAGCGTAGGGAAGTGCTCATGCAGAGCAGGATTGTATTAGTCTCAGATGATTCTGACTTTTTTGAGTACATTCGGCAGAAACTACGTCTAAGAAGAAGTGATGAGTTGTTTTTATATAGTTTTGATAAGCTGCCATCAAGTCTTCATCTTATAAAGAATTCACTGCTTATTATAAATTCAGAAGAAGCACAGGACAAAACTCTGGACTTGTTAAGACTGCTGAAAGGAACTCCGGCGGTTGTATTTGCGTATAACGAGGATCCTCTGTTTAAGCTAAAAGCTTACAAATCAGGTGCGATGGCGTATTTAACGCCTTATATGGAGGAAGAATTTGAAGCGCGGCTTATAGCGCCTTTGTCTGTCGTCGGTTTATTAGAACAAAATTCCAGATACAGAGAGCTGCTCGTAAGAAATAATCTTTTAATGCCTAATAACGAAGTCTTTATTGATTATGAGTATATTCTTGATAAAGAGCTGGAAAAAATTAATTCTTCCGGCTTAAAGGCGGTTCTTGTTGCAATTGCACCAAATGACAAGACAAAGTTTCTCGTTCAGCAAAATAAAATTGAAACATTAATTTTGAGCAGTATCCGTAAGACAGATCTCCTAATGAACTTTGCGCCCAGCAAGTATTTTCTTATTTTATATAATACTGACATAGAGGCTGCAAAAAAGATGTGGGAAAAAATTCGAACAAAGTTAGAGGAGAAGATTTTTGCTGGTTTTGTCAAAATAACATCGGAAACCCGGCAGCAGCTTATAAATAAAGTGCTTAACCGTCTACACGAAGCTATAAATTATAATAAAGACAGAAATGAAAACCTTGCTAAGGATACAGCGATAGACGGTATCAACAAAAATTTTAAGATTTTTAGGCAAGAATTTAAGAAAAAAATCGATAACATTGTGGTGCCGGTATTTTATCAGGTACAACAAAAGTACAGTGAAAAACTTTTTGGGATTATAATAGAGCAAAGCTTTGGTGAAGGGTACGGAAACCTGCTGCTTAAAGGACGCCGCTGTGAAGGAGATTTCAGTATCACAACGCCGGGCTTTTCTAAGATTAATATTGATATAACCTATAAATCCGATAAAATAGATTCAAAAAGAATTACGCTTGAGCCGGAGGAGCTTGAAGCCGGATTATTAGAGGATTTAATTGAGCAATTTATTATAGAATTTAAAGAGGAGGTTAACAATGACAGTTCTCAATATTGAGGAAAGTTTGGTTTTAATTATTGACGTGCAGGAAAAACTTTTAAATGCGGCTTATAATAGCGTTGAGCTTGAACGAAAAGCCGGAATTGTAGCAAAAGCTGCAAATATACTGGAAATACCGCTTGTAATAACAGAACAGTACCCCAAGGGACTTGGTTCAACGATTTCGACCATAGAGGACGGAAAACGTTTTGAGAAAATAACATTTTCGGCATTAGATAATCCTGAAATTTTTAATGAGATTAAATCTGCCGGCAAGAAGCAGATTTTGATTTTCGGCATAGAGACTCATATATGCGTAAGTCAAACAGCCGCGGCACTTATTGAATCGGGGTATGAAGTTTCGGTAATAAGCGATGCCTGCTCAAGCCGCGCGGAAAGCGAACATTTGGCCGGGCTTGCACGAATGAAAGATAATGGAGCAAAGATTATTACCACGGAAATCGCGCTTTTCGAATGGCTGAAAAGCGCAAAACACCCACGATTTAAAGAGATACAAGGTTTGATTAAATAGGTAAGAAGTTATAGCCTGATTCCTTCTTCTACAGAAGGCGAGAAAACAGTCACGCTAGGCGTTTAGCATATCATCTACTTGTGGGAGGACCAAAATTTTTGATTTCAGGGAGAAAGTCTATACAGATAGTAAGTTTGTATTTTTAAGTTCTAAAAATTATCATAGACAATAATGGGTAGAGATATTGAGAGGGTTAAGATTACAGCAGTCGCTGGATACGATTTGAATGGAGAGTTATAAATTTATTCTTTCCCCCTGTATCCGATTCCGGCTCTATAACCCGAGATAGAATACAAAGCCGGAAGAGTCGGCTCTATCCATTTTAACCCGGACATAACAGCAACAGTTGCAATATCATCAGAATGCAAGCATATATCAAGAGGTTCCGGAGTTCTTGTTTTCTCTGAAGAATCTTTTGCATCAAAATATTTATTTATGAATTTTTTGCCGATATAATTTGCAATTGAACTTCCTGCAATAACACCTGTTATAATTATTCCAATAATCATGCCGACTGCTCTTACAGACTTTGATTTTATATTTGACCTCTCCATAAGGCTCAAGGCTGCTCCTGCTCCTATATTACATAAAAAAATGTTTGCGAGATATTGATACGTTCCTTCTTTTATCTTATTTGGAATTCTCTCCCCACAATTTTCTCCTGCAATTGAGTCCCCACAAATACCTCCAGCAATTCCTCCTAATACAGGAATAAGTCCAAATACCGACAACCGCCCTATCTCCGAAAAAATATCTTTTGACGTTACATTCTCCGGCTCAGGAATAAGATTTTGCATAAGTTTTTTACCCTCTTTAGTTCTAAGTTTCTCCGTCAATAAACTTATATCTCTATAACTTAAAACTTCTTTTTTTGCTTTGTTCAAAATCTTTTTCAAGTTTTTATCAGTATTATTCCGATGTAAAAATTCACTTATGTATTTTGTATTATCCCTCTCAATCTCTTTTAGGGTCATGACCTTTGGCGCTGTTTTAAATAATTTTGTGGTTACAGCAGGAGCAAGGAGAGAAGAACCAACAGCACCAAGCATTGTCAGTCCGCTTTGTATAAACTTTTTCTTACGAACTTCTTTTGGGGCATTAAAAGTATCATAAAGAACAATACACGATGCAGCCCCCCACAATAACGGTGGAATCTTTTGAGTAAAGTTCGTGACTAGTCTTGGCTGGTCGAGAAAGCGACCTATATTTTTTATTGTAGACAAAATGTTCGGACTCCTTAACAATTGTTACAAAAAATATTGTAAATTGAGCCTAACATTTTGTCAAGTACATTTTATTCATAGCGCAGAGCATCAATAGGATTAAGAAGAGAGGCTTTATAAGCCGGATAATACCCAAACCCTACACCAACAAGACCGGAAAAAGTTAATGCAAGAACAATTGAGAATAACGAAATCGAGATTGTCATACTCGGTGCAAATACCGTTATTAAATATGAGCCGACAATTCCGACTACAACCCCGATTAAGCCCCCTATCATTGACAATAAAAACGATTCAACAAGGAATTGAAGCCTTATATCATTTACTCCGGCGCCGATTGCCATTCTAATACCAATCTCTTTTGTTCTCTCTGTTACCGAAACGAGCATAATATTCATAATCCCGATTCCGCCAACCAGCAAGGATACAGAAGCAATCGACGCCAATAGGATTGCAAAAGTCTGAACAGTCGATTTCATACGTTCCTGAAACTCAGCAGAATTTCTTATCTCAAAATCATTTTCCTGATTCTTCCCGATATGATGGCGCGCAATAAGAATTTCGTTAATATCTTCCATTGTCTCATCCAATGTATCCGGATCCTGCCCCTTTATAACAATTTGGCTTACAGTCCCAGGAAAATCCGTCCCGAAAACTTTCTTTTGAGCGGTTGTGATGGGAATAAAAATCAAATCATCCTGATCAAACGGACCTGACTGCCCCTTAGTCTTTAAAAGCCCTATTACCTTAAATGGAATATTGCCGACTCTTATTATCTTATTTATCGGATCCACATCGCCAAAAAGCTCTGATGCAATCGTAGAGCCTATAATCGTCACTTTTGCACTGTTTTGTAAGTCTTCAGGAATAAAACCGCGCCCCATATCGATTTCATAATTTTTTATAAAAAGATAGGCAGGCTGAATTCCATAAACAGTCGTAGACCAGTTTTGGTTTCCGTAAGTCAACTGCTGGGTTTGAGAAGACATTGTAGATATCGCAAGAATTCCACGTGCCATTTTTTCTATTGCAATAGCATCCTTAGAGGTTAAGGTTGGCTTTGTCCCTATACCCATGTGTACTCCGCCTGATTTTGCAGAGGCTGAACGAATCGTTAAAATATTCGTTCCCATAGCCTCCATATTCTCAGTAACCTTTTTGCTGGCACCAGTACCGACCGCAAGCATAATAATTACCGCGCTTACACCAATGATTACCCCGAGGCTTGTTAGAGCAGAACGAAGCATATTCACACGCAGTGAGTTTATCGCCATTTTTAAGGTTGATTTAAAATCTAACATTCTCTATTTCTTCTCTGCAAACAATGTATCACAGATATTTGTCTGCGGCACATAGTCATATTCAGGCATTGAAATTTTATTGATAATCTTAGAACGTTTTTTACGGTAAAGCATATCAATAAAAGCTTCCAGACGGGTTATAAATCCGGCTTCACCTGTATGCTCGTCTATTGTCAATGATAAAATAGGCTTAGAAGCTTCTTTTGCTTTTCTTGTAATTCTTTCAATCATCAAAGAATCAGGACCGCAGCCAAAGGCATTAAGAGTGATGATTCCGTCAATCTTATTATCTTTGAGATAATGCCCTGCAGTACCGGTCATCTCATATTCATTAGCCCAGTAGCGCTTTTGCCCGAGAGATGCAATACCTTCTTCCATCTGCTCATCTGTAAGCTGCAGAGATGTAAAGACTTTAACATCCATTTTCTCCAGCTTATCAAAAATCTTCATAGAAGCTCTATCGTCATAAATATTATACCCGTGTGATACCAGAGCAACATTAATCGGAGCCGACTTTGTTGAATTTTCTATAAAAATTTTACCCTGAAGTGCATAGTTTATCGCCTTTTTATAGCTCATGCCGGAGCGCATCATAACAAGAAAATTGTTATAAACTTTCCATCCCTGCTTTGATGCTTTTTTTATATCGTCAAAATTAGTAATCCCGAAAGGCTTTACTGTTTCTTGCAAAAACTCATACAATCCCTGATGTTTTGCTGATTTATCAAGGGTTGGCTCAATGATATTAATATCAGCCTTAATGACGTTTCTCACCAAATCAGGAAGTCCTCTGATTTTAGAGCAGTTATAAATTTTTGGAGCAATAGACTGCAGAGACGGCACGAAAATATTCTTTACGCCTTTTGTAATCAGATTAAGAATATGCCCCAGATAGATTTTTATCGGCAGACAAGTCTCTGTAACAACAAGGGCTGAACCTTCAGACATTGTCTGCTTTGTTGTCGGATCCGACAACACAATTTTAATTCCTAAACTTGTAAAAAAACCATACCAGAACGGATAGTTGCTGTAGAATGACATTCCTCGCGGAATACCGATAACCATTTCTTTTTCCATTAAAAAACCTTTTCTTTATTTTTACATACCACAATTATCATACAGCGAAAAGAAACTTTTGTCACTAGAATTTGCGCAAATGTTAAGTTACTGTTATAATAGGGCTGGTAAGGTTTAGGAGTTTAGAAGAAGTTAAAAAACAAAAGAAATGAAAGATGGGGAGGAAGTAATACTATTTACAGAATTATTTCTTGAGAGGGGTATATGAAAATTTTAGGAATAGATCCCGGCATGGCGATTGTCGGATATGGGCTTATCGAGATTAATAAAGACGAAATAAAACTTCTTACTTCGGGCTCTATTCAGACAGACAAGAAGCTTTCTGATTCCAAACGGCTTCTTGAAATTCAGGAGGATTTGAGCACTATTGTTGAAAAATATAAACCGGATTGCGCATCCGTAGAGGAACTCTTTTTCTTCAAAAACCAAAAAACTGTTATTCC
This sequence comes from Candidatus Gastranaerophilales bacterium, assembly GCA_944324435.1. Classification (GTDB taxonomy): domain Bacteria; phylum Cyanobacteriota; class Vampirovibrionia; order Gastranaerophilales; family Gastranaerophilaceae; genus CAG-196. The sequence goes on from CALUWH010000001.1 coordinate 38,650, forward strand.
GGTCGCCGAAGCCAGAGGCGTGATACTTACTGTATTAGAAAAATATAATATCCCGACATTCAGCTATACCCCGATGGAGGTTAAACAGGTTTTGACAGGGTACGGAAGAGCAGAAAAAAAAGAGGTTGAGCAGATGGTTAAAATCTCGCTTGGCGTAGATACGCTGCCGAGGCTTGATGATACGGTAGACGCTATTGCAATCGCAATTTGCCACTCAAGAAATAAAGCTTGATAACTAATAATACTCCCGTCAAAAAGGCAAACTCTCGGCAGAAGATACCGAGAGTCATTGAAAGGACCTTATTATATATTAAATTAAGTTTAATGCGATAGACGGCATCTGGTTAGCCGTTGCTAACAAGGTTGCTGTTGACTGCTGCAGAATTTGGTATTTTATATAATTTGAAGATTCCGTTGCAACGTCAGCATCTTTTATGGTCGAATTTGCTTCTATCAAGTTTTCTCTTTGAACATCGGTTGATTCTATAGCAGAATCTAATCTGTTCATATAAGCACCGATTTTTGTACTTCTCAATGATACATTATCAATAGCATCATCAATAAAATCTATAAATTCACGAGCAGATGTATCATTTCTGTAAATAGCTGAACACATTGCAGTAATTGTAAACTCTTTGACTAGCGTTGCGTCACCGTCTGCTGCGGTTATAACACCATTCTCGGCAAGAGCTGCTGCAAGCGCAGATTCGTAAGAACCTTGAAGATACTGAATATTACCGGAAGCATCAAGTACCGGCTTTCCTTCTGCATCAAGTTGTCTTGCTCTGTATGCGTATGTGTCATCTGCTGTGCTAGATGTAAGATTGATATAACCACCGTTTGTAGTTGAATCAAAGCCCATCAGAGAAGTCGTTTCTGCACTTGCAAAAAGGAACGCATCCAGTTTGATAACGCATCGTGCGTCAGAATATAAACCTACCTGCAAATTAAGGTCTGTTGTTCTTGAGCCGTCCAAAAGATACGTATCGTTAAAATCTGTAATCTGACACAAACGGTTAATTTCATCCATTCTCTGTACAACTTCTGTAGAAATTGCATCTAATGAAGCTGAACCGTAAGTTCCGTTTGCGGCCTGCATCGTCAGGTCACGAATTCTTTGAAGATAATCATTAATAATATCGAGTACGCCCTCCTGAGTCGTTAACATATCAAGACCCATTTGTGCGTTAGTTTCGATAATATCGTAACCGTTAATTTTAGCTTCCATGCCGGCAGACACTGCATAACCGGCTGCGTCATCAGCTGCAGAGTTTATCCGGAAGCCCGTTGATAATCTCTCCATTGCTGTGTTCATACCCTTAGTTGCATCTCTAAGGTAAGATTGACAGGTTAATGACGCCAAGTTCGTGTTAATTGTAATCGTTGATGTCGCTGCCATAATAAATTCCTTTCAATAAAATTTAATTTGCCTTTCCATATCTTTTACGGCAAGAAATTTTATAACTTTACAACTTTAGTTATAGAATCCTCTATATGGAGGAGTCGTGTGCTGCAAGCCTGACGGCTATTGGTGTTCCAGCACAGATATTTTTAATAATCCATATCTTTTGGATAAAACCTATAACTTTAGTTAGAGATTTCTGTCCGACCGGCATAGACACCAGGAGAATAAAAACTTCTTACAAAACAAGATACTTTATCTTTATAAGGAGGTAAAAATGAAATTTGAAAACTCAGAGACTCTAAAATGCCTTATTAACGCATTCGCAGGCGAATCACAGGCAAGAAACCGGTATACATTCTATGCAAAAGTTGCCAAAAAGGAAGGATTTGAACAAATAAGCGCAGTATTTTTAGATACGGCAGAAAATGAACAGGAGCATGCAAAACTTTTTTATAAACATATTCCGAATGAACACCATACAGTCAATGCCTCTTACCCGTTCTTTTTTGGAAATACTTATGAAAACCTGCTCTCAGCTGCAAACGGCGAAAGAGAAGAATGGGAAATTGTTTACAAAAATTCCGCTCAAACTGCAAAAGAAGAAGGTTATGACGAAATAGCATTACTATTTTCCAACATTGTAGAAATAGAAAAACATCACTCTCACCGTTACGAAATTCTTGCAGAGCAGTTAAAAGCAGAAAGTTTATTTAAAAAGCCGGAAATAACTCAATGGATTTGTAGAAAGTGCGGATTTACGCATATTGGGAAAGAAGCACCCTGCAAATGTCCGGTGTGCGAGCATCCGCAAGGATATTTCCAGTTGTTTTGTGAAAAATTTTAAGTTTTTATCATTTTTAAAATAACGACTCTTGCAGAGCGTATATTCGGATATATAAACTCTTTACCCATAAATCCCTTTGTGATACGATTTATACACATTTGTATTTTAAAGAAGGAGATTTATAAATGGCACAAAGAATTGGTATTGATGTTGGCGGAACCAATGTCAAGATTGCGCTGGTAAGCGATGAGGGTAAAATTATTTATTCAAATTCTATTCCGACAAGAGCGGAGATGGGATATGAATATACAATTAATAACATGAAAGAGGCTATAAGAGATTTGCTAAAAGAAACAAAACTTCAGGCTTCTGACATAGAAGGCATGGGCTTTGGTTTCCCGGGGCAGATAGACTGCAAAAACGGGGTAGTGAGACTTGCTCCGAATATTCCGGGCTGGGTTAATGTTCCAATAGCCAAGGTTATGGAAGATGAGTTTGGAATCCCAACCCGTGTAGATAACGACGTAAGAACGGCAGCTCTTGGCGAATTAAACTACGGAGCAGGCGTTGGATGTGAAAACCTTGTTTGTATAACTGTAGGAACCGGAATCGGAGCCGGTTTGGTTATCAATGGAAAACTTGTCAGAGGTGCCGCTAATGCCGCAGGTGAAATCGGCCATATCAAATTGAATATGCAAGGCGGACCGCTTTGCGGATGCGGCGACAGAGGATGCCTGGAAGCTTATGCATCAGGCCCGAGTATCGTTGCTATGGCAGAAGAATATATAAGAGGCGGTAAGTCTACAAAATACAGAGAATTGGCTAACCCTGATATTACACCATACATTGTTGCTGTTGCTGCAAAAGAGGGTGATCCTGTCGCAAAACAAATCTTTAGAATCATGGGTGAATACATCGGTATGGGACTCACAAGCGTAGTAAACCTGCTTAATCCTGAAAAAATTATTATCGGAGGCGGAGTCGCTGATGCAGGCGACATCTTACTTGACCCCATAAGGGAAACTATTGCAAAACGCGCTATGGTTATCCAAAGGGAAGTCGAAATCGTTCCGGCACAGCTCGGAAACACAGCAGGAGTAATTGGTGCAAGCTTGCTTATTAAAGCATAAAATTGATGTAATCATGTACAAAATAAAAACCCCTCTTAATATAAGAGAGGTTTTTATTTTTACAGAATTTCCATTGCCGGATCCGAGTTTTTGATTTCGGGGATTTCCTTTAAATTAGGAAGTTCTATCGGCTTAGGAGTATTGGCAGCCTCTGTCCGTTTCTCCGGCATCGGTGCTTTTGCCTGCGTAACTTTAATTATTGCCGGATCCGGATTTGCCTTTAACTTGTTATAGTCAAGCATAATCTGATTTACAAATCTTTTCGTTTCGCTGTATGGAGGAATAGTTCCGCCAAATTTTTTTACATTACCCGGACCTGCATTGTAAGCTGCAAGTGCAAGCTCTGTTGAGCCAAACATTTTATACATCATCTTATAGTAGGTTAAGCCTGCTTTGATGTTTTCGCTTAAATAATATGGATTAAATCCTAATTTATTGGCCGTAGACGGCAGCAGCTGAAAAACTCCGACAGCTCCATAGGGACTTTTTAGTTCGTGTTTAAAGCCGGATTCTTTTTTCGCAATACTAAGAGCCAAAGCAGGGTCAACATCCATTTCTAATGAATGCTTTACAATGGTTTCTTTAATTACGTCTTCCGGTGTCGGAGCAGCTTGAACCCTAACGCATAGTAGTGTCAACAATGCAATAGCTGTTAAGACTGTGTTTCTAATCATTGAAATCCTCTTATTATTGTGAATTGGATTCTGTAAACTATTCTAAAAATCCTCCCTGCGGTTTCGCTATGTTCTCGTTTAGTTCCTAAAAAGACGTCTTTCCTAAATTTTTTGTAACCCTGACTCAAAAAACTTGTTAGGCGACTATTCTGATTATTCCCCTCACTCCGGTTCGGATAAATAATTGTACAGAATTTATGTCACATGTATTTTATTATAAAAACATTTATTTTTCAAGTCTTTTGTCTATATTGTATGACTTTATTGCCGGCATGGGCTACAAAATGCTGAACTGTCTATTTAAAATTCGACGTTTATTAAGCTTAAAATCCATTTCGCTAACGAATAAGTTTACTTGCTTATCGAGCTTCATAACATTAAAAATTGTAAAAATATCTGATGATATATTAAATAATCCAATGTAACAACTTTTTGCAAAAATATTTAATTCTTCATAAAAATCAATAGTACAATCTTTAACAAAGGTCATGTCAAAACCAATAATTTTGGAATTATTAGCTTCTGCCTCCGCAAAAAGTCTTAACGCCTCTCTTTTATCCAGTTTTGGGCTTAGAGGGGTCAGTATACAAAATGAATCTAATACCTTAATCTCCATACTATTATTTTAGAAATTTTTGTATAAAAATAACACTACCGGAAATAATGAAAAAACTATAACTTTAGATTGATATTCTGATATACACTATGAATTTCCTTGCAATAGCGTATTATTTATATTAAGTTTTGTAAAAAATATATGCCGGTATATGCTGCATTATATCTATTTGTGTTAACATAACAAACGGAAAAATGAAAGGAGTTTAATTATGAAACTATCACCTGTAGGGGGAAATTTTTGCTGTGCAAAAAATTTGAATTTTAGGGCAAAACTAAGCAGAGAAAGTCTGGAGAATGTGTTAAAACCTGCAGACACAAATTTTGTAAATTTAATTGAAGATGTAAATAACTTTAATAAAAAGTTAGATGTTCTGGGAAGTAAAGAAACAGAAATCACAATCAATAAACCTGAAGATACTACCAGATTTGAACATGATGCTATAAGCAGCGCTTATTTATGTTTTAGTGGGGAGCCCGGACCTCAGATAGATTCTGATGTTACAGAATATCCTGAGTATAAAACAGAATTGTTGTTCAGAAATCCGCTGGTACCTGATGAAGAAAGCAGAGTAGGTTTGTCTGTATCAAAACGCTTAACTAATACCCCCTATTTTGATGCTGCAAGGGAAATCTCTCCTGAGCATGTTGAGCAGGGCGAAACACGTTTGCTTGTACAATATGGGGATAAATTAGCAGAATCATTAAAAGATTCCTCTGAGCCGCTCCTGGTTAAAGCAAAAGACTTTATTACAAAAGTAAAAGAAGCAAATTTTAGCGAAAATGCTGTAAAAACATTTACTAAATACTTAAAAACAATTGATTTAAGAAATAAACTTAATAAGCAGATTGCAAATATTAAAAAAATCTAACTTGAGCCTTCTCTGCCCCTCATTTCTGTATAGCGGCAGAGAGGCTTTTCTTATAATCCGGTTTTCTCATCAAGCTTGAAATAATCTATCATCTCCGGAATGGCTCTCATTTGTTTATAAAAATCCAAAATATTCTCAGGATTATCAAGCGACGTATAGAGACTGCCAATTTCAAACAGGTCTTTTTTAGTGCTTATTGCAAACATAACCTTTTGTCCGTAGAATGCACACTTGGCTTTTTTAGTACCGAAAACCGTATTAAGCTTCTGAAATCTTTCCAGAAACGACGGAGTTACAAGGTATCTTGCCTCAACTTCATCTGATGAGTACACATCAAACTTTTTGCCAAATTCAACATCCTCCATATTAATCTTACCCAGAGACTCTTTGCTGATATCTTTTGTACCGAGTATGCCAAGCACATAAAAAAGTGCAAAAAACAGAGAACAAAATAAAAAGTATTCGAAAATCTTTAGCAAACTCAGCTCCCCATTTATAGAAAACGCAAGAACAATCGAAAGCACAACCATTATCGGAATCCATACTCGAATAATATCAGAATTCTTCTGGCTAACGTCTTTTTTTGAAACAATAATTGTTCGATTTTGGATTTTCTTATTGGAATCAAACGCGAAAACAACACCGTGAAACGGAGGGATACTTCCTTCAAAAATTTCAAAATCAACGCCTTTATATTTCCCTTCGAATTTATCATCGGCTAAAGCTGTGTTATACCTTGCAAACAAACCGCTTAGAGAGAACTCTTTTTCTAAACTCAAATCTTTTTTAGTCTTTAAGTTTCCTCCAGCCTCAAAAAGTACATCCGAAAGATTTGTTTTTATAGTGTTTTTGAATCTTTTATTTTCGGACATTAACCAGGGAATAGAGGAGATCAAGAACATTGATCCAAAAATAAATAATAAGCCGCCCGGAAGAACAAGAGGTGTATTTTTACCGTGTGTCATTAGCAAAAAGCCTAAAATAGGTGCAAGAATTATGAGCAAAGATGCAATTATACAGTTTTTCAGTCTGCGTTTTCTGACAAGTTCCAACTCTTTTAGTCGCGGTAATATTTTCTCCAAAAACTTTGTATATTCCATCTTTATAATCCTATCTTTTCGTCAAGCTTGAAGTAATCTATCATTCTGTATATTGAGCTGAGCTCGTTGTATGAATGATTAATACTTTCGGGGTTATTAAGGCTCTTGTGCAAATCCCCGATTTCAAACAAATCTCGCTTTGTTTCTATTGCAATCATTAATTTGTCTTCATAGAATGAACACTTAACTTTTTTGGTTCCAAAGGCAGTCCTTAGATTTAAAAATCGCTCCATAAATGCAGGGGTAACCAGGTACCGCCCCTCTACCTGACTTGAAGAGTAGCTGACAAACAAATTATTAAACTTCAAATCTTCAAGCTTCATTTTTTCCATTTTTTCGCCCATGCGGTATTTACCCATAAGCCACAGGCAAATCGCAGCAAATATTAATAAAAATAAATCTATAATAATTCCTTTAATACCAAATAAAGATACCATCATGCAGGCAAAAAGAAGAAAAAACGGAATCACTATTAAAAGTTGTGCAAGGCGGGATATCGCAGAATGCTTAGCAGTCAAACTTTGTTTTGTCGCAACAATTGTTCTGTTTCTAACTTTTTTATTCATATCAAAAAGAATGATACAACCTTTAAAAAAAGGTTTTGTGGAAACGAGGTCTGCTTTTCCTTTTTCTAACAAAGTCAATTTTGTCTCGGAAATAATGAAATTTACACCTTTATATACTCCGACAAAGCTATCGTCCTGATGCCTTTCTGCAAAAGGCGGAAATAAACCGCTTCTTTCCAGTTCATTATTTGAGATTAACTCCCTATTTTCTTCCCATTTGATGTCACCAAAAACTTGTAAAACCTTACCTAGATAATTTTCTTTTAAAGATGTTTTATATTCTTTTTCAAATTTAAGATTAAAACAATCAAAAGAAATTGCCGTAAGAATAATTGTTAATGAGAAAAATCCAATACCAAACATTGGTGCAGCAAATTGAAGGGCAGGATAGAGGGCTTTAGTTATCAGACCGCCGATAATTAAAACTACTAACAACGCTATTAGAATAAAAATTCGATATACTTGTATTTCGCTCAACTTTTGGAGCCTTCTCGGCTCCTCATCTTCCATAAACAGCGGTTTTACCTCTGTTTCGTATACCCTGTGAAACTCCAGCGTACGGTTTATATAAGAATCTTTCTCTCTCATTATTAGTAATTATATCAGCACTTAGCGCTATTAACAAGTTATAAGTGTGTCTTTTCATTAAGCTTAAAAGTATCTATCATATCAAGAATAGAGGTTAGTTCCTTATAAAAATATTATAAAATTCTTAGGCTCTTGCAATATGGGCTCTCTCTTCAAAAATTAAAAATCATGTCATTCTGAAAGTGCAGAAAAATTAATTTATTTAAAACGGTTAATTTTTCGCACTGTTCAGAATCTTACAAATTATTTATTATGCTTGTGTTTTGGTAAGAGCCCGAAACAGTTTGTATGTCATCCTGAAACAAGTTCCATAACTGTCCCGAATAAATTATTTTGTCATGCTGAACTCGGTTCAGCATCTTACCAGTATAGCATTATACTTGCTTTTGGGTAAGATCCCGAAACAAGTTCGGGATGACAGTTTTGTTTATTGTCTTTATAGGACTTCTTTTCAGCATAATACCTATGTGGCTAACTTTGCTTTTCTTAGCCTTTTAACATATTATTTTTGTCATCTTCCATTAGGCCTCTAACTGCACCGACACCGCCAACAATAGCACCTAAAGTAGCTGCACCTGCCAGAATTCCTAATGCCGGCATGCAGAGTGCTCCGACAAAAGCCCCTGCTAACAACCCTATACCGCCGCCGCGCAGACCGTTTTTCCAGCCTTTAAAAGATACTGTATCTCCCTGAGGCTCATTTGCCGGAGCCTGTTGTTTTAAACTCCCTGTCTGACGCAATTTAGGCTGATAATTAAAATTACTTACAGCACTTACTTTCATAATAAACTCCTTTCATTTATTCCCTGAACGACAACTCCGGCATTGCTTTTTTCAAAGCCGAACGTACATTTGCCATTTGTGTTTCGATTGCTTCATCCGTCATAGTGGAATTTGCATCCTGTATTCTGATTCTGAATGCAACAGACTTAAACCCTTCTGATACGTGTTCGCCCTGATATACGTCAAAAACTTCGCATCCGTTAAATACTTTGTTATCAACACCTTTTTTAACAACTTTTTCAAGTTCATCCCAGGTTGTAACAGCAGGAACTATTACAGCAAGGTCTCTTTGAACTTCAGGGAACTGCGGAAGTTTTTTGTATCTCGGAACCGTTTCATTAACTGCGCTAATCAGCATATCCAAATCTAGTTTGAATACAAACGCATTCTGGTTAAGTTTCAGTTTATTTCTTAACTCCGGATGAACTTCGCCGTAGTATCCGATAATTTCAGGTTTCTTGCCGAGCATTGTAAGAACAGCTGATTTATACGGATGTAAGCATTTATGAGATTCAGCAAGCGGAGAATCTGCAAGAAGCGCATATTTAATCCGTCTTTGAAGTCCGAACTCTTCCAGCACTTTGTCAATCAAGCCTTTTACAGTATAGAAATCAATTTCACCGGTCGGCTGCCATAGAGAGTTTTGAACATTACCTGTTATAACTCCGGCAAGAACCTGTGTTTCTTTAACTCCTGAATTTTTCTCATCCGGCTCGGAAACTTTTATATAGCTTCTTCCGATTTCATAAGCCCAGAAGTCTTTTTGGCCGTTATCAAAGTTGTATTTCATACAATTCAAAATACTTGCAATCAAAGTCTGTCTGAGCATTGCATAATCTTCCGACGCAGGATTTTCAACATAAATTGCATTTTCTTTATCATAAGGTATGCTAAATTGCTTAAGAAGCGGTTCCCCGATAAGAGAAGATGTCTGGATTTCGTTCAACCCTGCCCCACGCATAATTGTATGAAGCCTGTTAATAACACGTTCTGCAGGAGAAACTTCTGCAGTTCCTGCTCTGTTAGGCAAGGTTGGCGTAATTTTATCGTAACCGTTAATTCTTGCGATTTCTTCTATCAAATCGCATTCTCTTGTTACATCGCCTACGCGGAATGATGGAACAAGAACCTTGCAGGCAATTTCGTTTTTGCCCAGAATCTTGAATCCTAATTTTTCAAGGATAGCAAGACATTTTTGCGGGTCAATTTTGCATCCGAGCAGTTTAACAAGGTGCGGATATCTTAGCGTAATCTCAACCGGTTCAAACTTATTGTTTCCGGCCTCTGCAATACCTTCAAATTTTGCATCTGCATATTTTTCTAATAATTCTACCGCTCTTAAAAGCCCCGGCTTCACTGCTTCCAAGTCCACACCGCGTTCAAATCTTGCGCAGGCTTCCGAACGATAGCCGACACTTCTTGAACTTTTTCTGTTCGTTGCAGGTGTAAAGTATGCAGCTTCAAGCGCTACATTCTTTGAGTTTTCATCGATTTCTGAATTAGCGCCGCCAAAAACGCCCCCTATACATACAGGCTCTTCTTTTGTCGCAATAACAACCGTATCATGAGTAAGATTTCTTTCCACTTCATCAAGTGTCGTAAGCTTTTCGCCATCTTCCGCGCGTCTTACGCAAAGATATCCGTTTAATTTATCCAAATCAAACGAATGCAGAGGAGTGCCGTATTCAAGAAGAACATAGTTTGTAATATCTACTACGTTATTAATAGCTCGGATACCTGATGATACAAGTCTTTTTTGCATCCACTCCGGAGACGGTTTAATTTTGATATCTTTCAATACTGCAATTGAATAATATTTACAAACATCATTGTCTTTAATCTCTACTTCAAAATCGGCTTTTGCAGCTTCTTCTCTTGAAGTGTATTCAAATTTCATCGGTCTATCAAACAATGCTGACAATTCTCTTGCAATTCCGACAACAGACATCTGATCGCCTCTGTTTGCAGTAGGTGCCGTATGCAGAATATAATCCTTTTCAAACCCTAAAACATTTTCCACATCCAGACCTAAGCCAACATTAGGAAATATTCTGTTAAGAATAAGTATGCCGTCTTCTTCCTGATAATTTCTGTCAGCAACCCCGAGTTCGTCATCGGAGCATAACATACCTTGAGATTCCACACCCCTTATTACTGCAGGCGTAAGTTCAAACTGCTCGCCGGATTTTCTGTCAAGAACTTTACTTCCGACAGAAGCGTATGGAATAACCTGCCCGACTTCAATATTCTGCGCACCGCAAACTACCGTTTTCAGGCCGGAGCCGGTATTTACAGTTACAAGGTGCAAATGATCAGAATTCGGATGATTATCAATCTTTTCAATCTTTGCAGTAATTATATTTGTAAATTTAGGTCTAACCTCTTCAATCTCTTCTACTTCCAAGCCGCTCATAGTAAGCTCATGAGCAATTTGCTTAACGTCAATATCTTTTAAATCTACTAAATCATTCAACCAGTTTAATGATACTTGCATACTTTCCTACCTCTCTGTTTTATTAAATTATACAACATAAATATTTTATAAGTTGACATAAATTTCCAACAAAAGAGATAAAGCCGTATTATCTTTTAACCGATTTGGTTCATCAACATCTGGTATCCAGATTTCCGCCAATTCTAATGAAATTTATATAATAATAATTAAAAACAAGCACTCCTGCAAAAACAAGATAATAGAAGTTTATCAGAGTAAAGATAAAGTGCATAATTATATTCATTCCAAAAACTGTAGTCAGGATTGAAAGTATAAAATATGAGATAAACAGAATAAGATAAAGCCCCAGAGTTTTAAAGAATTTTCTGCTGAATAGATCTTTCAGCGATATAAAATACGCCTTAAACGGATTTTTTTCCTTAAAAAACATGACAGGAGAATATAACATTATAACAAAATAAGTTAGAGACATTGAGCTGAAAAGAAGTACATTCCAGGCATTAAGTCTAAACAACTGCTCCTCTGAAAGAGAGCCCAAAAAGTTTTTTAAAGCCTCTGTTGATTCAAGTGCTTTAGAAAACGAATCCGCAGGAATTCCAATCTGTCCGATAAATTTCATGCCGGCAAAATACGCAGCAGCAAGGATTATTAGCGAAACTACGAACATTACAAAAATTAATCCCAGAGCAGGGAGAAAGTATTCCCCGACGCCTGCCGGAAATTCTTTAATCAAAGCATTAGGATCATCATCAGTGTCCGGCTTTTCTACGCAGATTTTTATCATAAAAAACCAGCCTGCAAGAAATGCCGTCAGCATCAGAGTAAACAAAACCAGAGCAATAACAAGACTTACGAGATTTCCGTTAACTGAAAACAATATGTAAAGGCTTGATAATAATGAAAACAAGATTAACGGCGTTGCAAGTATTATATATTTATTTGTAAGTTTAAAACTCTCTTTTATACAATTTATCATTATGATTCCCCAAATTAAATTCTATACTGAATAACCGACTGCTCAATAATATCATCGGAAACTTTTGAGGCAAAGTCCCTGAAATTGTTCCCGATATTAGAATCAGGATTGATTTCCGCAATACTTACGCCTTTATTAATTGCTTCCATAATCGTAAAATAATTATTAGGTATTTTCCAGTAAACTTTTTCGCCAAGCGTATTTTCAATATCCTCAATCTTAATCTCATCGTTTTCCATATAACGATTTATAATAACCTTAACCTTATCTTTCGGATATCTTCTCGAACGGAAGAGGTTAAGACACCTCTGACAATTCCTTATCGCAGGAATATTAACAATTGTCGTAAACAAAATCCAATCAGAACTATCAAGTATTTTAAGCGAGTTTGGGTCAATATTTGATGACATATCAACAACAACATAAGGAAAAACTTTCTTTAACGCATTAAAAAGAGAGGTAATCTGCTGCGGTGTAATACTCTCAGACTGCTCAATATAACTCGGGTCCGCAAGCACATACATTGACGTATTTTTGTACTTTTCAAAAGCTTTAAGCAATGTTGCTTCGTCCTTGTCAACAAGCTTATGTATTACATAATTTACGTCAAACGCCGGATTTAGATTCAGAAACGTAGAAACATCTCCGAGCTGCAAGTTCAAATCAACAAGCGCAACCTTGTCTTTTGTAACCTTTGCAAGCTCAGAGGCTAAATTAATAGCTATCGTAGTCTTACCTATTCCGCCTTTGTTAGAATATACAGTAATAATCTTTGACTCTGAGCCGGCATCAGCCCCGTTAAGATTTGAAAGTCTAGTTACAACTCTCAATAAATCATCTTTAAGCACCGGTTTCGGCAAAAATTCCTTTGCCCCCATACGTAAAGCTTTTATTATTGTATTCGTAGAGTAGTTTGTTGATGTAATTATTATTTTTGAAGTACAAAGTTTAAAATTTTCAGCAGCCTCCTGAATTTCCTTGCCTTTTTCAGAAATATCCATAATTACAATAACATCACAGTTGAGTTTCTTTACCTCTTCCATTCCGGCTTTGTAATCATCAAACAGTAATACATTATCACCAAAACCAAATTCTGTAAGGTATGAGTTGATTATCTCTCTTGAATTCTGATTTTTATCTAAAATGATTATTGACGGACAATTTTGCATATAAAACCTCTTACGGAAGTCGTCTGACTTCTTGCTTAACTCTATTAATATACATCAAATCAGAGCTAAGAACAACGATTATTTTAACTAAATAGTGTTGCTAACAATAAATGTGACTTAAAGTCCATTTACTCAAAAGAAACATTTCTTTATTATCAAGTAAATATAAGGTTATTACTATGATTAGAAAAAAAGTCGGTGTAAGAATTAAAGAATTAAGAACTTCACTAAAAATAACCCAGGAAGAACTTGCATTTGAAGCTAATTTGGATAGAACATATATTTGTTCTGTCGAAAAAGGGAAAAGGAACATTTCAATTGTCAATCTATCCAAAATATGCAGTGCTTTAAATATAAATATACCAGAATTCTTTAATTCAAAGCTCTTTATGGAGAATAATAATGAATAGTCCATACTTAAATAAAGATGTGCAAGAATGGCTATCTATAACAGAAGCTCTTATAGCAGAGCATCCATTATCAAAAGAAATTCTTATAGAAACAGTTTTAAATGCCTGGAAAGACATATTGAAAACCCGTATAGGCACCTATATGATTGGGATTGATATATTTCCTAAACCTCAAATCATGGGATTCTTTTTGCATGAGCTAGTCGCATTTAGCTTACAAAAAAGATTCCCTTTAAATTGGCGCTGCGAAAGAACTGCAAAAGACAAAGACATTGTTTGTCTGCTAAATGACATATATTCAATCGAAATTAAAACCTCAAGTTCTGTAAAAAATATATATGGCAATCGAAGTTATTCAAAAGGAACAAGGAATAATAAAAAGTTAAAATCCGGGTACTATTTAGCAATTAATTTTGAGAAATTTACACCAAAAAACACAAATCCGCAAATAACGAAAATTCGTTTTGGCTGGCTTGATTACGAAGATTGGCAAGGGCAACGGGCAGAATCCGGCCAACAATCCAGATTATCAAAAGAGGTAGAAAAGTATAAATTGATAACAATCTATGCAAAAGATAAGGATAATTGAGCTTCTGATAATTTCTTATTGTAAACAAATTTTTCAATACGCTCTACAGCAACTTCACAGTAATCTGTATTTATTTCAAATCCTAAAAACATTCTTTCTTGTGCAATTGCAGATTCAAATGTAGAACCTGAGCCCATAAAAGGGTCCAGAACCAATTCTCCCAAATTGCTTCCAGCTAACACCACTCTGTCAAGCAAGTCTCTTGGGGTCTGAGCAGGATGCTTAACTCTTTCTATAGAGCTTCTATGAAATCCTGATGTTACTTTTGCTATCTGCCAAACATCCGAAGGATTTTTCCCGATAGAATTACATCTCAATTTGCCATGCTTCTTTTGATTTGGATACTTTACATCTTTATCTCTTATATCATCTAAATTAAATGTATAATCTTGATAATCCTTTAGGAACCAAAGAATTTTTTCATTTCTCGGCGATAAAAAGTTTTTTGCGGCAACTCCTGCCCCATAATTCCATACAATTTCTTGCTGCAAATAAAATTCACTAATATCCCATAATAAATATGAAATAGGAATTGCTTTTCCTTTATTAGGAATGGATAAGTAGCCGACATTCAACCAAAAGGAACCATTACACTTTGTAACTCTATAAATTTCAGCAATCCATTCTTTGCACCAATTTATATAGTCTTTTATTTTCATAATCGTTTCATATTCTTTACCAATGTTGTATGGAGGGCTGGTAAATGTCTGATCTATAATCTTTTCAGGAAGCTTTTTCATTGCGGCAAGACAATCCATATTATAGATAAATCCATACTCATTTTCATAATATGGCTTTCCCAGACATTTTTTAACTATAGCTTTAATATTCTCTTGTTGTGCCTGCATAAAATTTTATCGCCTTTAAAATATTATGTTTGGAACCCACTATATTCTTTTATTATATATAAAACAAGCGTCCATGGCACATACTTAATTATACTTTACATAGTTTTATTCAAAATTTCGTCTAAATCTTTTTTGACAGAAGATAATCCGTTAATTCCGAAAATTTTATTGAGCGTATTAATAAGATTCGGATTCAGTATTATAGGCGTACACTTACCTACATATATATTCAAATTAGGAATACTGCTTAGAAACATCATCTGTGACATTGTATGCCTGTTACACTGAGGGAAAAATACAGTTATTGGAATAGCCCTGTTTTCTTCACCATTTCTTCCCTCATTTACCCCTGCCCCCTCGGTAATCTTAGTTATTGCAAAATTGTCATAGCATCCGTCCAGATGAATTACATTATCTCTTGTATGAGGATAAGAAAGAGAAATCATCAACACGTCATCAGGAGTCTGCCTTAAAAGCTTATTAAAATACGTTTGCTGGTCAAGCGTATATCCGCCCTGTCCTATTATAAATATATGTTTATAATCTTTCTGAGCCAATTTTTGCCTAAATATTTCTAAAAACACATCATAATCAAACCCGATATTTACGCTTTCGCACTGTTTTCCGGTCTTAAACCCCTTTGTGTCCTCGGCAGCTTTTATAACATCCGAAAAATCTTTATTTTTAATTTGGATAACACCTTTTGAGCAAGCTGAATCTGTCGTATACAATCGTCCGCGATACAAGTGTTCGACATTAAAAAGTGAATGCCTTGTAAGAATAATAGGCCCCGGGAAGGTAGCAAAATCCAAAAGACAGCCTTCCATTCCCTGCCCAAATTGTCCTTTTAGATTTTTATACTCGGCAAATTTCGGAAACGTATTTGCAAGCATCATTTCATCATGCGTATAGACATCAATATCTGTTGAAGCTAAAGCATCCAGAATATCTTCTAACTCTCTGATATTAGAGCCTACAACTAGGACAGCTTTTCCGGGAGTGGTTGTAAAAGACACTTCTGAAACTCTCTGCTTTCCGTATCGTTCTTCCTGCGCCTGTCGTAACTGTTTCATAAGTTTATTATCAATTCTTGAGACATCAAGAATCAAAGATTTAATCTTTTCTACATCTTGTTCCTTGGAATTGAGTGAATCTAAGATTTTCAGGATTGTAACATACCCGTCGCTTTCTTCTGTGTCGTAAGTCTCTAAATCAAGAATATTTATACAAATACTTTTTGCAATCACAAAAAGGACTTTATAAAGGTCTCTGACCTCCTGCGAAAGAGCCTTTGTTCCTTTCAGAAATTCCTTTTCGCCCAACCGTATTGCCTGAATTATATCTATTTTTTTATAGGACTTAAACGGAGTTTTGATTAGTTCAGCCTCAATCCCCTTTTCTTTGCACATATCCTGATATTCTTCAATCATATCAGGCAAAACTTCGTTAAACCGTGAGGTAAGAAGCTCAAAATCGGATTCCGAAAACTCTGGATTTGATACCATAATAGAAATAGTATTCAAAATCGCATCTTTAGCTTCAATATTTATTATGCCATGTTCGTAAAGCTTCAAAGCATAGAAAGCCGTTGTTTTCAGATAAATAACCAGCACTTCCTGCAGAGAAGAGGTTCTCGGATTAACAGAGCAAATACCGCGAGAAACGCAGCTGTCATATTGGTAGTCTTCATTGTAATTGTAAATCATAGTACATATATCATAGAATTAAATGTAAAATTTTAAATTACGCTATCAGGCAATCTTAGGTATAAATTCTATCCTATTGTAAAATTTTATTGTTAACATCTTGACAAATTTATGATTTTGGTGTAATGTGCTGGAGTGTGTTTAATCATGAGGGTTTAATTATGAGAATTTCGGCTATCCAAAACGGTAATTTAGGCATGCCTAAAAAGAATCTGAAAATGTCAGGTTCCAGAACGACAAATCTTCTAGCAGGAGACCCACAGTCAGACACAGTTTCTTTCAAGAGCAAAGCCGTAAAAGGTGGTCTTTTAGGTGCAGGCATCGGACTTTTGTGCATGGGTGCAATCTCAGCTTTGAGCGGAGGTCTTGCAGCACCGATTGCTTATGCTGCTTATGCAGGAGTATTCGGCACTGCAGGAGCTATGGCAGGAAAAGCAACCGATGATTTAGAAAAAAAGAAGGACAAAGATGACTAAAAGGAAACTCTAAGTTTGACAGATGGGAAATGAATTGAAAGCCGTTTTCAATTCATTTTTTGTTTTTAACTACGAGAATTATTTCTAGAACACTAAATAAAATTATTTCTTTTAACAGTTTATTTTTATATTTTATATGTTATAATAAATATATATGATTATATAAAGGAAGGTTTTGCCATGGCTGAACAAAAATACAGAGTTGGAATTGGTTACGATATTCATAAGCTTGTAGAAGATAGAGCACTCATCATTGGTGGAGTACATATCCCTTATGATAGAGGACTTCTGGGACATTCTGATGCTGATGTATTAATTCATGCCATTATTGATGCTCTTTTAGGTGCTTTGTCTATGGATGATATAGGCTCTATGTTTCCTGATACTGACGACAGGTTCAGAGATGCTGATAGTTCAATATTGTTAAAACGCGTTTATGACAAGGTTCAAGCACAAGGATATTGGATAAACAATATTGATTGTAATATAATTGCTCAAGCACCTAAATTAATGCCGTATATTCCGCAAATGAAAGATGTTATAGCACCTCTTCTGGGATTGGATGCAATGGATATTTCAATCAAAGCAAAAACCAAAGAAGAACTTGATGCCGTAGGGCTTAAACTTGCAATCGAAGCGCAGGTTGTTGTCATGTTGGAAAGAATCGGCTGATAATTGTTTTATATTTTTTATTAAGCTTAACCCCATTGTATTGCGCAATGGGGTTAAATTTATCCAACGATTGACTTATATATGAGTTCGGATGCTTTTACTATAAAATCTTTTCCCTGAGGAGCATTGTGCGGTCTGTTTGCAAGTATAACAACAATATATTTTTTACCATTTTGTGCGTAAACTATACCTGCGTCGCCAAGCATTGTTCCTATATCACCGGTTTTGTGAATGAATAATGCTCCATCTCCTAAGCCGGCAGCTATTAGCCTGTTATTTTTTACATGGCTTAAATAATCAATAATATATTCGCGAGAATTAATATTCAAAAATCCCGGATTATCTAAGTTATATAAAATTTTTGCGATATCCTTAGCTGTAGTCTTGTTTGTTCCCCCCAAATCAGGAAGCCAGGTTCTTACATAGGTTGTAGAAATTCCCCAGTCTCTAAGCCCGATATTTACATCATCCATGCCACCCATTTTGGACATAAGCATATTGGTCGAGGTATTGTCAGAATCTTGAATCATTGTTTTGGCAAGCTGATCAAGCGTGTATTTTCTGCCTGTCTGAGCGTACTGTAAATTTCCTGACCCCCCGGATTTATAATAATTAGTTAAGGTCATTTCATCATAAATTGTCATCTGACCGGCTTCTATTGATTTAAATAGACGCACAAGAACAGGAAGCTTAATTATGCTTGCTGCTGAATAGAGTTTGTCTGCATTTATATCAACATACTTGCCGTTTTCATATTCCCATACATAGATGGAAGGTTTTATCATAGGATATTGTTGCATTAAAGAATTAAGCTGTAATTTTAAGGCCTTCATCTCATTTGTATGATACATCGTTGTTACTTCGCTGTGCATTTTTTGAATAGTAGGGGTTAAAAGCAAGCGATTCTTGAATAAATCGTTACTTAGGTAATTTGTAACAGGATTTGCTATTGAATAAATATCCGCAGCAACAGGTTTTGTCCAGTTTTTATATGCCATTCCCTTTGGTGTTTTAAGGCTCATAGAGACATTTTTAGGCTTAAAAACCTGGCTGATTAAGTTATGAAAACTTGTCGGAAATACAAAATACATGAATGCGCATAAAAAACTAAGCGCTACAATCATTCTAAAAAACGCAATTATAGGGTTTGTTTTCTTTTTGGGCACAGATTTTGGAACGAGTTTCGCACGCCGTTTGTTAGGAACGACATGTAGTCTTCTCTCCGGTTTTTGCTGTTGATATGCGTACAACTTGAAATCCCCTCCAATCCCTATTTCTTCTATTATACTAACATCTTACTCTACAGCTTTAAATCCTTCAAATAGTTGAAATGCTGTTAGAGTGATTTATATATTGCCTATTTTTACTAGCCTTGCCGGAGAATGTTTCTCAAAAAAGCGAGGTTACAATAAAAGAACAAAAAGGAGATTTTATATGAAAAAGATTTTTATAATACCGGCTCTCTTAATCGTCTTACCTTCTTTTGCGGCCTGTCCTATTGATGCCGGAGAAGCCGTTTGTTCTTTACCAGGATTTAGGGAACAGCTGCCTCCTGTATATCAGCAGGATACAAATATAAGTGAATTCGCAGAGACACCTGAAGTTAGATTGAATCCACTGCGCAGAGAAGATGTTCCGACTGATAGACAAGGGGTAACTCCTGCCGGAAGCAGTTTTAATTATAATTCCGGCTGCCAATTTGGGGTTTGTATGCAAAATAGGAGCACGCCGCTTTTTCAGCAGCCTAAACAGTAAAAAGAAAGCTCTCGTAATACGAGAGCTTTTCTTTTTTATATTTTGTCAAATCCTGTGTATTTTCTTAAAACTTCAGGAATTATAATTGTTCCGTCTTCTTGCTGGAAGTTTTCTATAATTGCTGCAAATGTCCTGCCGACTGCAAGTCCTGAGCCGTTTATTGTATGAACAAATCTAATTTGTCCGTCTTTAGTACGGTATCTCATATTAGCTCTTCTTGCCTGATAATCGCCGTAATTTGAGCAGCTGGAGATTTCTTTGTAAGTGTTGTATGAAGGCAGCCATACTTCCAAATCAAAACACTTATTAGCGCTAAATCCAATATCAGCTGTACATAATGCAACTCTTCTATACGGAAGTCCTAATCTTTCCAGACAAACTTCAGCATCTCTTGTTAATTTTTCGTGTTCAGCCGGGCTGGTTTCCGGAGTTGTTAATTTTACCATCTCAACTTTGTTGAACTGGTGAACTCTGATTAAGCCTCGAGTGTCTTTTCCTGCAGAACCTGCTTCTCTTCTGAAGCAAGGAGTATACGCAGTCATATATTTAGGCAAATCATCTTCTGATAAAATTTCGCCTGAATAAATATTTGTTACTGGAACTTCTGCCGTAGGGATGAGATATAAATCCTCATCAACGCATTTGTACATATCTTCTGCAAACTTAGGAAGCTGACCGGTTCCGGTCATTGTTGCGGCGTTTGCCATAAACGGAGGCAGAATCTCTTCGTATCCGTGTTCTTCTGTATGAATATCAAGGAAGAATTGAATAATTGCCCGCTCCAGTCTTGCCCCTTTGCCTCTGTATAGCGTAAATCTTGATTGTGAAATTTTAACTCCGCGTTCAAAATCCACGATTCCTTTTTCTTCACAAATATCCCAGTGAGCTTTGGGAGTAAATGTGAATTGGGTTGGTTTGCCCCAGGTTTTAACCGTAATGTTGTCATCTTCCGACTCTCCAATTGGAGTTGTTTCATCAGGAATGTTAGGCGTTCTCAAGAGCATATCTCTTTGAATGTTATCTAAATCAACCTGTTTTTCTTCAAGAGCCTTAATCTCATCACCGAGCTTGCGTACTTCTTCTTGAATAGCGTCTGTGTTTTCGCCATTCTTTTTCATCATACCGATTTTTTGAGATTCGGATTTCCTTTTTGCCCTCAAATCGTCGGCCTGAGCCTGAACTTTTCTTCTGTCCGCGTCAATTGCTATTATTGTATCAATTGATAATTCAGGATTTCTTCTTTTTAATAATTCATTAATCTTTTCAGGATTCTCTCTAATAAGTTTTATATCTAACATTCTTCATACCTCTTTTTCTGATTCTATTTTTAACATAAAAAAGATTAAATGTATAGATTATATGTAATAGTGGAAAGAATAAGAAGTGTAGTGTTTTAGGAGTTGATAAGTTTGAATGGTTGAACAGTAGTTTTTTTATCACTTGAAATTTTTACCCCTACGCCTTATAATATTTATAGACTGATGTATTTTAATAATGCTAGGTCTGTCACAGGCGGGGAATTCCTCGCCATTTTTAATATAGGGGAGAAATGAGCGAATTAGGAATATTTATAGATGAATCGGGAATTTTTGAGGCAAACCGTTCTCAAAAGGACAATTTGAAAGATTTGTATATAGTATCATTCCTATTTCATAACAAATCTACGCCAATCGATGATGATATAAAAGCTTTTGAGAATTTTTTAGTCCAAAATGGGTTTAATGCACAATTCCCGATACATACTATGCCGTTAATCCGCCAGCAAAAACCTTATACAGATTTGGACGGTGATATGAGAAGAAAACTTTTTAAACACCTGTTTCAATTTATGCGTAAGCTTAAATTAAAGCATAAAACCTTTGTATGCGATAAAAGCTATTGCCCAACAAAACAAGCCATAAAACAGCGGTTAGAGCTTTATATAAAACAAATGGTAACCGATAATCATAATTATTTTAGTAAGTTTGATGAGATAGTTATATACTACGATACAGGGCAAAATTACCTTACAAAGATACTGCATAATGCGTTTTCTTCCAATCTAAACAATTACAGGTTTAAAGAAGATGTTTTTCAAGGGAAATACAGGCTTTTGCAATGTGCAGATATGGTATGTTCTCTTGAACTCATTAAACAGCGAAAGCAGAACAACGAATATATCAAGGCAATCGATAATTTTTTTATATCAGGCAGCAAGTATAATAAAAATTACGGCAAGGCATATAACGAGTTGGAATTATAAATATTTTCTTGGCCATAGGCCTTGTCGGTTAGGCATACCTGCCCAACGATTAATTAGCTATCGTGGTGAAGCGTGAGTAGTGAAGGGTGCATTTTGTGAGTAGTTAATAGAGTTTAAATTTATTCTAAAATGCTCAACTCTCCTGTCACCCTGAATTTATTTCAGGGTCTTACCCATCAGGTGTTGAACTTGTTTCCCGGTAAGATGCTGAAACAAGTTCAGCATGACATGCTAATGGTAAATAACTATTCCAAATTTCAACAATATTAATTTCTCCTCAACTTAAAAACGTTCAACGTGCCCAAGAAAACTGTAGGGTGGAGCTTGCTCCACCAATTTCTTACTTAATCAATAAACATGCAATCGCCGTAGCTGTAGAAGCGGTATTTTTCTTTTATTGCCTCTTCATAAGCTTCAAAAATAAAATCTTTTGTTGCGAGTGCGCTTACCAGCATTAGAAGTGTTGATTTCGGCAAATGGAAGTTTGTAATCAGTTTGTCGACAACTTTAAATTCATAAGGGGGGTAAATAAAGAGTTCTGATGCGCCTTTGCAGGCTTGTATCCCGCCAAACATTTTATATGCGCTCTCTAAAGTTCGAACTGTTGTCGTACCTACTGCTACGAGCTTTTTACCTTCTGATTTTGCCTTGTTAATCAAGTCCGCAGTCTTTTGAGTTATTTCAAATGTCTCGGAATCCATGTGGTGTTCAAGAATATTATCACACTTAACCGGTCTAAATGTTCCTATTCCAACGTTTAGGGTTACATAGCCTATCCCAACGCCTTTATCTGCAAGCTGTTTGAGAATTTCTTGCGTAAAATGCAAACCCGCTGTCGGAGCGGCAACAGAGCCTTCTTCTCTTGCATAAACTGTCTGATATCTTTCAAAATCCAGCCTTTTTAATTCCTCACTGCTCATCTTTCTTTCTATGTAAGGCGGCAGCGGAATATTTCCAACCCTGTGAAGAATCTCAAAAATATCACCTTCATAATTCATTTTTACAAGCCATTTGCCATCATCAGGCAGAGGCATCTTAACTTCGCAAGACAATTCATCGGATATTTTAATTACAGTGCCGACACGTACTCTTTTAGAAGGTTTGATTAAGACTTCCCAAACTTTGCCTTCTCTTTCTTTTAATAAGAAAACTTCTATTTTTGCACCGGTATCTTTATAGCCGTAAAGTCTTGCAGGAATAACTTTTGTGTCGTTCAAAATAAGAACATGGTTAGAATCCAGCAAATCAACTATATCGTAAAAATGTTTGTGTAATATTTTATGTTCATCTCTTTTAAGAACCATCATACGAGAATTTTCGCGTTTGTCGCTCGGACGCTGCGCGATTAATTCTTCAGGCAGCTGATAATCAAATTCTGATAGTAACATTTTTTCTCCGGAATCCCCACCCCTCTTCTTATTGAGAGGGGATGAGATTATTTTTCTTTTATTTGTTTTGCATTTGCAATATCTGCATCACTGATTTTTGATTCTTTTTTTGCATCTTCCAACTCTAGCTGTTTATTTATTATAACAGTTTGGATTACCTGGAAAATATTGCTTGAAATTAGATATAACAACACGCCTGCAGGTATCGGAATAATTACAAAAGTAAATGTCAGCATTATAGGCATGAATGTATTCATAGACTTCTGCATAGCCTGCTGAGCCGGATCCTGTTGTACATTCTTATTCATTGCCATCATTGCTCGCTGTGAAAGTACCATTGTTACTGCAAACAATGCAATTAACAGAAGTACATCAAAGTGGAATGCTGTTTTCATTTCCTTGGTCGGAATTGAACTTATTAATATTCCGTCTTTTCGTACAAACGTGAGGGTTTCAGTCTCTTTTGTCTGAATATCGGTTATCGAAATGTCCGCTTTTTCAATCTGGTCAAGCTGGCTGAATTTCAAATTCAAACTATCAAGGCTAACCTTGAAATCTGCAGGCTGGCCCGGGTTAAGTTCACCCTGAACTTCGATTGCTTTATTCGGTTTATCTATTTTTACGTTATCAAGAGGCTCGTCAACACCTTTGAGGTAAACCTTAGCGGTTTTTCCGGTCATAAAAGTATCATATTTAGAAACTCCGAGTGTTCCGTTATTTGATACCCCTGCAGACGTTCTTAGTGTTGCATCAAGTCTGTTTATAAATAAAAATTGAGAATCCCCTGCCATCTGGATGAATTGCGGACTCATCAATGTTGAATATAATAATATAAATATAGGCATCTGAATAAGAAGCGGAAAGCAGCCTGCCATCGGATTAAACTTGTGTTCCTTATAGAACTCCATCATTTTTTGCTGCATCAGCTGGGGATTGCTTTTATATCTTTCCTGAATAGCCTTCATTTTAGGCTGCAGCATCTGCATCATTCTCATAGAGCGCTGCTGAGACAAGCCTAAAGGCCACATCAAAGCTCTTACAATTATTGTCAATAAAATAATACCTATTCCGTAACTTCCTGCAAACGAAAGCATTTTCAAAACGTCGATGGTTAGTGTAGTAAAATCCATATTCTCTTCCCTAAATTTTGTGATATTAGTTGTACCTTTTCAAGATACTGTAAATATAACCCCAAGTCAAGAAATTGTCCTTGTTAAACACAGATTTATATCGGAGTCAAATAATTCATACTTATTTATACATTTTTTCTTATAAAAAGACCTTTACTTCCCCTACAATTTTGCCTTGAATTGTTTTGATTGTATTATCGTATTCTATTTTTCCAAATCCAAGCCTATTTATTATCTCAAAAACAGCTATTCTTCTTGCAGGCATAGAGCAGTCATACATTTTAACAACAAAACTGTCCTTTGTTTTCAGATCAAACACTATACAAAGACCTCCTGCTCCGACTTTAGCAATCACGTTGTCCGTTTTTTGTATGATTTCCGTATCCAGCCTGTCTTCGCCGCCATAAATATAAGGATTTTTGAGAATCGCATTCACAATCTGAGGATAATTTTCAACAAGCGTTCTGTATCCAATCAGCATATTTTTTAACGACATGCTCAAAATCGGGACGCCGCATCCGTCGGTTGTTACAGGATAAGACTCTTTAACTTCACACATTTCGTTTATTTTCTTCTTAATGCAAACCTGCAAAGGATGTTCTGGGCTGTCATAAGTTTTTATATCCCAGCCCTTAACTTTGCATATAGCCAAAAACCCAAGGTGCTTTCCCGAACAATTATTATGAAAGGCATTCGGTTTCTCACCTCTAAGCAGCATTTTATCTTGCATGCTTCGTGAAAGCGGAGCATGAATTCCGCATTTTAAGTCTGTTTCTTTCAAATCGAACTTTTTGAGAATCTTTTTTGCGACCTCAATATGGCATGCTTCACCTGCGTGTGACCCACAGCAAAAAGCTAATTCTTCCAAACTCAAATCAATATCGTTATCTATTAAAAGCGATGCTTGCAGAGGCTTTGCACAAGAGCGTAAATAATAAGGATAATTATTGTCTGGTTTATGGTTAGAATTCAACAAAAAATATCCGTCGTGATACTCTTCTACAAGGCCGTCTCTTATGTATTCAACTCGCATTTACCTAAAACTCTTGAACTTCCGGTTTAGATTCTTCAGGCTCCTTGTGCTCCTTAATGAACGTAAGCAATGCATCTATTTTCTGTCTTAAAATCTCATTTTCTTCCTTTAAGCGTGTATTTTCAACCCTGATATCAAAGCTTTCTTTTTCAAGCGCATAGGCCGGAATATCATCCGGATTGAGAGAAAATCTTTTTCCGGCTTCTTCTTTCATAAATATAATACTTTTTACATCAGATTCTTTAACAAACCCCATCTGCACCATTAACTCGGCGATGAACACGTGTTTCCCAGAAGAATTTATTTCCTGCTGCTTATTCAAAACTTCTTCAAGCTGTTCAATAGTCATTTTACCTGCACGGATAAAGTATTCACCAGTTCTGTATTTACCTGCAATAAATCCGGCAATTGCACTTACAAGATTCGGAACTTCATTGGAGAAAAATCCCGATGTTTTACAAAACGTAAAAGCCTTTGCAACTTCTTCAAGCGAAAGATTATTCTCTATTGCAATTTCAATCAAAGACATGCCTTTGGAACAAGAATTGAGAAAAGAATATATACTCTCGTCAAACTTTGAAGCCTTGGTCAAAAGTTCGTTCTGTCCATTTTCTGATAATACCGGTTTATAAAGGTGAAATAACTCCCCCTCCTGTACATCCAAAAATTCGTTACTTAAATAAGTTGTCAAATCATTCGCAAGATTCAAAAAAATTGTCTGCTTAATCCATAGAGGAAAGCCGAGCATTTTTTCCATAAAATCTATAAATAAGCTGTTACTCATAAAATATACCCTTCTTTTATATGATGACCCATAAAAAATTATATCATAAGATGTAAAAAGTAATGTATTTGTAAAGGAAGCTTCACAAATGGGCATGGATGGTTTATCAATAGCCAACACCGGCGCGGTAAAGGAATCCACCTCTGCAGAATTGACTGCACGAACAGAGCAGGCCATGCAGGCGGATCCCTCCAACACGTCTCGTCAGGTACAAAGCCTTAGCACAAATCGTAGAATCAGACAAAAGGAAGAGGAAGAAGAAAGAGAAGAAAGAGAACGGCAGGAAGCAGAACAAGAAAACAATCAGGAGGAAGAAGCATTTCAAGACGGCCTGGTTGAAATGCCGGAAGAAACAACAGAAGAATCCGTAAATATAGAAGACATTGAAAATCCAAATAAAGATTTTTATGTTAAATTAAACGTAAAAGATGATATAATAGAATTATATGACAGTGCAACGGACAAATTAATAGAAACAATATCCGGAAACGAACTTGGGGAATTAGTTCAAAAGTTGAATATGGCATCCGGAATATTTGTAAACAAGAAGGTATAAATGCCGCCAGTAAATCCATACAGCAAATATATTAAACAATACCAGACAAGTAATATTACAACTGCAACTCCAGAAAAATTGATGATCTTATTATTTGATGGAGCAATACAGTTTTTGCAAAAAGCGAAAAAAGCTATTGCGGAAGGTAACCTGAAGGAGCGTTCTGAAAATATAGACGGCGCTCGTAAGATTCTAAGGGAGCTTATGCGCACAATTGACTTGGAAAATGGGAATGACGTATCTAAACAATTATTTAGATTATATAATCGAATGGTTATGAAATTAATAAAAGCCAATGTTTCTCGTAATGCCTCATTACTGGATGAGGTCATGGAGGATCTGTTAAATATTCGCTGGGGATTTCAAAAAGCCATAGAAATTCAGAACGGGATTACTACAGTAGAAGAAGTTATGAAAGAACAGCAGGAGAGGGGCGGCACTCCCCCCACTCATCCGGCTTTGAATGAGGATAATAATGCAAGATGAAAAACAGTTTGAGCAATTAATGCTCCAGTACACTCAACTTAAAAACGGTGCTGAAGACATTTCCAGGATGATTGACAATGAAGACTTCGATACCGCTATAACAAGAATAAAAGCCCGGGAAGAACTGTATTTAAGCTGCAAGTGCATAAGAAAATATCTGGAACTTACGCCTGTGCAGCAAAAAGAGCTTGACGCCATACTTGAAGAGCTGAGAGAATTAGAACTTGCTAATATCAAAAAGCTTGAAAAAGGCATGGAAGATGTCCAAAATGAACTAAAGGTAAACCACAAAACAAAAAAAATACAACAAGCGTATAATTATAATACCCACAGCAAAGGCAGCATTGTAAATCTTCAAGAGTAGGCTAAGACGCTGCTAACATTGGTTTTTAGCCTTTTACTTTAAAGGCTAATTTTGTGTTATTATTTTTGTCAAGGCTGTAATCCAGAAAAAATAACTATTTTCGCGAAAAAAATGCTTGCATTTTAAATTGGAATCAGTATAATGGAATTTGTAAATATAAGAAAGGAGTTTTATAATGAACAAAGAAGAATTAGTACAAGAAATTTCAAAGAAATCAAAAGTTACTCAAAAAGAAGCTAATGAAGTATTGTCAGCTTTAATTGAAACAGTTCAAAAAACAGTTTCTAAAGGTAAAAAAGTAACTTTGGTTGGTTTTGGAACTTTTGAATCTCGCAAGAGAGCTGCTAGAAACGGCAGAAATCCACAAACAGGTAAGGAAATTAAAATCCCTGCTAAGACTGTTCCTGTATTTTCTGCTGGTAAAAAGTTCAAAGAAGTTGTTAACGGCAAATAGTTTGCAGTTTTTATAGAACAAACCGGTGTCAGCTGATACCGGTTTTTCTATTGCAAAAATTTTAAGTAATAAATTTTAATATTACTTGAATGTTTTTATATTATCGGGTTATTATAAAGTAAATAGCCCAATAAGGAATTATTAATGTCACAAACTTATTCGCCGCGGCATATAACAGTAGCCGAAATGGCTCCACATGTTCATAGCTTCGGGATAAATGAAAATAAAGTTAATAAAATAACAGCCTGGCTTTCAGATTGGATAAAAACTTCATTGGTATCAGGCAAAATCAAGCCAAATGATTTTATGCCGGCAAAAGGCGATTTGGCTTTTCATATAGGCGTGAGCAAGGGGACAATACAAAATGTCTTCAGGAATCTCGAAGATTTCGGACTTGTTGAATCAAAACAGAGAATCGGTACATATATTAAGGATTCTAGAATATCTGCCCAAAAGCTCACGTCAAAACGAGAAGTTGCAATAGAAGCCGTAAAAGAATATTTAATCAAGAATAAATATCAGCCTAATGACTTTATAATGTCAATCCGACAGCTTGCAAAAACAACAGGCTTTTCAAACTCAACAATTCGAGTAGCTGTTTTGCATCTGGTCTCGGAAGGTATTCTTGAAAAGATGGAACGGAGTTTTGTAGTTAAAAACATAAATTTTTCTGTGGGAGAACTTGAATCAAGAACGCTTGCCGAAAAAACAGCGGCCAATATTCAAAGTTATATAGAAAATAACTGTAAAATTGGAGAAAAACTTCCTTCTAATACGGAACTTGCCGAATATTTTAAAGTAAGCGTAAAAACAATTCATGATGCCTTGAGCCGGCTTGCAAAGGCCGGTCTGATATACTCACGGCGCGGCAGATACGGAACAGTTGTTTCTAATGGAAGCGCAGAAAGATTATATTTTTATGAAAAAACCGAGCTGCGTATCCGGCAGTATATTGCCCAAGAATGTGAAGTCGGCTCAAAGCTTCCACCGATAGCAGAGCTTGCTAAGAATTATAATGTAAGTCCTAAAACTGTAAAAAAGGCGCTGGACAATCTCGCAGACGACGGATATGTGGCCTTTAACCGCGGACGTTACGGCGGAACATTTGTTCTGGATATTCCACAACATATTAATGAAGCATATAAATGGCTTGCAATAAGTTTAGATTACGTATCAAATGTGGAAAATTAGGATAAAATACTTGAAAATTGCAAAGAGCATGGTATTATAAATAATGTAAAAATAATAAAAAGGAGAATAATTATCGCAAATGAAGACAGGAGCTATAATAAAGGCTCAGGCAAGGATAAGCCTCTAATAAATGAAAGAATTAGAGCAAAGGAAGTACGGTTAATAGACGAAAACGGGAACAATCACGGTATCGTTCCGACACCACAAGCGCTAAGAATGGCGGAGGAGGCAGACTTAGATTTAGTTGTTATCAGCCCTAACCAGGCTCCCCCGGTAGCAAAGATTTTAAATTACGGAAAATATAAATACGAGCTGGAAAAGAAAGCAAAGGAAGCTAAGAAGAAACAGCACGTTATTGATATAAAAGAAATTAAGGTGCGTTATAAAATTGATACTCATGATTATGAAGTAAGATTAAAGAATATCAGAAAATTCATATCACAGGGTAATAAGGTAAAACTGGTTGTAATGCTTCGAGGACGTGAGATGCAACACTCTGCCTTGGCGGTAGATTTAGCAAACAGATTCATTGCAGATCTTGCAAATGACCCTGTAATGGTAGAAAAAAAGCCTATAGTGGAGGGGCGTAACGTAACCGCCTGGTTTGCTCCGCAATAGGAAATAAAAAAAACTTGATTCTAAATCTTTAGCAAGTATAATGGATATTGTCGGTAATGAAGTTTATCTTAGTAGGTTAGAACTTTAAAATCGAACTTATGCCGCATTAGTTCCCCAGTGGAGCCGAAGGCGAAACGTATAGGGAAAATGTAGAGCTTGCTCTACCAACCCGGTGAAAATTACATAAAATATGCCGCAATAGCTCCCCCAGTGGAGCCGAAGGCGAAACGTATAGGGAAAACGTAGAGCTTGCTCTACCAACCCAGTGAAAATTACATAAAATATGCCGCAATAGCTCAGTTGGTAGAGCAAGGGACTGAAAATCCCTGTGTCCTTGGTTCAATTCCGAGTTGCGGCATATTTTTATTTTAAAAATCTATATGCTTGCCCAACTCAAAATCTTTATGCTATTAATCAAATCTTGCAAGAATATTCATAATATGCTAGTATTCTAATTGTAAGAGTCCGCATAAAATATAGGAGAAAATTAAATGCAGAGAGAAAAAGGTTTTACTTTAGCAGAAGTTTTAATAACATTAACCATTATAGGTGTAGTTGCATCTTTGACAATGCCGGTATTGATGTCAAATACATCTCAGGCTAAGATAGGACCATCTCTCTCTAAGTTTGTTAATACATTTGAAAATGCAGTCAGTATGACAATGCAAGACAATTCCGCATACAGATTGGTGGATGCAAACTCCGGCGCAAGCACGCCCAATTTACCTGTGGACGATATTGCAAAAAATATGTTAATGATTCCTACAACAGAGGCCTACAAATATTATCCGCCTAATGGCACAACTGCAACAACCATTGAAGCAGGTTCTGCGTATGTCCTTAAAGATGGCTCTTTGATTGGAATTACTAAAAGAGCTAATATTGGTACTGCCAAAGGGGCATATCGAGGTATTATAGCTGATGTTATAGTTGATATTGACGGCAAATCCGGTCAAAATCGTGCAGGCAGAGACGTGTTTCAGTTTATGCTTGATAACTCTGGAACCCTTATTCCTTTTGGTTCTGCGGCTCATAAATACATTGAATCTACAAGCTATACGACTTGTAATATGACCGGTACTGAGCTTAAAAATGGTATGGCTTGCACTGGAAGTGTTGCTGACAACGGCTGGAAAGCTAGTTATTAGAGATTGTTAACGCGAAAAATGATTATAGTAGAAAAACCTTACGCATCAGAATTTCTTATAGATACCATTGTGCAAAATGATTGGGCGGTATTGGAAAATGACGCTATTCTTGAGGCTGATATTGAAGAAGGCGCATTGAATCTGATACCGTCGGATGCTGCAAAGAATTATTACATAACCCAGGAATATCCGTTAATTTACGCAAACTCGGAAAATGCAATAAGCTGGGTGCTGGAAAATCTTCCTGACTCAAATTTGAGTGAATATATTCGTTTGTTCAAGGATAAATCCGCTTTTAGAGAACTTCTAAAAGAACTTTATCCTGATTTTTATTTTGAAACAATTGAATTAGAAGAGTTGAAAAAACTAACAGCTGAAAATGTCAAATTCCCTGTTGTAATAAAACCTTCTGTTGGTTTTCTAAGCTTTGGTGTGCACACCATAAGAAATGCTGAGGAATGGAAAGACGCAATCAAAAAGCTTGAAAAAGAATTAAAAGATGCAGAATCGCTCTACCCGGGCAGCGTGATAAATTCTTCAAAGTTTATTATTGAACAACTTATAGAAGGTGAAGAATTTGCAATAGACGCCTATTATGACAGAGACGGAGAACCGGTAATACTCAATATATACCAGCATCCGTTTTTGAATGAAAAGGATGTAAGCGACAGGATTTATTTGATGTCAACAGGTATAATGATTAAGTACATGGCAAAATTTGCCATAATTCTTCGTGATATAGGAAATTTAAAAAATATTAGAAATTTCCCTATACACTTGGAGCTGCGCGTAACAAAAGACGGAGCGATTATCCCGATAGAAGTAAATCCAATGCGTTTTGCAGGCTGGTGTACTGCTGATGTAAGTAAATACGCCTGGGGTATTAATGTTTACGAGTGTTTCTTTAATCAGACAAGACCTGATTGGAACAACATTCTGGCAAATGCAGGCAAAGAAGTATACTATTTTTCAATGGCAGAAGTTTCTCCGGATATTGATAGGCACAAGGTCAAAAATTTTAACTACAAAGAATATCTGGCTAATTATTCTAATGTTTTGGAAGTTCGTCGTATAAATCCGATATCTAACCCTCTGTTTGCAATAATTTTTGGTTCAACAACAAGTAAAAATGAAGTTGTTAAAATATTGTCACTGAAAACCAAGGATTACGTTTAGCGAAATTTTTCTGCAATATTCTTTTAAAAAAGCTCTAAACTTGAACCAAATCGTCTTTTATCAGATTATAAAACTTTTCGTCCATAGAATAGTAGTCCGCAAAGTTAACAATATAAGGAAGTCGGCTTTGGTCAAATTGTTCTTTCAAATCAGCCACATCATTCCATTTTGCTTCCTCTGAGCCTTTAATCAATATATCCAAGTCCGAAAGTGGACGAAAATTCCCTTTCACACGAGAACCGTAGAAATAAAATCCGTACTTATCTTTATACGGTTCAAGAATAGATTTGATAATTGTTTCTTCTTCCGGTTTTATACCCTTAATCGGCATTTATATCCTCTTTTAAATTTTTTACTAAAGTTTCAGCATCATCAATAAAGTTTGGAATAATTTCTACCAAGCCTCTGGATTTTGTAAGACTATATTCATGCGCCGTATCATTTCTTTTCTGATAATACCCTCTCCATCTTTCCCAATCCTCAGCGTAACCATAGCCCTGCATAAGTCTGAAAATATTATTTACCGTAAGCTCATTTTCCGATTTTCCATACTTTTGGATAAAAATTCTTTTCATTAATTTCCAGGCAGTTTCCAGAGTATACTCAAATCTCTTTACACAGGAATCTGCAATGTATTCGATTAATTGAGAGTCCTTATTCTTGTTATAGTCAGCATAACAAGTTTTCAGGATTTCAAGAGCATTTTCAAGATTAGAAATTTCAAGCATTTTTACATTTTCTCAGGTGCTGATACAGCCAGAATATCAAGCGCATTTTTCAAAGTCGTCTTTATTGCAACCATCAGCGCAAGACGCGATTTCATTAACTCTCTATCCTCACAGATTACACGATTAGAGTTATAGAATGAATGGAATTCCGAAGCAAGCTCCTGAACGTATCTGCAAATTGTATAAACAGTCCTATTTTGAGCAGAAAGCATTATAACGGATTTAAACTCTTCAAGCTTCAAAATAAGAGATTTAGCGCTGTCTGCAGTATTCAGAATCAAATTCTTATCAAAATTATTAATCAATTCCTCCAACTCTTCCTGTGTCATTGGAGCCTTTGATTTCTCTCCGGTTTCAGGATTAAGTTTTTCAGAAACTGCGTTTCTCAGGATTGAACAAACCCTTGCATAAGCATACTGAACATAGAACACAGGGTTTTCATCAGTTGAACGTTTAGCAAGTTCAATATCAAAATCAAGCGTCATATCAATATTACGCATTGCCATCCAATATCTTGTTGCATCAATACCGACCTCTTCAATCAAATCGTCAAGAGTAACCATATTCTTACGTTTACCCATTCTGACTTCTTCACCGTTCACAACAAGATTAACCAGCTGCCCGAGAAGGATTTCAAGTTTGTTCGGATCATACCCTAAAGCCTCTAATGAAGCCTTAACCCTTGCGACATAACCGTGGTGGTCTGCGCCCCAAATATTTATTAACCTGTCGTATCCACGCTTTAATTTATCAACGTGATACGCAATATCAGCAGTAAGGTATGTATTTGAACCATCTGCCTTTTTAATAACTCTATCCTGATCATCGCCGAATTCAGATGATTTGAACCACATCGCGCCATCTTTTTCATACAGCATACCTTTTGCCATAAGCTCTTTGTAGCTTTCTTCAACCTTGCCGGATTTATGCAAATCAAGCTCTGAATAAAAATTATCAAAATAAACCCTGAATTCTTCAAGAAGTTTTTTCTGGCATTCTTCCATCTCTTTTTTTGCAAAATCAGAAAGGGTTTGGATATCAATATTATCAATATCTATCCCCGGATTTTCCTGCAGGAATTTCTTTGCAACAGGGATTAAATAATCTCCAGGATAGTAATTTTTTCTTTCAATTTCGTCGGTCGGGAAATCGACGTCCTCGCCCAATTCCTGACGAATACGGATTTTCAGAGAATTACCGAGTTTCTGAATCTGGCTTCCTGCATCATTTATGTAAAATTCCTGATAAACTTCGTGTCCGTAGAATTTTAAAAGATTTGCAAGAGCGCTGCCCATAGCAGCCCATCTTCCGTGCCCTATATGGAAAGGACCGGTCGGATTTGCAGAGACATATTCAAGAAGAATTTTTTCTTTTTCAATTTTCTCCGGACGTCCGTAGTTTTCTTTTTTCACAAGAATTTCTGCAACAGAATCTGCCAGAAGAGAGTTTTCTATCTTAAAATTGATAAAACCGCCAACAACAGATACAAAATAATTCTTAGGCTCAAGATTCTCCACAACTGCATTTGCAATCATCGGCGGAGCAATCTTTGCAGATCTTGCAAGCGATGAGACATTTACCGCAAAATCCCCAAAATCCGGGTTTTTGGGTTTTTCTATCATCAAAGAGCCTTTTGTATACTCGCTCATCTGTCCGATTTTATTATCTTTTATACCTTTCAATATGGCGTTTTCAACTTCATTTAAGAAAAAATCTTTTAACATCATAATCCTCTTTTACAAATTCCTATTTTCCTTGATTATAGGATAAACAAAGTATTTTTAAAAGCCGGCTTTGGCAACATCAAATATAAACTTATTTTAAGCTGAGACGGATAAATACTCGACAATTAATATTTTTTTAGTTATTATAAAGACTATACTAGCCCAATAATATACAAAAGGAGAAAAAGAATGCAAGTAATATTGAAAAAAGATGTGCAAAATATTGGCGAAGCCGGAGATTTAGTAAATGTAAAAGACGGTTATGCAAGAAATTTTTTAATTCCTAAGAATTTTGCAGAAGCAGCAACTGAAGGTGCTTTGAAAAACAGAGAACAAAATATGGCAAGAATCAAAGCAAAACAAGAAAAATTACATCAGGAAGCTCTTCAAAAAGCTGAACAAATTGAAAAACTAGGTTCTATTGAACTCTCTGCCAAAGCCGGAGAAAGCGGTAAATTATTCGGTACCATAACTACTAAAAAATTATGTGAAGAATTAAAAGAAAAATCTAACATTGAAGTTGATAGAAAAACAGTTTCGCTGAACGCTCCTATTAACAAAATCGGAGAATACACAATGTTAATCAAGTTAACTTCAAAAGTTAAAACAGAATTAAAAGTTATTGTAACGGCTTCAGAAGTTGTTAAAGAATCAATTGAAGAAGAAACTGAAGAAGTTGAAGCATAACAAGTTTAAAAATTAAAAAGAAAAGATATGCCGGCTTCTAAAACAAAACGGCATGTCTTTTTCTTACACTCACAGAGAGAGAACCCAGATGAAATTAAATTTAAGATGTCTTCCGGTCGGAGACCTTCCATATACAGATATAAAGCTAACAACGAGATTAACGGTTAAAATATTTGAAGCGTGCCCGTTTTTAGCAGTTATGCCTAATGCAGCTCCCGGTGACAGCGTCTTGCGGCGTACGTTGGAAAATCTCCCTGGAGTAACATTTCAAGACAACAGGATTGTTTTTCAACCGGACAATGATGAATTTCGCCAGCAGCTATTGACGTTGGATTATGTATATAACAATCCGAGCGCAGAGGGGTTCGAGCAATATAAAATGGCTCCCTATTTTTGGGAGAAATACGAACAGATTTTAACCCGTATAAAGCCTGTTGAAACTGTCGTAAATATACTGGGGCCGTTTAGTTTGTCGCAGATATTATCTACAGAAGCAGATTTTCAACTTCTGGAAGACAGATGCTACAGGAAGCTTGTCATTCAATCAGTAACAGTAAAAGCTCTGTGGGTAATTAATAAAATAAAGCAATTATCCCCGGAGACGACGCCCATAATTATACTTGATGATCCGCTTATAAATCGGGTTGGAGATGTAAAACGCCAGTATGAGGCGGTAAACAGGGATATTATCGTAAATATGTATTCTAAAGTTGTAGAAAGAATTAAAGATACCGGAAGCGCCGTCGGAGTGCAATGTTTTGAAAAATGCGACTGGAAAATCCCGATTGATGCCAATGTAGATATAATTTCATTCAATGCCTACAGTTATCCAAATAATTTGAACATTATTGCGGAAAAGGTTAACACATTTTTGGCTGCAGGCGGTAGAATCAACTGGGCAATTGTTCCTGTTATCAATGAAACAACGGTTAAATCCTTAACTCTGGACTATGTAGAAAGACGATTCCGAAAAGCGGTAGAAGGAATGATTAATTCCGGAGTAAGTCCAAAACTGGCCTACAACAGATCTATGGTTTCAATACAAGGTAACATAGATAAATTACCCATCATTTTTGCAGAAAAAGCCCTGATTCTTGCAAATCAACTATCTAAAAAAATCCCTGTTATTAAATAGATTCTTCTACTATAGCATTTGAATCAATAAAAATAGTATTTCTAATAAAAGCATGCGCCATCAACAACAAGTATGGATTCATTTCGTTAGTTGCAGAAAGATTCACTTTTGTTTCCTGAGTCTCCAATATTTCTTGTTTTTTTGGTGTGACAGCTTCAATATCAATATTAGTAGTCATTGCAAGTGAAGAACTTTCATCTTTAAGACTTTTTTGCAGCGTACTTTTAGGAAAATTTTCGGAACAGGTTATGAATACATCGACAGAGTTTGAAGTTGTCAGAGTAAACTCACCTTTTACATTACCAAAGTTTTTTGTCTGAATAAGCACCGTAAGCTTAGAGTCATTCGATTCATTTTCACCATCCGGCGGAGTAACCTCTAAGTCAAAACCAACCCCTTCATTAAGCGGCAGCCAGGGAAGATATAAAAGCATAAGACTTTTTAGTGTTTGCGCCGGGTTTCCGGACTCTGCCATCGAGACGCAAGAATTAATAATACTCAATGTCTCCCTTATTTGATCACTCGTCATACCGCTCTTAGACGCCGAGGCCATTGCTATTATTAAATTTGCAGCTACCTGCTTGCTATTTTTGAGTATTTGTTCAGATACTGCCGGCATGTGAATCATACCGCTAAAAAACAGCATTACTGCATCTTTTTGAACAGAAGTAACTTGAGCCTGAATATTCTGTCCTGTGTTAATTGGAATTTCTGCTGTATCATCGAAAAGCTGCGCTATAACTTTCTGATTCTTCAAAAGTTCCTGATTAATATCGTTTAGCAGAAGGGTATTCGTATTAATCGGGCTATTCTTATTTTGAACGGTTAATAGCATTTGCCCGAGCGTTTGCGGCAGATTAAGAAGGTTTCTTATATATATCGCTCTATCCATGCTTGCAATCTGGTTCATGTGCAGCTGTTGAATAAGAACTTGCGCCGGCTGAAGCTGAGGTAAGGGTGCAGGAGTAGGCTTTGATAATGTAGAATTAAATCCCAAAGACGAGTTGTTAACACCCTCCTGCTTGAGCTTCTTTAAATATAATTCCGGATTCCTGAGACCTGCAAGAATTTTTCCAATACTAAACCCATCCATAATATTCATTATAACAATAATTCAAGAGATGTCTATATATTATAAATCCGACTCTTAAACCGGAGCCAATCAGCTTCTAAAATTTTTACGTAAAATTACAAGCAGAACACCGGTAAGGACAGCTATAATTCCTACAATGATTTTGGGAGTCAACTGTTCGTGGAATACAACAACCCCGAAAAATATTGCTGTCAAAGGCTCTAAAGCACCTAAAACAGCCGCAGTTGTCGACCCAATCAGTTTTATGGCAATATTAATTGTTTCTATGGAAAGCACTGTTGGCAAAAGCGCGAGTGCAAGCGTGCATAACCACATTTTAGGTTCAGTCAGCGGCTGCAGCTCCGTGCAGAATTTTAAATTGACAATATATACAATCAACCCGAATAACATCACGTAAAAAGTCATTTTACCGCTGTTTATATGCCTTATAGCTTTAATATTTTTAACTCCGATAATATATGCGGCATACAAAAGGGCAGAGGATATAACCATCCCGACACCGTAAGGGCTTAAACTACCCGTTGGTTTACCATTGTAAAGCAGGTTGATACCGAATATTACAAGTATGAGCGCAAAAAGCACCGTCTTTGAAAACTTCTCGTGAAAAAACAAAACCATAAAAATAGCAACTATCGCCGGGTATATAAAAAGAATCGTACACGCAATACCTGCGTCTATGTATTTGAATGCTTCAAACAGAGTCAGAGACGAAAATGAAAAAAACAGGCCCATAATAAGAAGCGGCAAAAATTCCTTTTGTGTTAATTTAAAACAGATTTTTTTGTGGAATTTAAGCCATAGCCCATAAATAATAACCGCAAACAGATACCTGTAGAAAAGAACGGAATTTACCCCGAGTCCTAAAGCAAACAGAGGAAGTGCAAACAGTGGATTTGTACCGTAACTTGCAGCTGCCGCAGCGCCAAATATTACACCTAGAGTTCGTCTTCTCATTTAACACCTCACAGGATAAATTAGCTTAAATAGATAAAAAAATCAATCCTGCAATTGTATATCGGCTCTCGCAGACCAACGTACACCTGTCAAAGAAATAATATCTGTAAATAAAATCCGCTTTATAATCTGAAACCATTTGTATAATAAAAAGAGATTGAATTACTCCAATCTCATATATAAGTACATATCCCAATCAACAACAAATTTATTATACTAAGTTTAATGCTATACTTGGCGTTTGGTTAGCAGTAGCCAGAAGCGTAGCCGCCGCTTGCTGCAATATTTGCGCCTGTATATAATTTGACGATTCCTGTGCAACATCGGTATCTCTAATAGTGGAGAGTGAAGATGTTAAGTTTTCTATCTGTACATCAATAGCTGTTGATGCAGACTCCAGACGATTTTGATACGCCCCGATATCGGTAACCCTTGCAGAAATTTTGCTTATGGCCTTGTCTATAGCAGTAAGCTGTGAAGGTGCTGTTGTAGCAGTCGTACAGGCATCGGCAACATCCTGTATATCAGCGGTAAACAACCCCTGAGTATTTGCAGCACCAAATAACTCAGCACTAAGAACAATCCTGCTGTTAGCATTTTCATATATACCAACCTGTAATGAAACATCTGCAAGAGTTGTTCCGTCCATTAAAGCAATACCGTTATATTCCGCATTTGCGGCTACTCTGTCAATTTCTTCTAATCTTGCGACTATTTCTGCATTTATAGCCGAAAGAGACGCACTGCCATAAGTACCGTTTGCTGCTTGTTCGGTCAGATCCCTAATTCTCTGTAGATGAGAAACTATAAGAGCATAATTTTCTTCTGCTGTTGTGAGCAGGTCAATCCCAGTAGAATTATTTTGTGCTGCAACATCAAGAGAACTTAATTGCACACGCCAGTCCATTGCTATAGAATAACCTGCAGCATCATCCTTGGCGTTATTAATACGATATCCGGTCGTCATACGTTCTATTGAGCGCGTAAGACTATCTGTAGCAGCCTCAAGATTTTGCTGTACTATAAGCGACGATAAATTCGTATTAATTGTAAGTGCCATTCCCTAACCTTTCAGACACCGGCATGCTATTAATCCCTAATCTTATCAGGTGTTTAAACCCGACTCTCTTATATAATTCTCACATACCCTTGTATACAAATATTATAGAATAACTCTATAAAAAACACACTACTTAAAAAGAATATTTTTACAATAATTTACATTCTTAACCTGATTAGAGTGGACTAATGTAAAATTTTGTTAATGCTAAGGCATTTTTTATTATGTTTAAGACTTATAGTATGTATATTAAGGTTTTTGAGGAAGAGGATCAAGCCCGGTGCAAACAACTGATGGCTGAAGTTATGGAATTTATTGAAAAAGGCGAACGTATTCCGCCTGAAAAACTTAGTAAAATCATTACTATATATGACAAAAAACGCTTGTATCCATATATCTAATTCGTATCAGAGATTTGTGATAATATATAAGTTATGCAAAAAGAAGTAATTACACTCAGAAATTACGCCCATATAGGCGATGCTGTTTGGGAACTGTTTGTTCGTGAATATACCGTGTTTAAGACTCAAAATGCCAAGATTTTACATAAAATAACAACAGACCGCGTTAATACTGTATTTCAGAAAAATCTTCTGAATATCATAATGCCGGAATTGACTGACGAAGAGCTTGAACTGGTAAAAAGAGCCCGAAATCTTCCGATTCCTGTTGCAAGAAGGACAATTCAAAAAGATTACAGGCAAGCAACAGCCTTTGAGGCCTTGATAGGCATCTGGTACCTTCACAACAAACCCAGGCTTTTGTATTTTTATGAAAAATTCAAAACTCTGGATGCATTTAATTGACCTGCAAATCCTCTTTAATACGAGCCATATATTCTTTTACAAGACCGTTTTCCGGTTGTTCTGATTCAAGTTTACCAAGTTCTTTTTGGGCAAGTGCAAGATAGCCGGTATCATACAATATTACGGCTTTGAGAAGCCGTGCCTCAAAGAAATTACCTTTAAGTTCTTCCAGAGCTTTTTTGTAATGTTTTTCGGTATAGTATAAATTTGCGAGTGCAAAATGATAATTTTTATTGTCAGGGCTTAGAGACAAGGCAAGATTATAATTCATTTTTGCAAGCTGCGAATCTCCTTGTTTAAAATATAGATTTGCCAGATTAAAGTACGGCTCCGAATTTGTTCTATCGGCTTTTATTGCAAGGGTAAAATATTCGACCGCAGTCTTGTAATTCTCCATAAATCCTTCAACCTGACCGATAAAATTTAATAAATCAGAGTTTGTTTCATCAATTTGAAATTTCTCTAACAGAGGAATACATTCGTCTTTGCGATTTTGACTCCATAGTATTTTGCCTAAAAGCAGCAACGCATCCTGATTGTTTTCATCTGCAGCCAAAGCTTGTTTTAGAAGTTCACTTGCTTCTGTAAGCTTATTTTTATAATAATACGCTTTTGCTTTTTCAATATAAACTTTTTCATTATAAGTTTCTATATTGTATTCAAATATTTCGTTGAATTTATTTTGTTTATTCAAAAGCCGGAAGATTTCTGCAAGATCATCGGGACTGCGTGTCACGCAATAAATATTTTTAGCGGTTTGTTCAGCTTCTTCCAATGCATTTCTGCCGATAAATATTTTTTTTAACAGCTTTAGGGTAGGAACATGCACAGGCTCCTTATCCAACACTTGCTCTATATAATTAAGTGCACGCTCCTCACTGTTCATAAGATAATATGTATCAGCAATCTCCAGCAGCAATTCAGAACTTGTATTATCAAGCTCAAGTGCCTTATAAAACACCTCTATTGCGTGTTTGAAGTGCCCCTTTTCTTTCAAGACAAATCCTTCTTGTAATAAGTTTTTAATCATGTTTTCTTAATCCGATAATTTTGTGAGTTTTAATTTCTTTCTCTTCTTCTTTTGGTGTATTGATTATTACCAGAACCTCATCTTCACTTGACATTTTTAAATTATTTCTGGCAATAGCTTCCAGACCGGCAAAGTTAGAAAAATTCTTAATATTGTCTTGAAGCTGTTCATTTAGAGCTTTCGCCGCGTCTCTGGTCTTTGTAATTTGAACAATTTTTGCTTTATAAGAAACTATTTTGGATATATTTAGCACTGCACTTATAGTTATCTGCACAAGACATAATAACAAAATTATTGTAAGAAAAGAATAATAAAATCCGCTTGTGACCGACGAAGATTTCGGCCGGCGCTTCTCTCCATCCGTTTTTTTGTTCCTGTTAATCACCCTCTTAGGTCGTTGTTGTTCTTTTGCTCTATATCTCATAATGTTCTAATTTTACAGTTACAGCTTAAACCCTGTTGTAAAGCTTACGGCAGAACTTTGCCTGCCGCTGGTATAGTAAGATTGTGCAACTCCGAGTTCAAACTTTAAAGATTCTGCGTATTTTTTGAGTGCCGGATTGTATACAATAATTATCTCATTTTTATTTTTAGGTGCATTCACATAGTTTGTAAACGAATCTTTGAGTGTCAACTTATCTGTAATGTGCCACTCCGGTGTAATTTTGACAGTTCCGTACTGAGAACCGATATCCTGTGTAGCAGAGCGTTTAAAGGTTGTGTCCAGCGAAAAGTATTTTGGAGAATCATATCTTACAAAAACTCCGGTTGAGGATTCCATCTGGGATAAAGAAAGTTCTTCCCCCCAGAGAGTTCCGTATGTAATACCACGAAAATGTTCCGATATACTACTGCTTAGAGGTAATATATCTTTAAGATTATTTCTGCTTATTGCCGCCCTTGCAAGAGCACTCCTGGGCGTGTTTGTGTTTGTTTTTATATCAAGAAACTTCACCGGAAGCGTTAACGTTCTCTGGGGAATATTCACCTGCGGTTTTTCAATATTCTCGTCCAAATAAATGGTTTCTACCGGATTATCATCATACTCAACCTGTCCGTTCAGTTTGTACGTTTCTTTGACAGGGGCTTCCGTATCTTCAGATTCAGAGAAAGCCGGAGATAGGTTAAAACAAATTAGAAATAGTATTAAAAACAACCTGAACATATATATATTTTAGATTAAATACATAAAGATTTCAATTGATATTTGTTAAATTGTTTATCCTACAGGGGAATGTAATATTTATCAGCATTGATTATAACTACTTTGTAACATAGGGGGATAATTATGAATCATTCAAAAAAAAGTTTTGTGGTGGTGTTTCTTGGTTTTTTTCTTGCGTCTTGTTATGCTCAGGCAGCAGATTCGATTGCTGTTGTGGACTTACAGAAAATAGTGAGTAATTCTGCTCAGGTCAAACAGCTCAAGCTGGAGCACGAAAAGAAAATGGATGAACTAAATAAAATAATTGTAAATGCAAGGGGAGCAATAGCAAATGAAACTGACAGCGCCAAAATTTTAAAGCTTGAGGAAAAGTATACAAATGAATTTAATGCCAAAAAGTCTTCACTCGAAAAAGAGTACAATACACGCTTGAACGCTATAGAGAAAAGCATTCAGGATGAAATTGCAAAGAAGGCACAAAAGGACAAATATGATTATGTTTTTGCAAAGAGTGTAGTTTTATATGGCGGCAAAGATATTACAAACGAAATAAATGTAAAATAAATTATTGCAAAATCTAATATACCCATTTGGGTTATTTTATGATATAATATAGACATAATAACATAACCCAAGGAGACATTATTATGAGCAAAAAAATGTTAATAGCACTTTCATTAGCGATATTTTCCGGCATGACTGTTCAGGCAATTGCGAATACAACCATATATACGGATGAGATTGGCAGACTGCATTTTTTAGGTAAAGATCCCGGAAGCAGAGTTATGCAGCAAGAGATTCAGAATTTTAACAATCCCGAACAAAAAGATTTAACAAATATTATCTACAAAAATGATCAGGAAAATTCTGAAACAAAGGTTAACACAATATCTGCACCCGAGAGTGATTCTGCTGTAGAGAATTCCGCTCCAACCGTTCCAGTAAAAGGCCGTGAAAACAAAACAAAAGGTTCTTTTACATTTAACAAGGGAGCTATGGATGCCTCGGATCCTTATACGTTTGGGGAAACTAATCTTACACCGGCCTCTGACAAGAATCTTGAAAAGCCAAAAG
The DNA here is from genome assembly GCA_944324435.1 of Candidatus Gastranaerophilales bacterium. Lineage (GTDB taxonomy): Bacteria > Cyanobacteriota > Vampirovibrionia > Gastranaerophilales > Gastranaerophilaceae > CAG-196. The sequence goes on from CALUWH010000001.1 coordinate 82,249, forward strand.
GCAAAGTTTTTAAAACGCTGGACAGAGATTAGTAAACAATATTTTACTAAAAGATTTAGACTTGTTAATTTAGCTTTACGGTTTAATTAACAAGTCTGATTTTTTTCTCAGTAAATCTGCATATTTTTGAGTTAATACCAAAAGCCCTCTGCTCTCATCAGGTGTCATATCCGCAAAAATATCATTTTCTATATTTATAACAGGAGTTATTTTTTCTTCCACCAGTTTTTCACCGGCAGGAGTTAAAAATATCCGCTTGTTATTCCCTTTATCCTGCCTGAACTCAATATAACCTGATTTCTCCAGATTTTTTACAGACGAGTTGATAGTTTGCTTGCTCATATAATACATTTGAGAAATTTCTTTTTGCGTACACCCCCTGCCAAGTTCAACAATTGCATAGAGAATTAAAAAAGCACTGTCAGATATGTCTAATTTAAGCGCTATATTATGATAAACATCCGTTATTTCTTTAAATAACGTGTTAAATTGAATTCTTAAATCATTATATTCTTTTTGCAAAATAACTCCTAAAAATATATTTTTAGATTATCCAATTTTTAATTTATTGTCAATAAAAAATCATTATTGACATTAGTCCGATTTCGGATTACGATGTTAAATCGATAGTACGATTTCGGACTGGAGATTGGGAATGAAAAAATATATTTGGATAATTGCACTTGGCGCTATTGTTTTGTTCAGAATCGGGGTTTATTTTGTGGGACAAATACAACAACAGCCTGCGGAAAAGGCCATTGTTAATACTGAAATTCTAAAACCTGTGGAGTACGATAATGCTCAAATTTATCAGGGTGTTTTGATATCCAGACAGTCAATTTTTATGCAGCCTCAGGTTTTCGGGCAAATTCTGGAGATTAATGTTAAAGCCGGTGATAAGGTTCAGGCCGGTCAGCTTCTTATTGTAATCGATCCGAGAAAACAGGAAGCGCTTCTAAATTCGTTTAAAGTTAAGCAAGCCTCGCTTCTTTTAAACTATGAAACCGCAAAAACCCAATTCGAAAGATATTCTGATTTATATGAAAAGAAAACCGTAAGTAAACAGGATTTAGAAAATTACGAAAATGCTTACAAGAAAGCAAAATCTGATTATGAAGCCAACGAAGAGCAGATAAAAGAACAGGAAATTCAATTAGGCTATCATAAGATTACCGCACCATTTTCCGGAACGGTCGGCGATATTCCGGTTAAAATCGGAGACCATGTAACACCGGAAACAAAAATGTTTTCGATTACGCAGAATGAAACTCTTGAGTTAAATGTCGGGCTACCTGCGGACAAAGTTTTTGATATTAAGTCCGGACTTCCGGTTCAAATACTTGATTTTTAATATATTTCTATGTGTTGTAATATTTCAGATACCTTTCAGGGGAAGTTATGTTATTTTGTTTATTGTAAGCGCTCTTTTTCTTTTTACTTGCCTTGGAATCGGATTAAATATTTCATCCTTGCTTAAAAATCAATTTCTGGCAAGTATGGTTGCAATGAGTGTAGGATTTATGCCGGCTCTAATGCTTTCCGGGTTAATGTTCCCGATAAATTCTATGCCAGTTTTCTTTCAGTACCTCACAAGGATTCTTCCTCCAAGATACTACGTTTCGTTTGTGGAGAGTGAATTTATGGCAGGAGGGGTAAACAGTATCAGGCTGGAAAACGGTATATATTTAACAATCCTCGGATTGTTGTTTTTTGCTGCAGTTTATAAAAATACTTCTTTGAGGTTAGAGAAAAGCACATCGGGCCGCTTGAAAAAAGAAGTGGCTGAAAGGCGAGTGAGTGATTAAATGATTCGAAGTTTTTTCCGCAGGGTTCTTGCTTTAATGAAAAAAGAATTTATAACAATCTGGAATGACCCTAAAACAAAGGGAATAATAATTGGGCTGCCTATCGTGCAATTGTTAATATTTTCAAATGCTGCGACTATGGAGGTTCAGAATATTGATGTCGTAACTCTTGACCACTCCCAAAGTGTTGAATCCCGAGAACTTATATCAAGGTTTGAACATTCTCCAAGGTTTAGAAATTTTTATTTTGTCGATAATGAAGCCGAGTTTAAAAAGAAACTGGATACTCAAAAAGTTCAAATAGGACTGCTGATAAATAATGATTTTTCCCGAAACATAAAATCTAATAATACTGCAAGTGTACAAGTTGTTGCTGACGGCAGACAAACAAATTCCGCATCTATTGCGTCAGGTTATGCCTCACAAATTATTACTGCTTACGGAGCAGAGATTTCTAACCAAAAAAATGGGGCAGGAATAAATGCCTCTGTGCGTAACTGGTTTAATCCTAATTTAGAATATAAATGGTATATTCTGACAGTAATTGTTGCAATGCTCTCTCTTGTTACGACTTTAATTTTAACGGCTTTGTCGATAGCAAGAGAGCGGGAACTTGGAACATTTGACCAGCTTATCGTAAGTCCTCTGTCCTCGCTGGAGATTCTTCTGGGAAAATCAATTCCTCCGCTTATAATAGCAATGGCACTGACAATGGTTATGACAGGGATTGTAATTATATTTTTCCATATACCGTTTGCAGGTTCATTCCTTTTGTTTATGATTGCAATATTCATTTCCTTATTGGCAATTGTCGGAGTAGGACTTTATATCTCGGCTATTTGTAATACTCAGCAGCAGGCGATTCTGTCGGCTATGACATTTATGATTCCTGCGGTACTTTTATCCGGATTTATTTCTCCTATAGAAGATATGCCGGTCTTTTTGCAATATTTAACCTTGCTTAATCCCGTAAGATTTTTTATGGTTCTAACGCGCGGAATATTTCTTAAAGGAATGGGAATGGAAGACGTTATAACAAACCTTATCCCTTTGATAATTATCGCCTCAATTACTTTAACCCTTGCCGGCAGAACGTTTAAACGGAAATTGGAATAAAAGACAGATTGCAGAAACTCCAAACATATAATATAATACTCTAAAAGGAGAAAGGTTAATGGACGATTACAAAATTATTATAACAGTTTCAGGCGCTGACAGATTCGGCATTGTGTCAGGAATTTCAACTGTACTTGCACAACACAAGGTTAATATTGAAGATATCAAACAAACTCTTATGCAAGGTCACTTTGTAATGTTCATGCTCTGTGATATAAAAGAAGCCTCGTTGAATTTTAAAGACTTAAAGAATGCTCTGATAGAAGAAGGCAATCGTCTGGAAGTAGAAGTTTGGGTTCAAAAAAAGGGCATTTTTGAAAAAATGCACACAGTGTAGTATGGAAGAAGAAACGCTTAAAGAAATATCCGCTCGTTTTCGTGCTATGACCGCCAAAGTTAAATTGATAAAACTAATCGGAAAGGCAAAACACGAGTACGACAGCTATGATTTTGAATCCGGAGCGAAAAGCCTGCAGGAAGCTTACAAAATTAATCCCGAAAATCCTGTTGTTCTCCGGGGGCTCGGCTGTTTTGAACAGGCCGCAGGAAATTACGAAAAGGCAATAGAATATTATCTCGAAGCAGCAAAATTTTCTGATAAAAAAGAAATAGAATATACTCTCATAGGTACAGCTTATTATATTCAGGATAAACTCGATAAAGCAGTAGAAAATTTTAACATTGCGATTGACTTTAATGATGATTATGACAGAGCGTACGAAGGCAGAAATCAGGCTATGCTGGAAAACCATATTAAAATACTTGATTTACAGGAATCGTTAAAGAAATATTTATGAGTTTAAAGTGCATAACAATAGCGATATCGGTTTTTATTACTGCAATTTAAGTCAAACAAAAAACCTTTTAATATTATCTTGGGAAAATATTTTTCCAAGGAGGTTTTATGCAAATAAAAATATTACTTGTTGAAGACCAGAAATTAATGCGTATCGGTATAAAATCCCTGTTTTGCGACTACCCCGATTTGGAAATAATAGGCGAAGCCGTAAACGGAAAAGAAGCAATAGAAAAAGCTAAGCTTATAAAACCGGACATTATACTTATGGACATAGGTTTGCCCGATATCTCCGGCATAGAAGCCGCAAAACAAATTCTGGAGCATAACAACAACATAAAAATAATAATGCTTACATCTCATATATCCGAAGAGGAACTTAATGCCTCGCTTACTGCAGGGGCAAGTGCCTATGTTATAAAAGATATCAGTACGGATTTTTTAATGAGCGTAATAAAAATGATAAAAGAAGGTGCCATGTGGATAGATCCGCATGTAGTACCGTTTATACGGGAGAAAAATTGTGGTATAATCCCGTCTCGAGAGGTTTCCAGAAGCACATTTAAAGAAAATCACTCAAACTTAACCAGACGAGAATACGAGGTCCTTAAACTGGTCGTAGACGGACAATCAAACAGTCAGATAGCCAAAACTCTTACCATAAGCGAACATACCGCAAAAGCGCACGTTTGTAACATAATTCAAAAACTCGTTGTTGATGACAGGACACAGGCCGCAGTAAAAGCGCTTAAAGAGGGGCTTGTTTAAGTTTCTGCAAAGGTCTCTTTTGAATAGAGACCTTTGTTCTTTTGAAATAAAACTTAAAGATTTGCTTTATGCTTTTAACCTCTGGTAAAATACTATCGGGTAATTAGTCGATTTTTAAGGAATTATTATGAAGTTAATAAATATAAAAAGTTTTGGTTGTCTGACAGGACTGTTTTTGTTGTCTATACTTCCATCCGGAGCTGCAATGACATTTCCGAACATTAATATAGGTTTGCAGAATGCCAATACTCCCCAGGATTTTACAAACGGGTTGCAAATATTAATATGGTTAACGATTCTGACCCTTGCGCCCAGTATTTTAATAATGACCACGTCATTTGTAAGGCTTGTTGTTGTTCTTTCTCTGACAAGGCAGGCAATAGGAACCGGCACACTTCCGCCAAACCAGGTTATAACCAGCTTGGCTTTGATTCTAACATTTTTTATAATGGCGCCTACTTTTAACGAAATTAATGAAAAAGCTTTACAGCCTTATATGAATAATCAAATTACACAGCAGGCTGCTCTAGACAGAGGGATTGAGCCTATAAGAAATTTTATGTTTAAACAAACTCACGAAAAAGAACTCGCCCTATTTGTCAGAATGGCAAAAATTGAAAAACCGAAAAATAAAAACGACGTACCTACTTATGTACTTTTGCCGGCATTTATCCTCAGTGAACTAAAGACAGCCTTTACAATCGGATTTGTTGTTTATATGCCTTTTCTGGTAATAGATATTGTTGTATCGTCCGTCCTTGTATCAATGGGTATGATGTTTTTGCCGCCGACAATGATTGCTCTTCCTTTTAAGTTGATTATGTTTGTAATGGTTGACGGCTGGTATCTCGTTGTTAAGTCACTTGTTGAGAGCTTCGTGAGGTAGATGAAATGAATCAGGATATAATAATAACGCTTTTGCAAAAAATGTTCATATTAACACTGGAAATATCCGTACCAATACTGCTTGTCGGTGTTGTACTTGGTCTTATGGTAAGTATTTTCCAGACCGTAACCCAGATTCAGGAATCAACGCTTACTTTTGTTCCTAAAATCGTAGGATGCGTAATGCTTCTAATCTTTCTTTTGCCTTGGATGTTTAGCATTTTTATAACAACAGTTAACGAATTTATGGATATGATTCCACAATTAATTGGTGGGTTTTGATGTTTAATCTTGATGTGTTATTTTCTGTCGGTAATATAATCCTCTTTATGGCAATTCTGACCAGATTATCAGGTTTGTTTGCCTCGGCTCCTTTGTTTTCAACTTACCCGATTCCAATGCAGGTAAAAATTTGGCTTGCCGCGTCAATCGCGTTTATATTATTTCCGATAGTTCAGCATAATACGCAGTTTGTTGTGCCCAATTCCGTTCCGGCATTGACATTAATCTTATTTAAAGAGTTTTTAATAGGCTTTGCTATGGGATTTTGTGCAAACATAATTTTTGTGGGTATTGAGCTTGGTGTAAATATGTTTGCAATACAAATGGGAATCTCTGCTGATCAAGCTTTAAACCCATCTTCCGGTGGAAACTCTCCTGTTATTACCCAAGCCTACACATATCTTGCTTCAATGATTTTCATTATAATAGGGGCGCATCAATGGCTATTCTCAGCCATTTATAATAGTTTCAAGACCATGCCGGTAGGCTACGGATTTGCATTTTCACCGGAAGTTACAGGCGAAATAGTCAGAATGACAAGCCAAATGTTTAACATAGGCCTTAGTATTTCACTGCCTATATTTGGAGTGTTGTTTATAACCGATGTTTTGCTCGGTTTTACATCAAAGATGATGCCGCAGATGAATATATTTATGGTATCAATCCCTTTAAAAATCTATTTGGGGCTTTTACTGTCTTTGATATTTGTACGCCCAATGGCTGAATATATGGTTGTGATGATAGAACGATTTATTGAGCAGATAGCACTGGTATTCTAATTAGGATAAGATATTCAAATGGGGAACGAAGCAGCAGAAAAAACCGAAGAAGCCACCACCCGACGGCGAACGAAAGAAAGGGAGCGCGGTAATGTATCAAAAAGCCGCGATATGGATTCTGCTCTGGTTATGGTTGCAGGAATTGCTTTGCTGGGAGTTTTTGCAAAAAATATGGGTGAAAACATTCTCAACATGCTAAGAGACACCTTTTCTCATCTGGATGTTTCTGAAATAGACGTAAACAATATTTTAGGGCTTATGTCTCCTTATTTGATATATTTAGCAAAAATATTGCTTCCGTTTTTGGTACTGCTTCTGATTGCTTCTATCTTTATTATACGCTTTGATGTAGGGCACGTTTTTGCACTGCAGAGAGTAAAAATTGATTTAAATAATCTATCGCCAAGAAGAATGCTTCAGAATGCAAAGCGTATGTTTAATCCGTTTGAGCCGCGTTCAATGGTAGAATTTGCAAAGTCCATTATAAAGATAGTTGTAGTAGGAGCTTGCGGCTATTCTGCAATAAATAGCAGAAAAGGCGATTTGCTGGGGCTTGTCGGGTTGGAGATTCCGATTGCGCTTAATATCATTGTATCAATACTCATAAATATGATTATAAATATGTGCCTTGCAATGCTGGTGTTGGGTTATCTTGATAAAAAATATCAGAACTATGAGTATGAAAAATCCATTAAGATGACAAAACAGGAGATTAAGGATGAGCATAAGGATACCGAAGGGGATCCAAAAATAAAAGCAAAAATTAAATCAATACAGATGCAAATGGCAAGGCAGCGTATGATGTCATCTGTACCTCAGGCAGATGTAGTTGTAACAAACCCGACTCATTATGCAGTAGCAATAAAATATGATAAAACAATGGCACCGGCACCGTTGGTTACGGCCAAAGGCGTAGACTATCTGGCGTTCCAAATTCGAGAAATAGCAAAAGCCAATAATGTCCCAATTGTAGAAAATCGGCCTGTTGCAAGAGCTTTATATAATTCAGTACCTGTAAACGGAATGATTCCGTCGGATATGTACGTAGCTGTTGCGGAAATTTTGGCCTATGTATTCAGACAAAAACAAGCTGATAATGATTAAAAAATAGTTGCAAACATGTTAGTGATTAAATTTTTAGTATTGCTTGTTCGCCCATCAACTTACTATCTACAGCCCAACAGATACATTAAGTTTTTAATACAAATTTAGATTCGACAGTTTGAGGTGTATATTTTTGTATGTACTCTATTGCCTGATTAGGTGTACTTGCAACATAATATAAATCTTTGGAAGATTCTTTTGCAAAATTTCTTAGGATAATCGTATCAAAAAAGCGGATTAAATCATCGTAAAACCCGTCAGTGTTAAGAATAACGATTGGCTTATTATTATACCCCAATTGTTTTTGCACAATCATTTCGGAAATTTCTTCCAACGTTCCGAATCCGCCTGAGAGTGCAACAACCGCATCAGATATCTCATCCATCTTAGCTTTTCTCTCTCGCATACCTTTTGTGAGAATAAATTCCGCGCAATCCTCGGGATTTCCTACCCCAAAATCATAGAGTCTTTGCGGCATAACACCTATAATATGCCCACCGTTTTGTTTAACGGCTTGTGCGCAGGCAAACATCATCCCCAGACGGCTTCCGCCATATACAATATTCATCCCTGCGCGTCCCAGAAGTGCACCAAATTCTGCAGAATCTCTATAAAAACATTCGTCAAGATTATTTGATGAGGAGGCAAAAACACATACATTTTTTATCATTCAAAACTGCCCCCGATTAAATAATAGTTAGAACAGCACAAGCCCGTTCCGTCTTTTGAACATTCCTGACGCTGAATTGTAACAGAATCATTCTTACAGAATGGCTCAAATCTGTCATTGTATATATTATACCCGAAAACATCCTTACCCCATACATTAGGACCGACTCTTCCGTTAACATCATACATCAAAAGCCCTTCAACACCTTCTTGCGGCGCATCAAACATCTTTACGGAAATAACAGACTTGGTTTGAGTGTACATAAAATCATCAAACCTATAAGTATTATTAGGAAAAGTCCCATTCAGAAAAAGAATTTTATAAGGCTCTGCCTCACTCTTAATTTCGCTGCTCAGGGTTGAATTGAACGCCTCTCTGAAATTGAAATCAGGATTCTCCCTCTGCGCATTAACCGCTGAAAAAATATTCGCAAAATCAGACTGGACGCTTCTCCACCTTGATGTATTTTTTGCCTGCAGAGAATCATCCAAAGAAAGCGGCGCGACTAAAAACGCAACTATCAAAAATATTACAAACAATATTGATACTTCTACAATAGTAAACCCTTTTTTCATCTCTCTTCTTCCTTATCCATTCGCCAAATCCAGATGTTTCTTTTCGTTCAACAGTGTATCATAAATCCACTCCGGAACGAAATTTTTGCCGAGAATAATCTGACCGTTCATAATATTAGGGGCATGGAAATCAGATCCTCCCGTCACAATCAACCCGAGATTTTCAGCCATCGTCGAAAAATATTCCACTATAGCAGGAGAATGTTTTCTGTGATATGCCTCAATACCCCGAAGCCCATAATTCATCAATTCCTTAATCAACTTCTCCGCAATATCAATATCATAAGGATGCGCGATTACAGGCACGCCGCCGGCATCATAAATCACCTCAACCGCATCAAAAGGCGATACAGTCTTTCTTTCCACATAAACCGGCGAAGCTCTGTGGATATATTTGCTGTAAGCTTCCATCACATTGCTTGTGCCGCCTGCGTTTGTAATAGCCTTCGCAATATGCGGACGGCCGATACTTCCGCCTTCGGCAACCATATTCTTCACATCCTCAAAAGCAATTTTTATCCCCTCTTTTTTTGCAAGAAGCGCTAAAATTTCTTTAGTCTGTTTTATACGAGCATGCTGCTGCACCTTTAAAAGATTCTTAAAATCACTCTTGGTAACATCCGGAAAATACCCCAGAATATGAACTTCATAATCCTTATAAAGCGTATTAACCTCTATGCCCTGAATAATTTTAAAATCGACTTCTTTTGTTTTTAAATAATTTACTGCAACGTCATACGACAGAACGTTATCGTGATCCGTAAGCGCAATAGCCTGCAGCCCTGCATCAAGTGCTAAATCCACAATTTTTTCCGGCGAAAAAACTCCGTCAGAATAATAGGTATGTATGTGAAAATCACCCTTCACAATATTCCTCCCCCGGAATCGGAGAAGGTGATTGTTTATAAAGTACCGACGTCTTTATCAACGTATACCTCGCTTTCATCCTTACTATTATCAACTATAAAATTAATCCTTTTTATATGTGTTGCACTCGTTCTATCAATAAGAACCTCAACACCGTTAATTTGAGCAATTGCAGATTCTGCAATTTCATATCTTTCAGGAAGACTTGTAGATAATCTCCTCATAGAAGTTTCAAAATCCATTCCGATCACGCTGTCTTCCACTCCGCAGAATCCCACATCAGTAATATAGGCCATACCCTTATAAATCTTTTCGTCAGCAGTTTGAACATGGGTATGAGTTCCAAAGAAAGCTTTTACTAAAGCCTTATCTTCGCTATTAAAAACAGAAGCCAAATATTTGGCAAAACATATTTTCTCAGCAGTAGCTTCAGCATGAAAATCAATTATAATATGCTCCACTCCCTCTTCTTTAAGCCTTTTAATTTCATTTTCCACAACCTGCCAGGGAGAGTCAATCGGCGGCATAAATACACGCCCTAAAGCATTAATAACAGCAAGCTTCTGCCCACTAATCTCAAAAATCCTGCACCCTGATCCCTTTGTCCCTGCCGGATAATTAATAGGTCTTACAAGATTTTGCGCACTTTCAATATATTCATAAATATCACGCTTATCCCAAATGTGGTTTCCGGAAGTAAAACAGTCAATTCCGCTTGAAGCCAAATCCTCATAATTTTTCTTAGTAAGCCCGAATCCATGAGAGGCATTCTCAATATTTGCAATAACAAAGAACGGCGCATCATTAGTTTTTTTAAGATAAGCAATATAATTTTTTACAGCAACACGCCCCTGACGACCTGTTATGTCGCCAAAGAAATATATTTTAATTTTATCAGTATTACCGCCCATAGACTTTTCTTCATTTGATTATATAAGGGGAATTAAATTCCCCTTATTCTACTTAGCAATTTCTGTTGTTCTAAACTCTCTGACAACAGTAACTTTAATCTGGCCCGGATAATCCAGTTCATCCTCAATCTTCTTAGCAATATCTCTTGCAAGCTTTTGAGACGCCAAATCATCAAACATTTCTGATTGAACAATTACCCTGACTTCTCTCCCTGCCTGTACGGCAAAAGACTGCTTAATGCCTTCATATCCGTTAACAATTTCTTCAATTTTTTGCAGACGCTTAATGTAAATTTCCAAAGTATCGCGTCTTGCCCCCGGACGTCCTGCAGAAATCGCGTCAGCAAGTTTAACCAGAACAGCCTCAACAGTATTTGCAGTAACATCGTCATGATGAGCTTCTATTGCATGAATAACGTCCGGCTTTTCTCCGTATCTTGAAGCTAACTCAACACCCAGCTGAATATGAGTTCCTTCCTGAGTCTGGTCAACAGCCTTTCCGATATCATGCAAAAGCCCTGCACGCTTTGCAACATAAACATTAGCACCAAGTTCGGCAGCCAGCATTCCTGCAATATGGCCGACTTCTAAAGAATGTTTTAATACATTCTGCCCATAGCTGGTTCTATAATATAAACGCCCAAGGTTCTTAATAAGCTCTTTATTCAAGCCCATTATCCCCATCTCTAAAGCGGCGTTTTCACCTTCTTTCATAATCTTCTTTTCAACTTCTTCACGAGATTTTTCAACAGTCTCCTCAATTCTTACCGGGTGGATTCTGCCATCCTGAATAAGTTTTTCAAGCGCAATCTTTGCAATCTCACGTCTTACCGGATCAAAAGCCGACAAAACAACTGCTTCCGGCGTATCATCAATAATCAAATCAACACCGGTTAAAGTTTCTAAAGTTCTTATATTACGTCCCTCACGCCCGATGATTCTGCCTTTCATTTCATCATTCGGGAGCGAAACAACAGAGACAGTAGACTCGACAACCTGTTCCATCATACAACGCTGCATTGTCGTAGAAAGAATTTCCTTGGATTTTTCCAAAGCATCCTCTCTAATTTTAGCTTCATTTTCTCTTATCAACTGCATTTGCTCTTGCGCTAAATCACTCTTTAACTGTTCCAAAAGCATTCTTTTAGCGTCTTCCGCAGACATTCCTGCAATTCTTTCAAGCTCTATAGTCTGCTTTGTAACTATCTCGTCAAGATAATCTTCTTTTTCTATCAGCTTGTCTTTAATTTTATCAAGCTCAAGCTCTTTATCCGTAAGCTCTTGAATCTTATCCTCCAACTGGTCTTCCCTTTTGGAAAGTTTAGATTCAATTGCCGCAAACTCGCGCCTTCTTTCTCTTTCATCAGCGTTTAATTGTTCTCTTTCATTATGCAAAGCTTCTTTTGCCTTAATCATAGCCTCTTTTTGCATAATAGCTTCTCTTTCCTGCAAATCTTTTTTAGTTTGCTCGGTCTGGAATAAGAGATTTTTGTACTTCACTCTCTGTACTGCAATTACAGCAATTAGTATAACCAATACAATAATTGCAACGGTCAGTAATGCACTATTCATCTAGCACCTTTTCCTTTTCTATTTTTATACATATACACGACATCCGGGTACATATAGCCTACCCGGTAACTATTAAATATCTCTAATAATCTTCTCTATCGCATATATCTTCAAAATTTTTATACTACTACTATAATTTTATCTTACCATATAAAGAAAAATTTGTACATAAGAATCTGCTAACCGCCGCAAACTTTGCATGGCACCCCACCACGATTCTGCGCCTCTTTCTTTTCCAATTTAATACAGTTGACAGTACATTTTAAAGCCCATCTGCATCCTGGTTTATGGTACTTGTAAGTTTTGGTATTGAAAACTACAGTTTCCGCGAGACAAAAAGGCATTAAAAAGATTTGGATGTTTAAAATAAATATAAGTAATTTCTTCATGATTATTACAGCGTAGCACAAAAAAAATGGGTCTTTAGGACCCATTGGAATTAAGAATAGCTGGAAGTATGAAAAAGATTTAATAATTATATTTAACAGGAATTATATATTTTTACCAATTCCCACAGTGAGTAATTTCTACTTACCCTATTGGACAATAAGGTCATTACCCGATTGTCGGTATCAAAAAGCAGTTAAAAAAACAAAAATAATAAAAAAGTCTCTCATCAAATTTCCGATTTATTTCTGAAAAAAACTTACATAATAGGAATGTACCCAAAAAGGAGGGAATAAAAATGCATAAATTCTTAAAAGTTACATCTTATTTGTTAGTGCTTATAGGCGCACTTAACTGGGGTTTAATCGGTCTATTTGATTTTAACCTGGTGTCGTACCTGTTTGGAGAAATGACAGTAGTTTCAAGAGTAATATACAGCTTAGTAGGTATTAGTGCCATTATATTTGCAATCGCAGAACACGTATACGAAAAGAGATACTGCATTCAGGAAGAATATCAATAAAAAGCTATCAAACATCAAACAGCGCGAAGCCCTTCATCATTTGAAGGGCTTTTAAATGTAATTCTAAAAGTACAAGTTATAATTCCTTATAAAAGTATAAGGCTCCTTTCGGAAGAGAGACAAAAGGAGCGAGGTCAATTATTATGAAGAAAAGATTTTGGAATTTTAAAGAAGTAAGCCGAACACACACACAATGCCTAATCATTTTTCGTCGAAATCCGACAATTCATCAGCTGCCTTCGACTTACAATTATATTTTAACATTGTTTTCTCCAATTCTTAATCTTCTAAAGAAGTAATACAAAAGGATTATCTCTCTAGGATGTCTTTTTTATATATCACAGTAGTAAGTCAGGCATTGGCGGACATGCTGTATCTCAAATTATTGAGTAAGGAAAATATGTTATTGACTTTCACACAATATACCCACTCAAGTCACTCTTTACGATTCAATAATCACTGGTCAAATATTGACCAGAACTTTATTTTCTCCGATAACTTTTCCGTTATAAACTTTCTTGTAATTTTTGTTTTCAACGTTTATATAATCTCCGCACATTCCGTCAGCCATTGCGGTTCCGTCAATCGTAATCATTACTGTTCCATTTGAGACAAAAAATATCCTCACCTCGCCGTTTCTTATAACATCAGGACGCATTTTTACAAATCTTTTATCAATAATTTCGCCCTTCTGAAAAGCTTTTTTGGCGCTCATTTCTTTGCTTAAAACCGACTCGCCCAATACGTAATCCATTTTCATAGATACATCCATTTTCTTAACGCCGACACAATCTCTGGTCAGTGCCTGTTCTCTGTTTATGTAATCATTTGCAACAAGCACCTCTTTATAAATAACTGTTTGGACAGGAAGGTTAAGAGATTTTATAAACGCATTGTCAACATAAACATCAACCCTTTTTATGTCTCTCGGGACAACTTTATCGGCGCCGGATACAATCTTGTATGAGACATTTCCATCCGGAAGCTGCAGCTGGGCAAAGGGTGTTGCCGAAACTTTTACTTCAACTTCTCCATCTGTAATCTTTTTGTAACTATCTTCAAGGATTTTAGCAACAGAAGCTTTAACATCAGAAGAAGATACCATCTGGGCATTTGCGCCGAGCGCGCCAAACATCAGGATTAAAACTGTCAATAAAAATCTTTTCAATTTACTTTTCCGACTTCTCCCTCTCCTTGGGGAGAGGGTTGGGGTGAGGGATTGCTCCCACCCATCTATTTGTTCAACTTATTTTTCTTCTTAGTCATCCGGTCACTTCACTATGTCATCTGATTCGTTAATTGAAGAATATTGCTTGAAGAGTTAATCAATTTTGAATTAGATTCAAACGCGCGTTCAGCCTTAATCAGACCTACGAGTTCGTCAACAATCTGGACGTTAGAACCTTCAAGCATACCTTGTTGAATCAAACCCAAACCGTTTTGCCCGGGGGTATCCTGTACAGGGTTTCCGGAAGCCTGAGTTTCTTTGTATAGGTTGTGACCGATTGATAACAAACCTGACGGGTTTTGGAATTTAACCAGTTGGAGCGAACCTACAATGGACTGTTGAGTCTGCCCCGGAAGTGTAACGGAAATATTACCGTCCTGAGTAATTGTAATTTCCGTAGCATCACGAGGGATAGAAACGGAGGGCTGAATCAAAAGCCCGTCGTTTGTACATAATTGCCCGAGAGAATCTACCTGAAGGCAGCCGTCTCTTGTATAGGCAAGTGAACCGTCCTCCTTCATAACCTGCAAAAAGCCTTCGCCTTCAATTTCAATATCAAGCTGTCTGCCGGTTGAGATTGCAACACCCTGCGTAAAAACCCTTGTAGTTGCAGCTGTTTTTACACCAAGCCCGATTTCAATACCTACAGGCTGATAAGTTCCTTGATTCATCAAAGCCCCGGGGGTCCTTGCCGCTTGAGACAATAAGTCCTGAAATTCTATCCTTGACTTTTTGAATGCTGTTGTATTAACGTTTGCGACGTTGTTTGCAATAACATCAAGATAGTTTTGCTGTGCTATCATACCTGTTGCTGCTGTTGTTAGTGCTCTTAACATGGTTTATTATCCTCGTTTTATTTCTTTTATCTCCGTGATGGGCAAAGTGTGAAAGGTGAAGCGTCCATTTTAAAATATTTTATTATTCATATTTAACTTTATATTGTACGCTTCACTCCTCACGCGTCACCTATGTTCTTATCCGTCCTACTGATACTGCTGTCGTAAGCATTTCACTGTTTGTGCTTACTACTCGTGTTAAGCTTTCATAATTTCTGGATGTCTGGATTGTATTAATCATTTCTTTGATTACATTAGAATTTGAAAGCTCCAGCATTCCCTGCTGTATTGAAAACTTTTCCGACCTGAGTTCAGGATTGTTAATCGGATCTCGCGGTACAAATTTTGTATCGCCGATTTCAAACAAATCATCTTTATCCGAAAAATCCCAGATTCCGATTGTTTGGAGCGGAACTTTCTGGTTATATGAATTTATTTCGATATTACCGTTTTCTGCAATAATTATATCTTTTCTGTCTCTGAAAGCTGTCTCATCATCCATATCTTCAGGCAGCATTCTTATCCTTCGATTGTTTACGTCAAGGACAAACTCGCCTTCTTTGGTTTTAAGCCAATATCCTCTGTCAACAACAAAAGAACCGTTTCTTGTGTAAGAAATATTGCCGTCAACGTCCTGAATTTTAAAGAATCCGTCTCCCTCAATTGCGACATCATAAGGGTTAGATGTCTTTGTTAAAGCGCCTTGTGAAAAATCATGTGTGTATTGCATTGATTCACTGCCGCAGCTTATTGTTCCCAGATATCTGCTGGATTCATTTCTTAATATTGAGCCTTTTTGAGAATATACTGCAGATTGCATTACGTCTTTGAATCTTAGAGAACCTTTTTTGTACCCGATAGTATTAACGTTTGCAAGGTTGTTTGCAGTGTTATCATTCATATCCATAAGAGCGAGCATGCCGTTGGCGGCTGATTCAAAACTTCTTACAATCATTAGTTTCTACCTCCATTTACCGCAACATTTACCGAACCATTTACCCCCTCTTTCATTTTGTCATAGCTGTTTAAAACGTTTTTTACGTAGTTTTGTGTTTCCATATAA
Source organism: Candidatus Gastranaerophilales bacterium (assembly GCA_944324435.1). Classification (GTDB taxonomy): domain Bacteria; phylum Cyanobacteriota; class Vampirovibrionia; order Gastranaerophilales; family Gastranaerophilaceae; genus CAG-196. The sequence continues at coordinate 98,416 of CALUWH010000001.1, forward strand.
GGAGGAATTCCGCCGTATTTCTTAACCGCGTTCGGCCCTGCATTATAAGCCGCAAGGGCAAGCGACTTGTTATTGTCAAACCTGTCCATCAACCCTTTTAAATACTTTGTTCCGCCTTCAATATTCTGCTCCGCATCATAAGCGTTTGTAACGCCAAGGCCTTCTGCAGTAGACGGCATTAACTGCATTAACCCCATTGCTCCGCATTTTGATGTTGCATTCGGGTTAAAACCTGATTCCTGCTTGATTACCGCTTTCACAAAATCAGAATCAAGACCGTTTTTGTCTGCGTATTTTTCTATCAATTCATTAATCTCACTGCGAGAAGTCTCTGTTTTTTTATCGGATATTGAAGAGTCCAGAATCTTTTGAAAATCCTCATCCGGGCCGGCACCATACGAAAAAAGTGATTGAAACTGATTTTCAATCGCATTAATACGCTGTAAAGTTATATCCAAGCTCGTAAGATTCATCTTACGCCACCTCTCCAATATAAAACCTACCAAGTCTACACTAGTAGTTTATTATATATTTAATAAAGCAACATCAATCTAAAGATTGAACTTTTCCGAAAAATTTAGACCATCGGATCTAGAGATATCTACCAAAGGCCGCCTCTGCACGTCTTTTTGTGTTACAATACAGAATGAGGATTTTATGCCAAGATATATAGCAATAACCGATATTCACGGAGAATTAAAAAAACTTGAAAGCGTTCTGTCAAAAATAAATATACGTCAGGATGATATTTTTGTATTTATGGGAGATTATATAGACCGCGGCCCTGATTCCAGAGGAGTTGTCGACAGAATAATCCGCCAGGGTAAAACCAACAAATGTATTTACCTGATAGGCTCACATGAATACGCACTCCTTCATTCGCCGTCAGACGATTATTACAGATATCTTTTTGATAATTACGGAGGGCCTGCGACAATAAGAAGCTACGGAAGCTTTGATAATATTTTTAGAATACACGGTGATTTTTTCCTAAGTCTAAAATTCTATTATTTAACTGATAAATATCTCTTTGTCCACGCGGGAATTAATCCAGATTATCCGCTTGATGAACAAAATGAAACGGATTTAGTATACATAAGAAGCAAATTTATATATTCAAAGCACAATTTGCCGCAAAAAATAATCTTCGGGCATACCGAGTTTGAGGAACCATACATCGATGATGATAAAATTTGTATCGATTTGGGGTGCGGAAAATTCCCGAATGCGCGCCTTTGTGCGTTAATCCTTAATGAAGACGGCAGAGAAGAGTTTATTTATTCTTAGCGGCTACTTGCCAAGCATTACCATCAAAACAGAAATATCCGCAGGCTTCACACCACCGATTCTGGAGGCCTGAGCAAGGTTAGAAGGCCGGATTTTTTCAAGTTTTTCTCTTGTCTCGGTTGATATATGCTTAATCTTGGAGTAGTCAATATTTGACGGAATCCTGTATTTTTCAAGCTTTTCGCTCGTCTCAACCTGCTGCTCCTGCCGCTTAATATAGCCGTCGTATTTTATAAGGACTTCAACTTCTTCTGTAATATCATCGCTCAGGTTTAAATTTCTTGTTTTTTCATCAAGTTTTTTGAATATTTCATAATTTATGTTAGGCCGCTTTAGCAGCTCCGCAAGCCTTATGCCACGGTCTATGTGTTCTCCTGTTTCGGCTAAAGCCGCGTTTACTTCTTCGCTTGCAGAAATTTTTGTTTCCCTAAGCCGTTCGATTTCTTTTTTAATATTATCCTGCTTGTTTAAAAATCTTTTATATTGAGCATCGTCAATCAACCCTAGTTCATGCCCAATCTTTGTTAACCTTGCATCTGCATTGTCCTGTCTCAAAAGAAGTCTGTACTCTGAACGCGAGGTCAGCATTCTGTAAGGTTCCTGAATATCTTTCGTAACCAGATCATCAATCAGAGTTCCGATATAAGAGGACGCTCTGGAAAGCTCCAGCGGCTCGGAATTATTAAGATACTTCACTGAATTTATGCCTGCGATTAAACCTTGCGCCGCGGCTTCTTCGTAACCGCTTGTGCCGTTAATTTGTCCTGCGAAAAATAACCCCTCAATATCCTTTGACATTAAAGAGTGCTTTGTTTGAACAGCAGGAACATAGTCGTATTCAACCGCATAAGCAGGTTTGATAATATGCGCTTTTTCAAGTCCGGGCAATGAGCGGAGCATCTCCACCTGAACGTAGGCAGGAAGGCTCGTTGAAAACCCTTGAATATAAACTTCATAAGTATTAAGCCCCTCGGGTTCAATAAAAATGTGATGCGAAGGATTTGAAGCAAATCTAACTATCTTGTCCTCTATAGACGGACAGTATCTCGGCCCGACACCTTGAATCAATCCCTGATACATGGGGGATTTATCAAGATTGGCACGTATAATACTGTGGGTTTCTTCGTTTGTTCGGGTCAAATAACACGGGAATTGAGGTCGAATCGGGCGATTAGGCTTAAATGAATAGAAACTCAATTTATCGTCTCCGGGCTGAATCTCCATTTTTGAGTAATCAACAGTCCGCTTATCAACCCTTGCCGGCGTTCCGGTTTTAAGCTTTTTGGTAATTATGCCGTGTTTCCTTAAAGATTCTGAAAGTCCTATTGCCGCGCGTTCTCCGAGACGTCCGCCCGAATACGCCTGCAAACCTATATACATTTTACCCTCAAGAGATGTTCCGGTCGTAAGAATAATTGCCCGACAGGAGTATTCTATTCCGTACTCGTCAACCGCACCTGTGATTTGACCGTCTTTAACTTTTATCTCAGTTATGCAAGCCTGCTTAATCCAGATATTATCGGTATTTTCCAGAAGATTACGCATATATTGAGTGTACTCTTTCTTATCGGATTGAGCTCTTAGCGCTCTCACTGCAGGCCCTTTGGAGGAATTAAGCGTTTTCATCTGGATATATGTTGCATCTGCAACTTCTCCCATAACTCCGCCGAGAGCATCAATTTCTCTCACAAGGGTGGATTTTGCAGGGCCTCCGATTGCAGGATTGCAGGGTTGAAGCGCAATGTTGTCAACATTCAAAGTGCATAACAAAACGTTGCAGCCAAGCCTTGCCGCAGAAAGCGCCGCTTCACATCCGGCATGTCCTGCTCCAACGACGATTATATCAAATTTATTATTCATATAATCCGGACTGGTCATAAGACAATTATACATAAAAAGGGGGGAATTGTTTACAAATCTTTTATTTTTTTGCATAAAAAATGCCGCGGCAGAAGGCTGCGGCATTCTGTGTTTCTGTAAATTATGCTTTAAGAAATTCTACCCGGAACAACAACTCCGCCTTTCAAGTTTTTCTTATAAAACTCAACGTGCGGTTGTAGAACGCTGTCCAGAACTTCCGGAAGTTCTTTATTCTGCATAACGGCTTCCACAATTTCCTGATAAACAGTTGCAAAAGCTCTCAGCTGGGTAACTGCTCCTGCAGCTGCAGGGGTTAATCCAAGCTTAGAAGTCTCAACATATTCTTTAAAGAATGCGCCAGTTGATTCGTAAGACTTAGTTAAGGCACCGATATATGCTTCTGCGTTTTCAGAACAAACACCGTTATCTACAGGCACCGTAAGCGCAAATACAAGTTTATTTGCAGGGTTAAAGTGAGCTTCTGCAGAGTGGTGCATAGCGTCCGGAACCTTTGCAATCTGTTTCAGGGTGTCTTTTACTGATTCGTTTTGCATTTGTGCATGCCAGTAAACAGTATTTTCAAACATTGAACCCATATACTGATGAACAGAAGCCTCAATTCCGCTTAACTTAGCGTCTGCCCAGAAAATACCCTCTTTTAAAGCGTCATTCATTTCCAAGTCATCTGATAGAGAAAGAGAAGAAATTTCTTGAGCGGATTTTAGCATCGATGCCATATCTTCTTTTTTCATTCCTGCATAAGCAAGTGTGAATAAGGCGTGGTCATCAAAAGCGGAGAATCTTCCGCCGACATCGTCGTGAATATACAGGTCGCCGAGCCATCCGTTTTCATTAGAAGTTCTTCTAAGCTCACTCTTTTCAGCGTTTTTGTCAGTGACGGCAATTAAGTGCTTAGCAGCAGATTTTTGAGCTTCCTCAGGAGACTGACCTTTCGCCATATAAGCTTCTTCAAGCATTTTTTGTATTCTCAAAAATCCGTCTTTTGTTTCAAACGTAGAGCCTGATTTGGAGGCAATAAGGTAGTTTGAAGATAAAACATCGTTATTGAGCTTAGACAAAAATCTTGCAAGGCTGATTGAATCAACGTCTGAATAGAATTCAATTTTATCGCCTGAGATATTAAGCCCGTTGATACCGAGCATGTGTTCAACAGTATGTTTAGAGCCGCCGATACCTAAAACGCTAAGCTTTTCTGCTCCTGTTTGAGATTTTAGTTTTTCTGCCAAAGAATAAATCTCATCGAGCCTTGTGAGCTGCAATTTAGGCAAATCAACCCAGTTAAGAAATTTGCCCGGCTGATTTGCACGAGACGAAAATTCTTTAACAAATTGAGCAGTCTTTGGTGCGTATTTAGCGAAATCCACACCTGTAAAAGTTGTTTTTAAAGATGAAGTTTTAGTTAACATAATCGTACTCTCCTTTTCCTATATGATAGCATAAAATCAGCTATTGCAATTAACATATCTCTTTCATCAGTTCTTTGCTCAATTACATAATTTATAATATAAAATAGATATTAGTTGATAGGTTTTGTTAAATATCCTTAATAATATTCAAATTTGTAGGGAAAAATTTACGAGGTATAATACTCAAACAGAGGATAGAAATATGACAAATAATAAGGAATCACATCCTGATAAAATACTTGTAAGAGGCGCAAGGGTACATAATCTCAAAAATATTAATGTTGACATTCCTCTTAATAAAATAGTAGGAATCGCAGGTGTGTCCGGCTCAGGGAAATCCTCACTTGCACTTGGAGTTCTTTATGCAGAAGGGTCAAGGCGTTATCTTGAAGCCCTTTCTACATATACAAGACGAAGAATGACTCAGGCTGCAAAAGCTCAGGTTGATGAAATCTTGTACGTTCCGGCAGCGCTTGCGCTCCATCAGCGTCCCGGAGTTCCAGGTATTCGCAGCACTTTCGGAACGGGAACAGAACTTCTTAACAGTTTAAGACTAATGTTTTCACGGCTTGCAAATCACAGATGCCCGAACGGACACTATCTTGAGCCGACATTACTCGTAGCCGCCGAAAAGGAACTAGAATGTCCGGAATGCGGCGCCCGGTTTTATGCCCCTGGAGCTGAAGAGCTTGCCTTTAACAGTCAAGGGGCCTGTGAAAAATGCGGCGGTGTCGGGACAATAAGAATGGTTGATGAATCAACGCTCGTTCCCGATGAATCGCTTACTATAGATGAAGGTGCGGTGCTGCCCTGGAACTCATTGATGTGGTCTTTAATGACAGATGTCTGCAGAGAAATGGGAGTAAGAACCAATATTCCGTTTAAAGACCTGACTCCAAAAGAACGAGATATTGTATTTCACGGACCTGCAGAAAAAAAACATATTTTTTATAAAGCAAAAAATACCAATCAGGCCGGAGAAATAGATTTTACTTATTATAATGCAGTTTATACGGTAGAAAACGCCCTCAAAAAAGTCAAAGACGAGAAAGGGATGAAACGTGTAGAGAAGTTTTTGAAAGAAGATATTTGCCCCTCCTGCCATGGAACGCGGCTTTCAGAAGCCGCACGAGCGCCAAAACTTAGGGGGCTGTCACTGGATGAAGTTTGTAAAATGACATTATCAGAGCTTATAAAGTGGGTTGAAGAAGTTCCATCATCGCTGCCTCAAGAGATGCGGCCTATGGCGGAATCAATATGCGAGTCCTTTCAAGTAACTGCAAAACGTCTGATAGAATTAGGCTTGGACTATCTTTCGCTCGACCGTACCGCCTCTACTCTTTCCACAGGGGAAAGACAGAGGATGCAGCTTGCACGTTCAGTCAGAAATCGCACCACCGGTGTTTTATACGTTCTGGACGAACCGTCTATAGGTTTACATCCTGCAAATGTAAAAGGGCTTAATGCCGTAATGCATGACTTAGTATCAGATGGTAACTCCGTTGTACTAGTGGATCATGATACACAGATTTTATCCGAATCCGATTGGGTTATCGAAATGGGACCGGAGTCAGGCGCGGACGGAGGAGAAGTGATTGCTCAGGGAAGTATTCCTGAAATATGCAAGAATTCGGAATCAAGAATAGCTCCATTTTTATCAGGGAAAGTTGATGCAGTAGTTCGTCCTCTCATGGAGAACTCTAAGCTTTTTGAAGCAGGAGAAATTTATCTTTCAACATCTTCCATACATACGGTTAAACCCCTGAACGTTCGTATTCCAAAGGGTAGATTAACAGCTGTAACCGGCGTTTCCGGCTCCGGAAAAACAACATTGATATTAGAGAGCCTAATTCCTGCTCTGGAAAATCATATCGCAGGTAAAAAGCTTCCCGAACACGTTAAAAATATCACAGCAGAAGGCATAAAACACGTAAAACTTATCGATGCAACACCTATTGGTATTAATGTACGCTCTACAGTAGCCACTTATGCAAATGTCCATGATGAACTCAGAAAAGTTTTTGCAAGAACTGCAAGCGCAAAATCTCTCGGTTATAAAGCCGGAGATTTTTCTTACAATACCGGAAAACTTCGCTGCCCAAGCTGCGATGGGACAGGAAGCATCAGCCTTGATGTTCAATTTCTGCCGGATGTCGATATTCCTTGTCCTGACTGCAGGGGTACAAGATATTCAAAGCAGGCGGAAAATATTAAATACGTTTCAAAATCAAAAAACGCATATTCCTTGCCTCAGATTATGTCAATGGATATAAATCACGCGCTTGAGGCTTGCAAGGATTTGAATGTTGTAAGACAGCGGCTTCAAGTATTAAAAGATTTAGGGTTAGGTTATTTAACGCTGGGAGAAGCAACTCCAAGTCTTTCCGGCGGCGAGGCGCAGCGTTTAAAACTAGCATCAGAAATGGGACGCAGACAAGAAGATTCAATATTTGTTTTTGACGAGCCTACAATAGGATTGCACCCCCTCGATGTCCGTTCTTTAATCGGTGTTTTTCAGAAGCTGGTTGATAATAAAGCTACAGTTATTGTTATAGAGCACGATCTGGATTTAATAAAAAATGCAGATTATATTATAGATATGGGCCCAGGCGGCGGAGAAAAAGGAGGAACGGTTGTTGTGAGTGGAGACTTGCAAACTGTAGCCTCTTGTCCTAATAGTATTACGGGAACTTTTTTGTAACAGCGAAAACTTGAAGACTTTTAGGGTTGAAGAGTAGTTTTTGGTTTAGTAGTTGAGAAGAAATTTAAACTCTAATCACTAAATATAAAAAACGCTCTCATGTAACACAATACATATTGTGTTACATGAGAGCGCCTCGACATCCATGATAGCATATATCACTGGGTTTGTGAAGAGGCGCTCTTTTGTTGTGCGAGGCCCAAAATCCTCATTTTTGCCCAATTTTTGCAAAAAATCCACTTTCTGAAACTCTTGTAGCGCTTACCTTCCAGCCCAGCCCACGCGTACAAGCCTGTAGCAGAAATTCTTAGGCGGACGTGGAATTTTGAAATCGGCTTGTAGTCTTACCAAGAAGCCGGCCCAATGTCTACGTGCGTAGCACATGTAACACAATATGTATTGTGTTACATTAGAGCAAAATAGAAGAGATGAAAAGCGAGGAATAATTTAATGAAAAAACGCGGATTTACTTTAGCAGAGCTATTAATAGTTCTCGGAATAGCAGGTGTTGTTGCGGCGGTAATACTTCCTGCAATAAACGGATTAATGCCGGATAAAACTAAAATTAATTATCTAAAAGTATATGATGAGCTTGGTAAAAATATAAAAGCTTTAACCTCAGATTCATCAATCTTTCCTGTTTTACTCAAAGAAGGAAGCACAGACATCGATGTAAGCAGGTACCCTCTTGTGAATAACTCTCAGCCATTAAAGGCACCATTTAAGGATGACACAAAATATTCAGGCGATAAGAAGCTTTGTAATTTGCTAGCACATACGTTTGGTGCGGATTCATGCAGTACAACATCTTATCCCGATAAATCCTCTTTTACAACCTCCAACGGCATGGAGTGGTGGATAAGTCAGACAAAAAGAGAGATTAATACAGCCGAGAACAAAATATCTTATCAGACAGATATATATGTAGATGTTGATTCATCAAAGAAATCCTCCAACTGTATGTATGGTGAGGACAATTGCAAACAGCCTGACCGGTTTAAGTTTTTACTTGCGGCGGATGGGAGATTGGTACCTGCCGATCCTGTTGGTGTACATTATATTAACACAAGGAAGAATCTTCTTAAAAAGAATTTTAATCCAGAGGGCGAAGTCCTTGCGAGTTTGGATGACAGGTTGTTAAACAAAGATTATCATTTATTTGAAGATAATGAGCAGAGTAGCAATAATGGAGATTCATCCGGTAACAGCTCTGATTCCGGCAGTGATGGCTCTGAAACAGCCGAGTTGAAACCGACTGATAAAAAATGTTCATGCCTTGGTTATTGTACCTTAGAAGAGCTTGGGCAGTTAAACATGGTCTGTCTAGATGAACCGGACTATGATATTAGCTATATAGCTTTACACTATTTTGATAGGGATAGGGGAGATTTTAGCACGACTTATACAGGAAGTCACTTACAGGGGATTTTTGATAATGGTTACGGAGTGCGCTTTGATTACTATCAAAGCCTTGGCGTAGATGTTAGCAAGACAAAGACTGAGGTGAAAGTCTATTATGATGTATTTTATGTTTGTGCAGCATACTGGGATGATGATTATGTATATTCAGGAACAACATGTTATGTAAATGATAAATATAAAGATTTTTTTAATAGCAAAATTGTTACCTCAGCTTATAAAACAACCCGGGATAGTGAATACAAAGATGGACATATATCATGGGCTGTTCCAGAATCGATTAAGGTAGACAGTATAGTTTATGTACAAGACTGGCGTGAACCAATAGGTGTATTTACATTAAAATACAATACCCTACTTATGGCACATCCTCATGCTGAACGTACAATATTATACAATCCTCTTGAGCGTACAAATTTGAATGTGGAAGATCCGAATTTAAAGTATGCATATGTGAGATTGTTCTACTCTAATGTAGAACCCAGATATGACTTGAAAAATGTTTACTTTATTAGCCCAGATGTCCCTGCTCACGGCTTTGGGCTTAATTATGATGTCCCTTGGGAACAAGTTAAGGCCTGGGTGAATAAAGATACTTAAGGATGTTATTGGAACTGATGTTGTAAAAAAAATCTAAATTTGAGTAAACTTTTAGCGGTTTCAAATCTGAAGCCTCTCTATATAGAAGAGACATTCGCATGGCTTTTACATAAAGATATTAATGAAATTATTGGAAGCGATTTAGCTAAAATGTCAAAATATGTAAAAGTTGATAGGTGATGTCAACACATAACAATCCAGAGCAGGCTTCTTGTGAGCCTGCCTAAATATATGGCAAGGATTGAAAAGAATATGTCGTACAAAACCTGAACACCGCTTTGAGAAGATATCCAGCTTGTAATCAAATACATCGGTGCATGACGAAGTGTTGCAATAAAAAGCATATACAAAATTCCCAGTATATGAATGGTGACTACTCCCATAACTGCAATTAGTAATATTCTCAAAAAATCCGTTTTACCTTTGAGGAGTGTACCGGCAAAAAATATCGCCGGAATAAACGCCAAAATATAGCCAAATCCATATTCAAACATATAATCAATACCGCCGCCAAGCGCAAAAATAGGGAAAAATAAGCCTAGAATAATATACATTAGTATAGAAAGTATCCCGAATTTTCTGCCCAGAAGAGCGACAATAAAAAATACTACGGGGATTTGAGGAATATACTTATATGATTTTATAAAATGGTGTAGAATCTCATGTTCGCTTACGTCCCCGGAGAGAAAAGTCAAGGTATCCAGAGGAATGTAAGGATGAATTATCGTAACCTGGGTGAACGTTGCAACTATAATAAACAAAACACATAGGCAGGTTAAAATAAGCGTACCTAAAGTTATTTTAATAGGTTCGCCTTTGTATTTAAAACTGTCTATTTGTTTTGCAACCCTTTTACTCATTTTATTTCAATTAATTTTTTTAGTTTTTCTATGTTTTCTTGATACTTCAATCTAAATTTGTCATAAAAAATATTTTCAGTCCACATAATAAGAGCATCCTCATTATTGTCTTGATAATACCCTTTTCTGGTTCCGAGAGACTGAAATCCGTATTTTTCGTACAATTTTATTGCAGGTGTATTAGATACTCTGACTTCCAGAGTTAAATACTTTACCCCGTCTTTGTAACAATCTTCTATCATCCTGTGAATAATTGCTTCTCCGATATGATTTCTCAAAAACTTTTTTTTCACTGCAATAGTAGTTATATGCCCTTCATCAATAATATGCCAGGTTCCTGCATATCCTGCAAGTTCACCCTCCGGAGTTTTTGCAACATAATACTTTGCAAGATTATTTGACATCTCATCATAAAAAGAAGATTTTGCCCAGTGGTGTTTGCCGTAAGCTTCTTTTTCTATTTCGACAACACCTTCAATATCTTCTTTCTGCATTTTGGTAATATAAATTTCTGAAACTTTTACTAAGGACATAAACTTTCCCAATCAATATCGTCTTCCGTCTCTTCGCCCGGCTCAACTATATGGTCGCCGTCTTCAAGCATTAGCATTAGAGACAACCTAAGCTGTTTTTTGTAATTTTCAAGCGCCTTTTCCCTTGTTTTTGCGCAAAAAGCAAAACTCGGAATCTCCTTAATTTCAATGTAATGATAAGGGTTACCGTTAAAATCCAAATCAGTACCTTCAATCAAAGTCCAATCAAGGTTCATATAATAATCTAAGTCTTTATTAGTCATCCAGAGACCTCTCTGTTAATGGTTGTTTAATCATAATTCCTTCTCCGCCTATCACATTTGCCTGTTTCCCGTTTATATACAAATACACAGGGTCTTTTGTATTGGCTTTCGCTGTTTTAATAAGTTGTCTTAATCTGACATAAAGACTTTCAGTACCGCCTCCGCCTTCAAATGCCGGTGATAAATCAATCAAAACGCTGCCTTCACCTTCTCTGATTGAAAGGATTTTTGTTCCTGCAGGAATTTCGGAAGTAAACCCTTTTGATTTTTCCCAATTGGAAGGAGCCTTTATCAACTCTTTTATGGCATAAGCAAAACAGGATTTTTCAATAGCGGTATCACATTCTCTGTTAACAGAGCGCAGTTTCCCCTGAGAATCAGATACAAATATTTTTACAGTCCTAACCTCGTGTTTTTCATTATCCACAGGAGGCTGAGGCTCTTCGACAAGCGGCGGAAGCTCCTGAATCTCAGAATCCGGCGTTTTATTTGTAAAATCAAATTTAAAATCTCCTTTGTTAAAAAACGAAAAGTAAACGTAAGCAACTGATATTACAATCAGAATAAACAAACCAAGCTTTTGGGAAAAATTCATAGTTTAGTCTCCTTCTACAAATATTTTACCATTAATTTGCACTTTGTTATCAACAATATTTACATTTTCAAGTTTAGCGTTACATTTCTTTGTATCAAGCAGTTTTAAGGTGAAATCAAGTGGGTTCAGCAGATTAATCAAATTTGCGACCTTGTTGGTAGACAGGTTTCCATATACATTGTCGACTTTCACGTTTGCAGCCTTAATTTGTCCCTCCTGAACCTTGAAATCAGATGATGAGACAAAAACCCTGTTTTTAGAAGACGGCGCTATTGGAAAATTATATTCGGTCAAAATATAAATCCTGTTATTTCTTATTTTCGTGCTTACACCTTTTATCTGGAAGAGCGGATACGCTATATCATTAACCTTATTCAAAACTTTCTGGTAATCGCTGTGCTTGAGAGCAACATTCATAGCCTCTTCCGAAAACTTGAGTTCATAAGCAAACTTCATATCAGACTTAAACGCCGGAGGGTCTTGGGTGTAGTCAATATAGTTATAATCGCTCAGAGTCCTAAGCTCTATATAATCAAGCGGTATATCCTCAATAACGACATCGCTGCCCACGATTTCGAGGTATTTAAAAATACCTTTCTTCATACTTGATAAGGTATATCCGGTAAATTTAACATCAAAATCAGCGCCTGTATCTTTTTTCAGAGATTTTTTGATAACTCTTTCCGCCATACTCTCTGCAATCGGATTCATAATCGCAAAATGCTTGTGATTCTTCAAATATTCCTGCGAGTATTTATCCTGAGCAAACACCATACCTGATGTCATAACTCCAAATGTAAGGAGTAACAATAAAATCTTTTTCATACACATAATCCTTGTTATTTAGTATTCTCCGCAACTCCCTTAAAAAATTCGTCCGTAATAATCTGGGAGTATTTTTTCTTTTCGCCAATAGAAAACGCCAGTTTTTCTGCTCCGTCAGAAGTTGTAACACTTGAGACAACGCCTGACACATCAGAAAACGGAAGCTTTGTAACCTTTGCTTCAAACTTGGCATAAGGAACTTCTTTGCCGTACACAAGCATAGTTCCTCTGTCGGTAATCTTTATATCCTGAACGGTTATTGCCTGATATTTAAACTTGTCTGCTAAATCTTTAAGCTTTTTATCAACTTCGCTGCTTTTTATATCAGCCTGAGTGAGCAGCGGTTTTTTGCCGGAATCAACAATAAGCATTTTTTGTCCGGAAGCTTTATGTTCCGCAAGCACAGCCTTGTATCCTGCAAGATTAACGGCGTTGTCAATCTGGAACTCCTCATTAAGATTAGAAAAGTTCCCTATTTTTTTTGCACTTTCAAAAGCTTGTTCCTGAATAAAGTTTGTAATGCGAACTTTTATTGCCTCAACATACTTCTGTCCGCCGATTGCATTAAACCCTATAAATGCAAGAACGAGAAGAAATGCGTTAAAAATTATCTTTATTAATTTAAACATTACTTGCACCCGTTTTAAATCTTATGTACAATTATAACTATGACAAAGCCTGAAATCAATCTTGTTAATACAGCGGATGTTATAATCGAAGACGCAACCCCTGCTATGCAGCGGTATATTGAAATAAAGAGGGAGAATCCTGATTGTCTGCTTCTTTATCGAATGGGTGATTTTTATGAAACGTTTTTTGAGGATGCGGTTCTTCTCTCACGCGAACTTGAACTTACGCTTACCGGTAGAGACTGCGGCGCAAAGCTCGGAAGAATTCCTCTTGCCGGAATCCCCGTAAAAGCATTGGAAGGATATCTGGAGAAACTCGTTGCAAAAGATATTAAAGTTGCAATATGCGAACAGCTTGAAGACCCGAAACTTGCCAAAGGAATTGTAAAACGCGGAGTTGTAAGAATTATTACAGCCGGAACAATTATTGAAAGCAATTTCTTGAACCAGAACAGCAATAACTATATGTGCGCCGTGTTCAAAAGCGACAAAAAATGGGGGCTTGCTTACACGGATATTTCTACGGGCGAATTTAAGGCAACGGAGATTGATTACGATACATTATTAACCGAGCTTGCAAGGATTCAGCCGGCTGAAATTATTGCACAGGCTAAAAAGATGAAACTGCAGCCGTTCCAGATTGTTCCTGAAGAGACAGTTGACCTGCCTGATGAGATTTTGAATTATTATAACTGCTCAAAAGTACCTTCTAAGGTTTTTGAGGAAAGTTTTGCGCAAAACAATCTTAAACAGGTTTTCAAAATAAATGATTTGGAAGCAATCGGATACAGTACATGTAAACTTGGATTTCGTGCCGCGGCAGGACTGCTTGCATACATCTGGGAAAATCTCAAAGACGGATTCCCAAAATTTGAAAAAATTGAGACTTATGTACTTTCAGAGTTTGTAGCAATTGATGCTAACACAAGAAAAAATCTTGAGCTTACAGAAACTTTAAGAGAGAAAAATAAGTACGGCTCGCTTTTATGGGCAATAGACAAGACCTCCACAAACATGGGCGCAAGACTGCTTAAATCCTGGATATGTCAGCCTCTTAAAGACTTGAATAAAATTTTGAAACGTCAGGAGGTTGTAAAAAAACTTGTCGAAAATTCTTCTGCGAGATTTGAACTCGAAAAACAACTGCGTGGAATATATGATATACAGCGTCTTTCGACTCGTCTGAGCAACGGAAGCGCGATGCCGCGGGATTTTTTAAGCTTAAAAACATCTCTCCAGACACTGCCTGCTCTGGTTAAAACAGCAAAGGAGGCAGGACTAAACACTTTTGAGCCTGTTGAAGATTCGCTTGAAAATCTTGAAGAGTTTGCTGCTCTTATAGAACAAACTATTCAAGATGATGCTCCGGTTACGATTAAGGAAGGCGGAATAATAAAAGCAGGTGTAAAATCAGAACTCGACTACCTCAGAGACCTGATGTACAACGGCGAAGCCTGGCTTAAAGACTTTGAACAGAGAGAAAAAGAGCGGACAGGAATAAATTTCCTTAAAGTCGGATACAACAAAGTTTTCGGCTACTACATAGAAATTTCAAACTCCAATCTTGATAAAGCTCCTGCTGATTATGTGAGAAAACAGACGCTGACAACCGGTGAAAGGTTTATTACAGACGAACTTAAAAGACATGAAGATGAAGTTTTAAACGCTCAAGTTAAAGCCTTTGAGCTTGAATACAAACTTTTCTGCGATTTTAGGAATTATTCAAAGGAATTTGTAACTCTGATTCGTGACACGGCAGAATGTATTGCAGAATTAGATGTTTTTACATCTTTTGCAATAACTGCGGTTGAGCAGAATTATGTTTGCCCTGAACTCAATGAAAGCGGAGATTTTATCGTAAGAAACGGACGTCATCCTGTTCTCGAAAAGATTCTTCCTCTCGGGACTTATGTTCCTAACGATATTGAACTATCAAGTTCCGACAATACCAAAACTCAGTTCATGATTTTAACAGGGCCCAACATGGCGGGTAAATCGACTTATATGCGTCAGAATGCACTGCTTGCAATTCTTGCACAGATAGGTTCTTTTATCCCTGCGGATTACGCCGAAATCGGAATCATTGATAAAATTTTTACTCGCGTCGGGGCGAGCGATGATTTGACACTGGGTAAATCAACGTTTATGGTTGAAATGACCGAGACAGCTTATATTCTAAACAGCGCAACAGATAGAAGTCTTATTCTTATAGACGAAATCGGACGGGGGACAAGCACTTATGACGGAGTTGCAATTGCCTGGTCTGTTGCGGAATATATAGCAGGAAAAATCGGGGCAAGATGTATTTTTGCAACACACTATCATGAGCTTAATGTAATGACAAAAACATTCCCTCAGATAAAAAATTACAGGATTACCATAAGCGAAGAAAACGGCGAAATCGAATTTTTGAGAAAAATCGTGCCGGGAGGCGCAAGCAAGAGCTACGGTATTCAGGTTGCAAAAATGGCAGGACTTCCCAATTCTGTAGTTAAACGCTCAGAAGAGCTTATGAATAAAATGCAGAAAGATTTTTCAAAGAATCTCGCTGGGAGCAAAAAGGCGACAGAACCGGCGCTTGAAACACCGCAGCTGAATTTGTTCTGATACTTGCCGCTACCTTAGAGACTCCAATTTATTTAATGATTCCAAAAAGAAATATTCTGCCAGACCATTATGCAGAATGGCTTCTTTAGCTTCGTCAATACAGTACCATTTTGCATAATCTACTTCGTTATTACAAACTACGTTTTCACATTCCGTTACTGTTATAAAATTGCATATAAGACTGTTCGATTTGGGGAAATATCGGCTTGCGTTAAATTTGAATCTTTGAATTTTCAATCCTACTTCTTCGCTGATTTCTCTTTTCAAAGCTTCCTCCAGAGACTCACCCTTGCTCACATAGCCTGCAACAAGTATATTCCAGTCTTTTCCGTATTGTCGTACAAGAAGGAGTTTTGATAAATCTTTATTATAAATAACAGTGCTTACCGCTACGTTAAACAAGGGAAATCTGTAAACTTCGCAGTTCGGACAGTATGGAACTAAGCCTTCATAGATTCCACAGTTATAGCATTCTTTGGATATTAATTTTGTTCCGCACTCGCTACAGTATTGCATTTATTACCTCCATTACATTGTTTAATCGTACATACGTTTTAGTACGGCCTGTTCAGCTCAAAAGAGAAGTGCTATTTTACTGATTTATCAAAGTTTTTCATAAATCTCGTTGTATTTTTCAATAACTTCAAATGTCCAGCCCGAATTATAATTCATGGCATTTTTTATTAACAAATTCCAGCTTGCCGGATTTTTTGAATAAAGATTCATTGCCTTATTAAGAATCACAAGATAGTCCATACTTGCATTTTTGTCGTTCATAAGAGTTGTTTTTGTCTTGAAACCACACCCTTCTACCATATCATCAAAAATATCCTTAATAGAATCGTTATATATTCCACTCTTGGAAGCAATCGGAATACAGCCGTACTTCATTGCTTCATAATGAATTGTATTATAAGGGTTACATCTTGCCGGTAAAAGTATCATGTCAGCGCCGGACATAAATTGAGGATAATTTATATCACCGTCTATATATACCCAGCGGCCATTGTAAGAGTAATTTTTCTCCATCAACTCTAGCCAGGTTTTTATATAATTATTTTTTAAACCATTAGGAATATTTATTATTACCTGCAGATTTTTGTATTGCTCAAAAAGTTTTAAAATTCCGTCTAATGCAATATCAGCGCCCAGTTGGAAGAGATCTGTCGTAAATGTTCCAAAAATCAACGGGGCTTCGTAAAAAGAATCAAGATAACCTCTAATTGCGTAATCCTCGTTTTTAAACAAAGTTCTGTCAACAAATCTTGTTTTAATTCTGTCACGGACAAATTCCCCTATGATATATTTTTTATTCCTTCCTCTATAATCTCTGAAATTTTCGGCTGTAAATGGCTGATAAATTAAATATGGCAATAATTTAACTCCATAAGAAACATATCCGGTTCGGGCATTATTAAATATATCGTACATTTTGCCTAAAATCTGCGGATTATCTGAAATATCATTATAATAGGTTTTGGAAACAACCGCTGTAAAGTCAGATTTTTTGATAGAAAAATTTATAACATTATAACTTATGTCATTATCATAAACCATTTTGGGGAAAAGTTTTAACACTCTTGCATTCATACGGCTAAACAAAATATTTTCGTCAATATCCTCGCATTTGTCTATGTATTTGCGAAACTTTGAATAGTTTTTGTATATAAATTCCAGACATTCTCGCATCTGGTAGAACTTTCTTGTATTGTGCAGGTTAAAAAGGGAGGCTACACATTTTTTTATAATTTTATCACGGCATAATCTGCGCATATTGCGCTTATCAACAATATTTATTGCTGCCCAGAAAGGCTCAAATTTATTATTCTCATATATGGAAAAATCATTAATTACAAGCAGAGTTTTTATGGGATATTTTTTTCGTTCAAATTCTGCTCCCAGAAAAAACGGAATATTATCCGAATGAATAATGTCCGGCTTTAGTTTTAATGCGCATATTCTTGCACATTTTGTGAAATGAGCCATATAAAAAAGGCGAGACGAAAACTCTTCTGTATTATTCATTTCTGCAAATATTGGTGAAAATATTTCCCATATTTCAATATTGTCTCTTTTTCTGGGACGTTTGTACAAATAGGCCTGATTAATCCTGTTTTGCAAAAAAAACTCAAAACTCCGCTCTGCTTTTCTGTCGGGTTTCTGAATAACTGGGATTAATACACTTATATTTTTATCCGGATATTGTTTTTGAAAAGCCTCAATAAAGTCTGATGGAATATTATTGGTAGTTATATAGAGAATTTTTTTAAAATCTTCTTTTTTTGTATCCTTTTTTAATTTACGCAGAAATATCTTTAGAATCTTGTACCATTTTCTGAGTTCAAAGCCCGAACTCCAATGTCTATCGTTTTCAAAGTCCGAAAAAGATTCATTATCAATAATATCAGGCTCTACAGAATGAGCCTCGGTTTCATAAAAACTATTCATTAACTTCAAGGTAACACGCAGGTTAGATTAAATCAAGATACCTATTGACATAATAGAAAGTATAAGTGTATACTAAACACAAAGGAAAAAATAATGAAAAACTTACACATTGAATTAGCAAACAATTCATCCTCCAATTCATCCAAGTTGCAATCGGGACTTGAATGAATTTTGATGTGTAGTTTTTAATACAGGTTTAGAAAAAATAAGTCCCGTCTAATAAGTCAGATGGGACTTATTTTTTTGTGTAAGAAAGGATATATATGGACTTGACAATTAGTAAACTTAACACCAATTTAGCATTCAAAGGGCCGCTTGACGGAGCGGTAACGGGAATTTTAAGGACATGCGACACCAGTGAAATGGTTAATGCAGTCGGACTTGATATTGGTGCAATGGTCATACCAAGGGCTTATTATGATACAAAAGCCCGTAATAAATACGCCGGTACCGAGACTTTTATAAGAGAAATAAGCGGAACTTTTATAAACTGCCTTGCCGCAGGAATTTTTGCAAAATACATTTCTAAAGTTGCCTCTCAGGATATTATGCCTGATGTCAAAATTAATCACAAAAGCTGGTATACAAAGGATTCTCTTGCAACCTTAAAGGCGGCGTGGGATAAAAGCGGCAATGTTAAAGGCTATGTAAAAAATGTTTTTGAAAATCTTTCAGGCAGAGACGGGTATAACGTCAACGCGTTTAAAAACATAAACTGGGAAAAAGTTGACTGGATAGACGAAAAACGCTGGGAAAAACTTAAATGGAATAACAAGGAATATAAAAATATCCAAGACAAGCTAAAAACAAAAAAAGATTTTATTAATACCTTCGTAACACTAATAGAAGATAAAAATATCACGGAAAATGACCGCAAAAATATCTTGAAGCTTATGGAACATCGTCTTACAAACGCTCTTGGTGCAGGAAGGGATACAGAGGTTAAAATCGGTGACAAGAAGCTCTCTGCTAAATTGGAAAACATATTGCGAGACGCACATGATATGGCAAAAGATATTTTTTCGAATAAAAATGTAAATACGGAAGCTGCAATCAAAAAAATTGCAAAAATCAATAAAATAAAAGCATTCGGTGCAATTGCAGGCGCTTCTCTATTAGGAATTACCAACCAATATATCAACAGAAAAATAACCGAAAAACGAACCGGAAAAAAAGGGTTTGTAGGAGAAGTTGATTTTACTTCAAGCTTTAGACAAGAGCGTAAGAAAGATAATTTCTTATGGCTCAAAAAGTCTCTTGCAAGCGCAGGCATGGCGGCTATGGTGGTGAGCGTAATGCGTGTGAAGAATTTGAAGGACTTTGCCCGTAAGCTTGAATTTACAGGGCCTGTCACAAGCGGCAATGCCATTAAAACTGTTTATGCATTTAATATTATCGGGAGATTTATGGCTGCCGATAATGGAACAGAGCTTCGAGAATCTATGACAAGAGATTACTTCGGCTTCCTGAACTGGCTGGTGTTTGGCGGATTTGCAGCAAAAGGCGTTGGGAATCTTCTCGATAAAAAGGGAGAAAACTTATTTAATTACACTAAAAAAGGTAAAGGCTTAAAACACTGGCTGAATGATATGAACCTTAAAACCCATAATGAAATAGCCGCAAAAGGAAAAGATTTTGCGAAGAATAACATTTGGAAACTAAATCTTGCACATGTCTGCGGTCTTGCATACTCTGCAATAACACTTGGAATTCTGCTTCCTATGGTTAATGCAAAAATGACAAAGTATAAAAGCCAACAACAAGCAAAATCTTTGTAATACGTATGAAGGTTATGTCGGTTTAAGGCAACGAGATTTTAAAAGTCAGGTTTTTACTTCTCGTAAGACAGGGTGTCATAAACCTTTGCAACGATTCCATTCTCCGTTAATTTTGTTCATAATAAGCAAATCAGTAAATTTGTATCCATGCCAGTTGTCTTCTATGCCTCTGAGAGCCGCAATTGTTTTTTCAAGAGAGATTACGTCAACTCTTGCCGTATAATCATCACCGCAAGCGCCAATATTGTCAATAGTATCGTAAAAGCCCTGAATCGAACCGGACTGATATTCATTTTCATTCAATTGACAGCAGAAGTTCGCTTTTTAGTAGAAATAAGGTTTAACAATCTCGCTGTTACCGTTTTTCACTGCTTCAATAAATTTTCTTGCGAGATTTTCTACCGCATTAAATTCTTCTATTTGCTCTCTTATTTTAAATCCTTTCAATAAAAACTCCCGGAGATGGATTCGAACCACCGTTAAAAGAGCCAGAATCTTTCGTCCTGCCGCTAGACGATCCGGGAATAATATATAAATTACATTTTGATTCTACAACGAATAGTGAATAGTTGTCAACAAAACCTTGCAGTACCTTATATACAATTTTTCGGAAAACTAATAAAAGTATTGTTATAGTGCTATCTAGAACTTGTCTCCAATTTTGTCGGTAATAAATTCATAAAGCATATCTTAATTACATTAAGTCCCTGAGCAAAGTTTTACACCAGAGCTTGTTCCTAATCTTGCCGCACCGGCCTCAATCATTTTTAAGGCGCTTTCCCGATCTCTTATTCCCCCGGAGGCCTTGACTTTAAGGCCTGCGCCTGACACTGTTTCACTCATTAATCTTATATTTTCAACAGTCGCGCCAATGCCGTTCTTTACAAATCCGCTTGAGGTTTTTACGAAATCAGCCTTGCCTTCGACACACAATTCACAAGCTTTTTTTATCTCCTCTTTTGTCAGAAGATCTGTTTCCAATATAACTTTGAGTATTCTGCCCTGACAAGCCATTTTTATTTTTGAAACTTCATCCACAATATAGTCATATTGTTTATCCTTTAATCTTCCGACATTTATTACCATGTCAATTTCGTCGGCGCCATTTTTTACCGCATCTATAGTTTCAAGAATTTTTATCTCCGAAGTATTTTGCCCGAGCGGAAATCCGATTACAGTGACTATTTTTATGCCGGTATCTTTTAGATACTCCTTTGCAAAATTTACGTTGCAAGGATTAATACATACTCCTAAGAAGTTGTGCTCTTTTGCCTCATTAAACAGTTTTATAAGCTCATTTCGTGTTGCATCCTGTTTTAAAAGTGTGTGTTCTATGTATTTATTCATACAGCTCTCCTCTGCCCCTGCATAGTGGGTAATTTTTTGTTAATTCTTATCGTTGCATTTTGCTGCTTTTTGTATTGTATATGATTGTTTCGCATGGCGCAAGTTTATAATATTTTTTCATAATTTTAAATGCAGTATTCTCAAAAAAGAAAAAAGGACAAAATTGTCCTTAAAATGGTAAGTATATTAAAATTGTAGACTATTTTTATATTTAAACTTGCATTCTTCATCCGTGAGGAATGCAAGAAATTTTTACAGATAATTAAGGAGGCTCATTCCCATAGATGCTGATGTTACCTGCAGGCTTGCCTGATAGGCATACTGTGCCATATACCAGTCAGTTATTGCCTCTGTCAAATCAACATCACGAATTTCACTTAAATAAGAAGTCAAATTTTCGTTATTTGTATCAAGGGTTGAAGTTGACATTTCAAGACGGTTATACACACCGCCAAATTTAGTTTGTTCCTCAGTAATTTGGGTCAGAGAGTCTGAAAATCTGTCGAGAGTCGAATTCATTAATTCATACCCTTCTTCTGTATCACCGTCAAGTACCATTTGAATTGAATTACTGAGAAGCTTCATCGCGCCCATAACGCCCTCTGCTTCTTCCGGTGCTCCGTCTGTTAAGTCACCTATATCTCCTGTGTATTCCAAACCATTCTCGTATGTATAAACATCGGCCCCGGTTTCATCAGTTGTTCTTATAACTCTATTTCCGTTGACGTCAGTGTATACACCGTTACCGGGCTCTACTGCAGCTTTATAATACCCAAAAACTCTGTCGCCGGTCGTATTGATTATTTCAAAGACCCCGTCTGCAACTTCTGTCTGCCTTATGTAATCAGGGTTGTCATAAGGCGTGCCGTTATAGATAATATCACCGTTATCATCTATTGTATAAGGAACTGTTTTGGTGTTAGCTCCGCCAAAAATATAATTGTCATTGTACTCAGTGTTAGCCAAATCAACCATTGTCTTGATGGTTTCATCGATTTCGATTTTTAAAGCTTCCAGTGATGTATCGCTGTATGTCTGGTTGTTTGCCTGAACAGCACTATCCCAGGCAGATGACAGGTAGCTTGTTGCAAGAGACATCAAGTCATCAAGTGTGCTGAGTTCGGATTTTGCCATCTCAACATTTGTTGAAAATGTATCTATTTGTCCCAGCTGCCTGCTTGTATTAAGAATATTGACTGCGGCGATAGGATCATCCGTAATACTCATAACCTTGTGCCCTGAAGTCAGCTGAGAATTAATCCTGTTGTAGTTATATAAGTTTTGCTGCATATCTGCAACAAGCTGTGCATATTTCCCTGTGGTTGAAACTCTTTCTACCATTTATTAACCTCCCAGTGTCATTAGCGTATCCAAACAAGCATTACAAATATTAAATACCTGCGCTGCAGCAGAATACGCTGTTTGGTATTTGACCAAGTCGACCAATTCTTCATTTAAGTCAACGCC
Organism: Candidatus Gastranaerophilales bacterium; assembly: GCA_944324435.1. Lineage (GTDB taxonomy): Bacteria > Cyanobacteriota > Vampirovibrionia > Gastranaerophilales > Gastranaerophilaceae > CAG-196. Next base: position 121,062 of record CALUWH010000001.1, read on the forward strand.
GTTGTTATTATCAATCTTGCTCTCGACAGAAGCAACAACGTCTGACTGAGTATCATATAATGTCTGCAAGCTGCTGCCTGCAGAAGCAACTTTACCTACAAGTGATGTGTAGTAGTCCTCAATAGACATTCCTTCAAGTGAATCATGAGCTGTATTTCTTGTATCTAGCATAGCTGCAACGTTTTGTGCGTTACCTACTGCATTTTCGTCAAAATTCGCAGGGTCATCAATGTAAGCGCAGGCTATATTCCAGATACCGTCTTCCGTAAACAAATCAGAGTTAAGCTGGATATTCCCTGCGGTAATCCCTTCTCCTGTTCCGTCTGCGCCTACAAATATCAGATTATTTTCATTTGTTGCCATAAGTTTTCCTGTATCATCAGGATTAATACAATATGCACCTTCTCTGGTATTCAAGTCGTTAAATATATCTGCAATTGCCTGAGCCAGAGTATTTAAGCTATTCATTACTGTTCCGGCATTAGTTTCGCCGTCACCGTTATCGGTTGCAGAGTGTAAAAGACCGCCCAAAGTTCCTTCTGTTAATATGGAGTTTGCATTGGCAACAACAACCCTATTTTCTTCCTGAGGATTTATAATACTTATTACGGCATTTTCTCCGTCCCAGTCATCAGGGTATGTTATACCCATTTTGTCGCAGTAAGATTGCGCTGTTTCTATTTCCAGCTGACCTGTTACTTTTGCACCTTTAACAAGTGTTACACCGTTTACGGAAATTTCAACGGCACCGTTGTGGATTTCTTCAACATCAATATCCACAAATTCCGCAATATCATTTAATATTAAATCTCGTTTATCCAGAAGGTTATTCGCTTCCAGGGTGCCTGTCTGGGTAATCTGAAGAGCTCTGTTTACATCCGCAAGTTCCGTTAACTTGTCGTTTAAAGCTTGATACTGAACATAAATTTTTGAGTTTTCCAACGACTCTTGGCTAACCCCATCTCCCAATGCTTTAGAAGTCAGCTCTTCAAGCTCAATGCTCTTTGTATTCAAGACAGAAGTTAAAGTTTTGGCTGTTTCCAAAAAGTTTGTTCGGGCTGTTGAACTCGCCGGATATTCGTTAAGATTGTTTAATGCTTCATAGAAATCGCTTAATGCTGCGTCTACACCGGTGCTTTCCAAATCATCGAGGATGTTTGCAAGCTCATCAAGATTTGCAAGCTGCTGATCAAGTGTATTCAGATGAGATAATTGAGTTCTGTAGTAGTTATTAAGATATGAATCATTATATCTCATAACATTTGCAATCATAACTCCGCCGTTTGCGCGAACCTGATTGTTTACATTATTTCCTATAGAACCTGCAATATTTCTGGTTGCCAGATTAACTCTTTGTTTGGAATATCCCTCAGTATTCATGTTGGCAACGTTATGCGATACAACGCTGATGGCTTTCTCGTTTATAGAAAGTGCATTTGCCGACATGTTGAGTGATGATAATAAACTGGACATTGTTCCCTCAATTCTGTTTTAAAGTTACTTTTATAAGCCTGCATTATCTGCCGCTCATTTTGCGGCTGCATTATCCTTAATACCTGTAGTAAATCGGATTGACAGCCAAGAAACCTTGAACAATTCTTGTTCCCTAGATTTCTTCATTTATGGTCCACATGTCTATATCATGTGTGTCTGTTTTTCCTGCTCCGTTGTAATTACTTCCTTGAGGAGCAAAAGCATTAATAATTGTTTCCAACATCTTGTTAGACATTACTATGCCATGTTTTAATAGTTCCACATTTTGGTTATTTAGTAACACTAAATCCGGAATAATTTTACAAATCTTAACCTTTCTTTCTTTTAATTTCTCGGTAAAATTAGGTGCTTCTCGCTCAGAGAGCTCAATAAAGGCTGACATGTTGCCATCTTCGCCGAGAAGTTTTATTGCGATTTCTTGTCTTGAATTGTTAAGTTGTATTATTTTATTATTCAAAGCAAGAATTTGATTATCCAGAACTCCCAAATCATCGGGCTTAGCTTTCTTCAGAGTCTCTTTTTTCTCTTCAAAGAGTTTTTTAAGCTCTGTATAAGCATCGATTATCTTATCAAGGATTTCTATTAAGTTTTGAAATAATTTTTTATCCATATTTTGTCCTTTTTGTTGCGTGAAGGGTGAAGAGTTAGGCGTGAAGAGTGCTTTTAAAAATTTCTCTTATTGAACATACTCATTTTATATTGCTCGCTTCACACCTTACCTTTCACGCTTCACGTATTAGAACAGATATTTGATAAATCTGTTGAATATACCTTCGTTCTGGTTTCTGGAGATTGTGCCTCGGCCTGAGAGTGCAAACTGCAGATTAGAAACATTATATGAATATATTTCTCCTGCCGCATTCAGCCATCTCGGATCTACAACTCCGGTTACAATAAAGTCCATTCTCTCGTTGCCGTTCACAAGGGTTTTCTTACCCTGGACAGCTAGGTTACCGTTTGGAAGCTGCTGTACAACCTGTACTGCAATCTGGTCGCCGAACGTGAGTGTTCTTCCGCCGGTTGCAGAGTTAGACACCTCATTTGTTCCGCCAAAGCCGTCAGAATCTTTAAGAGACAAGCCAAACCAGCGGTTAAAGAATGATGTAAAAGTATCCACAGTGCTTGAAGATTTTTCGGAGGTATAAGTTAAGTTATCATTAACAGTAATATTTTCTTCCATGATAATCGAGATTAAGTCTCCTATCTGATGCGCCTGAACTCCGCCGAACAATGAACGCGGTACGCCTGCATAGTGCTGCGTTGCGCCCAGCGTAAACAGAGATTCTGCCTGAACACTCACGCCCATTGTCATTATAAGCACAGCTAATACTGTCATTAATTTTTTCATAACTTACCTCTTGTTGTAATGATGGGTGAAGGAATTGTTTTAAATATCCGCTTCACTCTTCAATATTTACCTTTCCCCTTTAGCAGAGAAATTCTGCTATAACACTTCTACCATATAGTAAACCGTATTTGATGTCATCATCCGAAATATTGAATTCTCCTACAGTTTTTGCGCATTCTCTTACTTCGTTCACATCAATTCTGTCAAGCAAAGTTTGGGTTGAAGAGGTGTTAACCCCTCTTGAAACTTCTATATCTTCTGCTTCAGGCTTTTGTACATTCTGGTTTGATTTGAATGCGTTTAATGCGCTGAACTGTTGTACTGAATTGGTTTCTATTCTTGGTAACATTTATGTCCTTTCTATTGCGTGAGGGGTGAAGAGTGCTTTTATTATTGTTTATTTGTATTAACTTTTATATTGTTCGCATCACGCCTCACCCTTCACTCTTCACTAACTCCCAACATACCTTTCCATTTGTCTGTAAATCTGATCTGCAAATCCGAATGAAGTTCTCGGATTGTTTGCAATATCACGTCCCATTTGCTGATATACTATTGATTTAAAAGTATCGACGTACGGACTTTCCTTTCCGAATAATCCGTTTTCACGGTCTACGGTTTTATCCATTTCCGATAACATTTTGGTTATAAAAATAGATTCAAATTCTGTTGCGGCTTTTCTCAGCTGTTCTTTAGAATCTCCTGCTTCCTTGATTCGGTTATAGAGAACCTGATCCGAATTAACAGTCTGGGCATTTTGCAGCCCGTTTTTTATTAAATCTATTGTAGGTGTTGAAAAATCCATTTATGTCCTTTCTGTTGTGTGAAGGGTGAAGAGTGAGGTGTGAATGGTGCTTTTAGAAATTTCTATTATTGCACTTTGTTTATTCATATTAATTTATATTGTTCGCTTCACTCTTCACGCCTCACCCTTCACTAGATAATCACCAGCTCGGCTTGCAAGCTTCCTGATTTTTTAAGTGCCTGAAGAATTGAGATTAGATCAATAGGCGCAACCCCTATTGCATTTAATGCTCTTACAAGGTCATTAAGATTGCTGTTTGCAGGCATTGTCACAAGACTTCCCGGAGTTTTGTTAATCTCGATATCTGCGTTTTGGAATCCTACAGTTGCACCGTCTGCAAACGCATTCGGCTGTGAAACCTCGTTTGTGGCAGAAACAGTTACCGTAATATTTCCGTGCGCTACAGCTGCAGGAAGAAGCTTAACGTCAGCTCCTATTACAACCGTACCCGTCCTTTCATTAACAACAACTTTTGCAGATTCCATAGTCGGAGCAACTTCCAGATTCTCTATGATAGAGAGGAAAGACACCCTGTCGTTAATAAATTTTGCAGGGATTTCAACCCTTACTGAGCTTCCATCAATTGCCTGAGCCGGAGCTACCTGAGAAATTGTCTTTGCGATTCTGGAGACAAGGGTGTAATCAGAGCGGTCTATTGAAAGTGTTACAGAATTTTCGTCTCCGATTTCCGTATAAATATCACGTTCGATTATTGCACCCCCCGGGATTCTGCCTGTAGTAGTTATTGCAGTTCTTGCGGACGAGCCGCCTGCAGATTTGTTTATACCGCCTACAGAAAGAGGGCCCTGTGCTACAGCAACAGCTTCTCCGTTAGGAGCCTTTAGAATTGTTTGTACAAGCACACCGCCTTCAAGGCTTTTTGAGTCAGCGATTGCGGATACGGTACAATCGATTTTATCGCCGTTTTTTGCAAACGGAGGAACTGTAGCCGTTACGATTACGGCAGCTGACGCACCTTTTTGGATGTAGTTTTCCTGCTCAATTACAGTACCTAAGTTTCTCAATAACATTTGGTTTGTAATCTGGGTTGAACGAGAGTTGTCACCGGTACCCGGAAGACCTACGACTACACCGTATCCGACAAGCTGGTTCTCACGAACCCCTTTGATGTGGGTTAAATCCATGATTCTTACGGTTGCATTAATAGCTCCTGCCGGAAGCATACCGGCTATCATTAATATCATTAAAATTGATGCTAAAACTTTTTTCATAATACTTACCCGTTTTTCTTTCAGGATTATGAAAATAATCCTAAAGAATATACCTTCCCCATTAAAAGTCTACATTGTACAGTTTAAACTATTGGGAAGAATAAGACATCAATCAAATGGTTGAAATCTTGCCGGCACAGTATGTATTTTTAATTAATATTTGATACGATAAATCACAGGTTTAGCATATGCTCGCTTTATAATCTAAAGGTCAGGCAATGCCTGACCTACTACTAATGTTAACGTTTCACAAATGTGCTGTTTTCTTCATCACTGTTTTTATCAGAATACACCTGTTTTGGGTCTGTAATTCCTGCAACCCATGCCGTAACCTCATCAGTACCTGTCACCCCCATACCCGATTTCATATTAACATAATAGCGGGTAGGGAAATAAACATTTGTATTGTCATACCTTGGACTTATGTCTGCATAGACTACGTGTAAACTAATAGGAGAACCAACTTCAAAAGTGCATTCAGCATCTTTTATAAGATCGTAATTTGTATAATCGAACAATAAACAATTATCATACTCTGACGGTATTGATGTAAAAGGATTATATAGAGAAACATAGTTTGTACATTCTTTATCGCCCTTTTTAATAGTACATTTTCCAATAGGTTTTTCCCAGTCATTTATATAAGTTACACGAGAAGCCGAGCTAACAGGTCCCCCCAATCCGTTTTTATATTTAGGATTTACAAAATAGTAGTGAGCAAACTTTACAGGGACATCCTTGGTAAACAAAATGTATCCAATATCAAAATACATTGTAATATCGTCGGGTGCTGGAGAACTAAGTTTATCAAGAAGAGGGCTTAATGATATCAACTGTTTATCTTTCAGTACACTTTTAAAAGTCTTTGTCTCTTTATAATTATGTTCTCCAGTATATTCTGAAATAACAGAATCAAAGCATTGCATACGTAATACTCCATACTTTGGATTTTTAAAATTATTTGTACAAGGATCTATATCTTCTTCCTCTTCATCATTAGAAGTTGGAGGGGGAACAATTGGAGTAGGATCCGGTTCAGGCTCAGGATCCGGCGTTGGGGTTGGAGTCGGTTCTGGGGTTGGCACAATAGGAATCTCATCAATCGGATCAGTTTTAAGACTTTCATCATCCAAACTCGCCAAAACATCACCCTCAACATCAAATTTCTTCTTGAGTAAATTCTTCCTGGTATTAATATAATGTACACCAACAGGATCAGCAGGTACCAACCTTCCATCCGCCGCGAGAAGAAACTTAAACCTGTCAGGTTGTTTGCAATTCTCCTCACCATACATACAATTTGAGGATTTCTTTGATGAATCAACATCTACATATATATCTGTCTGGTAAGATATTTTATTTTCTGCTGTATCAATTTCTCTTTTCGTCTGACTTATCCACCATTCCATGCCGTTGGATGTTGTGAAAGATGATTTGTCAGGATAAGAAGTTGTATTGCAGGAATCTGCACCAAAAGTATGCGCTAACAAATTACAAAGCTTTTTATCTCCAGAATATTTTGTATCATCCTTAAAAGGTGCCTTTAATGGCTGAGAGTTATTTACAAGCGGATACCTGCTTACATCAATATCTGTGCTTCCTTCTTTGAGAAGTATTGGAAACAATGAAGTATCTGCAACCATCGATTTAATATTATTACCTAATTCATCATACACTTTTAGATAATTAATCTTAGTTTTGTCGGGCATTAATCCGTTTATTGCAGGAAGTATAACTGCTGCAACAACCCCAGCTATTCCGAGAACTATTAATAGCTCTGCTAAAGTAAATCCGCGTTTTCTCATCAAACTATTCCTCTCTTTCTGTCTTGTATATTTGGCGTTAATGTAACACAATACATATTGTGTTACATGTGCTACGCACGTAGACATTGGGCCGGCTTCTTGGTAAGACTACAAGCCGGTTTCAAAATTCCACGTCCGCCTAAGAATTTCTGCTACAGGCTTGTACGCGAGGGCTGGGCTGGAATGTAAACACTACAAGGGTTCTAGAAAAGAAAAATTTCATAAAAATTGAGCAAAAATGAGGATTTTGGGCCTCGCACAACAAAAGAGCGCCTCTTCACAAACCCAGTGATATATGCTATCATGGATGTCGAGGCGCGCTAATGTAACATAATATGTATTGTGTTACATGAGAGCGGTTTTATGGTTAGTGAAGGGTGAGGTGTGAGGCGGAAGGGAGCGTGTTTAAAGTGATCAAGTGATCAGGTGAACAAGTTAGCAAGAGTGAATAGTGATTGGTGAATAGTGAATAGATTTTTAACTTCTCCTAAACTTATAAACTACTCAACCTCTAAACCCTAAAACTACTTTTCAACTATTCAACTTATCAACCCCTAAAACTTCTTCTAAACTACTCAACTCCTCAACTATAAAACTACTATTCAACCCTTCAACTGTTCAACTTATCAACCCTTTATAACTTCTCCTCAACCCCTAAACCAACTTCATAGTGTTGTGATTGCTTCTTGAATTTACCGGATTCTGCTTGTAAAGTTTTGTAACAATATATATAAGGTAATGCAATTTTATTGAGAGAAAATACTTTATATATATGTAAATAAACACGAAACACATAACACAACCTTTCATACAACCTACACACTAACCTTCTACACATGAGGAATTAATTAAAAAAGATTCCAAACCTTTCTTTTAAGAAAGGTTTTTTTTTGTGCTAAAATTATATTATGGTATTGGCAAATTCTTTTGATGAAGTTATTTCATTAATAAAAGACCGGCTGGATATAGTAGACGTTGTTTCGCAATATGTACCTTTAAAAAAGAGTGGTGCAAATTATTTGGGACTTTGTCCATTTCATGACGATAAAAAACCTTCTATGTCTGTAAGTCCTTCTAGAGGAATCTATAAATGTTTTTCCTGCGGAGCAGGCGGTGATGCATTAAGCTTTCTCGTAAAAATACAAAATAGAGAATACAAAGATGTTATCTTTGAACTTGCTGATAAATACGGCATTGAACTGCCAAAAAAATTTCATCAGGCATCGTCTGAAACAAAATCCCAAAAAGCAGAAATGATTAAAGCATGCCGGAAGGCTGCAAAATTTTATAATCTTCAGCTCAAATCCGCAGAAGATGCTAACAAGGCTATGACTTATCTTAGAGGCAGAGAAATTTCAGATGAGATTATAGACAATTTTACTCTGGGCTGGGCTCCTAATAAATTTGATACTTTGTATAAAGAACTTCATAAAGAATTTAAAGATGATATTCTGGAAAAAGCCGGACTTATTTTAAAATCTAATTCAGGCGGCTGGATTGATCGATTCAGAAATAGGATTATAATCCCTATTCAAAATGAAAACGGAGAATATGTCGCGTTTGGTGCCCGTGCTGTTGATGAAGGCCAAAACCCAAAGTATTTGAACTCATCAGATTCCTTGATTTATAATAAAAGTAAAATTTTATTTGGATTGTATTCGGCAGAAGATTCCATAAAATCAGAAGACGGCGTTATTATAATGGAGGGTTATTTTGACGTAATATCTGCTCAGGCAAACGGAATAAAAAATGCAGTTGCATCCTGCGGAACGGCTTTAACACCCGAGCATGTTAAACTTCTTTCAAGATACACAAAATCAAGAAGAATTTTTCTGTCTTTCGACACAGATACTGCCGGTATTAATGCGACAAAAAAAGGAAGTGCTGTTATAAAAGAAACACTTGCAGCACTTGGTAATATAAAACAATTTGATGAGAGTCACATCTCATCCACATCTGATAACAAATATGCCTGCGAAATTCGTGTTATTTCGCCTCCGCAGGGCAAGGATCCTGATGAGTTTATACGTTCCATGGGAGGGGATGCATTTAAAGAGTATATTAAAAATGCTCCCTTATTAATAGACTTTTTATTAAATAATATATTGAAAGAAAAAAATTCCGCTCAAACACCGCAGCAAAAAGCAGAATTCGTTGCACAGATTATAGACATTCTTAAGGATGTTAATAACAAGATTATTCAAACAGAATATGTTAAAATGGTGTCAACAGCGTTAAATGTTGATGAGAATGCTATTTTAAAAGAGCTTGCACAGGAAAGCAGAATAGGGGGTACAGCAGGGGAGCTTCAAAATTCAAAGAGAATTGTTGTAACAAATTCTTCACAATTTGAAATAAAAGCGCAAAAAAATTTATTGAGCGTTTTTTTAGCAAGTGATGGTTCACTAAGCTATCAAAAGCTAAATGAATTAATCCCCGAAAATATCATCCAGGACGAAACGTTAATAATTGTAAAAAATACAATTGACAAAATTGCGTGTACAATAAATAATGTAGAAGAATTAACAAAGAGTTTGTATACAGAATTTATTGAGGATGATAATTTGACTCACATTTTAACAGACCTAGTAGAACTCTCGGAAGCCTTTAACGGACTTAGTCAGGAAGAGTTTGAACGAGCTGTAACAGAAAATGTTGTAAGATTAAAGAAATGTTATCAGGAAAAAGAAGCCGAAAAACTTCGTCAGAGATATAGACAAGTTAATGACGACGAAATTGAAGCATTAAAAATACAAATGCAACTTAGAGATAGAATAAAATTAAGGACTGGAGACAAATAATGACTCAAAAAAGAAATTCACGTTCATCGGTTGTAAGTGTTGTAGAAGATGAAAATATGGAATTATTGGAATACGATACTGAAAAAGAAGACGGTGTTGACTATATTGAGACAGACTTAGGAACAGATAATATAGAAGATATTATTACTTCATCAAAATTGGATATAAAAAATGAGGAGTTTTATAGTATTGATTCCCCTGATTCTTCAAGAGATGCAGATATGGATACTGAAGCTCCCAAGGGGGTTGCGGTTGAAGATCCTGTAAGATTATACCTGAGAGAAATCGGCCGTATTAAATTACTTTCAACCAGTGAAGAAATTGAGCTTGCAAGAAAGATTATGCAAGGCGGAACTCCGGGTGCTATCGCAAAACGCAAACTTGTTCAAGCAAACTTGAGACTTGTTGTAAGTATTGCAAAAAAATATGTAGGTCGAGGTATGCTGTTTTTAGACCTGATTCAGGAGGGCAACTTGGGTCTTATAAGGGCAGCTGAAAAATTCGACCACGAAAGAGGTTTTAAGTTTTCAACTTATGCTACCTGGTGGATTAGACAGGCTATTACAAGAGCTATTGCAGATCAGGCAAGAACAATCCGTATTCCTGTACACATGGTGGAAACTATTAATAAATTAAAGAAAATCACCAGAAGACTGGCGCAGGAGCTTTCCAGAAAACCAACCGAAGAAGAACTTGCGGCAGAGATGAATGTTTCAATCCCTAAACTTAGAGAAATTGTCAAAATCGCTCAGGAACCTTTATCTTTAGAGACTCCTATCGGTAAAGAGGAAGATTCAAGATTAGGTGATTTTATTGAGGATAAAGAGGCAGACGCACCAATCAAAACTGTAGCTTCGGAGCTCTTGAGAGAAGATTTAGCAGAAGTTCTTTGCACCCTGTCTCCAAGAGAAAGAGATGTTTTGAGATTACGTTTCGGAATGGATGACGGAAGACAAAGAACATTGGAAGAAGTCGGGCAACTGTTCGGTGTAACTCGCGAACGTATCAGACAGATTGAAGCTAAGGCGCTTAGAAAACTGCGCCATCCGAATCGCAGCAAAAGATTGAGAGAATATGTAGAAAATTAATAAAATACTCCGAACTAAAAGTTTTTATTTCGGCAGTATGGATAGTTTTCGCGAGCAGCAAGATGTATATAACGTCTCAGCTGCTTCGTTTTTGCTATGCAGTCTGCAAACATACTCAAAAGCTTTTTGTCTTAGTTTTTAACCATAAGCCAGGAACTTCGCGGACAAACCGCCGCACAGATTCCGCAGCCGATACACTTCTCATCTTTTGAAATATAAATTTTGTCTTCTTTAATTATTGCTTTTTGGGGGCAATTATTCAGGCACAAATCACACCCGATACAGAGTTGTGAATCCCAAACAGGTTTTTTAATTCGGGCCTCACCTTCTTGAGCAAGAGTATAGACTTTACCGTCATCTTCTACAAGATCTCCGAATAATCCATCTTCAAACCACTCAGTTTTCCTAAATTCAGAAACCGGAATTCTTTGCACCTTTTGCTCTTTTGGGAGCGGAATAATCTTTGACCACTGTGAAAAATCCAATAACTCATCCAAAAGTTCAGATTTTTCTATTGCGTCTAAAAACTCGGGCATGCCGGATTTTAAAAAATCTTTGTCAAGCTTATCAAGCTTAACTTGCTGAACACAAGCCGCAAGCCCTTCTACATTTCCTCTTACGTATACAGTTCCGCCAACCATTCCGACACAGGCTCTATTTCCAAGAACGGAAGACATATCGTCGCATTTATAACCGCAAATTACCGCAATTCCGCCGCCCATAAATTCAAATCCGAAAGAGCCCGTATTTTTAAGTACCCAAAACTGCGGCGGTTCAAATCGGGGGTCATGCTTCATCAACGCTCCGGACCGTGTTCCAACACGTCCGCCAATATATATTTTCCCTCCTGCTGCGCAATGCGCTGTAGTATCACCGGCATCACCTTTTACGATAATTTCAGCTCCGGAATTAAGCCAGCCTACATCCGCCGGAGCGGAGCCTTTTACTATAATTTTTGTACCGTCCATAGCCATTGCGCCGACACGCTGACCCGGATTTGTAATATAAAATGACAGATTTTTACCGTCTTTGCAGCGTACAGCACCGCCAATATCGTGCTGACCGCAGGCTTCTATTTCAAACTCGCATTCTCCTTCCCGAATTTTCTGATATATCGTCTGGAGTAGCTCCTGTGTTGACATACGGTTATTCTTATTTAATGTTTGAATTTTTATCATACTTCTGACCATCTTCTTTTTTTAGTGTGAAGATTTTAAACTATTTTTAAGAATGATGAGGTGATACACAAAAATATGGCATTTCATTATAAAATTTTGAAAATAATATTGATTACGTTCACTGCCCCATCTTTATAATACCTGATATACAGATTTAATTATAACATATAACTCGCTTGATGTTAAATATAAAATTGTTTATAAAAAACGATTGTAAATTTTTATTTACAATTGTATATTTCGAGGCAATTTTCAAACTTTTCAAACCTTATAATGTACAAGTGTAGATAACTTTAGAAAGGTATATTTATGACAATCTCATTCAGAACAAACAATACAATGCCTAGTAGTCAAACACCACAAAACGATTCAAAGAAAAATATTTTTGCTTTAACAGAAAATGGGCAAAAGGTGTTAAGCAAGACTAATGAGTGGGCTAATACACAAGACATTGCAGAAATTATAGTTGATAAAGATAAACGTAATAAAGAAAACGTAGGTACCGTTGCTAAAAACACATTAATGATGCCTATAATGAGTGATAGCGCGATAGGTACCATTTACACAATTGACCAATACAAAAAGGGAAATCTTTCAAAAGATGATGTTGTAAAAATTCTGGCTTACAACATGATTGCAAATAGTCTGGATTAAAGATTACCGATACACATACTTTTTGGCTGCCGCATAAGGGTTATGTTTAAACGTTCGAAGCAGACTTTAGCGCAGGTACAACTTCTTTTTTCCACTGCGCATAAAAGTAGATTGCGAGAAAAAAATATACCGCCCACATAATCATTGTAGAATACGTGCGTCCGCCTTGAAGTACAATTCTGAACCACATCAAAAAAGAAAAAGCATTTACAATCATCCATACTGCCCATTGCTCAATAGAACGTCTTACCGTCAAATACATTCCTGTCACGGAAAGGATTGTTGTTATACTGTCGATTATAGGGCTCCTGCCGTCAAGCAGCATAAGACAAAACGCCGTAAAGATTATAAGTATTATATTCAAAATTACAATAACAATTAATTCTTTTCTGCCGAGTGAACTTTTGATTATTTCATTTTTATCTTTTTTTAAATGTTTACTCCATCTAAAAAAACCAAGAATCTGCATAGGTATATAATACCCCAGGTAAAGCAAAAGATTTCCCCATAAGGCATTTTTAAAACTCAGATAAGCATAAAATCCAGAGCCGAGAATGCCTATGAAATAGCAAAACGGATTCCCCTTCCCTGCCATAATTGTATAGGTGATGCCGCAAAAAGCTGATATTAAGGCCGTGAGACTATCTTTTAGAATGATTGCATTTATTATTAGAATTGAATAAATTAAAACCAGAGTAAAAAGTTCAACACATTTTTTTTGTTTGAATTTTATCATATTTATGTTATCTAATAAAAATAGATGAAAGTAAATTCAAATAGGGATATCTCATTCACAAGTATTTATACTAATAAAGCTCTAAAAAGAGGTCTGGAGTTTGCAGAGGAAAACGGGGCATTATTTGCTGCGACTACAACATTAGGCCTTTCCGCCTTTGCACGCCCTGCTGCAATATGGCTTGCGCCGCATACAGATAAAGAGAATAAAAAGGTCGCCTGTGCAAAATCACTTTCCTCCAGCCTTGCAGGATATATATTAATGCTTGGTCTTTCAAACCCTGTATCAAAAGCAATAAAAAAAATTGATAAAAATCCGGATAAATATCTCAAACCTCAGACCATCAAGAAAATGCAGCTGGGCGCAGAAACTCTAAAACAATCTAAAAGCTATATTCTTGCAACTCAGATGTTTAAATTAGGCCTTGGGATTGTTGTTGCCGCGCCTAAAGCAATTCTTACCTGTGCCGGAATGCCGTTTATTATGCATAAAATTTTTCACAAACCTGAACAGAAAAAAGAGGAAAAGGGGCTGACGTTTAAGGGTAAAAATACTGACAGACTAGCGGAAAAAATTGGAAAGGTCATTGATAGTCCTGCAATGCAAAAGTTTTCAGAAAAGTTTAAGAATTCAAATTTTGCTATGCATATTATTGCCGCAACGGATATTCTAAACACTGCAGTATTTATCCACGAGATTAATCGTTCAAACAAAATAGAAGAAAGAAGAAAAAAGGCTGTTAATTATAATGCAGGTATTTCTACCGGTATGAGTGTTGCAAGCGGATACGTTGCAGATAAGCTTCTTGACAAGCCTACAGAAAGATTTATCCAAAAATTTCGTATCGCTAATAAAGGAATGCCTAATGTAGAAAAACAAATAGAAGGTATAAAAATTGCAAAACCAATACTGCTTGTTGGAGGGATATATTATATAGTTATTCCTTTTATTTCGACATTTTTGGCAGACAGAGCCGAACATAGCGAAAAATTGGATAGGTTAATTCATTCTTCAAACAAAAACCACGACAACTATTGTTAATAAATTCTAAACGGCGGTATTAAATTTTTTTAAGTTATTATGTTGCTTTTGATAAAGTCAGAAATATTGATAATATTAAAAGAGAACGTTGAGTTTAAAAGCGATTCTTGCAAACACTAAACAATTACATGGTTAATTTCTAAAGAAAATGAATATATAGAGTTAAAAAAATAAAAATGCACCTGGAGGGAGTGTCTTGCTCGTTCGCGTGTAACGGCAATTCCGCATTTTGCTGCGATGTTTGCAACATCTTACAAAATGCTCCAGCCTCAGCTCACTCGCGCCGAACCCACTGACAAAGCTTCGCTTTGTGTGTGTTCTCCAATCGCCTTGCAAGGTCTACCAAAAAAAGAACCATTTATAAATGGCTCTTTTTTTGGTGCGCCTGGAGGGAGTCGAACCCACGGCAGACAAGGTTTAGGAAACCTCCGCTCTATCCTACTGAGCTACAAGCGCATAAAAGTTTTTTCTTATAGCAATTCTAGCACATCCTATTTTCTAAGTCCAGTTTACTATACTTCTTTTAAAATAATAAAAACTCTTATCAAAAACGATAAGAGTCAGAACGTAGTTAGTTTTGAGAAAGAAATTTTTTAGAATTGAACGGGGATATTTATATACACTCCACTGCCGTAATACGGCCGGTAATAAAAATCATTACATACCCTCATTCTGTAATCACACCAGTGAGGTCTGTAAACAAATCCGCCATGAAATCTCACGGGTGGAGCATAATGCCTTCTGGGGGGAGGTATTCGGCGCATACCGGCACCGGCTCTAAGCGAATGTCCGCCGGGAGGAGGCGGAGCTGCTTCTGATGGCAGCGCGAAAAACGTCGGAATTGAGAATAAGCAAAGAAGAAATAAAATCCTTTTCATACTTTTAACCCCTTTTCATATTTATATAACGATTTAAAAATAAAATTGTTCAAAATATTGACTTAAAAGTTGTTTTAAGTTAATATAACTTTACCACGAAACATTAAGCAAATTCTTTGCTTTTTAGTTTGTGTTCGACAATTATTAATATACCAATATTATTTGATAATATTGGTATTTTTTTTGTTTAATCCTGAATACACAGGCGGCGGAATTTTTTTCAAAATTCCGCCGCCACTTTATTATTGTTCTAAAATATAATTCAATAGAGTTCTGACGCCTGCGCCGGTTGCGCCTTTAATAAATTCTTTTTGAGGTTTTTCAAAAAACGCAGTTCCTGCAATATCTATATGTGCCCATTTTACATCTTTAACAAACTTTTGTAAAAACACTCCGGCAGTAGAAGCTCCGCCCCAGCGAGAACCGGTATTTTTCATATCCGCAATATCGCTTTTCAGGCTGTCAAAGTATTCTTCCCACAGAGGGAGTTCCCAGAAACGCTCACCGCTTCTTTTTGCAGTATCAATCAGGTTCTTAACCAAGGTTTCATCATTACCCATAATACCGGATGCCTGCGTTCCCAAAGCTACCATACAAGCACCTGTCAGTGTTGCAAGGTCGATTACCTCATCAACACCGAGTTCGCAAGCGTAGCAAAGGGCGTCTGCAAGGGTTAGGCGGCCTTCTGCATCCGTATTGTCAATCTCAATAGTTTTGCCGTTTTTAGCCGTTAGAATATCACCCGGTTTATATGCACTGCATCCGGGCATATTTTCGCAAGCCGCAACTATTCCGTGAACTTCTACCTGAGGATGAAATTCTCTTATAATACTCATAACACCAAGTACGCAGGCTGCCCCTGACATGTCGTCTTTCATCGTAAGCATTGATGACGGGGGCTTAATGTCCAATCCGCCGCTGTCAAAAGTTATACCCTTACCAATAATAGCAATTTTTTTCTTAGGGTTATCAACTTGATATTTTATATGAATAAATTTAGGTTCTTGAATACTGCCCTTTGCAACAGCGAGAAAAGCTCCCATGCCCATCTTTTCACATTCATCTCTATTATATATTTTTGTTTCCAGGCCTAAATCACATGCAATAGCAGCAAGCTCAGATGGTGTTGCAAACTGGGCCGGCTCATTTGCAAGATTACGGGCAAATGTCATTGCAGCAGAGATTTTTTCTGCTTTGTTTACAAGCTCTGCATTTGCTTGAACGTAAACTTCTTGGATTTTATTATCTTTCTTCTCGGATTTGTATTTGTCAAAAGCATAATCGGCAATATATGCACCTATTGTAAATTGTTCGGAATAATCGAAATCTATTCCATCAAGCGAAAATGCAACTGTTTTAGCTTCCATCTGCATAGATTTTTTAATGGCTTTTGAAACAGCTTCTCTCAACTTATCCGGATTGAACTCCTCTTTTTTGCCAAGTCCCAGAATAAGAATTTTCTTAAACACTTCTCTTCCATAAGTAGGAAGCAGATATGTCTCTGCAAACTTCCCCTTAAAATTATCCTGCTCTACTGCATAAGTATTAGCAAGCTCAATAGAAGTTTTCTCTCCTTCAAACAAATTAACAATGAGGATATCGGACTCAATGGCTTTTGCGTTTTCAACAACTTTAATTTCCATAAAAACTCCTTTCTTATTTTCTCTATATTTTATACAAAGCAGAAAATAAATTAAATACATTAAGCGGATTATAAACAAAGTATTTGACATAAGATTTTGTTTAGATTATTATAATCCTTGTTGAAATATAATGGGCGTTTAGCTCAGTTGGTAGAGCGTCTCCCTTACAAGGAGAGGGTCAGAAGTTCGAGTCTTCTAACGCCCACCATTTCTAAAAAGAGCCAAAAAGGCTCTTTTTTAGTGGCTTTTCGCTCGTGGTCTGCGTTTGCAAATTTCGAACATTTTGAAAGAATTTTAAAAAGATCGCTAAAACTCTTTTGTATTGTCAGTTTTAGAAGTTCGAATCTCTTTAGATATTTTTTCTTTGTGTGTTGTGTCAGGGAGTTTGAGATAAAGTATCCCAAGTTTGACATGTAACTTGGAAGGCAAGCAAAAGATTTTTTTCTTAAAGAAGAAAGTTATTCAAATATTCTTTTGCCAAAATATTTTTCATTTCAAAAATTATTAAATAAGTTAGATAAAAAGCTTCAAACAAAAGAATTAAAAACATTTTGTATAAACGCAGCGCAACAGCCTGCAAATTTCGATGATATAAATTATACAATCTATAATAATAAAGATGGCTGTTATGCTTGGCGTCCCTTACAATTATTAAATCCAATTATATATGTTGCGCTAACTGATGATGAACAACAAAAGAAATCCTTAAAACGAAAAATTAGAAAAGATTTTTATAAAGTAAAACAGGAAATGAGATTAGAAAATTACATTATTAATGACCTACGATTTTGTAAATAAGTATTAATAACTTTTATTTAGTTTAAAAATGTGCTAATATGTAAAATGTGATTATGCAAAACGAAACAAATTTAAACCAAATATTACAAAAAATACCACATGGCACAGTAGTAACTTCATCGTGGCTTGAAACGCAGGGCATTTCCAGAAGTTTACGCAACGCATACAAAAAAAATGGGTGGTTAAAATATATTGGCAATGGAGCCTATTCAAAACTAAACGATAAAGTGGAAATGAATGGTGCTATTTATGCATTACAAGAACAATTAGGCTTAAGTTTTCATATTGGTGGTATTTCTGCTCTTTCATTACAAGGAATAAATCATAATATAGCTTTTAACCGAAAAATATTTATTTATGGTTATAGAGGTGAAAATATTCCATCTTGGTTTAACAATAATTATAAAAATAATATTGAAATAGTTAAAACTGAATTTTTACCAAAAGATATTGGATTTTTAACATATAACGAAAAGGATTTTTCAATTAAAATATCCTCTATAGAACGTGCTTTATTAGAAATGCTCTATTTAATACCGAAGAAAAATAGTTTAGATGAATTTATTGAGTTAATAGATACCATTTCGGTTTTAAATCCAAAACTTATGCAGGAATTGTTAGAGAAATGTACAAATATAAAAGTTAAAAGAATTTTTTTATACATCGCAGAAAAAGCTAATTTCCCTTGGATTAGAAAAATTGATACATCATGTATTGATTTAGGAACTGGAAAACGGGTTATTGAACAGGGTGGACAATTAGACAAAAAATATAATATTGTAGTAAAGAAGATAAATATAATATGATAAATCAACAATATTTTGATCAAGTTAAGTTATTAGTAAAAATTTTACCATATATTGCAAAAGAGAATTGTTTTGCATTAAAGGGTGGGACAGCAATCAATCTTTTTTATTCTGATTTACCAAGACTATCTGTAGATATTGATTTAACGTATATCAATTTTGATATTCGCGATATTGCCTATTCTAAAATTAATGAGGCATTGGAAAGAATTAATAGTAATTTACAAGAACTTGGTTACAAATCTTTTATCCGTGGAGATAAAGAGAAGAAAATTATATGCCAAGATAAGGATTTTGCTACTGTAAAAATTGAACCTAATTATACCTTAAGGGGTTGTATTAAAGAACCTAAAATTATTTCAATTTGTGAAAGTGCAGAAGAAATATTTGGTTATATTGATTTTCCTGTATTATCAAAATCAGAAGTTTATGGTGGAAAAATATGTGCAGCATTGGATCGGCAACATCCACGAGATTTATTTGACATTTATCAATTAATTCAAAATGGTGGAATTTCTGATGAAATTATAGAAGGTTTTGTTGTAATGTTATTATCCGCAAATAGACCGTTGTATGAAATTATTGTTCCAAATATTTTGGATAGGGAATCTGTTTTTTATTCAGAATTTCAAGGTATGACGGATACCGATTTTACCTACGAACAACATATTGAAACCTTAAAATATTTAATTAGTTTTATTCAAGAAAATTTAAAAAATAAATACAAAAATCAATTACTGAATTTTGTTTCTTTAAATTTTGATTTTAATAGTTTAAATATTCAAAATGTTGAAAATCTTCCTGCTATAAAATGGAAGATACAAAATTTAAAAAATTTGGCTAATATAAATTCTGAAAAATTCAAAGATGAATATATGAAATTGCAACAAATACTTGACTGAAAGTTGTAAAATTTAGAATTAATTTTTGTGATTTTGTAATGTATTTCAAATGCAAATTTTACTGCTATTTAAAGACTGTGAATACTTCCGGCTAACTTCCGACTTGAAAAATAGCAATGTCAAATGGGACTTTTGTGTCCCATCTTTATCATAGCCAAAATATAGAGTATGTCTGAGTTTTGTGGATTTATTCAAATTTGGCTTTGATTTTTGTGGGACAAAAAGAGTAATAAAAGACCCATTTGAGTAATTTCAGTCAATTCGTATCAAATCGCTAAGACCTAAACACCTTTGGCAATACAGGCTAATTCATTACATTTCAAAACTCTTAAATAAACTCCAGTCGTCAAATGTGATTATCACGTTTACATCTTTTCTGATTTTCATAATACCTCCTTTTATACTTGTTAGTTGACACTAAGCGTGCTGTCATCCCGAATTTTCTTCAATCATGCGGAGCAGTTAAGCGTAAAACCTACAAATTTTATTTACCCCTTTCGGGATCTTACCAGTTGGAAACAGAAACTTCAATTTGGTAAGACCCTGAAACAAGTTCAGGGTGACAACAAGTTATAATTTGCTTTGCAAAGTTCAGAATGACAGCTAACTGATTGTTTAAATACTTGATAATATTCTAAAAGCAAGACTGTATCTGACTTTTTGAGTTCTTCAATCAGCTCTTTTATGTATCTCAAAAAGTTCGAACTTCGCCGCTTTACCCCCACCATAAAAAGGACAATGACTTTTGTTATTGTCCTTTTTATTTTGTACAAGTTTAAAGACGAGAACTTCTGACCCAGAAGTTCGGCGGATTTTCGGACGGACGACGCGAACGAAAGCGAGCTAGTCCGGGTAGCGAGAATATTGAGCAAAATTGAACCAAAGGTTCATTTGCGAAACTATTCGAGCGTGAAGAAAATCCAAGAGAAGTCTTCTAACCCCCACCATTTATAGATGATGATAAAACGGATACATACAATATGTGTCCGTTTTATCTTTTGATTTAGTAGTATTATTGTTAAGCTTGGAAGCACTCATCCAAAATCTTATAGACAAGTTCAGATTTTCCTAATGAATCCTGCCATTCAGACCCATCTATTATATGAAGCCATCTCTTATTATCTATATACTGAACTAAGTCTGTTTGGGCCAAAGCTCTGATATCTTCCCCTTTTACCGGCGAATTTTGCCTTATATTCCAATGTAAAGAATCGGCAAACTCCAAGTTTTGTACATTGTATTTTGAATACAATACCGGCCAATTAGCGCTTCCGGTATCAGCACCAACAACTTTAACTTTCAAAAAACCAAACCTGCGCCATTTGCCGAAATTTGCTTTTTTGTTCTTTACGGCACTATATCTAAAAAACGAAAAACCCGGCCAAAGGTACCACATCCCCTTATTAAGTATATAATATTTATGAGGACATCCTTGCGCTCCGTAAAAATCTTGTCCATGCAGATATTCTTCAATATTTACAGGAGCAACAGGCATAATGTCGTGGTCCAGAAAGGCAAAATCATTCTGTCTTGCCTTTACAATATTTTGGTAAACCCAGTTTAGCGCAATACCGTGAGAGTCGCTGTAACCGTTAGGGTTTTGTTTTGCGTTTATTCTAATAAATGTCACGCCTAATTTTTCACAAACATTACGTATTGCTTCTGATTTTTCTTTTACATTTGAATTATCGCAAATAATCTGGATATAGTTTCCGTTTAGAAATTTTCGGATTAATTTTATTTGATATTCTACAACCTTAGGATTGTTAAAAGATATTGTTATCAAATCAATATTAGTATTTTTGTTGTAATCGTCAGCATAAAATGGGGGAATATCAAATTTGATTTTAGATAACTTTCGATGTTCCTTTTTTCTGTATTTACGGTCAATATCCTCCGGCGTAAGCGGTTTGCCGAGTTTTATTTTTACTCCCAGAAGTCTCAAAACTTTTGTCTTTGTACGTCCTGCGTACTCATTTTTGATAGAGAATAACTTTTCACCTAATTTTGGCCCCAAATTCGGTTCTTTAGAATTTTCATAATCCTTTTGGAGTTCATCATAAATTGGGGTTAATTTTGCATACTCCCACCAGATATCTTTATAAACATTTCCGCACCCCTTAAAAGCCGGCTTTGGTCCTGTGCAATGTGCTATTACGGCATTCTTAAAGGCATCAAGGTATTCTTTTTCATATTCTCCCGAATACTCATAATACCCATTTCTCCACCAAGTATCCATAAAGTTATATTTAGGCGATAAAACAACTTTTTTCTCGTCCACAACTTTGTTTATGGAATCCTGATCGCAGAATTCTATAATTTTTTCGTTATTTTTTGCAAAATCTACTATTTTTTCAAAGAACTTTTCGCGGCGGCAGTAATCGCAATTGAACAAAAGCATACCGGAATTCAAATAAATTAGGCTTTGCATCCCAAGACGCTCCACATACCTGTTTACTCCCCAAATATCTTTTACGCCTGCGAGGAATTTCCCCTCAAGATTTGTATTGAATAACTCTCCCAAATCTCCAAGTACAAGAGTGTCACAGTCCAGATAAAGTATTTTATCCAAATCCTCGCACATATCAGGAAGCTTTATTCTAAACCATGCCTGAACAGTTACCCAGTGAGATAGAGGAAGCGAAGAAAACATACTTTCATCCATTTTAAGAAATCTGACATTTGCTCCAATATCATTCAGCTTTTTTACACTTTCATCAGTTAAAGAAGAGTACATTATAATGAACTCAATTTCGTGAGACTTGTTATTTTGTAGAGCACTAACCATTGAAACTATTGTTTGGTTTACGTATTTATCGTCAGGTGCGTACGCTATATTTATTTTCATTATTGAAACTCCTCCAGAATTAACAGTATTCTGCTAATATTATTCCTTTTCCAGTATATCAAGAATTTGCGGATATTTTTTCAGAATTGCCTCGTAAGCATCTCCAAGAGACATTCCGACGCCGGCCTTGTTGATTTTGCACAAACCATACTGCTGGGAATCTTCTACATAGTTTATTGATTCAGAATATCCTTTAACAAGTCTCGTTCTGTATCCCCTAAGAACAGTCATCCCCCATAGCCAAACGTCGTCATGGGTCGGGAGAATTTCTCTGAACAGGTTTTCCTCGGCAACATCTTTATAAAAACATCCCGGAGGATAAAGAACAGCTCCGTAGCCGGTAAGTCTGTTATGAAAACTTGCCTGACCTCTGTGCTTGTCTTTGAAAAGCTCCATTGTTTTTTCCCAGGTAATCTTGCCTTTTTCAACCTTAACCCAATCACACCTGTGAGCCTGAACCTCTCCTCTATGCGCCAGATAGGATTTATACAAACTCTCAACCGTGTCCTCCGCATAATAAATGTCATCATCGGTTGTAATAATAACCGCATTCGGAAACTTTTTAAGCGCAGGTATAATTTTTTTATAAGAACGGATGTCTTTGTACCAGTCAATCGTAAGCCCGTACTGTCTCAAATCAAGCAGTTCTTGCGGAAGTTCGGCTTCTTTATTCGGAAACTGTTCAGGTGCAAGCCAAAGAATTACTTCATCAGGCTTCATAGACTGATTCAAAAGTGTTTTAATCGTTTTCACAACGGTATTAATCCTCTCCGGAAAACTCGTCAGAGAAACTACAACTTTTTCTTCTCGCTTGATTTTCGTAACCCCGAGCGATGTAACCTCCGGACAGTCATAAGGTCTGGAGTGTTTTATTCTAATAATAACCCCAAGTAAATTGATGATAATATGTCCGTCAAAATATCTTACAAATTTCATACCCTTGCTCCGCAAAGTTCATTATAAGCATCCATAATCTCTTTTGGAGAATGATACCCATCAAGCGTTTTTGCCCGATATAACCTCTCATCAGGCGCCCACATATCTGTATGCCCGTCATAAAATACACTTACTACAGGAATCCCAAGAGCATTTGCAAAATGAAGAGTTCCTGTGTCCACAGTTATACAGCTTCCGCAGATTTTCATAATATTTGCAAGCTCTACAAAACTTGTTTGATTAACAAGGTTTACGAATTCACACCCCTCAAGTTTCTCTGCAAAATCCGCACTGACCGCGCCTGCCCCGGTATAAACAGGTGTTAAGCCCTCATTATTCATCAACTTGAATAATTCAACACAGTCATTTACTTCCATATCCTTTTTATAATAATTACTTGTAGTGCTTATTATAACAGGGCGTTTGAGGGATTTAACCTTCTGAACTACAGGCGTATTAACCTCCGGCGGATTGTATTTTATCGGCAGATTCTGATACTCTCCGACAAGTGCCTCTATCATTCCAGCCCAACGGTCCTTCATGTGAATATATTCCGGAATTTTAAACTTTTCTCTTGTATTTAAAAGCCCATAAATACCTTTGTGATTTGATAAGACGTGTTTTGAGCCCAATAGCCTTGAAATTAAAATATTTCTCTCATTTGAATAGGTGACAAAAGATGCAAAAGGCTTTTTGTAAGGGAAATTCTTCACAAAATCAAACACTCCCTTAAAGGTTTTATTCTTGTTTTTGTCAAAAATAACGACATCATCAACGCCGTCCTGATATTTTGCAACATCAACAAAAGGCGTATTACAGATAAATACAACCTTTGAGTCCTGATAATAATACTTTATATTTTGGATAAGTGTGTTAGTAACAAGCATATCGCCAATAGCGGCTGTATTAAAAACAAGAAAAATCTTTTCCATAAACTTTATTCTATCATATAAAAAGAAAAAGTTACTTCTATTTAAAATTTCAAGATAAATATTTACGTTTTTTCCATTTTGTATTAAAATAGGGAAAAGGAAGGAGATGTTAATATAATGGTAAAAAGAGAGCTAATTTTTTTAGGGCCTCCTGCATGCGGTAAGGGAACGCAAACAAATCGTCTTTCTGAATATCTTGGTTTCCCCCATGTAGATACCGGGTCGTTGTTAAGAGCCGAAATGGCAAAAGAATCTGAAGAAGGAAAATTCGCTAAATCTTTTATTGAAAAAGGGCAGCTTGTTCCTGCGGATTTAGTCGGTAAAATTATTGCAAAAAAACTGGCGGAAGATGACTGCAAAAACGGATACGTACTGGACGGTTATCCGAGAAGTTTAGAGCAGGCAAAAATGCTGGAGGAGATTAATGCGAAAGTTGATAACGGTGAAGAAGCTGTTTTCAAGGCTATCTACTTTGATATAGATACACAAATTCTCATTGAAAGAATTATTTATCGTCAATCTTGTCCGGTATGCGGAGAGATTTATAACAAGAAATTTAAACCTCCTAAAACAGAAGGGAAATGCGATAAGTGCAATGTTGATTTAAAAACCAGAGCCGATGATAATGAAGAAACTGCAAAGGCACGTTTTGACACATATTTTAATGAAACTGCGCCGCTTGTTAAGTTTTATGAGGACAAGGGGGTTCTATACAAACTTGATGCCAACGGTTCTATTGATGAAGTATGGCAAAGACTTTTGGATATAATTAACAAATAAGCAGTGTATATGGGTGCACTTTTTGTGCACCTTTTTTAACAGTATGCAATTATCACTTGTGCTTGGCAAGTCATTGTCTGTTCTTAATAGGGAATTAACGGTGGAAATAAAAATTAGTATAATAATTCCAGTTTATAATGTAGAGAAATATTTGAGAGAGTGTTTAGACAGTATTCTTAACCAAACATTTCAGGAGTTTGAGATAATTTGTACAGATGACGGCTCGACCGATAAGTCTCTGGAGATTTTAGAGGAGTACAAAAGAAAAGACGACAGATTTGTAATTTTGCAGCAAAGACATTTCGGTGCAGGAGCTGCAAGAAACAACGGGATTAAACTTGCAAAAGGCAAATATATCATGTTTCTTGATGCGGATGACTATTTTGAACCGACGTTGCTGGAAGAAATGTACGAAAGAGCAGATAAATATGATGCAGATTTAACGGTTTGTTCCTCAAAAAAAGTTGATGATGATGGAAATGTGACAGAAACAGGGAGTCCAAATTTTCCTATCAACATTGATAAAGTTCCGTTGGAGAGGATTTTCAACCGCGAGGAGTTCAAAGATAATATATTTTCCTTATTTTCCCCTGTTATATGGAATAAATTAATCAAAAAGTCGTTTTTAAAAGAGAATAATCTTGAATTTCCTCCGCTTACGATTTATGAAGATATAGCCTTTGTGCACAGTCTTATGATTTGTGCCAATAGAATTGTTGCTTTCAATAAAGAACTTGTCAACTATAGGTTCAACCGTCCGCATAGCCTTGCAAGTATGCGTTCAAAACATACGATTGATGCAGTTAAATCCTGTATGTATTTAGGCGATTTTCTCAAAACACGAGGATTTTTGCCTGAGTATGAAAACGCATACAAAGAAGTTTTTATTAACCATATAAGGGCGGAGATAAGTTACTGTAATGATGATGAGTACAAAAAGTTTCTTCAGGAGTTTAAAGCACTTTTACCAAACGATTGGCAAAAATATCAATCGGCATTGAAAAAAGATTATATTACACCCACATATCTCAAGAAGTTTATCGGAAATAAAAAAGTAATGCTCTGGGGCGGAAGTCTTTTTATCGGACAGGTGCTGGAAAAAGAAACGGAAAAGAATCCGAATATTTTAGGAATAATTGACAGAAATGCCGCATCTGCAGGCAAACCTTTCTGCAATTATACAATTTACCCACCGGAAGCGATAAACGAGCTAAAACCGGACGGCGTGATTTTGACGGTTTTATCCAATAATGAGTTTGTTTATGAATCTTTAAAAGAGGAGTTTAAAGAAAAATATCCGAACGTAGAGCTTTTGCCAAACATCTTTGAAGAGGAGTTAAAGTTTTGAAAGATATAAAAATAGATTTGGTTTACCTCTGGGTAGATGATAAAGATGAAAAATGGCAGAAGAAACGAAGATTCTGGGCGAACAAACTCGGTGTTTCCGCAAACCCTCAAAATAATGACGATGTAAGGTTTAGAGATAACGGCGAATTAAAGTATTCCCTGCGCTCGGCTCAGATGTTCGCACCCTGGATAAACAGAATTTTTATTGTGACAGACGGGCAAACTCCGAAATGGCTTGACACAAACCATCCAAAGATAAAAATGGTAAACCATAAAGACATCCTGCCGGAAGAAGCTCTGCCGACATTTAACAGCCATGCGATTGAAACTTGTATTGTAAATATACCGGAACTTTCTGAATATTTTTTATACGCAAATGACGATATGTTTTTCTCAAATCCCGTAGAGCCCGATTATTTCTTTGATGAAGCAATGCGCCCGATAGTACGCCTAAGAAAACAAAATTGGAGTGAAGAAGACCTTGCATCTAATTTGTATTTGAGAAGTACAATTTATACAGAGAAAGTTTTTAGTAATAAGTTTGAATTACCTTGTCCTTCATACGAGCCGGCGCACTGCATAGACGCTTACAGGAAAAGTTATATTGAAGAATGCAAGCTGGTATTTAAAGAAGAATTTGAAAAAACAATGTTTGCAAATTTCAGACAGGAAAACACAATTCAGAGATATATAATAAACCTGTATGCAATAGCCCGGAAAGGCTGTAAAATTATTGAGAATCCGGAAGTTTATACCCAAAATTTCAGTGAACACGTAGAAAATTTTTATGCGTCCACGGAAGCTGCAAAAAATTTAGAATCAGAAATTGTTATGAAAAAACCAAAACTTCTGTGCCTGAATGATTCTAGTCTAGCAACCGTTGAGGATTTGCAAATAATTCAAAATTTTTTCAACAAATATTTTAATAAAAAAGCTGAATGGGAAAAAACGGAACTTAATTACATTGAAGGTTCCGTAAATAAAAATTGCATAGTTTTTTCTCTGAACAATGATTACGTAAAATTCTTTTCCGCAGCTTTAAGCTCTTTGGTAAACAATTTATCTTCGGATGAAAAATATGATATTGTTGTTTTGCATAACGGAATAAGCGAGGCAAATAAAAAAACTCTTGAGAGTTTAATAAATAAAAATTTGAGACTGGAATTCTTTTCCGTATCTGATTATTTATCAAGTTTTTCGGATTTTGATTTGTCCGTAAAAGACTATTGGGATATAAGCACATATTTTAGAGTGTTTATTCCGATAATTTTTAAAGGGTATGAAAAAGTTCTTTATTGTGATGCGGATATTATTATTAATTCGTCTTTAAAAGAACTGTTTGCTATAAATGATGAAAATGCCGAAATACTTGCCGTTAGAGATTCTATTATATACCTTCTCGGCCATGAGCGCTTTAAAGGGAGAATAACGGAAGTCAAAGAAGAGCTGGGACTAAAAAATCCGTATGATTATTTTAATGCCGGAGTTGTGTTATTTAATTTATTAAACATACAAGATAAGCAAGATTATGTTGAACGCTTGAAAAAGGCATTCTCAAAACCTTTAAAATGGCAGGATCAAGATGTTTTGAATATAGTGTTTGAAGGCAGAGTTAAGTTTGTTTCGTGGATTTGGAATATGCAGTATCATTTGTTATTTTCAAATAGAGAATGTATCGGAATAGAAGATAACAATTTAATGCAAGACTTTTTATATTCAACAGCCAATCCGAATATTATACACTACACCTCCCCCGTTAAACCGTGGAATAATCCGGAGGTACCTTATGCGCCGGAGTTTTGGCAAAATGCAAGAAAAACACCTTACTATGAAGCAATTCTTCAAGTTATGACAGAAACACTAATACTTAATACAGCTAAAGAAACAGCCCTCTATATAAAATGCAACAGCGCAGCCGGAATTGTTCTGTGGGGCGCAAGTCTGTTTTTAGAAAAATTCATCAAAAAATATAATGTAAACTCAAACAATATTATTGGAATTATAGACAAAAACCCTGTTAAGAAGGGAAAATTTATAGGGCAATACGAAATCTTTGCGCCGGAGGATTTGAAGGGATTAAAACCTGAAAAAATAATAGTTACAATAATTAATTCTACTGTACAACGGGCGCAGGAAGTGCGAGAATATTGTAAAGAAAATAATATTCAAAATATCAGCATAGAAACAATATAGGAAAATAATATGTGCGAAACAAAAATAAGTGTTTTAATACCCGTATATAATGTAGAAAATTATCTCAGAGAATGTCTGGACAGCATCACTGTCCAAACATTCCAAGATTTTGAGGTAATCTGTGTTGACGATGGCTCCGATGATAAGTCTTTTGAGATTTTGCAGGAATATAAAAATAAAGATAAACGCTTTACCGTAATCAAACAAGACCACAAGGGCGTTGGGCCTGCAAGAAACTTAGCATTAAGTCTTGCAAAAAGCAAATACATACAGTTTCTGGACTCTGATGATTTTATAGAGCCGGCCATGTTTGAAGAAATGTACAATGCTGCAGTTAAGTATGATACGGATATGGTTGTCTGTACCGCGATAAAACGCACTCCGGAAGGAGAATTTATAGAAAGGGGAGATTTGCACCCTGTTAACAAGAGTCTTGCAATATTTGATAAACCTTTTTGTTGGAAGGATTGTCCTGAGACAATTTTTAGCATGTTTGCCCCAGAATCCTGGCAGGTGTTATACAAAAAAGAGTTATTAGACAAAAATAATCTGCGTTTCCCGGATTTAAGTTCCAGTAATGGAGCTGCTCTGGGATATATAGCAAGGATATGTGCTTCAAGAATTGTTATTCTAGACAAGGCTTTTATAAATTATAGGTGCTATCGCCCTAATAGTATAACCTCAAGCAGTAATTCGATTAATGGTATAAGGCAGTATGTAGAACTGAAAAACTATTTGTTAAAACATGGATTGTACGCAGATTTAGAATTAACTTATAAGCAAAGTTTTAAAGATTGGTTAAAATTGAAATGTATTCAGCGAAAAATGTTCGGGAATCAGTTTGATGAATTTGTAAAAGCTTTTAAAGAGCTTATGAAAGATGATTGGAAAGATTACGAAGACATAATTTATCATAAAGAATTTGCATATAGACATATCTACGATCTGGCCAAGGATAAGAAAATAGTATTTTGGGGTGCAAGTTTGTTCTTGGAAGATTTTGTTGAAAGATATCAACTAAATCATGATAATATCCTTGGTATAATAGACAAAAACCCCGAAAAATGGGGAGAATATATTGGGAAATATAGAATTTATGCGCCAAAAGATTTAGCGAAACTCAATCCTGATGTTGTAATCATAACTATAGTTCATTATGTAGAGGAGCGGAGTGCAGAAATAAACGAATATATCAAAAATAATATTACAAAATCCATAAAAGTTGAAACAATATAAAGGAGGAAAAATGAATAAAGAAAAATTATTGGAAGATTTGTATAATAAAGTGCCTGAAAACAGTAAAATTGTTGTTTTTGGGGCCTGCCCAACCGGCGAAAAGATAAAAAACGATTTAGCAATATTAAAACCTAATTCTACGGTTATAGGATTTATAGATAATAATTATAAAAAGGAAACATTCTGCGGCCTGCCTGTGTGGAGATTAAAAGAGGCTGTAGATTTGAGAGCAAATTACGATATCGTTATAATGTCAACACGCACAGATGAAAACAGAATGATTAACACTTTTGACATATATGATATTCCTGTTGTTCCTCAAACTCTTTTTGTAAGTGATTATTATAGAAATAATTCGGGAATTTTAAACGATGAAAATTATTCAAAGGTTATTGATATTTTTGATAAACAAGAGGACAAAGAATTATACAAACTAATATTTAATGTAAGAAAAAATGTATTAGACCTGGAAACGCTATCAGAATTCTTCTATGAAAATATTTCTAATAAATACAAAACAAGTCTGATTGTAAAAAAACAGTATCTGGAAAAAATCAATAAAGATGCTGTGAAGATTGTTTTCGATGCTGGTCTGAATGACGGCTTTAATGTAATAGCATACAATAGGCAGCTGGTAAATTTGCAAAAGGTTTATGGATTTGAAGCAATATACGATGTTGCGCGAAATGCTTGTGTAGAAGATTTTATATTAAACGATAGGCTGGAGATCGTTCCTCTGGCGCTCGGAGATTGTCCGAAAAAAATAAATTTTTATATTAATAAAACTCATTCCGGCGCTTCTTTTGGTGATGAACTAACAAATCATAATAGGCCGGTTGATCCTCTGATATGGGAATGTCGCGAAATTGATGTAGATACAATAGATAATTTTTGCCGAGAACGTAAAATAATACCGGACCTCATTAAAATGGATATAGAAGGGGCAGAACCTTCAGCCTTAAAAGGCGGAATGGAAGCTATAAAAAAATGCCGTCCGCAGCTTGCAATTTCAATTTATCACTCAAGCGAGGATTTTATTAATATTCCGCTTTATCTAAAAGAAAATCTTGAGAATTATAAATTCAGACTCGGGCATTATTCTCCGAAATTATCCGAAACAGTGCTTTATGCAATACCGGAAGAGCTGGTGTAGAAATGATTACTGATGGCGATATGCCGAACCTGCAGGTTTGGGAGAAAAATCATATTAAAGATTGTGATACAAGACAAATGTTTCGCGGCAAAAAAGTCCTTGAAGTCGGGGGGATTACTCCCCCTGATGTTACACAAAAACTTGGTGCCTGCTCCTGGACCTGCGTTGACCCATACAAATCGTCTACCGATATTAATACGGATTTTTATAAAACATATAAAGAACGCATTTCTGATTTTTCAAAAGACGAAGGTTTTGACTTGATATTTTCAACAAACTGCTTTGAGCATATTACAAATCTGGAAGAATCTCTGGAGCGAATGTATGACTTACTTGCACCAGGAGGGAGTCTGAGCGCCTTAATGGGGCCGATTTACTCCTGCTACAAAGGACATCACACAAGTATATCTTCGTCTAAATACGGATGGATTAATTTTAATAATCTAAAGCTGGATAAATGGGGACATTTAATCTATTCTGAAGAGGAGTTGTATGAAAAACTCTTGCAAAATTATGATGATGAAACCAGTAAAAGAATCGTTAACCAGATAGTAAGCGGTAAAACCACAAACAGGCTTTTCTTTGATGATTATCTTGATATAATCAACCGCAGCAAATTCAAAATCCGAGAATTTCGCGACTGGCATGAGTCCCGTTACCCGAACGAAGAAATTCTAAAAAAATTAGAAAAATATAACAAGAAAAATTTTTCTACCGTAAGTATAAAAATTATACTGGAAAAAAACTGATACAACGGCTTAAAACAGCTATTCCCAATATAATAAAGTTAACCCTAAGTTCAAATAAAAAATAGGGCAAATTTTTATATTCACATGTTTTATCAATAAGTACAAGTGTGTAATAAAAAAATGAAAGGATTTATATAATGCAAGTAAGTCAACCAACTCATTTCCCCTCTGCAAAGACGCCAAGCTTCAAAGCCGTAAATCTTGTTAAAATTTCTCATAAAGCCTTTGCAAATCCTAAAAACTACAAAGAATGTTCCGAAGTTTTCGGAAAAACTTTGCACCAGGCAACAGGAGAAAAACTAAGAGGATTCCTCAGGTCTATTATCGTTTATTTTACGCCAAAACCGCTTAAAACAATGTACATATTTGAAAACCCCTCATATCGCCACGCCGTAAAAAGCATGCAAGAAACCGGAAATAATTATTCTCTCAATTGGCTTAAACAAAATACACAACTTCCGGTCAAAGATGTTATTGATGAGAATTATCATTCGTTTTATGTTTTTACAAAAGAACATAAAAACGGTTATGCAAATATCTGTAATGAAAGTATAAAAAATATCTCAAAAGCTGTCGATGAAGGTTGTGAAAAATATCCAAACAATGAAAAAATGGCTTTATTATACGCTGAAACAAAAATAGGCACGGAAGAAGATAAGGCTGTTACAAAATTACTCGAAAATACTCCGGTAAATGAATTTAGTCTGCAATCTCTGGATGAAGTTAAGAATATAGTTAAAAATCTGGATGTCTAAAACCCGGAGTCAGCTTATCTTACTTTACCGGCACATAATCTATTTGTGATTCTTCCTCTGTAGATTCTATTTTGAAGATAACCGGTCTCAGCCCGTCATTACAAGAACATATTGCAACGCCGGGTTTTCTTATCCAGTCACCGTAGTAAAAAATTTCTTTGCCGGCACCGTGCGCAAGCGCAAAGACATATTGATATATTGCCTTCCAAGCCTCGTTACAAAAACCCTCCGGACAAGCGTAATCAGCATAAAATACTTGCCCTTCCCTTAGCATAGGACAAGCTGTTAAGCCTTCTGCTCCGTATTCTTTTGCTAATTCTTCATCAAAAGTTTTCTTCAAAACCGTTATTCTGCATTTCTTCATAATTTTCTCTTTCTTACATAAACCTGTTATGTTCCTTTTCCCATTCAACGGAAGTCATTCTGCCATGCCCAGGATAAATAAGTGTTTCCGGGGGTAAAGTGAATATTTTGGATTCAATGCTGTCAATAATTTGGTCAAAGTCTCCACCTTCAAGGTCGCAGCGGCCGACAGATTCCCTAAAAATTGTGTCGCCCGAAAAAAGTTTTCCATCAACAAGATAGCAAACCCCGCCTTGAGTGTGCCCCGGTGTGTGAATAACCTTTATTTCCAGACCGCCGAGTTTTAAAGTATCACCGTCTTCTACAAAAATATCAATTTTAGGAATAGTAATCGGAGGCATTCCAAACATTGGTAAATACTGATTTGTTTTTTCAAGCCATCCTAAATCTGCCTTGTTCATAACAATTTGGGGATGTGGATTGACGTTCAAAAGCCCCGGTCTAATTCCTGCGATGTGGTCAAAATGCCCATGGGTCAAAAGAATATATTTGAGCTTCGCTCCATACTCTTCCAAATCACGTCTTATATCATCATCAACAGCCGAACAATCCACAAGAGCTGCCTCTTTGGATTGTTCATCTATTAATAGGTAATTATTATTATCAATTGGCGGTTCAATATATGTTTTTAGAATCATAGAATATATATTAACATAAAATTATAGTGTTTTGCGTAAATTTTTTTCAATAATATGTTTTTCAATAACTATTCTTTTCAGGTTAGATACACAATTATTTAGATAATCTGTAAAGTCTTTTGCTGTAAAGGGTAGAGCCTCATGTACAATAACGCTTACAGATGTTGTCTGCGTTACTGCATCATAAACATTCGCGGCATACGTCTCATAAAAAGAATGTCGTTCAACAATGGCATCTATTTCTTTCTTTGATTCATTCTTGAATGGATAGTAATGGTGCATAGTATAGGAATCCTCACATTCTCTAGAACTGTATGAATCATATTCAGTATCCCCCCATAAACCTTTAAAATTCAATTGTTTTTCTTGATTAGCAATCTTGTTACTACCACTAAAGACCTTATTAACTTGTAAAACTTTCATATTATACTCCTTTCGTTAACTTAACCTACGCAGGAAAGATGTCCGTGCGGCTTAGGATCTTCTTCAAACCTTGGAGAGAGCCAACCTGATTTATAACCGGCAACGCCGAGCCCTGCAAGCGCTGCTATTCCAAGAGCAAATCCTGCAATCTTTTTGGTTTTGGCATCAAAGTGAATTCCGCCGGTTTTACCATTCCCTTTAAAAGGTGTTAAGCCGGAAAAATCAAGCTTAATTAAATCTTTTTCAGATATATTTTTACCTTTGTTTTTAAAATGGTATTCTGAATATAATTCTCCGGCAGACTTTCCTGTTTTGCTTAGCCATGCGTTTCCGAACCAGGTTGTATCGGCTTTAATTTGATTAGCAAGGATTGTTTCAGCATTTTTACCGTTTCGGTCTGTAATCAATGCTCTTTCTAAGCAGCTTGCCATTTCATCTGAAATTACAGAATCTCTGAGTTTTCTAAGAGCTTTCTGATAACTGTCATCGCCTTCTATAGCTGCTTTCAATAATTTATCAGGAATGTCTTTATTTAGTTTACCCTTGTAATCTTTTGCTATTTCATCTTTTACACTATTTTTAACTTTTTCAAATTCTTTTTTAGCATCTTCTCCTGCAGCATTCAATGCCGTTTCTTCTGTCATAAAGTATTCATGCTTGCCTTTATATCCATCCATAAGTTTGGCTTCTTCTGGGATTGAAGGATCAAAGTTTTTCTGTGCCATACCCTGAACATTAGGAACAATAGGTGTACAAAGGGCTTTCTTTGCTTCAAGGTCAGTTAATTCGCAAGGAGCAAATCTTGATGGTAGCAGTGCAACATCAGCACACATCGCCCAATCTTTTCCAGGAGCCCAGCCTTCAGAGAACAGCATTCTTCCTTTCAATTTGGGCTTGGATTCTGCCATTTTGAATTTTTCAACGACAGCTTGAGCTTCTTCATTATCCATTGGACCGCCCAGTAGTAATATTGCATCGTCTTCCGGATGTTTTTCTATATATTTTTCAAATGAATCTATGACAGTATCCATCCCTTTTTGCAAATCACCTCTGCCCCAGCTTACAACGAGTTTTACATCTTTTCCGTTTTTAAGTTTTTGAAGATACTCATCAGAAATGCCGCCATATAATTTAGCTGTTTTGTTGCTTAACCCTGTAAGAATTTGCATACGACCTTGATCGGGGTCGCCAATAACTTTTCCCTCTTTATCAATAATTTCTGCATTAATAAATTTAGGATTAAATCTTTCTAACAGGTTAATTTTATTTTGGCGTTTAACTTCTCTAACCGATTTTAAATCGGTTTTATTTTTATCAAAATGTTGTAATTTATTTACAGTAACAATCGAGCCGTCTTCAAGTTTTAATTTTGTATCATTTCCAAAGCCAGGCAGGAAAATACTATCTTCAAATGGTGTAATTTTAGGATCCATCAAAGGATTTGTAATACCTTTAAAACGTCCTAACGTATCAAGCTTTTTCAAGTCTTCATACAGAGGTGATACCAGCTCATTTGTTATTATTGAATCATGATATCCTTCTGAAACTGTTGTAAGCATTGGTACATATCCCTTTTCAGCATAATATATGGGAACTGAAAAAGCATTCATACCGGAATTCTTTTTGTAGAAATTTTTTAGAATTACTTCATCAAGGAATTTTTCTTCTTCACCGTTTCTGACAGCATCAATATATTCTTTACTATTTATTAACTTCAATAAATCTTCTTTTGTTGCGCCAAGATTGACAATGGCCTGTCTGGCACCCATTTCTTGAATATATCCTCTATTCATGTTGTGGCCTACACCGCCAAGGAATTTATCTTGCCAATAAGCATCGCCTGCGGCATTTTTCTGAGCTGCATAATGCATTGTTAACATTGATTGTCCATCCGAGCAGAGAATATATCCGGGATCTATTCCATATTTGTCTTTGAGTCCTGGTAACAGCTCTACTATTGCTTTATCAAATTTTGCGTAGTCCTGACCTTTCCAGCCGGAGGCAAATCTTTTTTCCAGTTCACTGCCGGTTGCACTTGAATAGCTCATGCCATCCGCATATTGCTTAGGCATGCTGGCCGTTGAATCAACATAAGCAAACACGAATTCTAATTTGTTTTGTAATTCTTTGCTCATACCTTTAGAATCCATTGCCTTTACAAGGTTATCGTTCTTCTGAGCCTTAAAAAGTTTTATTGGAACGTTGTCCTCAAATCCCCAATTCATACTGGATGATTTGACTTCATCCAGTAGAAAAACTTTATTTGAGCTTTTTTGTAGGAATTCTACCATATCCGTTGAGTTGTCAATGGCTTCGCTTGTAATAAAAGCCATATTTTCTTTGCCTTTAAACGGATGATTCGGTGGTAAATTATTTGGGATATACCTAACTTCAACTTCTTGCGGAATAGGCATATCATCAACACCTACCTTATATTTAACCTGCTGATTATACATAGGGATAATTTTAATAATCTTATCAGCGTCTTTGTCTAAAAAGTTATAATCATTAACAACAGTACCAACTCCGCCGCCATTAAACCCAAAGAGCGGTTCTTCCGCTACAACGTGAGCAATATGTCGCGGATTCCCACTTCTAAACGAAATCATCGACATGCCTTTTGGAATATTGTTCTGAATTTTGTTCTCAGCTCGCCTTGTTTTTACGGCAGAATAATCAGTACCTATTGCGTTAATCTTCATAGATAACTCCTTACACACAACTTCTATATATATAAAAAACGCTACACAAAAAAAATTAACAATTTATTCCTAAGTATTAAGAAATGTTAAGTAAAATTTTGTTAAGCAATTCTCTAATAATCGTATCAAAAATGAATTTTTTTTTCAATAGCCCGTGTTTCGGATAAAGAATTGCAGAAAAAGGTTTAAAATTTTATTATCGACAAGAAATGTCCACCAAAAGACATAAATAATCTAGCATAGATTTTTGTAAAAGTTTTTATTATATAATTTATTGCAGACTTCTTTTATTAGGTATATAAAATAACATATGAGTTTGAATATAAACAGCAAGAAGAATTCCTGCTTTCCTTTTAAGCAGTACAATCAGAATTTAAAAAATAAAGCGACTTCTTTCACAGGCAGTGTTGCCGGTTTATCAGCTGCTATGACGATAATTGCAGCTGGGCGCAAGCATAATATGACAGCCGGAAAAAGCTTGGCAAAAAATCTTTATAGACTGGAATTTAATGCCCGAGATGTCATGCTTATGGCAACTTCTTCTATTCTAGGCGGTTTTACAGCAGGCGCTGTGACAGACCCTCAAAATATTAAGGCCAAAATAAAAGAGGGAGTTGTTCAGCTTGTCGGAAATTATATTTTTCCAAGTGTTTTTGTAGGGTTAGGAATGGCAGCAGTCAATTCTTTTACGAAATCTAAAATCATACGTTTTGTCGGAGGGTTTGCGAGTCTTGGTACCGGCGTTATAGCCGGAAATAAGGCTTCAAAAACTATCAATTCATTTTTTTCTCATAAACAGGAGAAAAGAGACCTAAACTTGATAGATTGGGCAGAGCAAGCTGATAATGCCTGTTTGGTAACATCGCTTGCTAACCCGGGTACAAATATAGCAAAATACGCTTCAAAGTTTATACCAATCTCACACATTCTTCCCGGCTACTGCGTAGGGGTTAAAACTGAGAGTGAAGAGTAGATAAGTCATACATCATAAAATTGGGCTTGGTTTGATTTGTTGAGAGATTTCTGCAGGAATCTCATTACACAGACAATGGATTCCGCCTCCTCCTTTTTCCAGAAGTTCTGAAATCTGGTTGTGGGTACCTTCTATAAAATAAATATTTTCTTTTTTTATGTAAGGCTCTATGCTTTTTATAAACATTTTTTCAAAATCAAATCCGATTTTTTCTGAAATTTCAGGCGTTATTCCATAATCCTCATTTAACTTTGATTTATTGGTTATAAAAACCATCTCTCCATTCTTTTTCTGGTGTACCACGGCATTCATATAATTGAGATAATGTACTAAATCATCTTTGCTGCACCCGGGCACAGTATAGTATAACCGCCCGGGAACAAAAATTGGCTCATAATCATTCTCTCTTAAAACAGCTGCAATTTCTTCAACCCTTGGATTCATACCATATTTAACATCATTTTTAAAATTTTTTAATAATGTTTTTAAATTACTTTTAATTTTATCAAAATTGGAAGTTTTATCTTTACATTTGTGTAAGTTTGCTATTGCTTGATTGATAGCTTGTATTGTTAATCTATCATCTGCGACAAGAATTTGCTTGTTGTTTAAAGGCCTGATAAACATATCAAGATGAAAGTCTGCCTGAGGAATTGGTATTACTTTGGAAACATTGTATCTTTGCTTTAGAGTTTCTATATCATTTTTTTGTAGTTCTTCGGCTCCGACAAAAAGCTCGTTTTTGCCATCGTTTTTTGTAAAAAATAAGTTTCCTCCATCAATAGTCCTATCATAGTTTAATGGTTTGGCGTTAGTAAGAGTTGATAATTTCTTAGCAAAACACGTATCTTCTTGAATCATGTCACAATACAAAACTTCATTGGAGGGGGTTATTACTGCGATATCCTGAGCCCACTTTGAAAAATCGGGTATGCAAATTTTAAAAAATTTTTTTATGTTATCAAGATTAGTATATAAATTTTTGCTTTGATTAATAAAGAATACTTTAAATCCTTCACGTTCACCTATTTGTGCCATTTGTTTTATTATATTAAAAGATTTAGGTTCATCGTTAATACTCATTACAACAGCTTTCAGAGGACGTGCATCATATCCTTTAAATGCAGGGGGGCGGTAAGAAGTCGTATTTGTTTTATCAATTCTAATCGTCATATTAAAGCTAAAGCGTATAAAAATAAATTTTGCTATCAAGTAACAGTTGTTTTTATGATAAAAGAAAGACTATTCAAAATCTAAATCTTTTATAAAATTATTGTCGGATTAGTAAATCCAGCCTACTTTCTGAACAAATACAAATGCGACTACTCTTCTCCTTGTAAAAGGACAGTCGGTTTGATTATTTAGAAAAGAGAGTTTGAGCCTTGTGTTAGCAGGTTTGGAAATCTTTGATTAGCGAAACATTATCAGGTGCGGTAAATCTTGATTTACCGAGAACCAAGCATTACTACCAGGAATTACTCCTTCTTTCAATCTTCAGTTTTTCTTCATAAATACTTTTTACTTCGCGTATTTTTTTCACCAAACTTGGCGTATATTTATAACGTTTCCCTTGTTCTTCAAGTTCATCAAGATATTTTTTTATCTCATCCGAAGAAAAATACTCTAATGTGCTATTATAATATTTATTAACAATTGGAGAACATTGTTCCTTGAGACGTTTTTCATAAATATCATTCACAATATCTACTCTATCACGAAGTGCAGATGGCGCAAACCAACTACTTCCTTTAATATTACAGTATCCGTCAAGAACTTTTTGTATATCACGCATGTATGATTCTAAACTTGCAATCGATATGGTTTTAAGCTCAGAAACACTGTATTGATTTAAAACACTTTTACATGCATTTTCAAGATACTCGGTTGAGGAACTAATTCCCCATCCCATTGAAATGTTTTTGGATTTTTGATAAGAATTGTAATTATTAGCTGTACTAATTGGGTTTATAGTAATGTTCATTTTTACCTCCTATATATGGAGTTAAAAAGTGTAAATATAATTTTTGCTAGTTGAGCCGGCTTGAAAAACCACAAAAAGCTCAAACTTCGCAACATTAAGAAAAACTACTCTTAATAATTTTTAATATAATAAAAGCCATTGCAACCCTATGCAATTCCGTAGGATGCGGTAAATTTATGATTTACCGCATCAACAATATAATTTTATCGTTAGCATGTGTAAATTAACACAAGGTTTGAGAAAAATTAACAGTGACTTTGAGAAATATAATGTAAACTTTTGTAAAAAAAAAAGCAATTCTTAAAAAGTTTTTTTCTTAATATATATGTATAGTTATATTAGAAAGGTTAATATGAGAATAAATTCTCTACATCAAGACATTCAGACATATAAAACTCCAAATTTTAAAGGTAAATTAAATGTAAAAGACTTGGCTTTATTATTAACTAAGAATATTAAAGATGTAAAAGCTAAATGTACGCAAGGTCATTTTGCTAATATATTTTTTAAAACGAATTTAAATGATATATTAAGACATCCTGAAGCACAAGTTATTGATGAATTGCAATATATGGCCATGAGTAGGATGCCTAATTTTACCAAAAGTGGTATAGGGCAATATTATAAAAAAATTCCTATAAAAGAAAATCCAAATATGTTGAAACAAAAATTAAATGAAGAGTTCAAACTGCTGCCTAAATTAGCTAAAAGACAGCAATATTATAGAGGTATTGAAAATATTTCAGATGCCGAATACCAGATTTTCAAAAGTTATAGAAAAGGAGAAATTGTATCTCCTGATAAAGGATATTCATATATGACAACGTCTCTCGAAGAAGCTAACTTATATAATAAGGGGCGCAATGGAATTTTGTTTGAAATGGAATTTCCGGAAGGTTCTCAAATTTCTGAACTACAAGCTATAATGCCGCCTAAAACACCGGGTTTTATGTTTGGAGAAATAAAAAATGAAGTTGTTGTACCAGCCGGTTCATTATATGAAGTCACAAAGAATCCTCGTGTTGATAAAGACGGAATATTACATGTTTATTTAAAATTTTTAAATAAATGGGAATGATTTTAGGGATTGATCGGTTGAGTCTGTAGAAATTAATAGGTTTCGTGGGCATACCTGCCCAACGATAAAACTGGACATTATTGGGAATCGGGATTTTCTTTGATTTTTGTTTAGTTTCAGCCTAATTTCAAAATATTCTTTGTAACTTTATGTCCTAATAAAGTCCGATTTCATCCTATTCAATTTTTTATAATCAAGCAGCTTCCGACCTTATGAAGTTGCCTCTGAGCCGCGTGGTGAC
This sequence comes from Candidatus Gastranaerophilales bacterium, assembly GCA_944324435.1. Lineage (GTDB taxonomy): Bacteria > Cyanobacteriota > Vampirovibrionia > Gastranaerophilales > Gastranaerophilaceae > CAG-196. The sequence goes on from CALUWH010000001.1 coordinate 161,599, forward strand.
AAGATCCTGAAACAAGTTCAGGATGACATTTTAAGATTTTACTTCCGAGCAAATTGGACTTTAAAATACAGCATGTGTTAACTCCCTACAGGATTCACTATAATGAAAATGTTTCGTTAATCAGAGATTACCAAAACCTATGGGCTGCTGAAAGTTAGTGTTGTTGGGCAAGTATGCCCAACCGACAGTTTATTATTAAGGCAACGAACTGGACATTAAAGTACAGGCTTTCTTCTTAATAAAAATACGGAGAAGGCGGGATTCGAACCCGCGGAGGACTTGCGCCCTCACAAATTTTCGAGATTTGCACCTTAAACCGCTCGGACACTTCTCCATTATCTTTTTATTCTATCTAACAACACCTTTGCATAATCCATCTTTAAAATCAAGTTTAATACGGTATAAATGCCAAGGCAAGCTATCATAACTATTATAATTTTCGAGATCTCAAATACATATCTCGGAAGCCCTATCTTATCAAACTCAAAACCTATAAACCAGCAGACAGCAAATGTTATCACCCCTGCTATAAGCATTTTGGCAAAATTTATAAATAATGTTCGATAATTCAGACGTATTTTTTTATAAATAAATAGTCCTAAAAATACCGCATTAAATAGGGTTACAAAAGTTGTCGATAAAGTAATCCCTGCAATTCCCATATCCAGTTTTAATATCAAAAGCCAATTCAAAAATGCCTTGAGAGCAATTGATGACATAGCAATAATAAACGGTGTTTTAGAATCATTAAACGCATAATAAACTCTTGTTATTGAATCTCTGAAAACGTAAGGAATTATTGAGAATGACAAATAACACAACGCTGCAGAAACCATTAATACAGCATTAGCATTAAACGCACCGCGCTCAAAAATCAGCGAAATTCCGTCTTGAGCAAGCAGAAGAATTAATATTATCATTGGAAGCCCTGCAAAAAACAGAACTCCGACCCCTTTATTAAAATACGTTTTTATTGATTCAAAATTCCCCTCCCCTGCCAATCTGGAAAATATCGGAAACAGAGGAACAAGAAAAGCGGTGACAAGAATTCCAACAGGAAATTGGAAAATTCTGTTTGCAAAAACAACCGAAGTCCAGGCACCTTCTTTTAGAGTTGAGGCGAAAAACATATCAATATAAATACTTATCTGCCCGATAGTAGAGCTTAATATAGCAGGAAAAAGAAGCTCGCAGATATTTTTAAACTGCGGATTATTAACAACATCAAGATTTGGTTTAATCCTGTAACCTATCTGTCTTATCTTAGGGAACTGCACAATTAGCTGGCAAATGGCGCCCAAAGTTGTTGCTCCTGCAAGAACAACACCGGTTTTATCATTATGAACGAGTGATATTACAATTACAACAACAATGCTTAAAATCATCGGCGAAAGGTTCGGCAGAATATATTGCTTGTGGCATATAAGCAAACCATAGAAAATGCCGATAATACCGCCTATAAGAATTATCGGCGACATAATCTTAAAATGTGCAGACGCCAGAGACACCAGCTCCGGTGACCCGGCGGAGATTATTAATCCCATAATCTTATCTGCAAAAAAGAAGCCCAATATAGAGCAGATAGCAAAAAACAAAAAAGATACCGTTAAAAACGTATTATACAGCTTATTTACATATTCATCCGGTTTAGAATCAAAATCAGGAATCAGCTTTGAAAATACTGCAACGGCTGCGCTGTGAAAAGGTCCTCCAACGCCTCCTAAAATTATTATAGCAAGAGAAGGTATCTGCAGAGCGTAAAAGTAAGCATCAGAGACCAAAGTTGCGCCATAAAAATTTGCAACAACCATATCGCGCACAAATCCCATAAATTTGCTTGCAATAGTCACAAGTGCAATCAGCCAGGCGGCTTTCAGAACACTTGGAGTTTCATCTTTAGTTGTTGTTTGTTCCATACTTTTCTACCAACTCTACATACAAAGTAACGGAGCGCCCTAAAGACGGCGGATAAAATACGATTGTATTTTCACCATCTTCTATATATCTGGAAATATCAATCCTGAAATCTTTCTGGAAAATCATCTTTGTTACAGGAAATTCAAGCGCTTTACCGTTTATCATAACAGCCAGCTTACCTGCTGTTGAATCTTTTATTACAATCTGAGCCCTGCCAATCGGCGCCCAGAAAGTCTGTTTAACCTCTTCTCCGCATACCGTAATCGGCGCAGTACCGAGATTAACATCTGTATAATAGTGTCTTATAATATTATAATAAGGCTGATTAAGTTTCGTTGCCATATATCCGGCACCATACTGGCTCATCCCGACACCGTGACCGAAGCCTCCTCCTTTTATTACGATATCAGTAACATTACCATAACTATCCAGATTCTTTTCAATAATTATATTTGCACTCGGAAGCGAAATACCGTCTTTTTGGAATACTCTTCTTATAACAAGCTCTTTTGCAACTCTATAGCATCCCTTAGAGGTTAAAATTTCAAGCTCTATTGCTTTGCCTGAAGCACCCCTTTTCATCACCTTGATATCTTTAATTTTACCCAGCTCATCGCCCTGTTTGAAGGCAGGATGAATAAAACCTGTTTTAGATTGAGCAACAAGGGTCGATTTCAAAACATTTTCAAGTTCGCCGACAGCCCATTCCTTTTCCCATCGGTAATACGGCGATTCTATATCAAAAGAAGGGACTTTATCCTCATAAAACTCTCTAGCCTTTTCCTCATCATCAAGTTTTGGGAATTCAGACTTATCCGGCACTGCAACCAGATACGGCTTACTTATTGATGGAAACATCTTAGTATTTGGATCAGAAAAGGCGTTGGAATAACTTTCCGTATACCCTCCGGCAGTTGAGCTATATAGAGCCAAAATCGGTTCATTATCATATAAAGCAACAATACCGTCAGTTTCCATAACAGCGCGAGTAGCCAAATCGTCTTCCGTATTTACGCCGTAGTAAACCTGGCTTGCTACGCTATCGACAACATCAAACTCATCATAAGCCTTGGTTCTGTTTGAAAGAACATAGTTTCTTGCTGCAACTGCCTGCGCTTTTAATGCTTCCAACCCGAACCTTACAGGCATTTCATTAGGCACAACACCTTTTAGATATTCTTGAACCTCTACAAGGTTAATCAAATAAAAGCCTTTTTTATCGGGCTTTTGTACAAACTCAAAAGCTCCATGATACATAGCAGGTTTGCCTTTTCGGGTTAAATCTTTTACCCCCAGAACTCCCTGAGGACAAACGATTACAAAATCCCGAACAGTAATGCTTTTGTTGTTCGCAGAAATTTCTAACCCTGTGATACCGTTTTTTACGGTTAATTCTTTCTCTGCAGGCAGCTGAGCTACGATTTTTCGGGTTTCTTTATCACAAATATCGCAATCTGCAGTTCCGTATACAGTAATCTCCTGTTTCAAAACATTTTGAAACTTATTATCCGTAAGCCCTACCCTTACTATGTTATATTCATTTGCTGCAAATCCGCAATTTCCTGCAATTAAAAGCAGCCCGAGGAGTAGAGTGCAAAAAAACTTATTTATTTTAACTCCCAAGTTGTACCTTCCTTGGAATCCTTTAGTACAATTCCAACATTATCAAGAGCAACACGGATTTTATCTGCAATATCCCAGTTCTTTTCTGCTCTTGCCTTCTTTCTCTTCTCTATAATCTCATCCATTGACGAGAAATTTTCTCCAAGCTCTGCACTTATTTCACCTAGTTTTTGTTTAAGTTCTTCATCACTTAACTTAGCTTTTTCAAAAGTAAAACCAAGAGTTGCTGCTAAATAATGCAGAAGAGTAAATGCATAAGGAACATCTTTATTTGCTTTGTTTGTTAAATCAAATAAAACGGCAAGCGCCTTTGAGGTATTTAAATCGTCATCCATCGCTTCAACAAACTCTTTATATTCATCAAACTCTTTCAAATTCAAAGTTTCATCCAAAGGAGTCTGTTTTGCATTAAGCATTCTCTTAACACCATTTGCAGCAGCCTGGAGAGCTTCATCAGAAAATTCCACAGGCATTCTGTAATGATTTGTTAAAATAAAGAATCTTATTGTATTAGCATCATAATTTTTTAATAAATCATCAATAGTTAAAAAGTTTCCCAACGATTTTGACATTTTTTCTTTATTAATTGTTACAAAACCGTTATGAAGCCAATAATTTACGAACTTGCATCCGTTTGCACATTCAGACTGGGCAATCTCATTTTCATGATGAGGGAAAATCAAATCTGCACCGCCTGCGTGTATATCAATAGTTTTTCCAAGATATTTTCTGCTCATAGCAGAGCATTCAATGTGCCATCCCGGACGACCTACACCCCAAGGGGAGTTATATCCGAACTTTTCATCTTTTTTCCATAGCGCAAAATCAAGCGGATCCTCTTTTAACTCGCCGACCTCAATTCTTGCTCCGCTTTCAAGCTGGTCTATAGGCTGTTTTGATAAATATCCGTATTTAGGAAATTTTTTAACCCTAAAATACACATCTCCGCCTGCTTCATAAGCATAGCCCTTATTTATCAAGTCCTTAGTTATAGCAATCATTTCACCTAAAGTCTTTGTTGCAAAAGGTTCTATATCCGGTTTTAAGTTATTGAGCGCTTTCATGCTTTCCGTAAACTTTTTATACCAGAAAGTTGAAACCTCTTCCGGAGTTTTACCCTCTTTTTCAGCCTTTTTAAGGATTTTATCATCAACATCAGTAACGTTACGGCAATACGTAACATCATATCCCTTAAACTTTAAGTATCTATACAGAACATCCCAGGTAATATAGCATCTTGCATGCCCTAAATGTGCGTTGTCATACACAGTAGGGCCGCATACATACATTTTAACTTTATTTTCTTCTATAGGTATAAACTCTTCAATCTGATTTGTATAAGAATTGTGTAGTTTCATAAAAAATCGCTCCCCGACGAAAATTTTATAACAAACAGAATCCTTTGTCTATTCCTAAGCTTTATGAGGTTCTTTATTTTGAGATGCTGCCATCATCTTTGCGTGTGTCTTACGCGTATTTGAATATGTAAGCAAAGGTATCAGACAGCCCAGTATGACAGGAGAAATTATAAATGTGGAAAGAACTCCCGGCAAAGAATTTAAACCGCGTGCTACTGTGGCTATTTTATTTTTCTTAATATCAACAGCACTTTGCATCAATTCAGATATTAATTTATTTCCATTTTCACCTTCAAGTTTTTCAACAAAGGAGATAATTTTTTTATTCTTATCAGCACGATTCATACCTTTTAATGACTCTAATTTAAAAGTCGAATCATTAAATACTTTATTGGCATTTTCGGATTTTGATAAAATCTTTTCTAAATCTCCGCCTTTATTATTAACATAATTGCAGAAATTCATCATTTTTTCTTTTGAATTAATATTCCCATAAAGGGCCTCTAGTTCAGCATTAGTAAGAACTTTCAAATCGCTGAACGGGTTTAATAAATCAAGAGTTTTTCTAAAGAAATTCTTGTTTTCAGAGGCTTTGTTTGTAAGTATAAATCCTTGATTATTTTCATACGAATTTACAATCAACTTAGTTAATATCGGAACGGCAAATACGACTGACAGAGACGAAATAGAGTCTCTTAATAAAATTTCATTGACTTCCGACTTGTCTTTTTTGCCGTTTTCATCAACAACGGCTCTGTCATAGGCTCTCAAGCCTCTTGGAAGAAGAAGCCCAAATAATGATAGACAAGCGAAAGTTGCAGGTGAAAAATTGTATCCGCTATACTCAAATTCTGCCTGAATCCACTCAGGAACTTTCTTAGTAAAAAATTCACCAATTTTTGCAATAGGTCCGCCTGAATTAATACCACGTCCTTTAAATGATGTGTTCTGTTTGTTTTTAGCATCTTTACCTTTTTTTGCTTCAACAAGGTGCTTTGCTCCAGGTGCAACATCATTGGATGCATATATTTTAGGTAAAATTGACAAACCGCCGAGCGTCACTGCAACATTCGTAATATTGGTTAAAAAGCGTTTTGTTGCAAAATTATTTTTAATATTCTCTGCAGCATTCTCATCAACAAGAGCAAAATCCTTATTATTATATATTGCATCATTTCCGAAATCTTTGATTGCTTTCAAAACATCACCGGCAGCAAATAATTTTTTGTCTTGACCTACTTTTAACTTGCATAAGTCATCCAATTCAGTTGAATTCTCTACCATTTTTTCATTCAACCTATCAAGAATTTTTTTATAAGAAGCGGCGCTAACCTTTTTATCTTTAGAGTCAAAATCCTTAAATTCAGACAAAATGTAATTTATAGTTTCGTCTGCTTTCTTATCATTTGGAATGCTTTCTTTGTATATGTTAGCAATACTATACTTATAAAATTCTTCTTTAAACTTTTCTTTATCAGCCTTTATTGACTTATCAAATTCCGGGGATTTTATCATATTCTTTAAGTTATCCCCCATCCTTTTAATAAGTCTGGTATTTGTATTTGTAGAAAGACAGAATTTTCTGGTAAACCACAGAACAGCAGGCGCAACCGCAATCATAAAAGGTCCTGTAAGTCCTTCACGACCTAAAACCTCCAAACCTTCCTGGACATTATATTCCCCTGTAACTTCTTTATCCCTATGGAATCCGGTAAGTACACGGGGCAAGGTCATGCCAAGACCGTCCTGGATTAAGAAAGAGAGAAGGTATCCCTTATTTTCTATACCTTGCATAACTGTTCCGGAGGCACCTAAAGCCCACATACCGAATGACTTAAAGGAAGGATTTTGTTTTTTTTGACTACGATTTTGATTCGGAGTTTGAGCACTGATACTTGTAATTTTCAATATTCTATCCCTACATTTCAACTTAGTGTAATTACTACACTATTATACAGATATACTCTATATCTCACAAGATATAGTATATATCTTTTTAAAAAAAGTTTACATTACAATGCGTCTTTAGGGGTAAACTTGACCGATAACCTATGATGCAGGGCCTTCTGATACAATATATTCTTTTTCTATCCCCTGTGCATCAAGTATAAAATCACATAATTCTCTTACGGCACCTTTCCCACCCGGATATGAGGATTTAAAATTACATATTTCCCGAACTTCTTTAACTGCATCAGCAGGACAGCAGGCGAGCCCAACTTTTTCCAAGATACAAACATCGGGCAGATCGTCGCCCATATAGGATATGTTCTCATATGTAAGATTATACTTTTCCATTAATTCTTCAAGAGCAGGAAGCTTGTATTTTCTGCCTTGATATAACTCTGTAAAATTAAGATTCTTAGCTCTATGTTCAACCGTTCCGTTGTGCCTTGCCGTAATTATTGCAGTAATAAAGCCGGATTTATTCATTCTTACAACTCCATGACCGTCTTTTGCATTAAATGTTTTATATTCAACACCATTTTCGTCATAAGTAATACTGCCGTCTGTCATTACACCGTCCACATCAAAAGCCAAAAGCTTAATTTTTTTTGCAGCCTCTATTGCACTCTCTTTTTTCATATAAAAAACCTCCAGATATTTTAATTATAGCATAAAGTTTTATTGAGAATACTTTCGGCTGCAATATAAGCCGTTGACCAGGCGTTTTGCAGATTAAACCCTCCGCAAAAACCGTCTATATCCAGGCATTCTCCTGTAAAATATAAATTCTGATACAGTTTTGACTCCATTGTTTTAGAAGAAATTTCATCAAGATTATAACCGCCTGATGTAACGGTTTCTTCACCTTTATTTATTCCTGTAATATTCAGCTCAAAATTACGTATTCTCTCAAGCACCCAATCTCTGGTTTTGCCGTCTATTTGATGAGCTTTGATTTCGGCTAAGTTCCCGAGCAGGTATTTAACAAATTTTTGCGGTAAATATTTTGAGAGAATGTTTTTCAACTCTTTGTGCGGAGAATTGTTAAGCTCTTCTTGCAGCGCTATGTCTCCGGGGAAAAGATTTAAGCTTATTCTGTATGGAAAACTGTCTCGTGCTTTAATTGACGAAATTCTGTATATCAAAGGTCCGGAGATTCCGAAATGTGTAAAAAGTATATCTCCGCTTATCTTAAAATCGTTTGAAAATACATTCTTAATACAAACGCCGCTAAGCTCTTTTATATCAGTATTAAGACCGACAAGCGAGGGGGTAAATGGTACAATATCGTGTTGTATGCCGGAAAAGTAACTCTTTCCGCCTGAGGCAATAATTACGTGCGAAAAAAAATATTCTGCCTTTCCGGTTTGTATCCTAAAACCTGATTCAAGCGGAATAACATCTTTTACTTTTTCTTTAATAAATTCTGCTTTTTTTATTTTTGCGAGTATTTTTTCTCTCACATCTTTGGCGCTGTTAGACTTTGGAAAAATTCTTCCGTCATCCTGTACATAAGTCTCGACTCCAAGTTCCTCAAAAAGAGCAATTGTGTCGTATGTTGAAAATCTTGAAAAAACTGAATAAAGAAACTTTTCTCCGCGCGGATAATTTTTTGCAAGCTCCTTAAAATCATATTCTGCGTGGGCAAGATTGCATCTTCCGCCGCCGGTAGGCAAAAGTGTTCTTAATGGAGCTCCAAAATCAAACAAAGTAACATCAGTCCCTGCTTTTAAAAGAAAATATGCGGCAATACATCCGGAAGCTCCTGCACCTATTATTGCTATTGAAGCCTGAGGATTTTTAAACTCTTGTTCCATATAAAACTACCATTTCCGGATTATCAAGTTCATCATATAATTCTGCTACTGTCTTTTTAAAAAGCGGATGATAAAAATCCTGCGCTATCTCCAGCATTGGAACAAGCAAAAAAGCTCGTTTGTGAAAGTGTTTATGCGGAATTGTGAGAGATTCACTGTGAAGAATGAGATTGTCATAAAATAAAATATCTATATCCAGAGTTCTGTCGATATAGTTATTGCTTCCATCTCTTTTCCTGCCGAGCTGTAATTCAATTCTCTGGCATTCTGCTAGAAGTTTCTCTGGGGTTAGTGTCGTGGAGGCCTGAACAACAGCATTTACAAACCAATTATTTGAATCCATCTGCCAGGGTTCAGTCTCATAAAAAGACGACGTTGCAACAACACTTATACCCGGAGTTGCTTTAAGAAGGCTTGCCGCTTGCTGCAAATACCCTAGCCTATCTCCGATATTGGAACCTAATGATAAATAAACGATAGCCATAGCATAATTTTACTTTGATATCGTTGAGCTTGTCAATGATTTGTCCAATTTAAAATTTATCTGATATCATAATATACATAGTTACCATTCGGGTTTAATTCGATTGCTTTGTCATAATCACTTTTTGCTCCGGAAACATCCCTGTTATCGTATTTTGCCAAACCTCGATTAAAGTATAAGTAATCCCAGGTTTTTGCGTCCGGTTCAATCTCAAAAACTTTGTCATAATCTGCAATTGCACCTTTATAATCACCTAAAAAATATTTTGCTACACCACGGTTAATATATGCATGAGGTGAGGCTTCATGCTTTATTACATAGTCATAGTCTTTTATAGCTTTTTTGTAATTCTGTTGTAAATATGAAACATATCCTCTGTTTATATATGCCGGATAATATGCAGGATTGACTTTTATACACTTAGAATAAGCTTCGTATGCGGCATCCAAATATCCGGTATTGGCTCTTGCCTTTCCTAATAAGAAGTATGCCTCAACACAATCAGGATATCTAACTGTTATTTCTTGCAATAATAAAAAAGTGTACCGTCTCCATAGTCCTCATTCTCAATTGCTAATTCAAGTTGTTCTAACAGGCTGTTTAAATCTTCCTTTTTGTTCCTTTCGTTAGTTCTGCATTATTCAGTTTCAAGGCCTTTTACTCCTGTAATGCCGTCAATACCTTTAAAATCTATAACATTGCCTTTCCGGAAAAATATTTTATATTGTATTTCTCCAGTTTTGGCTTCATAACTTATCGACCAGCCGTCGCGTAAACCATTTTTATATTCGTGTTCATAACTCAATTGACCATTACTATAATATCGTTTTTCAACACCGTTTTTCTTTCCGTTTTTATATTCACATTCAGAACGGATTTTACCGCTATAGTAATAAGTTCTGCATATACCATATTTTTTACCGTTTTTGTATGTGTACTCAAATTTTATTTTTCCATTATTATAGTAACCTGTACTAAATCCGCATTTTTTACCGTTTTTATATTCAATTCTTTGTTCTATTTTACCGTTCGGATAATAAATTAGTATCTCACTGCCGTCGTCAAAATTATTGCCTTCTATTATTTTGTATTTTATAGAGTTATTCTCTGCAATTTTCATGATATCTTGACTTGCAGATGAGGTATTGAACTTACTTTGCAGATAATATAAGAAATCAGATTTATTGTCTGCAAATAATTTAATAAACTTTATTGTATTTCGAGCGGAGAAAACACAAATATAATCTATAGAATATTCTTCAAAAAGGTGATTAAAGTGGGTAAATCGTATTAATAAATTTTGTTTTTTAAATTCAGCCGTAATATAACGTGTTTCCATAGAATTATCTACACAATACAATAAAATATTATTAACCTTTTCACGTTTACGGTATTTTTTCATATTGACGATTTGTGACATGTTCATCTCCTAAATTGTATTATAAATTTATAAGTCCAATGTCATTCGTTTTAAGAATACAACATCAAGCAGCCTCCTGCTGCTAAAAGTTAGTATATTGGACAGGCAACCAAATCGCCCTTTCAAAACCCTGCCGTCTAAGGGGCTCTCATTCCTATGCCACGATAAAAAAGGAGATAACGAGGTTATCTCCTTTCTAAAAATCTGCGCTTGGAGGGATTCGAACCCCCGACCTTTTGGTTCGTAGCCAAACGCTCTATCCAACTGGGCTACAAGCGCTCGCATCAAAAGATGACTATTATAACCTATGTCTAATATACCAACAACAAAAAATTATTTCAACGTAAATTTTCTTTAACATATTATTGTTCCCGTGCTTAGTTTTCTATAAAATTAAATTGTGACTATCACAATAAGGAGAAGGTATGAGCGAACAATACAGAAAGAATCCGTATATGGATTACAGAAATGTAGTTCCGTTTATGGATTTATCGGGTTTTGTTGTAAAACAACCGCATGCTTTGGATGAAAAACCTGCTGCTACATTAAAAGAACAGCTTATGAGAAAAAAGTTTTCTAGAATGGTAAATCTAAGAAGAATGCAGTATTGTAAGCTCTGTGAGGAATATAGAAATGGAAGAAAATAGTTTTCTGGAAATTGCTAAGAAGGCTAAGGCTGCGTCTAAAAAAGCTGCAACACTTTCTGAAAAGATTAAAAATCAGGCACTGTTAAATATTGCAGAAAATATTAAAAATAACAAAGATAAAATATTTGAAGCTAATAAAAAAGACCTTGAAGAAGCTGAACCGCTTGTAAAAAACGGAGAGCTGTCGCAGTCTGTTTTTAACAGGCTGAAACTTGATGAAAACAAAATGCGCGATATGATTCAGGGGATTATTGATATATCAAACCTTGAGGATCCGATTGGAAAAGTTCTATTAAAAAGACAGCTTGACGACGGCTTGGTCTTAACTAAAATATCTTGCCCTATAGGGGTTTTAGGTATAATTTTTGAAGCAAGACCGGATGTTATTTCGCAGATTTCTTCACTTGCGATAAAATCTTCAAATGCCGTTATTTTAAAAGGCGGAAAAGAATCTGTTAATACTAATAAGGCTATTATGTCTCTTATCCAGGATGCGCTTGAAAAGACGGAGGGATTCCCTCAAGATATGTTAACCCAGGTGTTTTCAAGAGATGACGTAAAAAACATGCTTTCTATGGATAAGTACATTGACTTAATTATCCCAAGAGGCGGAAACAGTCTTGTTAAATTCATAAAAGAAAATACAAAAATTCCGGTATTGGGGCATGCTGATGGAATCTGCCACATATTTATCGACGAAAGCGCAGATTTTGAAAAGGCTAAAAGAGTCGTTATTGATTCAAAAACGCAGTATCCCAGTGCGTGTAATTCAGTCGAGACAATTTTGATTCATAAAAATTTCAAAGAGGCGGACAGATTGCTGGAAGCCTTAGTTGAAACGGGCATTACACTGATATCAAATCCTGAAAGCTGGCATAAAGAGTATTCAGACAAAATACTTTCGTATAAATTTGTCGAATCTCTGGAAGAGGCCATTGAACATATAAACGAATATTCATCAGGACACACAGAGTCGATAATTACTGAAAACAGTGATAATGCTCGTATTTTTATGAATGCAGTTGATTCTGCAGGCGTGTATCATAATGTATCAACAAGATTCGCCGACGGATTCAGATACGGATTCGGTGCAGAAGTCGGGATTTCTACAAATAAGACGCATGCCAGAGGACCGGTAGGTTTGGAAGGACTTACTATATATAAATACAATATTGAAGGTAACGGCGATATTGTCAAAGATTATGTAGAGGGTATAAAAAAATTTCATCATAAGGATTTATAAATGAGGGTAGGAGTTGTTGGTTTAGGATTAATTGGCGGTTCTGTATTTAAGAAGTTAAAAGAGCTTGGATATGAACTTGCGGGAGTATCACGTTCTGTTTACAAAGAAGAATGCGTAAGCAGTGATTATGAAACACTGAGGGGTTGTGAGGTAGTTTTTGTATGCACACCGATGAATAAGACACCGGAGGTTTTATCGAAGCTCAATGAGATTCTTGATTCAGATACGATTGTAACTGACGTTTGCAGCTTAAAAGAGTTTGTGTCAAAGAATACATATAAGTTCAAATTTATACCTTCGCATCCGATGGCAGGGACAGAAAAAAGCGGCTGGGAAAATTCTTTTCCGGAGCTTTTTCAGGGCGCTGTGTGGGCGGTCACTCCAAGAAAAGATACGGAATTAAAGGATTTTGAAACACTAAAAAAAGTCATATCGGATTTGGGGGCGGAAACTCTTGTTACAACTCCGCATGAACACGACAGAGCTGTTGCACTGATTTCTCATGCTCCAATGCTTGTTGCACAGGCTTTGTGTAAAAATATTGAGAATAACGAACTCGCTCAAAGGTTAGCCTCATCAGGGTTTAGAGACACCACAAGGCTTGCTCTTTCCAATATTGAGATGGCAAATGATATGGTTGTTATGAATGAGAACAATATCAAAGATGTAGTAGCACTTTTAAATAAAAATATTGATAATCTTATGAGCAGTGATTACAAAAATAAAGCTCAGAATATAAAAGACTTTAGAGAATCCCTCTATTGTTCTAAGCCTGCAAAGTAGTCTTTGTTGGCATCCAGTGTGTCTTTGCTTGCTACAATAGAATAAATCGGAGGATTTTTAAAGACTTTATCCGCAAAAAGCAGAATGTCGTCTCTTGTTACGGAATCAATTGCATTGTAGAGTTTATTCATATATGTAATACCATGCTCAGAATTTAACCCCATTGAAATTGAGTATAACTTAGAATTATTACCTTCTTTTTCCAGAAGGTGAGCTTTTAGCGCGAGCTTTGCGTTTTCTAAGTCCTTATCTGTGAACTCTCCGTTTTTAAGCGCATTAATCTGGCGAGTAAATCCGTTAATAGATTTTTGAACGTTGTCGTAGCTGATTTCGCCGATTTCTTTATTATCTGTAGTGGTTAGAATATTACAAGACAGCTCTCCGCAGTTGCCGTTTTTATCGATTGAAGAGTAGACTGTGTAGGCAAGATTTTCTTTTTCTCTAAGAACGTCAAATAATCCTATGCTTGAATTTGAAAGAATAGAATTCATAATCTCGCCTGTAACATTTTCTTTAACACTTCCATCGCAAGGAAATCTATAAACCTGCATAATATCAGCCTGAGAGTTATTATTTTCTTTTGTCAGCACAATGGGCTTTAGAGGGGCTTTATACACATCCAAAACTTTGTAATTGTTTGGCTGAACTTTATTTAACACCCCAGCGTTATTAATGACTTCTTGTTTTACCTCTTCTTTATGGGCGGTTGGAAGATTTGCCGTAATAATACCTCTTGCGTTTTGTAAAAAGTATTTGTGGCAATTTTCAACATCCTCTACCGTAATATTATCAAGCCCGTTTAAAATTTCTTCAGTTGAGAAATCATAAGGATTTGTACTGCTTGCATAATCCAAATATTGTTTGTATGCAGTATCACGCATTCTTTCAAATCCGTCTCGTACGTTTTCTTTGGCTTTTTCTAAAGTCTTTTCGTTAATGTTTGGATTATATAATACTTCTTTGGTCAGATTGTATACTACTTCTCTGTTATCAAATCCGCTTTCTGAATAAATTTTCAAGGAAGAAGGTTTCACTGCAACATCAAGCTCTATGTTGTTTGCATCTTTATAACCTTCAAATTCTTCTTCGGAACGATTAGCGGTTCCCATTGTGTATATTTCGTTCAAAACTTGTATAACACCTGGTTTTGCATTATATGGGGTATTTAAGCATAGCGCTGTATTATAATTTATATTAGAGCTTTTGGTCTCATAAAAACCGACATCAAAATTATTAGACAGCCTGTACTCGGAAATCTTTTCTGTTTTAACAGGTTTTCTTCCTTTAAAGCTGACATCTGTTTTTTTAGGATGAACCACGGTAATTGCTGTCTTGTTTAAATCAAAATAACGATTTACGGCATTAATTACATCTTTTGAGGTAATTTCCTGCAAAACTTTGTTGTACTCCGTAATATAATCCATATCGTTGTCCAGTACAGCCTTACCGACAAGGTCATTAACCTCTGCGGAGTATTCCATCAGCTCTTCGTTGTCTTTAAGCATTTTTTGTTTAAGCCTGTCGAGCTGCTCCTCTGTTGGCTCTTTTATGCCTGATATAACATCATAAACGCTCTGAAGGGCTTTTTCTGTATTAGAATCAGCAGTCGACATTGCCATGTAAATCATTCGAGGCGAGTTGGGATTTGTGCTAACTTTCTCACTTCCAATGTAGGGGTAAGTGTTGAGTTTCTTCAAACTTTCATGCAACCCGGAGGAATACGAGTTTAAATACTCTTGAGCCGCCTCATAAAGAATTTTTTCCTTTGTATCAGTATTTTTAGGGCCTGCAAAAGATAAAATAATCTCCGTTGATAAGGCTTTGTCACTTACAAAGTCTTTTCTTACGGTCTTTGTTAAAGGAGAAAGTTTCTCTTCAAACTTCCTTCCCTTGGATATTTTGCCTGAATTAAACCTTTTTGCAACGATTTTTATTGCCTCGTCAGGGTTAACATCCCCTGTAATAACCAGATTCATATTATCAGGAGTATAGTATTTGTTGTAATAATTAACAACATCCTCTCTTGTCAGATTTTTAATATGTTTAACACTTCCTCCAACCATCTCATCAGCAGGATTTTTTATATTAAACAGGGTCCTAATGCTTTGATCCATTGCAATAGTCTGCGGATCATCGAGAATCATATTTATTTCGGAAGAAACCGGCCCTTTTTCTTTTTTTATCATATCATCTGCCAGCTTCAAATCCTCCGTCATGGCGGCAATCACTTCAATTTGTCTCTCTAAATCGCCTTTATTAAGCATAGGTGTCGAGTTAACGTAATCAGTAATAGCATAATTAGTGCTTGCATTGGCCCAGCCGCCCATCTCATCAATTTTTCTAAAAGAATCTCCAACCTCTAATTTTATATGTCCATTCTCTCCGTTTGTACCGTTAAACGCCATGTGCTCAAGAAAATGGCTGATTCCCTTGATATCTGCGGTTTCATTCATAGAGCCGACATTAACATAATTCTTAACAACAGCAGGCGAATCCTCCATTGGAACAACAGTAACTCTGTAGCCGTTTGCAAGCTTGTATTGATGCAGCTGCAAACCGTTATCAAGTGTAATCACTCCAAGCTTTGAATATTTTTGAGGCAGGTTAACCCCAAAATCCGGAGTTACGTTGCTCAACTCCTTAATTTGTTGTTTTTGAGGAGTTTTTTCTATATCAATATTATTATTTACCCCTGCGCGGAAAGCCGGCACAGAAATATTACTAACTTTCATAACCATATATTATATAAAACCAAAAGAAAGAAAAAATTGCCATAATGTAAAGAAAATTAAATAGGCACAGCCTATCGGCCATGCCTATTTATAAATATGATAAATAAATTCTAGTTTTGGAACTGTTCAGCCACTTCAAAAGGCTGTTCAGACAATCTCAGAGTTTCTCTGTCTATTATACCTCTTTTAAGCTCAGTGAAAGAAGCTTTTTTAGAGTTAAATTTCTTTTTAAGGAATTCATACGCAACCTTAGGGTCACATTTTGTTCCGCAGGTAAATAAATCTACTGCTGCATATCCAAGTTCCGGCCAAGTATGAATAGCCAGATGACTTTCAGATATAATAACAACTCCGCTGACGCCGTATGGGTTAAACATATGAAAGCACTTTTGAACGATTGTGGCACCACACTCGAGAGCCGCATCTATCATGTACTTTTCTACTTTATCATTACTATTAAGAATGTTCGGATCACACTCAAAAAATTCTGCAAGGACGTGTTGTCCCAAGTTTACTCTGTCCAAGTTCTGCTTTTCTAACTCGTCAAGTGATGATGATACAATTGTCAATTCATGTGCCTCCTTTACTACCGGTGCGTTTTCACACCAATCTATTTTTTACTAACTTCTATATATTACTATAAAAAACAAAAAATTTGTATATTTTACACTTTTTATATGAGATATTAAGAAATTGTTACAAACACAAATAAGGAATTTAGATTAGTGGTTTAGAGAAATTTTAGGGTTGATAAGTTGAATAGTTGAAAGGTTGAAAAGGAATTTAGAGCTTTTTTCTAAATGTAACAATTTTGTCATAAATTAGCAAATAATACTTTTAGAGGTTATATTATGCTATAAAGGTATTTTATAATGTCTTTAACATGAGGTCTTAAAAAAGTGGTAGATAACAGGTCAGCAGGTTTCTATGGAATAGGTGGGTCGTTTAATTTTAAAAGCGGTGACCCGTCGGGAACAGCAGCGAAAATGAGTCAGGAAAAATACGGCTCGGAGGCGATGTATCTTCCTCCTCCCGAGGGGGAAGAAGAGGGAGAGAACTTCTACAATCAGCCTTTTACCGATAGGAGTGCATTGCTTCGAGCAACTCTCAATTCTCTTGCGATGACTAATGTCGCCTCTGTTTTAAATGCAAAAAAACACAAAAAAACAATTAATGAACTTTTGGATGAAGATGAGGTTGAAGAGGAAGAAATTAAACGTCTAGAAGCAGAGGCTGATGAAGAGTATAGAGAAGCTCGAGAAGAATGAGTTGACAGGGGTATTTTTCAGTAAAGTGTGTTTATAGTATAATTATTTTAGAGAAAATTATACATGGATTAACTTATGTCAAAAGAAACAAAAAAAACAAAAGGAGTCTCATTGAGAGAACCTGAGTTCTATAATATTTGGAGACGCATCTTTCTATATCTTGTAACGCATATATTTTATATGGTGAGGTTCAAGCTTGTATATCGCCTTGAAGTATATGGAAGAGAAAACATCCCCAATAACAATGACTTTATAATTGCGGCAAATCATCTTTCGACACTCGATCCCCCGTTAATATGTGCTGTAATGAATCGAGGAGTTGCCTATATGGCAAAAAAAGAATTGTTCGAAAATCTGTTTTTAAGATGGTGGTTGAATTGGCTTGGAGCTTTTGCCGTAGATAGAGAAAAACTTGGGGTTTCGACCATAAAAACCGTAAAGAATATTAAAGAAACCGGCTGGGTTCTAGGAATCTTCCCTCAGGGAACAAGACAGGAACCCGGAGAAATCAGCCATATAACAAAAGGGTTTGCCTCTCTTGCCAAAAGTACAAAATGTGCGATTCTGCCAATAGGTATTACCGGAACTCAGGAGGTTAAAAGAATCCCTTTTACAGGTAAGATTATTGTCAAAATAGGTAAGGCGATCCCTTATTCCGATAATGTAGAGGATATGGTTAATAAATGGGGGCAGTCTATCCAAAACCTTACAGGATTTAAATATATTCAAAACGTACACGCATAAATTGATTGGGATTAGGAATGTTTGAACAAAAAAACTATAACCGAAGGACAGAAAGAGATTATAATTTTTTCAGGACATTTTATTACATGTTGTTTGTTGCAATAGTAGTTTTTCCTGTAACAAAGCTTATGTATAATATAAAAATTTATGGACGGGAAAATGTTCCTAAAAATTCTAATGTAATTTATGCAGGGAATCACGTTTCATATATAGACCCTCCGCTTGTTACTCTCGCAACAGGGAAACCTATAGCTTATATGGCAAAACAGGAGCTGTTTCACGATAAAAGCTGGCTTTTGAGATGGCTTGTGCATACTCTGGGCGGTTTTGCAGTAAACAGGGAAAAGCCGGAAATTGCTACTTTTAAAACAGTCAAATCAATTTTTAATACTTCTTGGTCATTAGGAATTTTTCCGCAAGGGAAAATTGTAAAGGAACACGAGGTTGCGCATGTTCACAAAGGGTTTATCATGTTTGCTAAAAAATTTAAGGCCGATATTGTGCCTGTCGGAATTAAAGGGTTTGACGGATATGCTAAAAAACTTTTTGAAAAACATATCACCGTAACCGTCGGCAAGCCTATATCGTACACTTTGCCGGAAGATGAGATAATTAAGGAATGGACAAGGCAAATTTGTGAGTATACTGGGTTTGAAAACAGGCTTGAAGAAAATAAAGAAATGGCAGCAACTTCTTAATATATCTTAAAATTTTATAATAATTAGGCAATTTTTTATCTTTATAGGTTTTTATAGTTTTGCATACAGTAACAGTAAAGGTTGGTAATAATGAACATACTCCCATTGTCAGGATTTAGTCCTGTATCTTTTGCCCCTAAGAAAAGTAACAACAATCAAAATACGCATTTATATGGGCTTGTTATGAGCAAGCCTATTAATCGAGACACAGTATCGTTTAAGGCGACACCTAAGGCCATGCAGAGCCGGAAAAATGCAATAACGATGTCACTCGCCAAAAGGATACATGAGGAAGCTGCAGAAGCGACCAAATTTATGGAAGCCAAATTGCGCCCATACCTTTATGATTTGGAAGCAACTACTTTTGCTCCTAACAACCCTATTGAAGTAATTTCTGCTCGCGCAAAATCAGCCGTTTCCATTGTGGAGAAAGCTGTTACACGAGGCTGGATTAACAGAGAGGAAATTAAGCGCGGAATGACGGATCTTGCCGGGATGAAAATTATCATGCGTGATGCCTCAAGAGAAAATGTGAATAAAATTATTGAGCGTTTAGTTACCGCAGTGACGGAGAGCGGTGCAAAAATTGTTGAGATAGAAAACAAACGCCCACTTCCTATTTATGACCAGTATGGTAATATTTTGAAAAGTTATGATTATGCTTCACCTATGGCATTAATAAAATTACAACGTGCTGCCTCAAAACTTCTTGGCCGAGAGATTAAACTCACTGATGAGAATACTCCTAGTAATTATATGGCAATACATACACTCATCGAGCTTCCAAACGGCATAACAGGCGAGCTGCAAATTATGGGGCACGACGTAGCTGCGCTTAAAGAGCTTGAAGATTTATGCTATAAAATTAAAAACGGCAAAAATATTGATAAAAAATATGCGCCTATAGAAAAGACACTGGCAGCGCTAAAAGACGAAGAAAATGTTCTGCTGCGTGCAGAGCACGATAAATATACTCAGGAAGCCTATTTATTCCAAAGGAATATTGAACCGAGAGCTCATAAATCTCGTAAGAAAGAAAAATTCCTGGCAGCGCCTGCAACATTGCCTAAGGATTATGACTTCAATAATATTTATATACAAAAACAAGCTTGCGATGCAGCCGCTTTACAGTCTGCAAAAAATGCGGAAGAGACGGCAAAAGCCGTTAAGACCGTGAAAAAGACAGAAACGGCGCCCGTCTCTGAAAAACCAAAGATAAAGTCCGGAAAGCCGGTCAGAAAAGATACAGCTAAGAATAAAAAAGTATAACAAACTATCAGGCGCGGAAACTTATGTTTCCGCGCCTGATCAATCGTTTCAATCAGCGTCTTGAGCTCTATCTTGCAAATTCTCCGGTATAAAAACTCATAAGATTCGCCAACCTGTGCTGCTTCTCTGCAGCTCTTTCAATGCTTTGCTTGATTTCATCAAGTTCTTTTAATAAAGTATTTAGGTCTTTACGTCGTTTGCTCTCTAGGCGTTCCTCCTTTACTGTCTGCCGTTCTACTTCGTCCAAATCGATTTCAATCCAATTGGGCGAAAAACATCTATTTTGAAAATCTTTTTTTGTTGTCATCTATGATAACTCCTTAATAACTTTTTGCCGGCTTTACTCTGCTTATAAGATTTCTTACAAGCCAGGCAAAATTTGTTACCGCATCTCTGCAGGTTCTGTAGTCCCTTTGTACTTCCTGAAACTCTTTTGAACTGAAGTCAAATGTAGTCATTTCAGAGTATTCAATTAATGCTTCATGTTCGTCCATCACATACCTCTAAATCAACAGCTAGGAGTAAAAATAATTTTAGGATAATTACCAACTCCTTTTGTATACACTATTTTGTTTTTACTTTTTGCTTACAGATATATTAACGGCATTTTTCTGAAAAACTTTAGGATTTTTGTTAATATTGTTACAATTATTTACAAAAGATGAATGGCGAATTCAAGAAGTAATCGCAACGCTATGGAGTTGGTTTAGGGGTTGAGGAGAAGTTATGAGGGTTGATAAGTTGAATAGTTGAAAGGTTGAAGAGTAGTTTTAGGGTTTAGTAGTTGAGAAGTTTAGGGGTTGAGGAGAAGTTATAAAGGGTTGATAAGTTGAATAGTTGAAAGGTTGAAGAGTAGTTAAAATTTAAAATGTCATGCTGAACTTGTTTCAGCATCTTACCAACTTGATGTTATGACGATAAACTGGTAAGATTCTGAAAGGGGTAAATAGAATTCAGGGTGCCAGGAGAGTTGAGGAGCTGATAAGTTTAGGAGTTTAGAAGAAGTTATAAAGGGTTGATAAGTTGAA
>CALUWH010000002.1 GCA_944324435.1 Candidatus Gastranaerophilales bacterium
CGGCAGCAGTCAGGTTACCAGTACCAGACAGTTTACCTGAATTAGTAAACGTACCGTTGGAAGTTATAGAGCCCGTATTAGAGAAGCTTCCGGAAAGAGTGATATTATTTTGTTCAATAGTAGTAGTATTAGACCCCCCGGCAGCAGTCAGGTTACCAGTACCAGACAGGTTACCTGAATTTTGGAATGAAGTCTTGGCTTCAATATTTGAACTGTTATTCAAATCTCCCGTGAGATTTATAGTGCCCTGTGTAATACCGCCGGTATTTACACCTTTTTTGATATTCAGGGTGCCGCTGTCTCCGCTGATTGTGCCTGAATTACTTATGGTATCTGTTGCACTGGCCGTACCATTATTTATCAGCGATTTGGTGTTCTCAAGATAAGATGCACTTAATATACCGGTGCTGTTGTTGGTAATAGTACCTGCGTTATTTATAGCGTTCGTGACAGTAATCCCACCGCTGTTTGAAATTTCTGCATTAGCAATATTTGAAATAATTGCAGTTTCAACACTACCGCCGTTGTTGTTAGTTATTGTACCGCTGTTTTCTATTATATTCGTTGCAGAAATTGAAGAGTTGTTCTCTATAGTTCCCGAATTATTTATTGAATTTGTAGCTGTAATAGTACCGTTATTGGTAATCCCGGCTTGAGTATCATCCCCCTTAGATGTGTTATTTATAGAACCTGTGCTGATTTCGGCCCCGGTTTCATTTGTTATAATTTTATTATTTTCAATATAATTTGTAGATGACATTGAATTACTGTTGGTAATGGTACCATTGTTCGTAATAGAGGATGTTGTTGTAATCTCACCCTCATTCCTAATAGTTCCACCGTCATTATTAAATATAGAAGCTGTATTTTCTATCTTTGAGCCGGTGCCGGAATTTGTAAGGGTGCCGGAGTTTATTATAGATCCTGTACCGTTTAAAGAACCCGAGTTTGTTATTGTGCCGGAGTTATCAATCCCTCCGCTCGCTGTAATAATCCCTGCACTTGAAATTGAACCGGATCTTGTATTTGACAGAGAGTTGGTAATAATAGATCCTGTATTTGAAGTAATTTCCCCATTATTGGTTATGTCCTGTGCAATCGTTATAGTTCCGGCATTTGAAAGGCTTCCCCCTGTGTTATTTTGCATAACATTAGAATTAATCGCGGAACCTGTTGCAGTGGTAAAAGTTCCGGAATTTGAAACAGTCGCCAAGCCTGATAAAGTAATATTTTCATCGACCACTACAGTCCCTTCATTTGCGATGTATCCTCCGTCAAAGGACTGATCACTGCTAAAACTCTCACTATTCCCCTGCGAAATAATAACATCCTGCGCAAAGCCGGTTGACATTGATCCTAAAAGTGCAGCTATACATAACACTGCGCTAAATTTCTTATTCATGTATTACATACTCCAATATTTTACTTAACTCCATCTTTTAGAATACCAAAAATTATCATTATAAAGTATATATGTAACAAAATTTTTACATATATATCTTATACCAATATTGTAAAAGTTCATATCTTTAACAATATGGCTTTGGGAAATTAAATGTGTAGTTTTGTAACAATATTCTGAATTTCTGCAATTCTGCACTTTTTATATACTTTATATATATGAGGAGAGTAAAGTTATTAAATACTATAGGAGAATTAAATGGCAATTAAGTATTGTGGAATATCAATTCCTTTGGAACTCTCTAGCTACGAAAAATTTAGAGATTATGTTGAACCAAAACAAGATGTTGAAGTTAAGTTATTGTCAGGAGTCGAAGTCAATAGAGATTTTCGCGGAAGAATTCTTTCCGTTAACCACTATGCTCCTAACAAAGAGTTGATGAAACAAGTTTTTTATCAAGGCATGAATGTCTCTAATATTAATTATTACAGCCACGACAGATTGTGCGCTAAGGAAGAATATCAGGACGAAAAACTAATCAGCAAAACTGTTTACAATAAAAACGGCGTAGCTGCATATACCATTAAGTACGATTATGTAAGAGAAAAACTTACCTGCATATCAAAAATAACTGGTAAAAATGAAATAGTAATCAAGTATTTATACGATGAACTTGACAGAATTATAACACGGAAGATTTTTGTAGATTTGCAGCTTATTTCACAGCAGGAATATAGTTATGATGTTTTGGACAGAATAACTGAATATCGCGATGAAAATCAGGAAATCTTTGTAAAAAATATTAGTACAAAAAATGAATTGCTATCTTATTCAATAACTGATAAAATAGGAAATGAAATTCTTATTGAAAATCATTTTACGGAGTACGGGTATCAAAATACTGTTGTAACACTGAATGGGCATAGTATTACCGTAAGTGATACAAGTTATGTGGATAACATTATGTTGAAAAAACCTTATGCATCTGATGAAGATTTGGATTTGATAATTTCAAGTCTGATGAAACAGTCTATACAATCTAAAAGAACGGATTATCAGGATATTTTGAACCGAAAAACTATGGGACTGATAGATACAAATATTCAGGTAAAATCGCTTCCGATATCTATTAGAAAACGAGTGCTGTTTAATATCGCCGTAAGATAAAATATTTTACAAAACAAGAAATATATAGTATAATACTCTTGTTAGAAAGCAGGAGGTTATATGAAGGAAGAGTTTACAACAAATACCAGGCGCTGGTACGACAAGGATCCGGTTTTATCTTCTGCTATGAAGACGCTGGAAGAGTCTGATGATGAAACTCAAATTAAGGTCGCTCTTAATTTAATTAAGATTATTACCGAACACCATATTGCAAATTCTGAGTATGAATCGGTAGAAGATATCGTTTCGGCGGCTGAAGATGTACTGGATGATTCAAAACATGGCAGGTGGTATGATTTAGATGGCACGCTAAGAACAGCGATTAGTCTTTTACAAAACTGTCCTGACTCAACAAGAGGGATTATAGCCAAGGAAATGGCTAAAAATGTTATTGATATTATAAAAAAAGAAGAAGATGTCGATGATGTGGAAATAGAGGTTCCAGAAGAGTAAAACGTTAGATCCTCTGTAAAACAACATTGTTACCATTCTATTTTTATTTTTTGTCATGTATTTATGCTAAAATCAATGTATGGATATTTTTGTTATAGAAGTTGTAGACGCTGATAATGTGCACAAGGAACTTTTAAAGGAGTTTCAAAAAAAAGAGATTTCGGATCCTGTTAAGTGGAATCAGCACTGCCTGTCTTATTTGATGGTAGATAGAATTCTCAGGGAGTTCTATAAAATTGAAGACAGAGAGGTGGTTTTTAACGGCAAAAAACCGTTTCTTAAAAACAGAGCAAAGTTTTTTAGTATAAGCCACAGCGGCAATTATATAGCTCTGGCTTTTTCCGATTATGACTGCGGAATTGATATCGAACAAATCAAACTCCGAAATTTTGAAGAAATTTCTAACCGTCTGGGATTTAAGTGTAATACTTTAGAAGATTTTTACAATGAGTGGACGAAGTATGAAGCAGAGTATAAACTTGGAAAGCCCGGGCAAAAATTTAAAAAGTTTCATTTTGAAGACTATATAATTACTGCCTCAAGTGTTAACGTTTCTGAGGAATTTGAAGTTTATATTCAAAGCGGAAATGTTTTTCCTAACGCAAATGTCTGATTTCGCTAAAGTTTTCGATAATTCTGTCGATATTATATATAGAAAAGAGGTTTATGAATGGCTAGAATTATTGAATCATCTACAGGCTCAAGACGAATAATTAAAATGTCGGTTGATGATATTTTATCTGTTGTGCAGGATTACCAGCGCATTGTCCCGAGATTTTCTAACACAAAAGAAGCTCGTTCTTATTTAAGCGACACTGTTATCTATATTCCGGAAGATGTTTAGTAGTAGTCGGACGATGCCATATCTGCAAGCGCATTTTTTGCTTCTTCAAAAGAGGGATCCTGTTCCAGAACTTCAATATAAAGTTCTTTAGCTTTATCACGGTTATTATTTTCATAAAGCAGAGCAAGATTATACTTTGCCTGAATCAGATCGGAATCGTACATAATAGCTTTTTTAAACGATTCTTCCGCATTTTTGACATCGTGCTGCGCAGCATACATGAGCCCGACACGATAAAGACCATAGGGGTTTTTTTCATCTACTTTTAATAAGTCTGTGAGCGCTTTCTTTTCTTCAAAAAAATGACCAAGTTGGTGCTGAGCTTCTGATAATAGAAGCAGATATTTTGCAAAGTATTCTTTTTGTTTGTCGTATTCAATGGCTTTATTCAGAGATTCAATTGTGCTTGTATAATTTTTTTGTGCAAAAAAGTTTTTTGCGAAATTGTAATAAATCTCCGGATTTATTGCGTTATATTGAATTGCATTTTTTAACATTTCGGCGGATTCTTCATATTTCTTTTGGTCGGAATAGTCAATAGCCCATTTTATATAAAGATCGCATATCTGCAGATTGACTGTTTTTGCTTCCCTCTGGGTCGCTTTATCAAGCAGTATCATATATCTTTCAAGGGCTTTATCGTATTCCTTGCGAAGGATATAGGCATCTGCCAGTTCAAGTGTTACATCAAAACCGTTTTGGGAAAGCATGGCCAAATCTTCCAGAATCGCAACTCCTTCTTCGGTGCGGTTTAGCTTTATATTAAATGTTGCGATATCGTTTCTAACCTTAAACTTGTCTGAGCCCTGTATATCAAGAAGCTTTTCAGAATATTCAATTGCTTTGTCATATTCTTCTGACTCAACATATAAAGCAACAAGAGTTTCATAAACCCATAACAAAACTTTAGGTTCTGTTACAAATGTCAGCATGTATAGAAGAGTTTCTATTGCAATGGGGTAATTTTTAATTTTTATATAAAGCTCAACCAGTTTTCTGTTTGTGATTATATCGTTAGGATAGATTCCCAGTCTGATTTTGTAGGCTTCAAATGCTGCAGGATAGTCATGGGCTTCTTCATTTAGTTCCGCAAGTATTGATTGCACATCTGCGACCTCCTCATCCAGCTCGAGCATGTCTGCAAGCGCCTCGTAAGCACTTATTGCAGAATATAATTGTTCGGTGTCCCTGTATAATTCTGCAAGGGTTCTTATGACTTCTTTATCATTTTTTTTATGTTCGTAGACGAACTCGTATTCTCTGATAGCTTTATTCAAAGCCTGTTTTTTTATATAACAATTTCCCAGCACCTGATGAGTTTCTACGTTACTTGATTTCTTTTTCAGGATAATTAAACACTGTTTTATTGCCTGATTATATTTCCTATCTTCATAGTATGCTTTTGCAAGATAAACTCTGACTTCAATATGTCCAGGCACTCTATCCAGATATTTGGTTGCCAGAAGCTGGACTAGAGAGTATTCTCTTTTGTTAAAAAGCACTTGTACCTGTTCAAGAATGTTTTTTGTAGACAATTGGAGTTCATCTCCTTTGCTGGAGGACCCTTGGTATAAAATTATCGAGTATAATATGTATATTGCGACTATTGCAACAACAAATGCGATAATTATTATTATAAGATTTGTATCGGTCATTATACTCTCTTCTAACTAACTTATAATATATCAATATTATACATTATATCTTTTAAAATTAAAAGTTTTTTATATAACAGGTTTACTTTTTTAAAAATTTAATTAATATAATAAATATATGAGACGGGTTTTAATATATTTACTGATGTTAATATTGTTTCAATCTGCAGTATCTTCGCAAGAAACATTGGAGGATTTTTCAGATATAGATCGTGCCTGGGACGGACAAAAGTCGATAACCAATGAACAATTTGAGGAGGCGATAGATACGCTGGAGGGGAACAAGAAGAAAAAAGAAGAAAAGCAGCGTAAAAAGTTGATTAAGCGAGTCGGCGGAGGCGGCAGCAGTTTGCATCCGGATCTGGATCCTTCCGGTGAAATTAAACCGATGGGTGAGGTTGGGGAGGAGGAGGCACGAATTTTGAATGTTCCGGTGCATTTAATAATGAATGGTAATAAATTAGAAAAGGGATTTTATAGAATATTAGCTGAACGCAAAAAAGACAAGATATATTTGTTATTTTATCAGTCGCAATTTCTGAAGGGTAAAACGGAAGCCGTGGAAACTAACGACGATTTTGGTGCAGAGACAATTGATTTTGTAAATTTGACTCCATATAATGAAAATTATATGCGTGTGGAATACGGCTCATTGGATTTAAATGCTTACGCTTTTATAAAGTACGAGCAATAATTAAAAATTTTTAACTTTAAATCGTATAACAAACATCCTCTTTACGGAAAATTTGTATTGTAATATAATTTTTACTATAGGGGAAAAATAAAGTATGAAAGAACAGAAAATTGCAGTAATCGGTTTTGGAATATGGGGCAAAAATATTGTCCGTAATTTTTACAACCTCAATGTTTTGGATGTAGTGTGCGATCTTGATGAACAATCTTTAAAAACTGTTCAGGAGCAGTTTCCGGGGGTTAGAGTTACAAAGGATTTTAACGACATTATAAAAGATAATACTATTACAGGTGTTGCGGTTGTTACTCCCAGCCATACGCATTTTAAAATTGTAAAGGCAATGCTGGAAGCAGGTAAAAATGTTTACGTAGAAAAACCGATTTCTACGGTTGCGGAAGAGGCAAGAGTGCTTACAGAACTTGCAGAAGAAAAGGGGCTTGTTTTGATGGTAGATCATCTGCTTCTTTACCATCCTGCGGTAAACAGGTTAAAAATGCTCATTGAAGAAGGTGTTCTGGGCGACCTTGTCTATGCTCAGAGTGACAGATTGAATGTTAACTATCATAAAAATGACAGAAGTGTTATGTGGGACTTAGCCCCTCATGATGTTTCAATGATAGCGTATGTTACCGGTAAAAATCCCGTTAAAGTAATATCTGCAGTCGGATGCTCTTCTGAGAAAAATAATATAATGGACATTACACATATTGGTGTTGAATTTGAAGGCGGAATGATTGCTCATATATCAGACAGCTGGATTACGCCGCAAAAGCATGTAATGCTTCTTGTAAGAGGAACAAAAGCTACTGCAATATTTGATGACACGGCCCCGACAGATAAGCTGAAAGTTTATGACAACTTTACACCGGCAAATACACAGAATTATACACTTGATTATTTGGAAATTGAACCTTTGAAACTTGCATGCCAGCATTTTGTTAACTGCTGTGCATCCGGTCAGAAAGCTCGTTCTGACGGTGCTAACGGTTATGCTGTAGTCAGTGTGCTGGAAGAAGCTGAAAGAATTATGCTGGGGGCAAAGGTGGAAGATTTAAACAAAAAAGATTTTGCTCTTTCAAGAATGAAGGTGTAGAAAATCGGCCAGGGTCTACAGTACAGGAGGCGCACCGAATTGTAAGACTTTGGGCTGAAAGTATGTAATTAATGTGCGCCGGCAGAAGTGGTGAGAAATATGGCAAACTTTATATCAATCTTTAGAATTTTTGTAATGTTCTTTGCGGTATATTTGATTTATACTTGTCAGGGAAATTCTCAGGCCTATTTTTGGGCGCTTATTCTAACTATCTTGGCGTTTGCTCTTGATGGGGTTGATGGTTATGTCGCAAGAAAACTGCATGAGGAATCAAAATTTGGTGCGCTTCTTGACATTATGGGCGACAGAATCGTTGAAAATACATATTGGATATTGTTTGCCGTTATGGGATGGCTCAATATCTTATTCCCTTTGATTGCAATTACAAGAGGTTTTATAACTGATACAATCAGAAGTGCTGCAATGGAGCACGGGCTTACGCCATTTGGAATGCAGGTTAATCCGATTTGTAAATTTATCACAGGCTCAAAATTTATGAGAATTAGCTATGCTGTAGCAAAAGTTGCAGCGTTTGTTCTTATTATTGCAGCAAAAATTCCGGTTTGTCCGCACAGAGAAGTTATATGGACTATAGGATTCTGGGCTGCCGTGTTTGCTATTGTATTTTGTGTTGTCAGAGGCTTGCCTGTTGTGATTGAAGCTAAATATTTATTTGAGAAAAAGTAATGCTGAATATTGTTTTATATGAGCCTGAAATTCCTCAAAATACCGGAAATATCGCAAGACTTTGTGCTTGCTGCGGCGCGTCTTTATATCTTGTCGGGAAATTAGGCTTTGCACTCACTGACAAATACACTAAGCGAGCCGGCATGGATTATTGGCAGAGCGTTGATTTGCACAGGGTTAATTCTATGGAGGAATTATTCAGCCAATTCCCTAATGGAAGATTTTTTTACCTCACAACAAAATCTAACAAGAAATATACAGATATCGGATTTAAAGATGGTGACTTTCTGGTCTTTGGGCCGGAATCAAGAGGGCTTCCGCAGGAATATGTAACACGCGATACGGCAATTACGATTCCTATTAAGGAAGGGCTAAGAAGCCTGAATTTGTCGAACTCTGTTGCAATTGTTGCGTATGAATTTATAAGGCAGGTCGGGTTCTGATTATTAAATATGCTCCATTCAAAGAATATGATTATTTTTTATGTAAGGCAGCAAGCCGGGTTAGTTTTTCAATAGATTGCTCCGGCGTATCATTTAACAGGGTATCTATATTATTTTCAATAATATTCAGCGGCAAGTCCCACCATTTAATTTCCAAAAGTTTGTCAATATATTTTTGTTCAAATCGTTTCTTGTAAAATTTTGCAGGAACGCCAAAAACTATTGTATAAGGTTCAACATTTCCGGTTACAACTGCTCCGGCTCCTATTACGGCGCCGTCTCCTATTTTAACGTTATGCAATATATGTGCTCCTGCTGCTATCCAGACATCGTTACCAATACTGCATAATCCTTCTGCTTCATCCATTCTTACCATATCGTCCGTGCCTGACAATTGTTTATATCTGAATTTGGGCATAGTGCTAATCTTTGTATAATCGTGGTTAAATCCGCCGATATCAACCCCTCTTGCTATGGAACAAAACTTGCCTATTGTTGCATAATTGATAACGGAATTCAAACCAACGTATGAATAACTGTCTATACTTGTGTTATTTACATAGCAGCGGCGATTGATTGCTATATTATCAGCAAAACTGCAGTTTACAATATTCGTGTCATTGCCTATAGAAACGTTGCTCCCAAAACTTGAGTTTACTATTACGGCATTATTGTATGCCCTGCAATTCTCGCCGCAAAAAGAATTAGAAAATTTTACGCTGCCGGATTCTTTTATGGTATTTGTTCTATTCATTCTATTCTTCCCAATAATTAGTTGATTCTATTACATTTTTGTAGTCATCTTTTAAAATACCTAATATAATTACATCTTCGTATTTCCCATTTTTAAAAACAGCCTGTCTTAGAACGCCTTCCTTTTTAAACCCTACTTTTTCCGTAACGTGCTGCGATATAGTGTTGTAACTGATTACAGACCCGTTAATGCGATTTAATCTAAGTTCGTCAAATGCATATCTAAATAGTGTCATATATGCATCAGTTGCAATTCCTTTACATCTTAGTTCTTTTTTTGCAACTCGCATACCTCCGGCATCTGCAACTCCGTTTTTCCAATCAATGTTTAACAGACCGGTCATCCCAATTGCGCCGTCTTGTTCGGTCTCTATAATAAATCTTAATGTTTTATCATCGGCTTTGTAATTTTCATACCAGTTTAGCTGATCCTTTTTAGATATAGGATATGACCATCCTACAATCATTTTTTCAAATTCAGGATCATTTGAAAGCTCTCTTAGCATTTCAATATCTTCTTGTTCGACAGAACGTAATAAAACTTTTTTGCCTCGTAAAAACATCTTATCTCCTTATTCATTCCTGTTATTAAGTATTTTCTTAAACCTCAGATAGTGCATTTTTTCATACACTTTTCCATCAATAACCAAAATCGCAGAGTTATTTTTTTCATATTCTTCAATGATGTATTGTATATAATCATAGTCGTAATTATTAAAAATTTCATTAATCATTATAGAATGCTGCGGATGAATTGCAAGCTTGCCGCTAAAGCCCATCTCCATACTTCTTGTAATATCATTAGTAACCGCAAGTGCATCTTTAACATTAAGGCAGGGGGTGTCAAAAACAGGTTTTCTGAAAGCTTTTGCGCAGGTGATTAATTTGCTTTTAGCATATAACAAGTTTTCCGGCGTATTCTCCATATTAATTGATACCGAGTAATCCTCAGCACCGAATGCCAAAGCACTTATACGCGGATGGGCCGCTATTTTCTCAAGATTTAGAACCCCCATAGGTGTTTCTATTAAACCGATGATTTTCCTATCCTCTATATGATTCAAGATATTTTCCAAAAAATTAATGTTTTCAAATTTTGGCAGCATATACCCGTCAAGATTTGTTTTTTCAAGCCTTTTAATTTCCGTCAGAGCTCTGTCCTTATTAACTCTGACAAAGAATTTTCTGTCTTTCTTTAGTGGGGTTTTAGCCAGAGTCGTAATTAACAAGTTTAAAGCTTTTTCTTTATCTTCGGGCAGAATAGATTCTTCTATGTCAAAAATCAGCGCATCTGCCTCTAATATATTTATTTTATTTAGAAACTTTTCTACTGCCGGAACAAACAATAAGCTTTTTATTTTATCCATTTATATCTACCTCAAATATATTATATAATCAATTCATATTTTTCTAAAATATTTTTTATTTCATTGTGAGAATTGAACATCATCACATCTATTATGGACAAATTTGGAACAAAATTTTTGCCAAATTGTTCGTACTCAAACTCTAAAGTCTTTAAAAATCTCAGCTTTATGTTACTTTTTTGAAATAGTTCCGGTTGATACAGTTTTATACCTCCAATAGGGTTTATATATAAATCTGCTTGGAGCGATTTATTAATTGCAATTATTCTATCTTGCGCTTTGAGCCCTTGAGGATTTGAAACAGTGGAGGATAAAATAAATTTTACTTTTTTGAGGTCAAGATATTCGGAGATTTTTTCTATACTGTTTTTTATGTATAAGGTTAAGTCTTCTTCATTATATAACGTTATACTTTTAATCAGCGGATAAACCTGTTTGAAGTATGGGCTTCTGGAGTATGCCATCGTTATAGTTTTCAAAAATTTTTCTTTTTCTTTAACATCAAAGTGTAATTTTGTCTGATTAATCAATTTGTTTTGGCTGATTTTTTCGACAGGTATTGTAAATAAGTGGGGCTTGCCGTTTATAAGGATATTATTTCGATTAATCCATCCCTTTTTTATGTAGCTAACGTCGTCAAATATAACAAAGATATCTGCCGCATTTATTAATTGCCAGTAACCTATATATGGGAATAAATATGGCTGCATAATTGCGACTTTTTTCATTTTACGCCTTCTTTTTCTGAAATTGTTTAAAAAATAACAGTGTTAGGTATAATGCCCAGGCTGCTCTTCTACCGACACAACACTCTAATTCTTCAAAATACAATAATCTTGATTTAAAAAAGTTGTGATATTTATACTTGAGTCTTTTATCATTCTTATAAGAATTTAATACGTAAGTAAACTTTTTTTCTTCTCTTGTTTTTGAGCTCCAGACACCGAGTCCGTTACTGTTATATACAGAGGTGCACTTTTTATCACAAAAAACTTTGCCGGCAGCTATATAATCCAGAAAAAGTCTTGTATCACCAAACCTGTTATCATGCGGCGTGTTGTGCGGAAAAATTCTTCGATAAATACGGGAAGAGGTATGTAAGTAATAATAATTTTCAAAAGAAATATCCGGGTTGAATTTCTTCTCGAAGCATCTTTGTTCATCAAGGCAAGTGCTTGTTTTATTTGTATATTTGTAAATTGTGTTAGTTGCGTAACAATGATAATCTTTATTTTTTTCTAAGAAATCAACAGCTTCTTCAACTTTTTTGTCATAACACCAATAATCATCGCCTTCCAGCAATGTCCAATATTTGCTCTTGATTTTAGGATACAAGAAGGTTTTTATTATGCCGATGTTTTTTGAATACTGATTCTTTTTCTGGAATATAGGTTTAATCATATCCGGATATTTTTCGGCATATTCTCTGATAATTTGAGCCGTATTGTCTGTCGAAGCGTCATCATGAATTAGTATTTCCATTTTATACTTTGTCTTTTGTTCCAAAATACTTTCAATAGTTCGGCGTATAGAATTTTCGTGGTTATATGCCAAAACTAAAACAGTAAGTGTGACATCTTCCATATCTTGATTACAACAATTTATTTTAGGTTCTAAACAATACATAGGCACTACCCTCTCAGAATTTCATCGCAGATTTTTACTCTGTACTCTTCTTCCAGACTGCCATAGAAAGGCAGGCAGAGTACTCGGTTTTTTAAGTCATTCGCAACAGGAAGATTTTCTTTCGAAGCAGACGGAAGCTCTTTATAGCAGTCATAATCCGAACAGATGGGATAGAAATATTTTCGGGCATATATGTTTTTTGCTCTTAACTGTGCGTATAATTCATCCCTTGAAACTCTAAAATTATCTTCTATTACAATAGGATAATACTGATAGGAATCCGTAACACTTGGCGGCATTTTAGGGATTCTGATTCCCTTAATTCCTTCAAGACGAGAAGTATAATATTCTCTTAAAATTTTTCTTTTTGCCTGTTCTTCTTTGTATAAATCCAAATTAAGAAGTCCTACTGCGGCCTGGAGCTCGTTCATTTTCCCGTTTATTCCGATATCTTCCACGACTTCCTCGCCGCGTATACCGAAATTGCGAAGGTTATAAATTTTTCTTTTGAGCGTGTCATCTTGATAGGTTAAGCAGCCGCCTTCAATGGTTGTAAATAATTTTGTTGCATGGAATGAAAACATCGTAATGTCTCCAAAATTTCCTATATCAACTCCATTAATCTTTGTAGAAAATACATGTGCGCCGTCATATATTACTTTTAGGCTGTGTTTGTCTGCAATTTTTTGAATTTTTTCCACATTACACGGAAAACCATATACATGAACTGCAAGTATTGCGGATGTATTTGGAGTTATTGCAGCTTCTATTTTATCAGGATTAATGCACATAGTCTCCGGCTCAATATCGCAAAAGACAGGTTTTAAGCCATTCCAGCTTATACAATGGGGTGTTGCCGCAAAAGTGAATGGAGTTGTAATAACTTCACTTCCGTAGGGCAAGGAGAGTGCTCTTAGCGCTATTAATAGCGCTAACGTTCCGTTGTTACACAACGAAACGTTAGAAACGCCCAGATGTTCCTTTAACTTCTCTTCAAGAAGATTATGTTTAGGACCTGCATTCGTTACTTTTTTTGTTGTCCAAATTTCTTTGAGCTCTTCGTTTAATGCTTCAAGCTCAGGCAATAATGGTTGGGTTACAAAAATTTTTTTATCCATAATACACTCTTTTACAAATCCGCGATTTTATCTCTTTTTTTTAGAACTTTTGCTTGATATTCAGGGTCATACTGGAATTTGTATCCGTTTACAAAGCTCTTTACAACTGCCTTTGAAAAAGCGCCTCTTGCACTCCAGTATGAAGTGTGTGCAAACGGAAACAGACGCTTGCTCCAGACGCTTGAATCATCATAGATTACACCTGTCGGATTCTCAATTGTCAGTCCAATTCTGTCTTGAAGTTCACTTACAGTTATATTCCTACTTGAAGGAAATCCAAGCGGGTCTTCTTTGAAGTTTACTGTAATCCAGAAGATGCCGTTTTCGTAAATATATTTAGCCATTAATTTGTTGCAGTAATTGAGTTCGTATTCAGGATCCGCAATATCCGAATAGAACAATACAAGAGGGCTTGCAAAATTAACTATTCCTCTTAATCTTTTGTCAGGCGCACAGGCAGTCTCCGTAATCTCGTCCATCTTGAGATAGCTTTGCTTCAACTGTTCGGTATCCTGATTAAAAATTAGCTGACCGGAATTGGTTATAGATGCGATTCCTGCGTTTTCATAAGAAATTGCTGAGATGCAGGTCGGCTTTCGCGGATTTTCTTTCACAAATGAGAGAAATTCCGCATCCAGATTAAACGCCTCAAACATTTTTTCAAGGTTTATGTACCTGAGTTTGTTGAATAAATATTCATAAGTCACAAAAGTTCCTGCAGAATAGCCGTATAAAATGACATCTTTCCCCTCTTCAGTCTCTTTTTTGACATAACTGTTAAGTTCATCAAGAATCGGAATCACATTATGACTCTTCTGTACCCAGATTGCATCATGAAGATACTGGGCGATAAGGCTTCTTACAATATAAGCTCCGGTTGAACTTATTGCCTTTGAAATATCAAGCTGGCTCCTTACAAAATCTAAATCATTCTTGCTCTTGTCGCCCCAGAAAAAAATCACTGGCTCCTCATCTATACTCAGCCCCTCGCTTTCCGGATAGTGGTTCTTGATATAAGAATTTGCTATAAACTTTTTCCTCAAAACAGGATGTAGTTTTCTTACTCCCTCTTCATACCAGCTCCTCATCTTTTCGTCATTATTGTTGGAGCCGTTAATGTATATAAAGCTTACATTATTTGATGCAAACGCCGTGTTAAACAAAAGCAGGCATGATAAAATTAATAAAATCTTTCTCATAGTAGTAAGTTTAACATTTAATATTATCTTGAGCAAGTATAAATACTTAACATACTGAATCTTTAAATAAAAAAAAGCCGTTTCATTTGAGAACGGCTACCAGACTTGGGGAGGAGGTATGAAAAACCTCTTTGGTTTTCCATACTAATACTATCGGCTAAAATTTTTTGTTTCTTGAATAAATTCAGGTAAATATCCTCCGAAAAGTGTAGAAAATTTTTTATGCTTATTAAATCGGGGTTTGATGTATAATATTTATATGGGGATTAGAAGAGCCTTATTACTGTTTTTTACATTTATTATTGTATGCACGCCTTGTTTTGCAATAAAAATAGGGCTGCAAACCCACGTAAATAAAACCTT
Organism: Candidatus Gastranaerophilales bacterium; assembly: GCA_944324435.1. Classification (GTDB taxonomy): domain Bacteria; phylum Cyanobacteriota; class Vampirovibrionia; order Gastranaerophilales; family Gastranaerophilaceae; genus CAG-196. Next base: position 14,865 of record CALUWH010000002.1, read on the forward strand.
TATTGGTGCCTCAACGCAGGCGCAGATTATTAACTGCGATACGAATAAATTAATATTTGTTATGGATAAGATGAAGGGGTATGAATTTAAGCCCTATAAGAATGTTATAGCAATAAAAGTCGACGGAGAATGGAAAAAAATAAAAGCTGACAAAATTGTAATAAAACCCGAACCCGACGGATTTGTGAGCGTAAAAAGGAAGTGGTATCGCGGACATTTTAAAATAATTAATGACGGCTTAGGACTCACTGTAATGAACGATATTGAACTGGAAAAATATCTGCAGGGGGTTGTTCCGTCCGAGATGCCATCCGGCTGGGAACATGAAGCGCATAAAGCGCAAGCAATCGCAGCAAGAAGTTACGCTGTTGCCAATATGGGAAAACGTTCAAAATACGGATATGATTTAAAGGATACTCCGGAAGATCAGGCTTACGGCGGCGCAAGTGCAGAGACTCAGCAGACAAATGCTGCTGTTACCGAAACAGCAGGTATTGTCATTGTTTGTCAGGGCAAAATAGTGCCTGCATATTATTCGGCTTCTGCAGGAGGAAAGACCAGAACCGGCGGACAAGTGTGGTCTTCTGATTTACCCTTTTTGAAATCTGTTCCTTCTTTTGATGAAGGGATTAAGAAAAACGGACACGGGGTCGGTATGAGCCAATATGGAGCTAATAACCTTGCTAAGCGAGGATATAATGCTTATCAAATTATTAAATATTTTTACGCGAACACCAAGTTTGCGCGTATAAAACCGGAATATTATAAATAAGGTACAAAAATATGAAAACAGCACAAATTTATCAGGATAAAATTATTATAAAAGAAGTTGAAAATATTGGATTAGAAGGCCGAAACGGCGCAATTGTCAAAGTTTTAGGCTGTGGACTTTGCGGCTCTGATATTGTTAAATTCAGGCATAAAATTGCAAAAGACGGCAGCGTTTTAGGACATGAAATAGTTGCAGAAATATTAGAAATTAATTCTGATACCAGATTCAGAAAGGGTGACAGAATCGTAACTTCACACCACATTCCCTGCGGAGAGTGTAATTTTTGCCGGCACGGTAACGTGTCGATGTGCTATCACTTCAAAAAAACAAATATTATCCCGGGCGGATTCAGTGAAAGAGTCTTTATCTCGGAAGAACATCTGAAAAATGTTGCAAAACTCGTACCTGAAAATATTTCGGATGAAGAAATCTCATTTTATGAGCCGTTGGGCTGTTGTGTTAGAGCCGTTAAACGGTGTGGTCTGATTAAAGGTGATACGGCCCTCGTTGTGGGGTTGGGCTCCATAGGGCTTCTTATGGGCGAAGCCCTAAAAGCGTTCGGCTATAAAGTCTACGGCTGTGACTTAATACCTGAAAGAATAACTCTTGCAAATAAAATGGGGATTAAAGCTTATAGCTCAACAAATCTTGATGAGTTTAACGCTATATTAAAAGAAAAAACTAATGACTACGGTGTGGATGCTGTTTTTATGACATCCGGCTCGGACAAGGCAATTGAAACTGCTCTCAAAGTTGTGCGGCAAGGGGGTAAAGTTTTGGTATTTTCCAGCACACCGAATAATAACGGATATGCGAATAATGAAATTTATTATAAAGAATTGACCGTGCTGGGCAGCTATTCTCCTTCGCCCGAGGATTTGAAGGACTCTTTTGAACTGTTAACAACAGGTAAAGTTAATGTTAAAAACTTGACTACAGTTTACCCTCTTGATGATATACAACAGGCATTTGATGATACTGTCGCGAATAAAATATTGAAGGCTTATATTAAAATAGGGGGGTAAATGAATTTGGCCGGTAAGTCCTTACTCCACGGGCCATTGCTCTATGGGAGGGGTAAATGAATTTGGCTGGTTGACAAAACTACAAGTTCGGCGTCCTTCGGAGTGGAGGGGTAAATGAATTTGGCTGGTTGACAAAACTACAAGTTCGGCGTCCTTCGGAGTGGGGGGGTAAATGAATTTGGCTGGTTGACAAAACTACAAGTTCGGCATCCTTCGGAGTGGGGGGGGTAAATGAATTTGGTTGGTAAGTCTTTACTCCACGGGCTATTGTTTTGTAGTGGTAAATGAATTTGGCCGGTAAGTCCTTACTCCACGTATCATTGTTTTGTAGTGGTAAATGAAATCGGTTGATAAGTCTTTACTCACGTGTCATAAAGCCTTATTTTATCATGTTGTCTTTACATTTCTTAATAAAATGCTTAAAAAAAGGCAATTTTTGAAAACATAAATACTTTATATATATGTAAGACATAAATAGAGAGTAAAAAATATGACAGCAACTTATGACGCAATAGAAAGAAATAAAAAACCGGCAGGAGCATTAGAAATCCCAGAAAACTTCCACTTCTATTATTTAAAAAAACAAGACAGACAAATGAGATTTAACAATGGCGGCGACCCAATCTATGCTATTTTCGATAAAATTGACAACAGACCTCTTTCAAAGATTGCAAAAGACTTTGTCAGAGAATTGGCAGATGATTCTATCAGATTTATTTCAACATTAGTAAAATAATTTCTAATTTCTATATTACTACTCTCTTATATTATCTTACATCTTACATCTTACTTACAAGTTTTACTCCCTTTTCGGGAGTTTTTTTTGTTTGAAACTTAATACCACCACCAGCGGTAACGCGGATAATAATAGTTATAATATCTCATGCGCTGGAGATTATTTTGTTCTTGGATTAGGGCATTTTGCTGCAAGAGTAATTGAATTTGCGCCTCGCGCTGCGCTTCTTCTTCCCTTCTTGAATGCTCTGCAAGAAGTTCTTTGTCTAGTTTTTCCTGAGTAGTGTTTAAATCACTAAAACATGCCGCAAGGTTATTGCCGCTGTATCTTGAAATACAGTCATTTGCAAACTCAAAAAACTCATTCTGACGCCTATCCCAGTAGTCCATATCATTCGGCAAAAGATTTTTATTCTTTTCTCTGATTTTTTTCCAGTCAGGCTTTTTGCAATAGACAGAAATCTTTTTGTACGCACTGTCAATCTTTGCCTGCTCAAGGGGGGCAATATAATTATTGATTATGCCGACTACGCCCAAATCACTTTTTTGCGCGTAATAAAGCCGTTTTGCAATATTATAATTCTTTAGTTTCTCGGCATTGTTACTTGTAACCCTTGCGAGGTTTACATAATTTTCCGGATTATCAGGTGTTAATCTTATCAGGTTTACTGCCGCCTTGTACGCTTTTGGTGAATTTTTAGTAAGATTATACACTTTGTATAAAAGTTCCTGAGCAGGCTGATACATTATGCTTTGAGGAGTAATTTTCTCCGCATACAGTGCTGCTGTTTTAAAATCCTGCATGTAATAATAATTTTGTGCAATCTGAAATACTGCATCGGGATTTTTATTCAAATACGGCATTAAATATTTATTAGAAGTAAAATAATCGCCGTTTAGAGAGTACAAAACACCGAGTTTATAGTCTTTTGCAGCTTTAGTAAACAAATTCGTTTTATCTTTTGCTTCGACCTGTTTTGCATAATCAAGCGCCTTTGGATAATCCTTTTTTACAATATAGGCATTTGATAATCTTGAAAGGTTGGGGATTAAATCGGGATTAAGTTTTTCGGCCTTTTCGTACTTCCCTTTCTTGATATAATTCTCGTTCTTAACCAGATTTTTGTAGAGCTTTTCTTCTTCTTTGCCGAGCTTTTTAACCTCTTCTTTTGAGTGTTCTCTAAAGCTAACCTCAAAATTATCGCTAAATGTGTAATATTTAGCATAATCAGGATGGCTTGCTGCTGCAAAGCTAATTGGCAGGAATAAGAAAAAGATTAATACTGCAAAAAGTCTTTTCATAAGATTTTCCATTAGTTACCCCTTTTGAGAAGTTTTAAGATTACTCAGGTAATATTTCCTCGTACGCCGAAAAACACTTTAAGGCCGTCGATTTCGGAATACAGCTTACTCCCAGCATTTCTGCCGTATGCCTTATATTGTAAGTTGCAGAAATTATAACAACCTTTGTATTCATATAACGATTATCAGCCTTAATTTGTTCAACAAGCCACTCGCCTGCCATTTTAGGAGCGTACGTATTTTCCATCTGCAAATCCGTAATAATAACATCAAAAGGCTGATTACGGTTTTCAAGAAGCAAATCATACGCTTTTTGCGCACAGTCAGCAGTTGTTATTTCAACTTCTCCATTGTAAAACTCATCTACCGCGTTAGAGTTAAAATCTCGCCATCCTTTTACATCATCAACTATTAAAACCTTTTTCATTTTCTTAAAGCCTCTGCTCCTTCCAGATACACAAATTCAGGCGTAAAAGATTCTCCGCAGTTTATGACTATTAAAACCCTTAGGCATTTTGCAAGACTTCCGGGAACATTAAGTTCGTGAAAACACATCATAGGAACCTCTTTCCATTTCAAGTTTACTCTTGCATATTTTGCCGGAAAATCTGCGTTTAAATCCTCGGTAAGAGTAAAAATTGCATGTGAAATCATATCAACTTCGATATTGTTTCTCTCAACCATTTCTTTAAGAAGTCTTATTGTTGCGCTCCCGATTGCTTCTGATGTATTGTCTTCTACTGTAATCGCGCCTCTTATACCTTTTGATATCATTTTATTTCCTCCCATAAGTAGAATAATGCGGCAAGGGTTGATGCCGTAAGCGCCATGCCGGAAGCTTCCTTTTCCTTCAGCCAGTTTGGAATATCTTTTATATCAACAAGCTCCCTTCCGACAATAACTCCGCCATCGCTTACAGGCTCGCTCAAAACCTTATATTCATCAATATATGCAATTGCTATTGTAACAACTTCTGAAACACAGCCCGGGGAGCTTGCGGTCTTTCTGGTTTTTATATCTATTTTAGAAGCTTTTAGTCCGGCTTCTTCAAGAAGTTCTGCTTGTATAGCCTCTTTTACACTTTCACCCGATCTTTCATCCCCGACAAGACCTGCAGGCAGTGCAATCGACCGAATTGTAATATCTTCGGCTTTTAAAGGCGGACGTTCTTCTGTTAAAAATAAGACTTTTTCATGATTTATAACCGGAAGAATTACAACAACATCTTTTGCATTAGGTCTGTGCGCGTAAACCCAGGGTTTTCCGCTCTTAGATGGCGTACTTTTTAGCTGTAAATATTTAGTATCGTATAAAATATTATTATTCATATCCTTATTGTCCAAAATATACGTTTCCGTTAACTCCTGCCGGCAGTTTTATACAAAATTCCGTAAACTCGCCTTTTTTACTTTCGACAGTCAATTCTCCGTCATGAGAATCTACAATTTGTTTTGCAAGGTATAGCCCGAGCCCTGTACCGATTTTTCGGAATTTTTTTGCTGCAGAATAGTATTTATTAAAAATTTTATCAATTTCGCTTTCCGACAAACCTGCGCCGTAATCCTTAACCTTGATTACAACGTATTGAGGAATTTCACCTATTGTAATCTCTATCGGAGAATCCGGTTCTCCATAAGAGATTGCATTCTGGATAAGATTTTTTATAACACGTTTAAGCTGAATTTTATCTGCCCATACCCGGATATCGCGCGGCAGTATAAATTCCAGACGGTTATTTGTCTTGAGTGCAATAACTTGCATTTCTTCAATAATTTCTTCTATAAAGCTTTTTAACATAATATTTTCTTTGTAAAGCCTTATCTTGCCGTCTCTGACCTTGTATGTTTCAAGAACGATTTGCACCAAATCCAAAAGTTCTTTGTTTGAAACCTGCATATTTTTTAATGCAATCTTTTGTTTTTCGGATATCGGCCCGAAACTTTCATTTAAGAAAAGCTCCAGCATATTAGTTTCCGCTATTATAGGAACTTTTAAGTCATGAGTAAGTGTCGCGACAAAATCCTCTTTTAAACTTTCAAGCTCTTTTTGGTCAGTTACATTTTTTATAATCATTATGAATCGTTTCTTTTTATCATCAATTTTTAATTCCATAGAGCTTGCAATAAAACTGTTTGTTTTTAAGGTATTTATAACAATTTCTTCTCGTGTAAGATTCTCTGCCTTTTTTCTTGGCGGAAGCTGTATGTAATCAAGGAGCGATGTTCCGATAAGTTTTTTGCCTTCAACATTAAACCAATCACTTATTTTATAAGTCGCTCTCAGAATCTTATACTCATCATCCATGACAATTAACCCATCAGACAATGAATCAATAACAGCTTCCAGAAGTTTATTCTGGCGATGGAGTTCTGTCTGGTATTCAATAATCATCTTCTCTCTGTCATTCAGGGTTTCAATCATTCTGTTGATACTCTCCGCAAGCTCATCAGAGTTTGGCAGATCCATTTTCTCAATCTTTTTGGTTAAGTCGCCGTATCTTACCGAATTAACAGCATTTGTAATTACACCAAAGTAATCATTAACCTTTGTCCATTTTTTACCGGCATGCCTTGCTGAAATAAACAGTGCAATAAGCGTTACCAGTATGAGCAGGTTTAATATATGTATTAAAAATACATTGTTTTCGTCCAGAATAAAACTTATAACTTCCATTAGCATGCCATGTAGTCCTATTTATTTTTTTATGGTACAATTATACCAAAAATAGGGAAAGTTTTTAATGAATAAGATTTTGGGAATATATTTGGGAGCTCTATGCTGGCTGTACACTTTACAGGTGTCGGCAAATGAGAAATTTGATGTTTTACCGGATTTGCCGGATCCTCTGGCATGCGCTGTTCAGCCGGCCCAAGCATCATCTGTCAGTACGACAAACGACGTTACCAATACCATAACAACAGTCCAATCAACAGGGCATGAACCAAATCTTATTTCTATAGTATTTTCTTTATTGTTTGTTATTTTGTTAATTTATGTAACAGGCATTATATATGCAAAACTAAATAAATTAGGCATGACAACTTTAAAACGACAGATTGGTGAGGCAGGACGCTCGCACGTTGCTGTTGTTTCAACAACGAATCTCGGAAATAATAAAACCCTGCATGTTGTTGAACTTGACGGTAAAAGAATGCTAATCGGAGCCTCCCCGAATTCTATTCATCTTATAAAAGATTTAGGTGTCTTTAAGCCGGAAGATATTCAAGAAGGCGAGTATTCAAAAATTGAAATTCCAAATATTTGTATTCCAAAGATTGAAATCCCTAAAATAGAAATCCCAAGTATAGACTTTTCCAAAATTGTTACAAAATCTCATAAAAAGGATGAAAAATCAGAAGAAAATACAGAAGAGAAAGAAGAAACCCCCGATGAGTTTGTAATCTCGGATATTTACGAAGAAGAAAATCCGGATGGAATTATTGATAAGTTGTTTCATACTGCGGCTAATGAAAGTGTAAAAGAGGATAATAAAGATATTGAGCATAAAGTTGATCCGGACGAGTTTGCTCTTTACAAAAAATATCTGGGTTAGGAGTTTTGATGGGTAGAAAGTGTGTGAAAATTGCTGATAAAACAGTGGGAGACGGCTTTCCTTGTTTTATTATCGCAGAAATCGGAATCAACCATAACGGTTCTGTTTCTCTTGCCAAAAAAATGATTGATATTGCGGTAACAACAGGGTGTGATGCCGTAAAATTCCAGAAAAGAACTGTTGATGTAGTTTATTCCAAAGAAGAGCTTGCAAAAGAACGAAAAAGTGTTTTTGGTAATACTAACGGTGATTTGAAACGGGGTCTGGAGTTTGGAAAAGAAGAGTATGAAGAAATTGACAGCTTCTGTAAGGAAAAGGGCATTTTGTGGTTTGCTTCCTGCTGGGATGAGCAGTCAGTAGATTTTATGGAACAATTTAATACTCCGTGCTATAAAATAGCTTCAGCATCTTTAACGGATGATAATTTATTGAAGCATACCAAAAGTAAAGGCAAACCTATATTACTTTCTACCGGCATGAGTACAATGGAGCAGATAATACATGCTGTATCAATTTTAGGCGAGAATAATTTGATTCTTTATCATTGTACATCAACATATCCGACGAACGCAGATGAGGCAAATCTAAGGGTAATAGAAACTTTGAGAAAAGAGTTTTCCTGCCCAATCGGGTATTCAGGACATGAAAGGGGTGTAACTCCTTCTGTACTTGCGGTAGCGTTAGGCGCAAATTCTGTAGAGAGACATATTACTGTTGACAGAACAAATTGGGGCTCTGACCAGGCCGCAAGTTTGGAGATGGCAGGTCTTTACCACTTGGTGCGCGATGTAAGGCAGGTGCCAATGCTTATGGGAGATGGTGTTAAGGTTGTGTACAAAAGTGAATTGCCGATAATTGATAAGTTAAGAAGAGTAAAATAGTATGACATTGAGTTTACCCGATACAATAAAATTTGTTATAACTGATTTTGACGGAGTTGTCACTGATAACTGTGTTTACATTGGTTCAGACGGTGAGATGACTCGCAGATTAAATTTTAAAGATGTTATGGCGTTTTCGATATTAAGAAAAAACGGGTTCAGAATTGGGATTATATCGGGAGAGAAAAACTCTGCGATTGAACTTATTGCAAAGAAGTTTAATGTTGAGGAAGTTCATCAGGGAATAAGAATAAAGATTGATGTTTTGAAATCAATTGTGGAACGATATGGGCTTAAAGAGGACGAATTTGTTTATATCGGAGATGATATCAATGACATTGAGGCTCTTGAGTATACCAAATATGCAATAACAGTCCCCGATGCCGTGAAAAAAGTAAAAGAGATAAACGGAATACAGGTAACAACGGCGCGCGGCGGTGAAGGCGCATTTAGAGAAATTGTAGATGTGCTGATAGGAGCAAAAAACATTTAAAAATGGACTCTTTTCAGTAAAGAGCGAATTGAGGATTTCTCCTCCCATTGTTGCAGATAAAACTCTTCATCACTTAGTCATTAAAAAACGCACCCCTCAGACTTCACTAAAAATAACCTGCTTGAAGTTCAGGCAAGCAGGTTATTTTGTCAACTTAAATTATTTTATAAACTCACCGCTTCCGCTTCCACCATTCGTCAGCCAGGAATATACGTCACTTTCATATATAGCCCCCCATGTATGTGGATAATATGCATTTTTACTATCATATCTTGGTTTAATGTCTGCAATTGAAAAATCAAGACCATTAGTATCATATTTACATTGACAACTACCCCTTTCGCAGTGTAAACTGAGAGAATACCAACAGTCATCATAGTCACTAGGTAAGGATTTAAATGGATTATACAAAAGAGACATCTTACAATTTCTACTTCCAGGACTATAAGTACAAGTTGCAAAGGGGCTGCTCCAGGATGATACGGTCGTAGATTTACCTATGCCGCCGGCGCCGGTGCCGCAAAGAGTAGTAGTATCTATCCCCGGTCTATGCCAACATTCATATTCAAAAGTAAACCTTTTAATGTTAAACCTAATATTATCGATGTAAAGATAGATTTTTACAGTCTGTGATGCAGGCTCGCTAAGCTCAGCCCATCTTTCGTAGAAGATATCAGTAAAATCGCTATTTTTCATTGAATCCACAAAGTTAGCACGTGAGTTTGGATAGACAATTGGATTATATAAGCATTGCATATATAATGGTCCGATACCACCACCTTGGAACCTACTGCTGCACGGATCAATAACTTCCGGTTCAGGCTCCGGCACATAAACAGGAATGTCCGGTTCCGGATCCGGCTCAGGAGTCGGCGTTGGTGTTGGAGTAGGATCCGGTGTAGGTGTAGAAGGGGTTTCCTCAACCGGATCATCCTCAAACATTTTATCATCTAAACTTGCTAAAACATTTCCCTCAACATCAAATTTCTTCTTGAGTAAATTCTTTCTCGTGTTGATATAATGTACACCGACAGGATCGGCAGGTACCAGCCTCCCATCAGCCGCAAGTAAAAACTTAAATCGGTCAGGTTGTTTGCAATTCTCCTCACCGTACATACAATTTGAGGATTTCTTAGAAGAATCAACATCTACATATATATCTGTCTGATAAGCTATCTTATTGCTTACCGTGTCAATCTCTCTCTTTGTCTGACTTATCCACCATTCCATGCCGTTTGATGTTGTGAAAGATGATTTATCAGGATAAGAAGTTGTATTGCAGGAATCTGCACCAAAAGTATGTGCTAACAAATTACAAAGCTTATTATCTCCTGAATATTTTGTATCATCATTAAAAGGTGCCTTTAATGGCTGAGAGTTATTTACAAGCGGATACCTGCTTACATCAATATCTGTGCTTCCTTCTTTGAGAAGTATTGGAAACAATGAAGTATCTGCAACCATCGATTTAATATTATTACCTAATTCATCATACACTTTTAGATAATTAATCTTAGTTTTGTCGGGCATTAATCCGTTTATTGCAGGAAGTATAACTGCTGCAACAACCCCAGCTATTCCGAGAACTATTAATAGCTCTGCTAAAGTAAATCCGCGTTTTCTCATCAAACTATTCCTCTCTTTCTGTCTTGTATATTTGGCGTTAATGTAACACAATACATATTGTGTTACATGTGCTACGCACGTAGACATTGGGCCGGCTTCTTGGTAAGACTACAAGCCGGTTTCAAAATTCCACGTCCGCCTAAGAATTTCTGCTACAGGCTTGTACGCGAGGGCTTGGCTGGAAGGTAAGCGCTACAAGAGTTCCAGAAAGCGAAAATTTTGCAAAATTTTGGCAAAAATGAGAAGATTTTTCGTTTTTTGAAAAAGAGCGCCTCTTCACAAACCCAGTAATATATGCTACCATGAATGTCGAGGCGCGCTAATGTAACATAATATGTATTGTGTTACATTAGAGCGGTTTTATGGTTAGTGAGGCGTGAGGTATGAGGCGTGAAGGGAGGGTTTTTAAAGTGATCAAGTGATCAGGTGATCAGGTGATCAAGGTTTTTAGTGAATGGTGAATAGTGAGTAGTGAATAGATTTTTAACTTCTTCTAAACTCCTCAACTATAAAATTACTATTCAACCTTTCAACTATTCAACTTATCAACCCCTCAACCCCTCAACCCCTCAACTTATAAACCTCTAAACTCCTTATCAACTACTCAGTCAGAACTTCGTAAAAGAGTTTAACTCTATTAAAACAAGGTATGTTATTGTTTCGTCAAGAGATTGTAACTAATTTGAAATTTATTTTGGAAAGTAGTGCAAGAGGAGGTGTATAGTCTCCTGTGAGATGAGATTTTTTAGCTCCGAGTCCCTGATGCTTTATGCTTCTTCTTCCGGTTTTTTGTCTGTCTCATCCTTTGCAGGAATGCCAAATCCACCGGAAGCTCCTGCAGTGCCGGTTGTGCCTGAAGTGCCTGTTACACCTGCTGTTTTTCCATCTGTTGCGCCCGTTGCTCCTGCTCCGCCTGAAGTTCCTGGTGTTTCAACCGATGCCTCCTCCAGAGCGGCCATATCTTCTTCAAGAGTTTCAGGTACTTCCAGTTCTAACTCCTCAACTCCGGCCATATAGCCTTCATAGCCTTCAATTGATTCGTCATAAATATCATTTGTGGCAGAATTAAGTTCCTGAGTAGCCTCCCTCATACCTATTTCAGTACCGACTTCTCCTGCCCATTTGAATTGTTGAGTAACACCTGTTGTACTCATTGCTGCTCCGGCTGCTCCCATGGCAGCAAAGCCCCAGGCCCACGCTGTAAAAATTCCGCCTGAAGCAGCAAACTGAGACGCCTTAGCGGCATGGAGGAGTCCGCTTCCGGCATTTAATGTTTGAGCGCCAGCTTCAATATAGCAGGAGGTTCTGGTTGCTTCGTCAAAGCTTTCAGCATAATCTGTTAAACCTTGAACCTCTCCGATTGTTTCGGCCGCAACATCATAGCCTTCCTGATATGTTCCCATCTCATCATATATTTCAGTTACGGTCTCTCCGGTTTCTTCAATCGACTCACCCATACTTATACCAAGTTCCTGCATTACAGTCACTAATTCCTGCATAAGAGCTTTTTCTTCCTGGGTTAAAGGCTGTCCCGATTCAATCTTCGCTTTCAAGGCTTCATAACTTGCTTTATACATTTCCAATTGTGTTTGTTGTTCTTCTAGCCCTTCATTTGCATCTTCATTGTAGACTTGAGCTTCATCTGAGAGTTCGACTAACTCGTCACCCATTGCGTACATCTCCTCTTGAGCGGTGTAAACAGCACTCTGGGCGTTTGTCATTTCATCTTGTAAAGCATCACAAGCCTCTTTCTGATCCTTATTTGGTTTTTGAGCCATGTATTTTATACCTGTTGTCAGTGTTAAAGGAGCTCCAATTATCCAACTGCCGGCGTTGTTTCCTTTGGTAGCAACATCTTTTGCCGCTTCAACACCTTTTTCTGCTCCGACTTTTGTAATGGTACTGCCTATAAGACCTGTACTGGTGCTCATTAAACCTGTACCGCCTCCGATAGCTCCGACTAAGCCATTGGCTACTCCAGAACTTAATACTGCGTTGGCAGCTCCTGCAACACCATCGCCGACGGAATTTGCAATCATTTTACCTCCGCCGCCGCCTTCATAGCCGGTCTTATCTTGTGCATTGGCTCGGCCGCTAGCCACGGCATCCGAAAAATCATCATCTTCTATTTCATAGGCATTTTCATCATTCTCAGCATTTGCCCTCCAATTCACAAGCTCTCCGCTCCAGGTTTGAGTAATTGTATTTATATCATCCGCAGATATCTGCATAGTGTTGCCGCCATAATTGTAGTTATACCAGCATTTGTAAGCGTATGCCTGTGATGTTTGAGCTTTTGATACATTGAATGAATCTTGAATTGCCATAATCCCTCCGTATGTAACAAAGTTACATTATTATATTAGTTTCTACTAATATTTACGGCATATTTCGTTAAAACTTTAGCTTTTTTGACGTTTCTGTTACAAAAATTTACAATTGGGGTAAGGTTTGCTCTGATTTTCAGTATATATACTTATATATCTATATTGTTAATCTCTTATGGTTAAGCCTTACCGATTAATTTGGCAAGCTCTTTCTTCTCTGATTTTGAAATTATTACTCTTTTGCAATGTGCAAGTTCCAGTGTTGACGGATAATCCATATAATTACCGTACAACCCACTAAGATATGCATCAGGATTAGCAAGTCCCGGAAATTTAAAACCCTCAAATTCAAATTCTTTCAACGGAAAGAAATCCTCATAGTTGTAAAACCAGTTATTCCATATATGTGCAAAATCCATCCCCCAGAATACATCTGGCTTTTCTTGCAGATGTACAGGCTTATTTTCTCTTACTTGCTCTTCAACAGTTAACTTTATATATTTGTAAAGTTCCTGATTATTTAGTTTATATAGGCTTTTGTCTTTGCTGAGATTTCTTCTGATTTCTACTGCTTTACGGCTCATTTCTCTCTTTCCTGCTTCACTCAATTTGGAATGAAACAATTCATAAGGAAAAATATCCACAAACAAAAACGGTAGTTTTCTATGCTGTACTTTATACCAGTACATACAAGGATTGTGTCTGCTTCTAATAAAATCCAGAAAAATATCTTTGTTACGACTCGTTTTATTGAATACTTCATATAGCTGTTCATATTCGGGACGTAACATCCCCGTATCAATGTCATCATCCCAAGGTATAAAGCCCTTATGTCTGACTGCTCCCAGCATAGTTCCGCCATCCAGCCAGTATTTTAATCCGTGCTGTTTACATACGTAATCCAATTCTTGCAATAAAACAAGGTTACCTAGCTGAATATCCCTTACAAAACCGGTATTTGCAGGAAGTTTAGTTATATCTTCATTATTAGCTTTGGCAGCTTGATATAAGGCAATATACTTTTGCTCTCGCAACGGAAATTTTAAATTTAATATTTTTACTAATTTTCGTCCGAGTTTTGGATTTATACATAATATCTGTTCTAGCATAATGATTTCCTATTAGTTTATGTGTTTCTTTTTTGTGTGTACAGTAATTGTTCAAACTGACAATGAGCTCTTAAATTTATAAAATGTTGGGAATTGGCAGTCATTATTAAATAAAACTCAAAGAAGCCGGTATTTCTTCCGGCGGTTAAGCTTCCAGGTACTTTAAAACTTCATCAACATGTCCTTTTACTTTAACTTTTCGCCACTCTTTCTCTACGCTGCCATCCGGCGCAAGAACAAACGTTGAACGTTCTATTCCCATATATTTTCGTCCGTACATTGATTTTTCCTTCCAAACTTTATATTCTTCTGCAAGTTTATGTTCCGGATCTGAAAGCAGGATAAAGTTTAAATTGTGTTTTTCTTGAAAACTTTTATGACTTTTTATACTGTCAGGGCTGACTCCAATTAACAAGACCTTGGTTGTCAATCGATTAACATTGTCTCTAAAATCACATGCTTCCTGGGTACATCCTGAGGTATTATCTTTAGGATAAAAGTATAATACGGTACGTGTCCCTTTAAAATCTGCTAATGTATACTCTTGCTCCTGCCCGTTTTTATCCAGTCCCAAATATTTAGACATAAAAAATACCCCCTTTCTATCTATTATATGCAAAAAATTTTTTAATTTTAATATATAATTTAAATATAGAGGAGACAGTAATGATAAACGATCTTACCAAGGGCGAACCGGTAAAGTTAATGCTGAAATTCTCAGTTCCGCTTTTGATAGGAAACATCTTTCAGCAGTTTTATAATATAGCTGATATAATTATCGTTGGCAGAATCCTCGGAATGAAGGCCCTGGCTGCAGTTGGAGCAGTTTCCCCTTTATTCTTTCTGATTATGTTTATAATTGTTGGATTAACTAACGGATTTGCAGTCATAACGGGACAAAAATTCGGAGCAAAAGACTATTCAGGAGTTAGACGCTCGGTTACAATGTCGACAATACTCTGCTTAGGGTTTACAATTATATTTACCCTGTTTTGCGCAGTTTTTATGAAGCCGCTCCTGTACTTTATGAACGTTCCGGCAGCAATCTACAAAGATGCTTATTTGTATATTCAAATTGTTGTTGCAGGGCTTTTTGTTGCGAGTTTTTATAATCTGCTCGCAAGCATAGTAAGAGCTCTTGGGGACAGCCTTACACCTCTTTACTGCTTAATTGTGGCATCTGTTTTAAATATATTTATGGCACTTCTTTTTATAATAAAATTCCACTGGGGAGTCCCGGGTTCTGCAGTAGCCGTTATTCTTTCACAGGCTGTATCTGTACTGCTTTGTATCTGGTATATCAAAACCAAATTCCCTATTTTACATTTAACAAAAAAAGATTGGATTTTTAATTGGAAAAAAGACTATACTTTCGCACTTCTTCACTTGAAGGTAGGAGTACCTATGGCCGTTCAATTTACAATATTAGGGCTCAGTATTTTGATAATACAAAGTGTGTGTAACTCTTTTGGGGCAGATGTTATAGCTGCATTTACCGCGGCTCTCAGAATAGAGCAGATTGCAACACTGCCAATGATATCCTTCGGGGTTGCATTGTCCGCTTATGTTGCACAAAACTTCGGCGCAAAAAAGTTCTCCAGAATAAGATATGGAGTGAAAAGAGCATCACTTATAAATTTGGGGCTGAGTATCTTTATGGCGGTTATAATGCACTTTTGGGGCGGAGGATTCGTCAGGATTTTTGTTGGGGGCAATAACGAACACGTAGTTAAAATCGCACATGATTATTTGTTTATAAGCTCACTGTTCTACTTCTTTCTTGCGCAAATCTTTATATACAGAAATGCCCTGCAGGGACTGGGGCGAGCTGTTATACCAATGCTGGCTTCCGTTGGAGAACTCTTAATGAGAGCTTTTGCCGCGGTTTACTTGGCAGTGAAAATCGGATATTTTGGAGTATTTTACGCCGGCCCTATTGCCTGGGTTGCGGCTTCTTTGCTTCTTGCAGGCGGATATTTTACAACAATTAAGACCTTTATTTATAAAACTCAGAAAAAATTACGTCAGGCAAGAAGTTAGCTGTTTCTTGCTTTTTCCATATTATATTCCATATTCCGGCAGATTGTATCCAGAATTTTAGTTACCGCTTGTTTATGTGAGACAGTTTTTATATGTTGTTTCTCAACACCTTCTGTGTATGTTATTCCTGATTTGCAATTCTTGAAATAAAGAGGTTTTCCTATACAAATTTTTCCCAAACAATTTTTTATTTTTTCTGAATAATCAATACCAATCGGAATAACTCTAACGTTTTTTTTGTGCATAACGGCCTCCTTAATAAACGATGCTATACCCGGCTGTATCCTCTCTGAAAGAGGTTTGGACTGAAAAGAAGAATTATTGCCTTCAGGAAAGATAAATATATTGATTCTGTCTTGTATAAATTCCTGCATTAAATTTCTGATAGAAACCGCATTAAATGCACGGTCTTTTTTATGCAGAGATGCGTCTACTTCGACCAATCCGAGCTTTTTGTATATATTTCCTATTTTTGGGTGTACAATCTTGAGCATATTCCTGCTGACAAGTATTTTGGGGCGCGGAGATTCTGCCTGTTTCCCTCTTGAAGTGTACATTTTGCTAAGTAAAGAGCTTAAAAATGCATATATAAATTTGTCTTTATGATAATTGGGGTGATTAAGCACAAATATTGTTGCCTTATCCGATTGTGCAACTCTATCCAGAGTTCTATCCTCTGTATTGGCAATAATATACTTATTTTTGATAGTCCCTCCTATTCTTGCCAGTTCTTCTACATACTCGCTTGAGTCTGTTTGAATATTATCAAAACGCTCATTAATTCTGTCAATTGCTTTACTATTGCTCAAAAGAAAAATCCTGTCTGCAATAATTCTTGCATAGAGAATGAGCTTTTTTTGCAATTCTATAAGCATTTTTTCTATTAATGTTTTGGGGGAATTAAAGTATTTGCAGAGCAGATCATTTTTTATAAACACTGACAGACTGTCTAATTTCTTTACAAGCAAATTCTCATTAAACATAGAATCTAACGGAGTAGGCTGAGAATACAAGGGCGTATTTTTTAGAAGTTCGCGGCTATTTATAGGGATTTTGGCCTGAAACCTTGGAGTATTAAACTTTGAGTTTTCTATTTTCATACAAATATTATAAAACACTTCAAAATAAAATTTGTTACCGGAACAAAATATGGTATTGATTTAACACGGCTGGAATCAAAAATTAAATGGTTTGAAAGAAAAAAAGTTTATGCTATACTAAGTTAATGTTCGGGGCGTTAGCGCAGTTGGTAGCGCCCGACACTGGCAGTGTCGGGGTCAGGGGTTCGAATCCCCTACGCTCCAGATTTAAGTATAACTTTGTTCTATTGAATTCTGAAGTTTTTATTGAATGCAGAAGATATAACAAAAAACCACTGTAAAATATTAGTTTTACAGTGGTTTTTTAATATGGTGGGCATGAAGAGACTCGAACTCCCACGCTTGCGCACTAGTTCCTAAGACTAGCGTGTCTACCATTCCACCACATGCCCGTATATTTTAAAAGTTCTAATCTCAATTACATTCTGCAATTGACTTTTTAAATTTATCATAAGGTAAGTTTAAAATCAATCCTTATATTGAAAATCAATTTAAGTAGTGTTGCGATTGCTTCTTGAATTTACCCTGGTTTAATTTGTAAAATTTTGTAACAAAATTGTTTTTATAGTGCCTTTTTACGCAAGTTTTGCAAAAAAAATGTTTTTACATGAATAGGCGTGTGTAAAACTCTAAGGAGGTTTTGTATGAATAAAATATCATTTTGCGGCGGTGAAACTGCCGGCAGTGTTGCAAATAGGAAACTCAACTATTTGCGTGAACAAATTCCCAAGCCTCAAACTCCTCCTCAGGATACTGTAAATTTTAAAGGCCGAGATTATGAAGAAAAGTCCGGCTCTGTCTTCTCCGGTATTCTCGGTACTATTGCAGCTGCTGCTATTATTGTAGGCGGACTTGGCCTTGCGCATAAGTATAATGTGGTAGAAAAATTAAAAGACGGTAAAATTAAAGACTTTTTGAAAAAGTCTGATAAGATTACAGAACCTTGCTACAAACTATGTGCAAAAGTGAAAAATTTTGCGGTTGAATATTATGATAAAATAAAAAACTGGTTTAATAAAAAGTAATTTTTTGATATCATAGCGCTATGCTAAAAAAACTTTTGCTTGCTACAATTTTTGTTTATCAAAAAATTTCGTCGCTCACACCTCCAAGGTGTAGATTTTATCCAACCTGTTCCGAGTATACCAGGCAGGCTATTGTCAGGTATGGAGTTTTAAAGGGACTTTATCTCGGAGTTAAGAGGATAGCAAAGTGCCATCCTCTCCATGAGGGGGGATATGATCCACTACCTTAATCTGCTTGATTGCGATTGCTTCTTGAATTTGCCAATGCTAAATATTAAGTTTTGTAACAAAAACTTTGCGTTGTGAAATTCTATATTTTATAAATACTTTATATATATGTAATCCAAAATGAAAGTTAAGGAGACAAAATATGTCAAATAATATTAATGCAAATGTACTAAAGAATTTTATAATAGATACAATCGGATCTGAAAAATTGACTCGAAATCAGGCTCAAAAAGTTGATATAGATGCTAATAAATATACAGAAGCAAATGTTGATGAAAATGCTTATCTTGATTTGGATGAAATAATGGATGATAAGGATTTGTACGAACAATTTGCGACAATGTATGTTGAAGAACAGGATAAAGAGACCGAGGCTAATGCAGAGAAAGAGAAAGAAGAAGAGGCTAAAGTAAAGGACAAAGGCGAGAGCAAAGCATAGAAAAGATTTTATAAAGTATTTATCGGCGAGACTTTTAAATCTCGCCTTTTTATTTGGGTAATGTAAAAAAAATAATAATATGTTATAATATAAGTAGGAGATCAAAATTGCATAGTTATCAGCCAAATGCGTAAGCAGAAAGGCATTTTATATAAGAATGATGAGCAATATACAATTACAAAATGACCTCGAACGCCTGATGGCGGTAATGCCCCAAAAAGTCGTTGACAATCTAACCTGCGACAGATTAGAAGACGTAATCGAAATTGTTCTGGATCTAGGAAGAGTTCCGGAAGTTCGGCATTCGGGCGGAAGAATTGAGAGGTTGAATTGTGATGTTGTAAACGACGATGATATAAATTTTGTAACTTCTCACCTGCAGGAATTTACGCATGACAACAGAACAGGTATTCCCGGAACACTCCACCGTATCAGTGCTATAAGAAACCGGCAGGGAAAAGTTGTAGGTCTTACCTGCAGAATCGGGCGTGTTGTAACCGGAACAATTGCTTGTATTAAAGATTTTTGTGTTCAAGGAAAAAGTATTCTGTTTTTGGGCCCTCCGGGGGTTGGTAAAACTACAAAGCTGAGAGAGATTTCGCGTCTTGTAGCGGACGAGCTGGGTAAACGTGTTGTAGTTGTGGATACTTCAAACGAAATAGCAGGCGACGGTGATGTTCCGCATCCTGCAGTAGGTTCTGCAAGAAGAATGCAGGTTGCACAGCCCGAGTTACAAAAAGACATTATGATTGAGGCTGTAGAGAATCATACGCCGGAAGTTATCGTGGTTGATGAAATCGGAACGGAAGCTGAAGCGCAAGCCGCAAGAACTATTGCAGAGCGCGGCGTTATGTTGATTGCAACCGCTCACGGTAATTGTCTGGAAAGTTTGATAAAAAACCCTACACTTTCGGATTTGGTCGGCGGAATCCAGTCAGTAACCTTAGGTGACGATGAAGCAAAAAGAAGAGCTTCTCAAAAGACTGTGCTTGAAAGAGAAAAACAGCCTACTTTTGATATTGTAATTGAGATTCTGGACAGAAATACGCTTGCTGTTTATAAAAATACATCGGAAGCTGTTGATTATATTTTGAGAGGCTGGCCAATCAGACCTGAAATAAGAAAGGTTGATAAAAATTATACGGATAAACCTCAGGAGGTCCCTGCAGAAGTTCCTGTAAATACAGAAGTCAAGCAGCCTTTTGATAATAAAATGAACTTCTCGTTTTCAAGACAAAAATATGTTGAAGAAGTTAAACCGCTTAAAAAATTATACTTATACGCGGTTTCCAGAACTATCGTGGAAAAAATTATTGAGCGCCTGAACTTGAATGTTGAATTAACACGTAATGTTGAGGATGCGGATATTGTGATTGCGCACAAGAATTTTGCAAAGGGTGGGGCCAAGATTTTGAACACCGCAAAAGAGTATCGCGTACAGGTTTTCTATGTGAAAACCAATTCAATGGCTCAGATTCAAAAAGTCTTAAAAGATGCGCTTGATATTCAGCCGGGTGATGTTGAGACTTTAACCGGATATACTGATGATACTGAAAAGGCGCTTGATGAGGCAAAAGAAGGTATTCAAAAAATCATGGAAGGCGCTGAAGTAATAGAATTAGAGCCGCAGCCGGCACATATAAGGAAACTGCAACACGAACTTGTTGAACAATACAATCTTCAAAGCTCTTCCATCGGTGAAGGCGACGAGCGTCATATTAGGATTATACGAGGCTGACGGCGCTTGTAAATAACCTTTTCTTCTGTTAAAATAACTCAAAGATAAGGAGGAAAGGATGAGTATAAATCAATCAATTAAGCCTGTAAGCGTGGAAGAAAAAGAAAATCTTACAATTGGAGGGTGTGATTTGGTTGATTTGGTCAAGCGTTACGGCACTCCCCTTTATGTAATCGATGAAGCAACTTTGCGCGGTATATGCAGAGATTATAAAAATGCGTTTAAAAATTATACAAATATCAAAATGATGTACGCCTCTAAAGCTCTTTGTACATCGGCAATTGTCAGAATCCTGGATGAAGAAGGGTTTGGATTTGACACAGTATCTGCTGGTGAAATTTATACAGTTTTTAAATCCGGCGTTGATATGGCTAAAGTCCTTTTTAACGGAAACAATAAGTCTGAAAAGGAAATAGAACTTGCACTTGAGTGTAATGTCGGAAGATTCTCCGTGGATAATTTTTACGAGGCAGAATTATTAAACAAAATCTGCGAAGAAAAAGGCAAAAAGGCGGATATTCTGTTAAGAATTACTCCGGGGATTGAATGCCATACTCACGATTATATTCAAACTGGACAAATTGATTCAAAGTTTGGATTTGATCTTTCTCAAGTAGATGACATTGTCGGATTAATTATTAATAAGTATAAAAATCTTAATTTACGCGGACTTCATGCTCATATCGGGTCACAAATTTTTGAGACACAAAGCTACTATGATGAAGTTGAAATTCTTGTAAAAGAAATTGCAAGAATAAAAGCTAAATTTGGGCTTAATCTTGACGAAATTAATATCGGTGGTGGGCTCGGCGTAAAATACACAGATGCAGACAATCCGCCTTCTGTAGACGTTCTTGCGGATGCTGTAACCAGGGCTCTTGATAAATTTGCAGTAGAAGCTAAAACTATCTATATCGAACCGGGAAGAAGCATAATTTCAACCTCAGGAGTAACATTATATACAGTCGGAAGCTCAAAACAGGTTCCGAATGGTAGAAAATACGTTGCTGTAGACGGAGGAATGGCAGATAATCCAAGGCCTAGTATGTATCAGGCAAAATATACTGCACAGGTTGCAAATAAAATAAAATTTGATGAAACAGAAAAGGTTACTATTGCCGGCAGATATTGCGAAAGCGGTGATATTTTGATTGAAGAAATCGAACTTCCTAAGCTTGAAGCCGGTGATATACTTTGTGTTTACAACACAGGAGCATACAATTATTCAATGGCTTCTAATTACAATAGGGTTGAAAAACCTGCGATGGTACTTGTAAATAATTCTCTATCTGATATTATAGTATATAGAGAGACGTTGGATAATCTCATTTCACATGATAATATTCCTGATAGGTTACTAAAATGATAGATGCGCTGATTTCTTTAATCCAAGATATTTTGAGTCCGCTCCAGTGGTCTCTGAATTGGATTAATGTTTTAGAAGTCGTATTTATTGTTATTATATTATTCTTATTCTATCAAAAATTTATACGCAATACGCAGGCAGAAAAACTTGTTAAAGGAATTTTTATTCTTATTTTTGCGTGGATTTTGAGTGAAGTTCTTATATTAATAGACTTGCAAATACTGGGTGTGTTCTTAAAATCCCTAGTAACGCTAATTGCACTCAGTTTGATTGTTATATTCCAGCCGGAATTACGCAGATTCTTAGGGTATCTGGGGCAGCCCGGGTTTATAAGAAAAACATTTTTTACATCCGGAACGTACAGAGAAGCTACTGATAACGAGATTGATGTAATAAAAGAAATTATAGAATCAGTAAAATACCTTACCAAAACAAAAACCGGCGCGCTAATCGTTTTTCAAAAGGGCGTTGATGCCGGTGTTTATTCTGATGTGGGAACAAAGCTTGACGCGTTGATTTCGACAGAGCTTATATTGACAATATTTCATCCTAACACACCTCTGCATGATGGTGCAATGGTAATTGAGGGGAATAAAATTTTATCCGCAGGAGTTCTTCTTCCTCTTACGGAGGATCCTAAATTAAGCTGGAGATACGGAACCCGTCACCGTGCGGCAATCGGAATGTCTGAAGTTTCGGATGCTGCTTGCCTTGTTGTCTCGGAAGAAACCGGAGATGTATCGATTTGTATGGATGGTATCCTCAAAAAGTACGAAGACTTGACAACTTTAAAAACTGATTTGGAATCAATACTGGGGATAAAACCTACAGAAGTTAATGAAAATAAGCATAAAAATTTTTTTGAAATGCTTAAAAGAAAATAAGGCAGGAGAAGAGAATGTTTTTTCGTAAAAAAAAAGCTGAACCTGTAAAAAAAACAAAGGGTGAGATTGCAAGAGAGATTATTTCTAAACTTTTTTTCTTAACCCTTGGGGCCTTTATATTTGCGGCAGGGCTTGAATTATTCCTGCTTCCGAATAAAATTATTGATGGCGGCGTTATTGGTATCTCAATGATGCTTACGTATATTACAAATGGTAATCTGGGTCTGTTCATCTTTTGTATAAACCTGCCGTTTATATTTATGGCGCTTAGAACTCTTGGGAAAAAATTTGTTATTCAAACCTTTTACGCCGTAGGTATGCTGTCAGTTGCAACTAATATTTTTCACGGACACCACGCAACAGAGGATTTACTCCTATCAACGGTATTCGGTGGGATTATTATTGGTTTTGGCGTTGGTTTAGTTTTAAGAAACAACGCCTCTTTTGATGGTACAGAAATGATTTCCATTAATCTCGCTAAAAAGCTCAAGGTCGTATCAGTCGGAGAGCTTTTGATGACAATTAACCTGTTTGTATACTTATGCGCAGGCTTTCTCTTTGGCTGGGATAGGGCGTTATATTCTATTTTAACATATTATGTAGCATCAAAAGTTATTGACAGCGTTCTGGAGGGCCTTGATAAAGCAAAATCAGTCAGAATTGTTTCTGAAAAATATCGGGATATTGGTGATTCTATTATGAAAGAACTTGATGTGAGTGTCACATATTTCAGAACAATGGGCGGATATTCAAGGCAGGAAAAGATTCTTACATACTGCGTTGTTAACAAATTTGAGATGGCAAAATTAAAAGAACTTGTTCATTCCATAGACCCTAAGGCTTTTCTCGTAACAGAGGATGTGCACGAAGTTGAAGGCGTAAGAGTTAAGAAGAAAAATCACTAAGGGTAGACTTTAGAATAAAAATGGTATAAAATCTATATATGTAATAGGAGAGGAAATTCAATGGCAAATACTGATATGATTCCTATAGAGGTAATTATTTTAACAGACAATGACGATATAAAAGGAACTGTGTATGTTTCAAGTAATGTAGCTGCAAACAGACAGTTGACAGAGCTTTTAAATGATTCAAACCGCAGATTTTTAGCTGTTACAAATGTAGAAATGTATGCAAAAAATTCTAATCAGCCTCCAAAGAGATACGAATTTTTAGAAATTCACATGGACTCTATCAGAATGGTACACCCGACTTCTCAGGCACTATTTAGGGAATCTTCTAAAACTCAGGAAGATATTGCGAGATTTAGAGAATTAAGAGCAAAGTTAAATCAAACAAAGCCATTTTAGCCGGTTTCCTAACATAATTCTAACAAAAGTCCTGTAGTATAATAACTATGCTGGACGAAAAAATAGTAAAAAATTTACTCCTTGGTTTAGGATGCGGAATATTATTATGGCTGATTTATTTTTATAATCTCGGCTTGCCGGCTCTTTTAGATTCTGATGAGACCAGATATGCTCTTATGGCTAAGAGCATGCTGCATACAAAAGAATTCATCACATTGTATCTGGATGGGCGGATTTTCTGGGATAAACCGCCATTGTACTTCTGGATAGAGTGTTTTTCTTTCAAGGCTCTGGGGAGGATTGATGAGTTTGCGGTAAGACTGCCAAGTGTTTTATGTGCACTGGCATCTATCGGCGCAATATTTTATTCTGCAAGAAAAGCTGTATCGGTAAAATTTGCCCTTATAACTGCACTTATTCTTGCAACAAGCGTTGAGTTTGTAATATTTGCAAAAGTTTCTATATTAGATATGCTTCTTGCTTTTTGTATAACAATCTCGGCGTTTTCAGGTATACTTACGTATTTTGTAAAGAATGATAGTAAAAGATATTTCTGGTTTATATTTTATGTATTCTCAGCTTTTGGCGTTCTTACAAAAGGGATTCCTGCTGTTGTTATACCATTTTGCACAATGTTCTTTATAGGGTTATGGAAGAAAAATCTTCGTGAATTTTTTAGGCCGGAATATTTTTTACCCGGATTATGCGCGTTCTTACTAATCGCTCTTCCATGGCATGTGATGATGTACAAAATTCATGGCGCAGAATTTATAAGAGAATACATAATAAAACACCACTTCCAAAGATTCCTCGGAAGCAGCGAACTTGGCAGGTGCCATTCTGTATTCTATTTTATCCCGACATTTCTTATAGGATTTTTGCCTTGGAGTTTTTCTTTCTTATTCGAGCTGCCGGAAGTTTTAAAAGACAAGAAAAAGCAGGATTTCATTGTGATGAACATTATCGGATTTGTTTTTACATTCCTGTTTTTCTCTATTGCAAAAACGAAACTTATTACTTATATACTTCCAATCTATCCGTTTGCGGCTGTAATTTGTGCTTATATATGGACAGAGAAAAAAGTTAATTATTCAATCTATCTGACAAACGGTATTTTCTTTTTGTTCGGGATATTATTGCTTTTTGCAGGTTTTTACTTGCCGGAAAATTTATATTTAGCAATAAAACCTGTTCAGATACCGCTTGCGTGTATGTTTCTTGTATGTTCATTTTTTATAAAAAAACAATACGCATTTGTGGTTTATATAATCCTGATTACGCTTTTGTCGAGCTTTATGATACCAAGGCTTTTTAACATCTGGTATGGCTTTGGGCAGCAGGATTTAATGAAATTTGCCGGATATGCAAAATCAGAAGGTTTGCCGCTTGGGACTTACAATGTGTGGGAAAGATTTAGCCTGCAATATTATTATGGCGGAGATGTAGAATATTTTCTGGCCGGCAAAGCTTATGGGGCAAAATATGTTAATACAACAAAGTTTAATAATACATTTAATAACAATCTTATCGTGATTGAAAAAAGAGATTTGAAAAAAATATTAATAACCCTTGTTATATCCGGATTAACCATCCTCCTTACAATTCAGCTGACTCAATTCCACAAAGCATATCTGGAAGAAGAAAAGCAAGAAATTACTGCTCTTGCCCAACAGGTAAGCTGGGCTGTAAAACCTATTCTTAACAAAGGAGATCCAAAAGAACTTGATAAATACTGCAGCCTGTTTATGGCAAGTGAAACAAAGATTACCATAAGTAGCCCGAAAGGTATTATAGCCGGAGAGAATCTGGAAGCCCCGGATATTATGGAAACCGCGTCCATTAGTTATAATAAAAAACTAAAAACGGATATTTTGTATTATTCTATACCTCTGAATGTGAATGGAACTCGCTATATCCTGAGCCTTTCTACTGAAACAGCGGGAATAAGTTCGATTATCAGTAAGTTTGAAAACTATATAATTCTTAGTATTATCGTAGTAACCCTTTTGATTCTTGCGCTTGCAGTGTATTTTTTCTTAAAGATTCACATTCCGTTTAACAAACTGCAGTCCAGCGCTATTAAAATAGCCTCCGACGATACGAATACAGATATCTTTATTCCGGACGGAGGAATTCTGTTTGAACTTTCCTGTGCTATCAATAAAATGGCAAAGCGCCTTAGAAAACAAATAACAGATATGCAAAAACTTGAAGCTTTCAGGAGTGAATTTATTACTAATATCTCTCATGAAGTAAAAACTCCGCTCACGGGAATTTTATCCGCAGTGGAAATTCTTGAAGAACAGCCGGAGAGCCAAAACCCGACAATCATGAAATGTCTGAATATCCTATCCAACCAATCTTATAGGCTTAATTCACTTATTCAGGATATATTGAGCCTCTCGAACATTGAGATGCGGCAGATTAAAGGTGATAAGGATTTCAAAAATTTCAATCTTGCAAATTCTATCACAACAAGTGTTTCCATATGTTCAGCCTCAAAAGGAAATATCAAGATTAATACCTCGCTGGAAAATCTTGAATACTTTGGGAACAGTTTCCTGATGGAGCAGGCAATGACAAATCTTATAATGAATGCAATAAGGTACAGTAAGTCCGATACAATTGATATAAGCCTAAAACAAAAGGATAATTTAATAGAGATAAAAGTCCGTGATTACGGAATCGGAATTCCTGAAGAGCATATACCGCATATTTTTGAACATTTTTACAGAGTAGATAAAGCCCGAAGCAGAAAGCTCGGCGGAACAGGGCTTGGGCTTGCGATAGTAAAAAATATAGTAACACTGCATAACGGCAGTATTACTGTTGAATCAAAAAATGGGTGTGAATTTACTATCAAGCTTCCAAATTAAATAAAATATAATTAAAAAACCTCTGACTAATGAGTCGTCAGAGGTTTAAATTACAATGCTTAGTCTATAATTACTAGCGGTTTAATTAAGTCTCGCGGCTTGTCTTTCATTAGCATTAGAGCAGGCTCGACATTTTCAAGCCCGTTGAACCTGTGAGTAATCAGTTTTTCCGGATGGATTCTGTTTGTTTCAACAAGCCTTGCGAGTTTTTCCGAACGCAGCCGGCCTCCGGGCATTAAGCCCCCTGTAATTAACTTATGTCCCATTCCGCATCCCCAGGGAGTGCGAGGGATTTTTACATAATCACCTTCGCCTAAATAATTTACGTTACCGATTTTTCCGCCGGGTTTAAGCATTCTTATCGCCTGATCAAACGTATCATTATCTCCGCCTGCAATAATGATTCTATCAACGCCTTTTCCGTGTGTTTTTTCAAGAATTTGTTCTACAATATCGCCTTCTCTATAGTTAACGATATCAGTTGCGCCAAATTCTTTTGCAAGGTTAATACAGTTTTGACGTGAGCCGACTGCATAAATTTTTGCGGCACCTCTGATTGCTGCTGCGGCAACAGACATTAAGCCTACAGGGCCGATTCCTATTACAACAACATTATCCCCAAACTGAACGTCTGCAAGTTCTACGCCGTGGAATCCTGTAGGTACCATATCGCTAAGCATACAGGCTGCGCCTAAGTCCATCCCCTCCGGAAGATGTGCAAGGTTGCCGTCGGCGTCGTTTACGTGGAAATATTCAGCAAAAACACCATCTTTGAAGTTAGAAAATTTCCAGCCGGAGAGCATTCCGCCCGAGTGCATTGAATATCCTTCCTGCGCTTCAAGAGAATTCCAATCCGGTGTAATAGCAGAGACAAGCACCTTATCTCCGGGTTTAAAATCTTTAACCAGATTGCCGACTTCGACAACCTCTCCGACGGCCTCGTGCCCGAGAATCATATTATGCCTGTCCCCTATTGCACCTGCCCAAACTGTGTGTACGTCAGACGTACAAGGCGCAAGCGCTATAGGTTTGCAGATTGCATCCATTGGACCGCACTTAGGTATATCTTTTGTTACCCAGCCGGTCTGCCCGATTGATAGCATTGCAAAACCTTTCATAAACACCTCCTGTCATTTGTAGAGTACATTATTAAAATAAAAAGACCAATAACCCAGATTAACACATTTTTGAATCAAATACAAGGCTGTAGACCAGATAGTTTTTTGATAAGAATCTCCTATTATTGTTTAATAAAATGTGTTGTGTCATTCTGTCAGAAGTTTAGCTTGTCTTTTTCCCATAATAATTTTATTTGACTGAAGTTTTTGAACGTGATTTACCGTTCAAAGAGGTGTTTTTATGGAATTAGGAAAGGAGATTTTATGACTACAGTAGAACCAATCAGAAATATTGAAAGCCTCAAAAAATTAGAAAAGTATTTTGCCAAAAGCAGTCCAAGAGATTTGTTATTATTTACTCTTGGTACAAATTGCGGATTGAGAATTTCAGATATAGTAGCTTTAAATGTTGGTGACGTGAGGAATAAAAGCCATATTCAGATTATTGAGAAGAAAACCGGAAAATTTAAAAAATTTCCGGTTAATTCAAAATTAAAGCCCATGATAGAAGAATTTATAAAGGGTAAACACTCTGATGAGGCTTTATTTGTTTCTATTTTTAAAAATCGGCTCGATAGATTTGGGGCATATTATATTATAAAAACAGCTTGCAAAACTGTTGGTATTCAGGAAAAAATAGGAACGCATACTATGAGAAAAACATTCGGGTATCATCATTACAAAAAATTCAAAGATGTAGCTATACTGCAAAAGATTTTTAATCATTCAAACCCGAATATAACACTAAGGTATATTGGCATTGAGCAAGACCAAATTGACGAAAGCTATAACAACTTTATTCTATAATTTATAAAAAGAAAAATAGAACAAATTCTCATAGTGTGTTCTGCGTAAGGAAATCCTTTAAATTAAATACAGCAGAATCCACTTCTATCTCAAAGTATAAGGGTAAGAACATGTGTAAAGGAGTGATGTTCAACTTATTGACATAGCATAAGAAGTTTGGTATTATAAGTATATAAATCGTAAAAAAATAAAAAAAGTATTCTAATATAAGAAGAGAAAGGAATATTATGATGAAGAAGAATGGTTTTACTCTTGCAGAAGTTTTGATTACTCTGGCAATTATCGGGGTTGTTGCTACAATGACTCTGCCTGCTTTGATGACAAATACTCAAGAACAACAAGCAAAAACAGGCTTGAAAAAAGGTATTAATACTCTTACAGAAGCTGCTCAAATGAATCAGGCTATTGATGGTTTTGATTGGGGCTCTGTTACTGTACAATCTGGAACTACTCCAAGCCCGGATACCCAGTCTATCTATGGTCTTCTTGCAAAGAGAACTTCTGTAGATTATTCAAAATCCGGCACAGGGAAGCTTCCTGAAGGTAAAGGCAGTGCGCCTGCAGTAGTACAAGGTAATTATACTGTATTCTTTAGAGACGGCTCTGCAATATCTTTCCCGACTAATCTATACATGACTGGTAATACTGCAACTGTTCAACAAGACGGTCTTGTTTATGGTCTGTCGGTTCTGTTTGATACTAACGGAGCAAAAGGACCTAATATCCTTTCAAATTGTTTAGGAAATACTCTAGGGCCTACATCAGGGAAGGATTCTACTGCTGCAAATGCTATAACGCAGTGTGCAAGTAAAAACCGTGTAATCAAAGACCAATTTGGTGTAAGATTAAGAGGTGGTTATGCCGTTCCAAATGGTGCAGCTGCAAGGTGGGCTTACGAAAACTAATTCTAATTCACTAATATCTAGGATAGAAAAGAGAGAGATTAGTCAATCTCTCTCTTTTGATTTTTATATTCCTTCAAAGTTTCCGGCAAGGATTTTTAGCGCCCTGTCTTCTGCTTGCTGAGCTCTATCAAGTGCGCTTTGAAGCCCGGAATTATCAAAACTCTTTGAAATATTTGCAGCACGCTGGGACGGAATATATCTGCTCTTTGCATCTTCACCTTTATCAGGCTTAATCGTGCATTCTGATGACGGAATGTATGTGTAATTATCTATTGAATTTGATTTTAATGGTCTTGGAATTATGTTTTCAGAAGACGGAACATAAGTATAATTATCTACTTTGGCATCCTCCGGTACGCTAATTATCTGAGGATTCATCGCGTTAGCATCTTTACCCTTTGAAGAATGTGATGCTGCTTGTTGTTCAGCAAGACTTAATGCAGGCTGCGCTGCCGCAGGCTGTGCGGCTTCTTGTTTCTTTCTTGCCATTTCATATAATCTTTCGTTCAAATCCTGCATTAGAAATTCTTTTTGTTTTTTCGTTTCGGCTTCGTGCTCATCCTGTTTCATTGCATCATAAGACTTGCCGAACAAGAACTGGCTTGTTTTAGTTAATGCAGTTCCTAAAACACCCATAGAAATCAGACCCCAAACACCCAGCCTCATCGGAACACCTGCGACATTTCTAAAGAAGTTCGGGATTTGTCTTACCTTGTTCATTAAAATATTACCGCTCTTGTACCCTTTAAATGTTTCCAAATCAAGGGTTAAGAATCTTCCGAGTTTTCTTATACCTTTTGTTAAGATATTCTGGTTTTTAACTGTACTCAAAGCCTTGAGTTGAGCTTTAGCAGCCTTTTTAGCAGCACTATACTCAGCCTTGTTAGCAAATGCACCTGATTTAGCTTTTGTATTAAATTCTTCCAAAATTTTTCTGTACTGTTCAACCTGTTCTTTTGTCATACCTGCGTATTGAACACCGCCCATCGAGTGCATCATCTTCAATGCAAGTGGGAATGTGAATACCCATGATACAGACTCAATCAATCCGCCGGCAAGAGTTCCGACTTTCTGGTCTTTATCAGCTTTTTTAACATTCATTCCGACTTCAACAAGGAGCGGAGCAATAAACAACAATGCACCCAATTTCCCACCGCCAAATGTAATTCCGCGGTGGAACATCTGCATTAATTTCGAGGTGAATCTTCCGGTGCCTGTTCTTGCACCTTCCGACATACTGTGAAGTTTATTAAAGACTTCATCACATCCGATTGTACGTTCAAACGGCTTAGTTAACGGCCCCATCCAGCCATAGTGGCCTGCGCCCATTTTTACTCTGCCTTTAACCTTTTCGGTTGCAAGTTTAACATCATTAATATATTTGCCGTAAACGTCTTCTTTAATTAATTTAAGCTTATTAGCGTCAAGCCCCATTTCTTTGAGGATTTCCTGCTTGGTCGCATCCATAGCCCCTGCGCCGAGAGCTTGGATTTTATTAATCTGTTCCGGAGTTTTGCCGAGCCTGTCTAAGAGAACCTGAACAACCGCTTTTTCTTCCGGAATTTGAGAAATACGTTTTACATTGAAAGTTTTTTTGAGCATTTTTTTCTCAAAATCGTTTAATCCGATATCTTTAAGCCCCGGTGCTTTACCATCTGCGAGCTTCAAAGCATCAGTAATTCTCAAAAAGTCTTGTACAACCTCTTGTTTCTGGTTAAACATTTGGCTTTTAACCATACTCCATTCCGGCATAGACGGAGTATCTCGCATTGCCCTTAATATTGCGCTGTTTTCTACTATTTTATGCCCTGTTTTCTTCGCAGAACCAAATCCGGATATTACAGCCTGAACAGGTTTATTCTGAATAAGTTTGGATTCTTGTATCTTATCCCCAAACCTTGCGGCTTTTGCAACTAAACTTTTTTCATACTGACCGCTGCAAGCTTCTGAATACTTATCTAAAGCAAATCCCATTGTAAGCCAGGTCGGTAATATCAATAAAGGATGTTCTATAAACGGACTTATAACCCCCATCGGGTCAGCCTCTTTTACTGTCTCTACAAAACCTTTGTGCTCAAAGCTGTCTGCCGGAACATAATAATAGTTAGGTATATGCACAGGCTGCTGTTGATTTTGTTGCTTCTGCTGCGCCTGTCCCGGAGCTATATTATATTTATCAAAATTTTGATTAATTTGTGTCACAATAATAAACCTTTATAAACCTAACTATATTTATAAAGTCAGATTGGCTCAAAAAATTGCTCATGTTCGTAAAAAAACTTAATAAATTGCACCCTTACCTCATCAAGAGATGGGCTTGGGATGGATATAATGGTTTTAAGAGTAGAAGAGTAGTTGAGAAGAAATTTAAAACTCCTCAATATTTTTTGCTAAAAGGCGGACACAAACATTTGTCTGTGTCCGCCAAATTACCTTTTACCAGTAGTTATGCCGTTGAGGCATCCTTGGAGTTTTTATATCAGTCGGGAATTATAACCTAAAAGCCGACCAATACATTTACCCCCTTAGTCGTCTGCGTGACCGGCTGTTCCTAATACGTCGCGCATTTTGTGCATAACCATTTCTTTAACAGCAGTTCTGCCCGGGCCCATGTATTCACGTGGGTCGAATTTCTCAGGATGTTCAATAAAGAATTCTCTGATTGTTGCTGTCATTGCTAATCTTAAATCTGTATCAATGTTAATCTTTGCAACACCGTGTTTTGAAGCATAGTTTAGCATATCTTCCGGTACACCTTGAGCATCAGGCAATTTCCCACCATACTGGTTGCATTTTGCAACAAATTCTTTTGGAACTGATGATGAACCGTGAAGAACAAGCGGATAATCATAGCCGACAATTTCGTTTACAGCTTTCTTGATTTCTGCAAGTCTTTCAAAGTCTAATTTAGCTTCGCCTTTGAATTTGTATGCGCCGTGGGATGTTCCGATAGCAACTGCCAAGGAATCGCAGCCGGTTTCTTGAACAAATCTTGCAGCTTCTTCTGGATCAGTGTAAGTTGAATCTTTTGCGTGGACTTTAACGTCATCTTCTACACCTGCTAATTTACCAAGCTCAGCCTCTACTGAAACTCCGCGCGGATGAGCGTAGTCTACAACCTGTTTAGTTAATTTAATATTTTCTTCCAACGGGAATCTGCTTCCGTCTATCATAACAGAAGAGAAACCGCCATCAATACAAACTTTACAAATATCAAAATCTGCACCGTGGTCTAAGTGAAGTGCAATAGGTACTGTAGTTGTAGCAAGAGCTGCTTCTACCAATTTAATCAGGTAAGTTTGGTTTGCATACTTTCTTGCACCTGCTGATACCTGAAGAATAATTGGGGATCTTGTTTCTTCAGCAGCTTCAGCAATAGCCTGCAAAATTTCCATGTTGTTTACATTGTAAGCACCGATAGCATAACCGCCGGCTAATGCTTTCTTGAACATTTCGTTTGTTCCGACTAATCTTCTTTCAGCCATGTGAATTCTCCTTCTTTTCATGTAAATTACATTTACATCCTCATTATTACTACAAAGGGGGGGAAAAGTAAAGCCAAAATTTCTAAAATATTGACAAAGAGAATTTTGTACGTTATACTTTCTTTGTATCGATATATCGATACAAAGAAAGTACGTCGAAATGAAAAAAATTGTAATCGTAAATTTGAATAGAAATTGGTGGCGTGGGTTAGTTTAACTGCCCGATTTTTACTGTCTATTCTAAATTTTGGGTAGTTAAAACCTGAGAGGTTTTGTCTGCTCGGATTTAAACTTGCGAAAGTTAAAAATTGTAAACAAAATTTTTCAGGTAAGGCAATTTTCAAGTTTCACAAGTTTTAGGAATGTGCAGTCATGACAAAAGTAAATAATGATAATTTAATTAATACTCTTCCAAAGGCGCTAAAGCCTGCTGCAAGATTTGTAAGGCATCAGGAACAGGCGTCGGGTCTTTCTACGTCAAGATTTATTCAGGATGTAACAACCTGTTTGATACCAAAGGCTGTTTTTTCAAGAAGTTTGGCAGACTTAACCGAAAATACTTTTTTGGAGGTTTCTGAGGAAACATTGATATACTTTGTGCCTACGATTTTAGGCCAGCATATTGCAAGAAAAGTTTTTTCTAGAGGATTAAGCCCTGATTTGAAAAAAGAAGTTGCAACGACCGGGGTTGAACTTATGGAAAAAGCCGATAAGGTGAAAAATAAGAAGGTTCTGCCGGTTAAGGCGGCTATAGCACTTGCTGCAATGGCAATACCCCTTACGGAGTATTCTTTGAATTATATTAAAAACCTTATGACGCTCAAAATTTTTAATAAGAGTGACTTTAAGAATATTGCATCATTGGAAAACACAAAAGAGGATAAGGCTCATCAGGATAAGGTAAGAAAGAGCGCAAAAAGGCATATTGGACTTGCCGGCGGACTTTATGCAGGATGTCTCGGGTTAGCTGGACTTCTTGCAACAAAGGGAAAAAACTCTAAAATACTTCAAAATATTTCGGAATTTATAGTAGCTCCCGGGACAAAATTGTTTAAAAATGCACCGAAAACAAAGAACTTCTTTAACAAATATTTATGTATGGATTTTAACCATACTAAAAAAGGTGAGTTATGCTTAAGCCAAGGTCAATTAACAACATGTGTCCTTACAGGCGGCGTCGGATATTTTGGAGCTTCCGCAGATAGAGGCAAAGAAAACTTAAAGGAGACTGCAACAAGGTTTCCTATTGTTGCGCTTTACGTAATAACAGGCAGCAATTTCTTTGAACAAGGATTTAAAAAACTGCTTTATAAAATGGGAAAATGCAAGGATTTAATTGACAAAGACTTAAAAGTGCCGGAATTTGATAAACTGAAAGATTTAGCAGAAAAGCTTGCGCAGGAAAGAAATTCATCTGTTGAGAAAGAGTACAAATCGCTTGTAAAACAAAAAGTTTTAATAAAAGGACTGCCATACCTTGTTGCAATCGGCGTAATGGGATTTTTTGTTGCAGGCATGACGGTGCATTTTACTAAAAAACGCTATGAGAAATCAAAGGCTATAAATCAACATTAGATTCTTTTATCGGTGCACCGATTACTCTTTCAAGCTCAGCTGCATTAACGTTATAATCAAGCAAGTTTGAATAATAGCTCAGTTGAGCATTCAAATAAGTATTTTCATCTTTTTCTCTCCTTTTGAAATTTTATCACTTGCAATTCCTGCGGCAGCTCCGACAAGAGCTGCGCCAGCTGCAGTAATAAGTGTGTTTTTGATAAATTTACGCCTATTCATTTGCCTAAAACCTTTATTATAATGTTAGCACTTTAGAGTTACTCTAAGTCAAGTTTTTAATAATTTTTGTCTTAAATTATCAAAGCGAGCTCAACAATAGTCGAGCTCGCTTTGATAATTATTTAACTCTCATTAAAAAGTTATTTTTATTTCATCACCATCTTTATTCTCAAAAATAAATGTTACATTTTGAATCTTATCTAAATACAATCCCATCGCAAGAATTCGTATACTCTCCCCCTTTTTTATTGTATAGTCTTTAGGGAAATCATATAGGTATGGAATTTGTTCTTTCGTACTTTTATACCCATGGTAATCATCTATAAATGGAACATATGTCTGCCAGTATTTGAGGTTTCTTACATTTACTCTCGTCCAGTGGCTTTTCCTTGTTATATTTTTGTTTGCATAGTAATCAGAATCAATACCTTTTAATAACAAATCTTGATTAGTATTATTTGATACTATATATTCATAAGGAACGCCTTCCTTGTATGAATAGTTAAATTTAAATACATTTTTTTCTATTTTTATGCCATTTTTGTCATAACAATCATTCTGAACTTTTTGTAATGTTATTTCTTTATTATAGCTTTTGTGGGGGTTAGTATTGAACCAGGTATCTATAGCAGCAAATACTGGCGCGGAAAGAACTAAAATAGCAGCAAGTATAAATATCTTTTTCATTTTTACCTCCTTTTATTATTATTTATATATTTTTACATACTATACCTTAAATTTAAAGGTCAATAAAACAATTCTTAATAAAACTTATGCTTCATACTGAACAATGACAACACACCCATTCCAATCATATTGACAAATGGCTATTCCAGCCATACAATTAACAAGGAATGAGCGATACTGAAATTTGTCTGGATAAACTTGAGATTGGAAAAGACGCCATTATTGTTTCGATTGACTGTGACGATAAGGCGCTTAGAAAACATATACTTGATATGGGCTTAACTCCCGGTGTCGAAGTTACGCTTATAAAAACAGCCCCGATGGGAGATCCGCTTGAACTGAGGCTTCGTGGGTATGAACTTACCCTCAGAAAAGATGATGCAGCTAAAATCCGGATTACGGACATACATGATGCACATAATAGCAAAAGGAAAAACAAGGCCTTCAAAGATACCGCCCATTCCAAAGTAGGTGAAAATTCTAACTATACCAAAAGAAAGAGAAATAAACAGCCCAAGACAAATATCAATCTTGCACTTGCAGGAAACCAAAACTGCGGTAAAACAACATTATTCAACCAGCTTACAGGGTCAAACCAGCATGTTGGGAATTTCCCGGGAGTTACAGTTGATAGGACAGACGGTATTATAAGGAATCATCTGGAAGTCACAATTACAGATCTGCCGGGGATTTATTCTTTATCCCCATACAGCAACGAGGAGATTGTTACAAGGAATTTTATACTTAATGAAAAACCGGATGGAATAATTAATATTGTTGATGCTACAAATATTGAAAGAAATCTTCTTCTTACAATGCAGCTGATTGAACTTGATGTTCCGATGGTAATAGCGCTGAATATGATGGATGAAGTGAATGCTGCACATGGAAGTATTGATATTAATGGTCTGGAAGCAACACTCGGAGTTCCTGTAATTCCAATATCTGCAGCAAAAAATGAGGGTATTGAAGAATTAATTGAACACGCAATCAATGTCGCTAAGTATGATGAACTTCCGGGCAGGCTGGATTTTTGCAATCCTGATGAGGAGCCGGATGCTACTATTCACAGATGTATTCACTCTATAATTCACCTTATTGAAGACCATGCAAAAGCAGCTTCAATCCCTGTAAGATTTGCGGCTACAAAACTCGCCGAAGGAGATTCTCTTGTTAAAGAAGCTTTGAGTCTTGATGACAATGAAATTGAGACCTGCAAAAAGATTATATCAGAGATGGAACGGGAAAGAGGGATGGATAGAGAAGCCGCTATTGCAGATATGAGATTCTCATTCATTGAAGAGTTATGTAATAACTTTGTTCACAAACCGGAAGAGTCATTAACCCACAAGCTTACCGTAAATGCAGATAAAATTTTAACGGGCAAATATACTGCTATTGTTGCATTCTTAGCCATTATGGCGTTGATATTTTATCTGACATTCGGTTCAATCGGGCTATATCTGTCAGATTTGATGGAAACAGGTATTAACTGGATTACTAATATTACTGATAATGCGCTAACCGCTTATGGATTGAACCCGGTTGTACACTCTTTGATTATAGACGGTATTTTTGCCGGTGTCGGAAGCGTGTTGAGCTTTTTACCCACAATTGTA
This sequence comes from Candidatus Gastranaerophilales bacterium, assembly GCA_944324435.1. Taxonomy (GTDB): domain Bacteria; phylum Cyanobacteriota; class Vampirovibrionia; order Gastranaerophilales; family Gastranaerophilaceae; genus CAG-196. Next base: position 52,109 of record CALUWH010000002.1, read on the forward strand.
GTATTGTTCTTCTTTCTATCTATACTGGAAGACAGCGGATATATGGCAAGAATTGCGTTTGTTATGGATAAACTCTTAAGAGGTATAGGGCTCTCAGGAAGAAGCTTTGTTCCTATGCTTATAGGGTTTGGATGCTCTGTTCCTGCTATTATGGCAACTAGAACACTGCCTTCTGAAAGAGATAGAAAAATGACAATCTTCTTGACACCATTTATGAGCTGCTCTGCAAAGCTTCCTATATATGCACTTTTTACGGCTGCATTTTTTAAGAAAAATCAAATAGCAGTTATTCTTGGGCTTTATCTTATCGGGATTATTGTCGGAATAATCTTTGCCTTTATAATGAAACTTTTCATATTTAAAGGAGAGCCTGTTCCGTTTGTAATGGAACTTCCGAATTACAGGATGCCGAGCGCAAAGAATGTTTACAGACTAATATACGTGAAATCAATGGACTTCATAACAAGGGCTTTTACAATAATCTTTTTTGCAACAATTATAATCTGGTTTTTACAGAACTTTGATTCAAGAATCAATCTTGTTACAGATTCTGCAAACAGCCTTCTGGCACAATTAGGCAGCCTTTTAACTCCAATATTTGCTCCGCTCGGAATTAATGACTGGAGGATTTCTACGGCATTCATAACCGGATTTATGGCAAAGGAAAGCGTTGTAAGTACATTAAGTGTTTTATTGGGCGGAGATACAGACAAGCTTCCGGCTCTTTTCTCCCAGCTTACAGCTTTTGTATTCTTGGTATTTTCACTTCTTTACACACCTTGCGTTGCCACAATTGCAACTGTTAGAAGGGAACTTGGTAAAAATTACGCAATCGGAGTAATTTTGCTCCAATGCTCAATAGCTTGGCTTGTTGCGTTAATTGTTTATCATATCGGACTTCTATTATAAATCAACATTTGATTCTTTTATCGGAGCACCTATAACTCTTTCAAGCTCAGCTGCATTAACGTTATAATCAAGTAAGTTCGAATAATAGCTCAGTTGAGCATTCAAATAAGTATTTTCAGCATCCTTAAATTCGATTGCGTTTCCTAGCCCAACCTGATAACGTCTGTATGCCTGATACTGTTGTTCTTTTGCCTGTTGAAGAGCCAGTTTTGCAACCTCTAAACTGTCATGGGAATTCAAAAGACTTATATAAGCACTTTTAACCTCCAGATAAACATTCTGTTTTTCCTGTTCATAATCCGCAACATATTTGTCATAAGTAGCTTTAGCTTCATCAACTTGCTTTTTAAGAAGCATCAGATTTAGAGCATTATAGTTTAATTGAACACCGAATTGGTACCCGTAATCACTGTCTATCTGCCTTCCGCCGTTATTATAAGAAGCAAATCCGCTTAAATCCGGAGTAAACGCACGTTTAGCACTTCTTACATTCAATTCTGCTGCATCCATTTGTTTTTTAGCAGATAAAAGCGCAGGTCTTGATTCATAAGCAGTCTTTAGAAGGTCATCAAAATTTACTTCATACATTTTAGTATTCAGCTTGTCTTTCAAAATAACTTTCTCAAGTTCCGGTATACCTACTGCATTAGCGAGTTCAACTGCGGCAAGCTCTAACGTATTCTTTGCCTTTATCAAGTTAACCTTAGCATTACCTAAGTTATACTCTGCGGTTGTTACATCAATTTTTGCTTTCTTACCGATTTCATAATAAGCTTTTGCCTGCTTCAACTGAAGTTCAAAGTCTCTTACAGTATCTTCATACACGATTTTTTGAGCTTCCGCAAAAATCATATTATAATAAGCCACTTTTACGTTATAAATAACAAGCTCAATACTTGTCTCAGCATCATATCTTGAAGCTTCATAAGTTCTTTTTGCCGAATCAGCCGCAGCCTTTGTTTTACCAAAATCAAAGAAAAGCATATTCGCAGATAATGTCGGCATATAAAACATATTATATTTTTGAGACATCATTCGGGCATAGTTTCCGCCCATTGTCATCAGCATATCGTTTCTTGAATAACTAACTCCGGCCCCTATTGTCGGAAAGTAGTTAGACCACGCTTGACCTACACGTGTTTTGTAAATTTCAGCGTTACTTATTGCAGACATAATTGTCGGGTGGTGCGTGATTGCTAACTTTATACAATCACTCAGCGTAACCTCGCCGTTCATATCTTCATAGCTAATCTGGCTTGTTATAGCAGGGAACTTCGTTTCATACATACCCTTTGCTTCTTTAGAAGTCGCAGCCTTGGTCTTAGCATTTTTTACATCTTTTTTTCTCTGCTGACGAGGGCTTACTTCGTTTTTATCAGGTTTAACTATTTCAATTTTTTCTTCATTTTCTTTTTTAACCTTATCTTTTTTAAACAAATTCCAGGCAAACCCGGGGCTTGCGGAAAGGGTTAAAATTGAACATATTAAAGCTATATTTAAAATCCTTTTCATTTATAACTCCAAATCCTTTTCGGTTATTTCTTTTTTCGGGAACAAATCTACAAATTCCTGAATAATGACATAGAAAGCCGGTGTAAGAACAGCACCCAGAGTTGCCGCTGCAATCATACCGCCAAATACGGTAGAACCAACAGAGATTCTTGAATTAGCGCCGGCGCCGTGTGCAAACAACATCGGCATAACACCTATAATAAATGCAAGCTCTGTCATCATAATCGCACGGAATCTGAGTTTAGCCGCCTTTATAGCAGCTTCTTTTACGCCAAGACCGTGTTTTTCGTGTTCTTCTTTTGCAAACTCAACAATCAAAATTGACTGCTTGGCCGCAAGACCAACAAGTGTAATCATACCAACTTGAGAATATATATCAAATGATTGGTTCAGCATTAACTGGAATAAGAGTGCGCCAAGTGCTGCAACCGGAGATATCAACAGTACCGCAATAGGAATTGTATAGCTTTCATAAAGTGCAACCAAGAACAGATATACAAATATCAAAGCCATAGCAATAATCATTGCAGTCTGCCCGGAAGCCTCCCTTTCCTGAGCAGATGTTCCTGACCAGTCAAAAGAAATATCAGAAGGTAAAACATTTTTGGCTTCGTCTTCCATCGCATTCATAGCATCACCCGAGCTCTTGCCGGATGCTTGCTGACCTTGAATCTGAACAGATTTATACTGGTTATATCTTGTAATTGATGCAGTACCAACAGTTTGTTTCAATTTTATAACAGAAAATACAGGTACCATTACACCGTTATTATTTTTTACATAAATACCGGATAGATCGGTCGCTTTATCTCTAAAGCGGCTTTCTGCCTGCAGCTGCACCTTAAATACCCTATCGTACTTATTGAAGTCATTTACATAGTATGTACCGAGCATTGAAGACAGTGTTGAATATAATTCCTGCAAATCAATATTCTGAGCAAGCGCTTTTTCATAGTCAATCTCTACAATATATTGAGGAACGTTAGCCTGAAAAGATGTATACACACTTGAAAGAGAAGGGTTTTGGTTAGCTTGTGCTATAAGCTTATTCGCCCAAACTTCAAGTTCTTGAGGTGTATAAGTCCCCTTAGACAGCATCTGGAATTCAAATCCGCCCATCATACTCATACCGCTGATTGCCGGAGGGGAGAACGCTACAATAGAAGCTTCTTTTATGCTTGAAGCAGCAGTTCTTATTTTATTCAAAATAGCAACATGAGACATATCAGTTGCCTGTCCCTTAACTTTTCTTATAATCCAGTCAAACACTCCGACATTTCTGTCTTCATAATCTTTTAACTGAATAATAATTGTTGACTGGTTAGTAGCACCGTTTCCGCCAAATACAGTTAATCTCTCTTTATCGATACCGTCTATATCTTTAATTAAATCCGTAAATTTTCTGGAAACTTCTTCAGTTCTGGAAAGAGAAGCGCCGTCAGGCAGAGTAATTTGAGCCAGCAATACACCCTGATCTTCATCAGGAATAAAACCTGTTGATATAGTTTTAAAACATAAAAGCGTTAAAGCTAAAATAATTGCATAAGATATAATTACAAGCTTTTTATCATATACAAACTTTTTAACGTATTCCATGTAAAAATCTTCTAATTTTGCAAACATTTCGTTAAACTTTTTAACCAAAATCTCTGCTTCATTCCCGATTTTTACCAAAATAGGATGTTTTTGTTTAAGCCCATCGTGTTTCTGTCCGAGAAAATGCGAACACATTGCAGGAGAAAGCGTAAGTGCACAGATTGCAGATAGCGCAATTGATACCGCGATACATACAGCAAATTGTTTGTACATAATTCCTGTCATACCGCCCATAAATACAATCGGCACAAATACCGCCATCAAAACAAGTGCCATCGCAACAAGGGCAAAACCAACTTCTTCCATAGTAAGCTGGGTCGCAATAACCGCGGATTTTCCTTCCTCAATATGCCTCTTTACGTTTTCAATAACAACAATAGCATCATCGACAACAACCGCAACAGCAAGTACCATTGCAAACAGTGTCAACAAGTTAATCGACATATCAAAGGCTTTCAGTACAAAGAACGTACCGATTAATGATACCGGAATGGTTACGCAAGGTACAAGCGTTGCCATAGCATCTCCCAGAAACAGGAAGATAATAAGCACAACAATAAACCCTGTTAAAAGAATCGTAAACTCAACCTCGTGCATTGATTCCTGAATATATTCCGCATCATCTTTAACATACATTATTTTAATGCCGTTATTCATCTGGGCATTGAGCTCGGCGACTTTTTTCTTAACAGCTTTTGAAAGATTAATAACGTTAGCATCCGGAAGTTGTGATATCAAAACAACCGCGGAAGGTTTTCCGTTAACTAAACCTAAGTTGGAATAAGATTCTGCACCGAGTTCAACACGAGCAATATCTTTAATTTTAACATTAGAACCGTCCATATTAGAGCGGATAATAATATTCTCAAACTGTTCAACATCATCCAAACGCCCTTGGGTTTTTAATGTTAATTGTAAAGCATTTTTCTGATCAGTAGGCAGCTGCCCCAGCGCGCCTGCCGTAACCTGAGTATTTTGATTCGCAATAGCCGTTTTAACCTCACTTGTAGAAACGCCTAAACCTGCCATTTTCTGCGGATCAAGCCAAATTCTCATTGAGTAGTTGCCGCTTCCGTAAACCTCAACATCTGCGACGCCGTCAATACGTTTAAGCTCATCTTTAATATATATAGAACCATAGTTGGTTAAATCTAATTGAGTCCAATTTCCGGATTCAGGATACAGTGTCAAAATAATAGCTCCTGAGCCTGATGTTCTGCTTAATGCCGTAACACCGGTTCTTTGAACATCTTCCGGAAGCTGAGATTGAACCTGCTGAATCCTGTTCTGAACATTCATTAGGTTTACATCTTTATTAGATCCTACTTTGAAATACAATGTCAAAGAATAACTGCCGTCATAGCAGGTTGAAGTCATATAGGTCATATCTTCAACACCGTTAAGTTTATTTTCAAGCACTGTTGCGACAGAAGATTCAATAACCTCGGCACTTGCACCTTGATAATTGGCAGAAACCCTTACCTGAGGCGGAGTTACATCAGGATAACTTTCCTGCTTCAGGCTTAAAATGGATATCATACCCAAAATAACTATACATACGGATATTACAAGTGCAAATCTTGGTTTTCTTATAAAAAAGAATAATTTTTCTTTATCAAATATTTGTTTCATTATTTTTTCTCAGTTGTTATCTTTAATTTTTGTCCCTCTGATGTTATGTTCTGAATTCCGGATACAACAATAACATCGTTCATATCAACGCCGCTTTCCACAACCCAGTTATTATTAATGTCATCAGAAACCTTAATATCTTTTCTCACAGCCTTATTGTCCTTTACTGCCCAGACATAGTAACCGCTCATAGCATCACCTTTTGTGCAGGCTTGAGGAACTGTTATATATTTTACAAGCTTAGGCGCTGTTAATTTTACCTTCATATATGCACCCGGAACAAGCCAGCTCTTTGAATTATCAAATGTTGCACGCATACTGACTGAACCTGAATTAATATCAACTTTGTTATCAACAAAGTTGATGGTTCCGACCTGGTCATACCATTCGCCGTCACTGAATTGAACTTCAACTTTTACATCCTTAAACTTATCACTTGCTCTCAAAAGTTTTACAAAATCGTCCGATTTAAGGCTGAAAGTGACATAAGCAGGCGAAACACTTGCGACATTGACAAGAGAACCTGATGTTGCAGTAACATAGTTACCTTCGGTTATATTAACCTTACCGATTCTGCCGTCAATCGGAGAGCGGATAGAAGTATAACCCAAGTTAACTTTCGCAAGCTCCAACTGCTGATAAGCAGAATCCAACAACGCCTTGTTTTGGTTTCTGGTAGCTAGACTCTGGTCAACGTCAGAGCGGCTTATTAAATCTTCTTTAATAAGAGCATTAGCCCTGTTTAATTCCTGCTGTGCATTTGTAAGCAGTGCTCTGTATTGATTTACTGCAGCCTGCGCGTTATTAACAGAAAGCTGGTATTCCTTAGGATCAATCTGGAAGAGCAAATCACCCTTCTTTACAAAATCCCCTTCTTTAAAATATTTCTTTAGTAAAAATCCGGACACACGAGCTATAACATCAATTGAATACTGAGCTTCAACTCGTCCGGTAGTTTCAGCAGAAACATTAATTTCTTCGATATGCGGATTATCAACGATAACTTCCTTTGGCATCATCATAAGACGTTTTTGAATCATGCCTCCGACAAATCCGGATAATTTATTATAAATAATAGGCACAATAATAATTAAAAGTACAATTATGCCTACTTGTTTTCTGTTTAAATGTAATTTCATTCCTCTCTCTCCAGCTTTATTAAGGTAGAATATTCTACCTTAATATTAGATTACTTTTCATTTATTGTCAACAAAGGCTTGAATTTATCAACCATATAGAGTAAAATTTTTCTTATGGGAGACACTTTTGAACAAAAACTGGAAGATAGTCTGACATATCAGATTGATTATACGGCAAATTTCAACAAATCTTTCAGGCGTGCGTTTCAGAATACAAATATAAGCACAGAACTCACACCTGATGAATTTTTCATTCTGTATATAATCAAACATGAACCTCATGTATCACAAGCTTCAATTGCAAGAGCCTTATTTAAAGGAAAGGCACATGTAGGCAAGATACTAAATGAACTTGAGAAAAAAGAATATATACAAAGAGAATCTATGCCAAACTCAACAGCCACATACAACAAGCTGCTTCCAAAAGGGGAAGCCGTAATTGATAAAGGACGTATTCCGCTTGAAAATTCGATAAAAGTTCTTGAAAAAGCGTTTACAAAGGAAGAATTGTCTCTGTTTATTTCATTTCTAAAACGTTATAGAGAGAGCTTAGGATCTATAATAACAGTCAAACTTAAATAATATTGATTTTATTAAGTTTTTCGATTCTTAATTTAACAACCCTTGTAGAATCGGTTTCTGTAACACAATATTTAAAAAATTCATCCTGCACTTCATCATTAACCTGTGCTATTTTACCGAGCTTTTTAACAACATATCCGCCAATAGTCTTGACATCTTCGTCCTCTAATTTTATATCAAAAAACTCACAAAACTCATCCGTACGCATTTTAGCGCAAATTTCATACTCATCCGGAGCTATTTCTTTAATTTCAGACTCTTCTTCATCAAACTCATCCTGCACTTCTCCAAAAATTTCTTCAAGTACATCCTCGTGAGTAACCAGTCCGCTTGTACCGCCAAACTCATCCATCACAATCGCCATTTGCGTATGCCTGCGCTGGAATTCAAGAGCAAGCTTGTCAACAGGCATTGTCTCCGGAATATAAAAAGCTTCTCTCAAAATCGACGATATATTAACCGGTTTATTTTTTACAATCAAAGGATACAAGTCTTTTATATGCAAAAACCCGATTATATGGTCAATATCACCCTCGTATACAGGATATCTCGTATACTGATTTTCAATAAGAATATTATTAAGCTCATCTATTGAAATATCAGACGAAATACAAACCATATCGGGCCTTGGAATCATTACCTGAGAGGCTGTTAAATCAGAGAATTTAAAGATATTCTGAAGCATTTCTGCTTCTTTTTCGTTCAGAACCCCGCCTTTACAGCTTGCATCAATCAGCATATTTAACTCTTCTGTAGAATGCACCATATGATGAGATGAAGCAGGTTCTATTTTGCATAGTCTTAAAAGGAAATTTCCAAGCCCATTTAAAAGATAAATCATCGGCGCAAAAAGTTTTGTTACAACAAACATAGGCTTTGCAACCCAAAGTGTCGTTTTTTCCGGAAACTGCAGAGCAATAGACTTTGGCATTAATTCTCCGATTACAACATGCAAAACAGTAATAAGTGCAAAAGCAATCGCTACGGATACAGTGTGTGTTGCAATAGAATCTATATTTGCAGGTAAAAACTTAAACAGCGGATGAATAATTCTTGCAAGTGTAGATTCACCGACCCAACCGATTCCGAGGCTTGCAATAGTTATGCCAAGCTGTACCGCTGCAATATATCTGTCAATATTTTTTACCGCATCCAAAGCAAGCTTGGCGTTAAAATTTCCTTCATTAGAGAGCTGCTGTATTCTGGTTTTCCTAACACCTACAAGCGCAAATTCCGCTGCAACAAAAAAACCGTTCAAAAATAACAAAAAAGTTATTACAATAAGATTAAAAAACAATTTTAAATCCATCAGCTCCCCTGATTTGTTGTCAATAGATTGATAATACTATAAAATTCGCTAATTTGCAAGATTACAACAAAATCAAAGGTAAAAACTTGCTATTAAAGAGGGTTTTATGTATTATGATAGAGCATAAGTTACACGAGACATAAAGGGGATATTCAATGAGCGGACACTCAAAATGGTCAACCATTAAACATAAAAAAGCAAAAACAGATTCACTAAGGGCGGCTGAATTTCAGAAATTTTCAAGAGAAATTATCGTTGCCTCCAAGCTTGGAGGACCTGACCCTGCAGGAAACTTCAGATTAAGAACTGCAATTGAAAAAGCTAAAGCCGCAGGACTTCCGAATGACAATATAAAAAGAGCTATAGAAAAAGGCTCCGGTGCAGGAAATAATGAAAACTACGATGAAATGACTTATGAAGGCTACGCCGCAGGTGGAGTTGCAGTTGTAATCGAAGCTATGACCGATAATAAAAACCGAACCGCAGGTGATATCAGAAGCTATTTTACAAAATTCAACGGAAACCTTGGCGAAACAGGCTGCGTCGGCTGGATGTTTGATAAGAAAGGGTGTATTACTTTCAATAAAGATGACGTTGATTATGAAAAACTCTTTGAGGCTGCGATAAATCTTGATGCAGAAGATATTGTAGAAGAAGATGACGAATACAAAGTTTACACATCCGTTCCAAATCTTCAACCGGTTGCGGAAGGCTTGGAAAAAGAAGGTTTTAAATCTACATCTGCAGAATTCACACGAGTTCCGCAAAATACAATTGAAGTTACGGATGAAAAAACTGCAATTAATATTATGAGATTGCTTAACAGATTGGAAGAACACGACGATGTACAAAATGTTTATGCAAACTTTGATATCGATGATGACTTAATGACAGCAATAGAAAATTCAATATAACGGTGAGGAGGAAATCAAACTATGATGAACATGATGAATATGATGAAACAGGCACAGAATATTCAAAAAAAATTGAAAGAAACTCAAGATGAGCTTAATCAAATGGATATTACAGGAGAAGCTGCAAATGGTGCAGTAAGAGTTGTTTGCGACGGAAAAGGTTTATTCAAATCTATCAAGCTTTCTGCAGAAGCTATTAACCCTGAAAATCCTTCTTCTGTTTCAGAAGACACTATAGAAATGCTTGAAGATATTATTACAACTGCTATTAACCAAACTTCTGCTAAAGCAATCAAGGTTATGGAAGAAAAAATGAAAAAAGTTACCGGCGGTATCAGCATTCCGGGATTGTTCTAGAGATAACAAACAAAAACTCGAATTATGATTTATCCAAAATCGATAGCAACATTAATAGAACAGTTTCAAAAGTTTCCATCCGTTGGACCAAAGTCGGCACAACGGATGGCTTTTCAGATTCTTAAAATGCCTTATAGCGAAGTGGAAAAATTCGCAAATGCAATTTTAGACGCTAAAAGAAGCTCTAAAACTTGTGAAATTTGTTTCAATATATCAACCCGGAGCCCTTGCGAAATTTGTGAATCAACTAATCGCAACCGCTCGGTGATTTGTGTTGTTGCAGAGACTAAGGATTTGATTGCGATTGAAAAAACAAACGAGTACAGAGGCTTGTATCATGTTCTTCAAGGTCTTATTTCCCCAATGGATGGAATAGGCGCCGAAGATATCCGGATAAAAGAACTTTTAACACGACTTACAAACGAAGAAGTGCAGGAAGTTATACTTGCGCTCTCCCCTTCGGTTGAGGGAGAGGCAACAAGTCTTTATCTGACCAAATTAATCAAACCTTTTGGAATTAAGATTTCCAGAATTGCCTTCGGGCTGCCTGTCGGAGCGGATTTAGAATACGCTGACGAGGTTACGCTTGCAAGAGCTATAGAAGGTAGAAGAGAGTTATAGCCCTTTGAAGGCTCTTCTACCCAGATACTTACCACCGGCGCCTAACTCTTCTTCAATGCGGAGCAGTTGGTTGTACTTTGCAAGTCTTTCTCCTCTTGATAAAGAACCTGTTTTTATTAATCCGCAGTTGGAGGCAACGGCTAAATCCGCAATAAAACTGTCGTCAGTTTCTCCTGAGCGGTGAGAGATTACGGTACTGTAGTTATTCTCATGCGCCAAACGTATTGCATCAAGTGTTTCCGTTAAAGTCCCGATTTGATTAAGTTTGATAAGAATTGAATTAGCTGCCTTGTTTTCAATACCCTCAAGAAGCCTTTTCGTATTTGTCACAAACAAATCATCCCCGACAAGCTGACACTTATTGCCGAGTTTTTCCGTCAAATTCTGCCATCCGAGCCAGTCATCCTGACTTAATCCGTCTTCTATTGAAATTATCGGATAATCTCTCACAAGCGATTCTAAATATTCAATCATTTCTTCTGAAGTCAGTTTTTTATCTTCACCTTTAAGGTAATATCTGCTCAGAGAACAAACACCGCCCGAGCACTCACCTTCTTCGTACAACTCTGATGCCGCAGCATCAAGGCAGATTTTCACATTATTCGTACTATATCCGGCCTTTTCAATTGCGGAAATTATCAATTCAATTGCATCTCTTGTCGAATTTAAATTCGGAGCAAAACCTCCTTCATCTCCGACTGTTGTTGCCAATCCCTGCTCTGTCAAAATCTGCTGCAGTGTATGGAATATTTCTGAGCCTGCCTGAAGAGCTTCACTAAAGGTTGAAACGCCGACCGGGGATATCATGAACTCTTGAAAATCCAGGTTATTATTTGCGTGAACGCCTCCGTTTATAATATTCATCATCGGGACCGGAAGAACCACTCCTAAGATTCCGCCAAGATATCTGTAAAGAGGTATATCAAGAGATTCCGCCGCAGCCCTTGCGCATGCAAGAGATACACCCAATATTGCATTAGCACCCAGATTTGATTTATTGAAACTTCCGTCCATTTCAATTAACAAACTATCTATCATCTGCTGGTCAAAAGCATCCTCTCCCAGAAGGTTTGGAGTAATAACGGTATTTATATTCTCAACCGCCTTCATTACACCTTTTCCCATATAAACATCTTTAACCTTGTCGCGCAGCTCTTTTGCTTCATAAATTCCTGTTGAAGCCCCTGAAGGTACTGAAGCCCTTCCAATTGAGCCGTCAATGAGTTTTACGTCAACCTCTACCGTAGGATTTCCGCGTGAATCCAAAATCTGTCTTGCAATAATATCTTCAATTTCGCACATAATAATCTCCCTTCAAAGAAAAGTGTATTGAACTTTTTTGTCAAAATCTATTCTACAGTCGGGCTTAATTTTGATTTTTGCAAATATATCGCTATAATATAAATATGAAAAAGTTTATTGCTTGTCTAATATTATTGAGCTTTGCCCTGCCTTCCCACGCCTTTTTCTGGAACAGAAAAGATAAGGCTCTTGAAAAAGAGCTTGAAGGCAAAGGATATGCAGGCACACTCCCAAGTCTTAATGATAAAATCGAAAAATCAAAAACAAAAGTCTCAACCCCGATTTTTGAAGCTCAAGAGGGATTTAATGACCCCTCGGAGCTGAAACCTGTGCCCAAAGATAATCCGGCATTTATTGATATTATTCAAAAAAAAGATAAAAGCTCTGAATACGTCAACGACGCAAACGAAATTATACCAATGCTTGAAAAGCTTGTAGATTGTATTGACGACAATGAGAATGTTCAGCTTTTTATAACAAAAGCAAATCTGCTTACGTTGAATATCGATCATCTGACAAAAAAATATGACGGTAAGCCTGAGAGTTATTTTGAATCTTTCCGAAAATTACAGGAAGTTAACAGGTATGTCAAATCCATCGCAACTCTAAGACGCGAAGCCGTAACTTATCAACGTTATCTTGCGTACAGTACAACCGGATCTATATATAACCCTGAAAACATTTCTCAGCAGCTTCAATATCTTTTGGAAGAGTTAAACAACACAATACTACTTCTTAGAGATGAAAATTAAACTCTATTTTCACTGTTTTCCATTAACGGCTGAATATCAAGTTTTGAAAGAGTTCGTGTTGCTCTTGCAAATTTATAAGTTCCGGGCGGAGTTGTTGCAGCAAGTGAAGCAGCAAAACCTGCTGATAAACCTGCAACTATACCTACAACCGTGCATAAAATTTGTTTAAGAGTAGAGGACTTACGCGTTAAGTAAATAGGAATACCTGCGCCAATAACACCACAGGTACCAACAATCAAGCGTGAAAGATTTCTCCTTTTCTTAATATCCTGTTCTGAAGAGTTTTCAGCAGCATATTTCTGAATCTTTGGAGCTGTCTCCATTATATCAATATAAGCTTTCTCAAAAGTATCAGCATGCCCTGCAGGAACAGTAAGTTTCCCGGCCTCTTGTCCGTTTGAATCTATAACCCTGTATACGGCCCTCCCATTCGGCGTCATGCCGGCTCGCTGGATATTACCGAACGAATTTACAGAATCCTGCGTGCCTCTTATATTCAACGGATTTATATTACTGAAACCTTGCACCATACTAAATCACCTTCACACTCCTTTATTATTATATATAAAAATAAACACATCTCATAATAAAAATTTGCTAATATGTGAAGATATGTAAAGGGCAGATGTTTTGTCATCTGCCCTCCGGTATTAATCCGCATAACAAGATAAATACATACTGTTTCTTAACTTATTCAGAGCTCGCATTTCAGTCTGACGTATACACTCCTTGGTAACCCCAAACAATTTGCCGATATCTTCCAGCGTGGTCTTTGCAAAGTTCTCCAGCCCGAAACGCATTTTTATAACAGTTTGTTCTCTTTCTTTTAGCGTTGATATAACACATGCCAAATCTTTTTTAAGCTCTTTATATTCAACATTTTCTTCAACACTTGTTTTTTCGTCTTCTAATACATCTGCAACATTTAACTCGCTTCCGTTATTAGCCTCAAAACTTCCTTCTATAGAAACAGTTGTTGTATATGCAGAAAGAAACAGGTCGATTTTTTCCGGCTCAATATCCATTTTTCTTGCAACATCAGTATTAGAAACCTGACAATTGTAGGCCCTCTCCATTTCTGACTTTAATTTTGAAAACTTAGACAGTGTTTCCTGAATATAAACAGGAATCTTCATGCAATAAGACTGTTCAGAAATTGCTTTGAACATAGCCTGTTTAATCCACCAGCTTGCATAAGTTGAAAATCTGTAGCCCAAATCAGGATTAAATTTTTCTACAGCAACCATTAAACCTAAGTTTCCTTCCTGAATCAAATCTATCATAGGAAGCTTTGAAACATGTATTGCTTTTCTTGCAATCGTCAAGACTAATCGTAAATTTGCCTTAACTAAAGTCTTCTTAGCTTCTTTATCGCCATTTTTAGCCTTAACTGCAATTTCTCGTTCTTCTTCCTGTGATAAATTCTTAAAGGCGTTAACTTTTCTTAAATAAGATTCAAAGTCTTCTGATGCAATTGATACACATCCGCTTTTAGCAGGATTAGTTACTTTTTTCATTTTAATTGTTTGTTCTTTCATACTGTTAAACTCCTTGGGGGGGGGGTAAATGTACTCTGGTTGGTAGGTCGGCCTACAGGTCGGGCGTCCTTCGGCAGGGGGTAAATGTACTCTGGTTGGTAGGTTGGGCCTACAGGTCGGGCGTGCTCCGAGGGGGGGATGTACTCTGGTTGGTAGGTTGGGCCTACAGGTCGGGCGTGCTCCGAGGGGGGGGATGTACTCTGATTGGGAGGTTGGCCTACTGGTCGGACGTGCTCCGAGGGGGGAAAATAAATTGGGTTGGGAGGTTGGACTACTGGTCGGGCGTACTCCAAAATATATCTGGTTGGCGAGTTGACCTGGTTTGATGTACTCCAAAGTGGGAACTATAAGCTTAATAGTTTTCAGAATTGTTTATTCACATAACAAGCAATCCTTATATACTTATGATATATCTTCTGTATATAAATATCAAGTGTTTTGTTAAGAAATGTTACAAAAACTGCTTCATTTTTAGTAAATTTTTACAAAACTTAATATTTCCTCTCGGGTGAATTCAAGAAGCAGTCGCCAATCTGCTTCACCCTTCAGTGAATTGCTCTAAAACAATATCGCTTGCTTTACTCCTCGACTGACTTTAATGATTTTTGGAGTTTTTTTATAATATTCTCTACCGAATCCTTTTCTAAAAGTGCGGCTTGTACGGAAGTATTCACAAGTGTATTAATCTCTTTTTGGTTTTGCCTCTGTTTTAACTGCGGAGTTATTTTTTCAATCTGCTTTGCACTTATTGAGCGAGCCTTTGATTCTAATGAGGAATAATCATTATAAAATTCATCGGTCAGAGCGTCTGAATTAGTTACGATAATATCTGTCATTTTGGCAAGTTCAAGCTGGTTTTGTTCATTTGTAAGATAGAGGCAAAAATCCAATGCTTCGTCTTTATTCTTAGCACGGAGCGGAATAACAAAATTCATTACGGAAAAATCATTCTGCCCCACAGGCCCTTTTATCTGTTCTGTTACGTCGGTTTTTTCGTACACGGAAGGAGCATTTTCTTTTATCATCGTAAGAAAATTTGAACCGCCCTGAAAGAAAATGATTTTCCCTGCCATGTATTGTTCAAGAGCCTCCTGAAGAGTAAGAGTTATGCTTTCCTTGGGGATTAAATCTTTCCGGTACAAATCCTTAAACATTTCAAAAACCGGTCCTGCGGAAATGTAGTCTTCGGGTTCGGTTATTCCATATTTATTAAGGATTTTTACCATTGTATCGTTTTCTGTAATGGTCGGAAGATATGCGTAAGCACCTGTGTTTGTTTTAATCTTTTCTGATATTGCGCCGAGTTCTTTGTAGGTCTTAGGCAGTCTTATAATGCCTGATTTGCTAAAGAGTTCTTTGTTATAAATTGTGACCGCACTTGTTGCATACCAAGGGATTGAATAGAGCTTGTCATGATATTTTAGTGCTTCAATAATCTGTGGACTAAATTCTGTAACAGCATCTTCACTGATTTCCTGCAGTGTGCCTTTTTGAGCAAGAAGCGCCGAGAAGTCCGGATTTAGGTTAATCAAATCCGGAGGGTTGTCACTCATAACCGCCGCAAGTGTTCGTTTTTCTCCCTCTGAGAACGGAACATCAATCCAATTTATGCTAACTCCTGGGTGTTCTTTTTCGTAACTTCGTATGACTTTATACATATAGTCCGAAAAGTCACCCATTTGCAAGGTCCAAAAAGTAACGACTTTTGGCTCATGTTCTTTTCTGATAGAACAAGCAGTAAGAGTCAGAATTGCTGATATTAAAATAAAAAGTGTTACGAATTTTCTCATCCCAAGCCTCGTTTTTTTAGTGAATGGTGATCAGGTGACTAAGTGATCAAGTGATCAAGTGAATAGAGTTTTAACTTCTTCTAAACTTCTAAACTCCTCAACCATAAACTACTATTCAACTGTTCAACCTTTCAACTTATTAACCCTCATAACTTCTTCTAAACTTCTAAACTCCTCAACCATAAACTACTATTCAACTGTTCAACCTTTCAACTTATCAACCTTCATAACTTCTTCTAAACTCCTCAACCTCTAAACCATAAGCTCTCCCCCTTATCCCTTTATGTCGGCATTAAGATTTAAGTCAATGTATTTGAAAGTGTTTGTCAAAATTCCGGGCGGAAAGTAGTAAACATTATTGCAAGGAGTAATTTTGAGCATGGAATTTGAATTATCAACCCCTGCAATTGTTGCCAGATATCTGCTTTTGTTAACGGTAAAAATGATGTATCCGTTCGAAGTCTGAACCTCGTCTATCAAAAACCTGTTTGCAGAAAGCGATGCAAGTGTGAGCGCATAAAGCTTTTCTTTATTTACGGCAAAAAGCTTTGTGCAGTCTTCAAAAATAATATTCTGCGGCGTAGTAACCGGCACAGGTTCATTTGCAAACACAGCCGGCATAACCAAAAGGGACAAAAATACAAAAAACTTTTTCATCAAAATTACTCTCCTATGCTATATTTAGCTTAACATATATTTTCTCAGGCTAACTCATACAATAATAGTATTAATTATCGGGAATATATGGTATAATTAACACCAAGGGGAAAAATGGATAACATTTTTGAAGTTGAAAAATTGAATTGTATAAGAAATGAGATGACGCACCTGTGGGGTTCTATATTTATAACTGCAGGCGGTACAATAGCGTTGATATTGGAGAGTAATAAAAATCCATTGGTTTATTTATTCATTTTTGCAGGCTTTTTATTTACACTGTTGCTAATAAACGCATATTTTATAAGAAGAACCGAGGTTGTTAAAATTCTTAAAGGTTTGGAGGAAAAATAATGGAGCTAAATACAATTTTTGAATGGATTGCAAGTTTATTAATGATATTTTTAATGGGTTATGTTGTGTACAAATACACCAAACAGAACCACGACTTTAAATTTTAATTTTTTCATATCCCGAAGGAGACAAGATGTTACAGGAAGCAACAAGGGCGATAAATTCAGCATTCAATAACAGTTTTATAAAAAAATTAAGCCAGTATCTGCACGATTGTGTAAGAGAAGAGGTTAAGAGTTCTACTTTCAGAAACCTGAAGGCGGATAAGGATAACAAATGGATTTTCTTAGACGGCGAAGATACTTTGTTTACACAGGGGCTTGAATACCTGCGTCTGGAGGGTTCTGATCCGAAGCTTACCGAACTTATGATTCAATCCGAAACAAGCCAGAAGGATAAGTATCTAATCTATGGCTACCTTTTTCTTGTGGGGAAAAATAAAACCGGAAGGAAAAATGAATTTTTAACCCCACTTCTTTATGCACCTTGCAGACTTGAAAGAAACGGCGTAAATATTAACTGTATGCTGACTGATGAGTTTTTATCTCTGAATACAGGCGCTCTTACGGCTTTGATGAAAAAGAGTGATGATGAAGATGAAACAGAGCAGCTTCTTGAAGGGCTTTTGGATGTTGTTCCGACAGTTCCGATTACACAGGAAAAACTGGACATATTTTTGACCACTCTAAAGTCAATTATTCCTGATATTGATGTTTCCCTGAATCCTGAGATGAAGGTCAATGAGGACAACATTACTAAGGATTTTTATCAAGAGAATATAAATTCTGAAAATATAGACGAAATTATTGAGGCGGAAGAGCAGGCCAAAAAGCAGACAATAAAACTTGATAAGATAAGCATTACAAATCAGTGTGCAATAATTTTAACCAAGCGTCCAGCAGTGACTGCGGGGGTTCTGCATGAACTTACGCAAATCGCGGAAAAACCGAGCGGAGTTTACAGAGAGACTGTCCTTAATTTGATAAATGAAGAATACACTCAATCTAAGCCTACAGATACACAGCAAAAAACGCTGGCAGACTTTTTCCCTGTAACCCCTCTGTCTTTGTCGGATGCGCAGCTGAATGTGGTTAAGAATGTGGAAAATGCAAAACTTGTTTCAGTATTTGGCCCTCCCGGGACAGGTAAATCGCAGACAATCGTTAACCTTGCCGCACATTTGATTGCAAATGGTAAAACAGTTCTTGTTGCATCAAGAATGGATAAGGCGGTTGATGTTGTTGCGGAAAGGCTTAATGAACTTGGCGCACCGTTTTTGGCTTTAAGAGCCGGAAGATTGAATTATCAGAGAGAATTGAGTATGCAGCTTCAAGATCTGCTTGCAAATAAAGTAGATTTGGATGAGGGTGCGGAAAATTCCATTCTGTGCGATGTTTCGGATATGGAAAATCTTTTGAAAGCTATCAGGGATTTGGAGCAGAAATCAGAAAAGATTATTAAGCTGGAAGAAGAATGGAACAATGTAAACGGACAGATTAATCTTGCAAAGGTACAGTTTGCTAATCCGCAGTTTATTAAAAATGTTCTTAAAGAAGATGAGATTAATACTGTTGAAAATTCAATAAATATTTTGAGCGGAAATCTTGAAAAATCAGGATTTTGGAGCGGGATAAAAAATATGTCCGCAATCGGAAACCTGAAAAAGATTCTTCGTACTAACAATTTTGACGTTAATAACGAAAATATTGCGATTCTTAAAAATGAATTAGAGTTTGCAAAGCTCGTCTGCAAAGCAAGAATGATAGAGACAGAGATTCAGGCAATCGGGAATGTTCATATTTTATCCGAACAGATAAGAAATCTGAAACAAAAGCAGAAACGGCTTGCAATTGATATTTTGAAAACCAAGCGCAGAGCCGCCTTAAAAGGGCTTATGCAGGATCCTGTTAAAAGACAGCGTCTTTTTGTTCACTCTAAATCCTTGGTTGAGCGCAAAAAGAATTTACAAAATCGGCTTCTTGAAACCGAGGACTTTAGGCCGTTGTTGGAAGCATTTCCTTGCTGGTGCGTTACAACTTATGCAGTGTCGGGCTCGCTTCCGATGAAGCCGGGATTGTTTGACGTTGTAATTATTGATGAGGCTTCCCAATGCGATATAGCAAGCTGTTTCCCGATACTTTACAGAGCGAAAAAGGCTGTTGTGGTTGGTGATGACAAACAGCTTCCGCATCTTTCTTTCCTGGAGAAAGCAAAAGAACAGTCTTTCTTGTCACAATACGGAATCAATGACCGTTACCAGTTGATGTGGCGTTTCAGAACAAACTCTATGTTTGATTTGGCTAATTATTATTCTATGCACCCTGTTTTATTGGATGAACATTTCAGAAGTCTGCCGCCTATTATAAATTTTTCTAACAAGGAGTTTTACGGCGGCAGAATCAAGGTTATGAGGAGAAACGATAATACAAATAAAGTTCTGGAAACAATCGTTGTTCCTGATGGTAAGGTTGATTTTGATGCGACAAGAAATCTTCCGGAAATCGAGGCTCTTGTTAAAAAGCTCCATGAAATAGTTGTGGAGGATGAGAGAAAGAATCCTGAAAAGCCGGTAAGTATCGGTATAATTTCGCCGTTTAGGGCACAGGTGGAACAGCTAAAGAGTTCTGTTGCGAAGGTTCTTTCAGAACACATGATGGAAAAACACCAGATAGAAATCGGTACGGCACACACGTTCCAGGGTGATGAGCGAGATATAATTCTAATTTCCTGGGCTTATGCAAACAACAGCTTCCCACAGAGTTTAATATTCCTTCAAAAACCGAATCTGTTTAATGTTGCAATTACAAGGGCAAGATACAGAATGATTAATTTTATCTCTAAAGATCCCAGAGAATTGCCGGAAGGAATTCTGAGAAGTTATCTTGGGTACGTACAAGAATATGAAGACAGGTACTCATTAAGAGATTCTGATGATTTTGATGAAAATGTCTATAAAAATGCGTTTGAAAAAGAGGTCGCGGACGCGTTTAGGGCTGTCGGGCATGAAGTCTTGTGCGGCGTGGAAATTGCAGGCTTGAGTGCGGATTTGCTGATAGATAACAAATACGTAGTTGAATGCGACGGCGTTGAGGACAAGGTTCCTTCAAAAATTTCTAATATGAAAAAGCAGGCAATAATCGAGCGCTCCGGATTAAAGGTTTCAAGGATTTCCAAACGCGAGTGGCAGTATTCGCCAAAGGCTTGCATTGACAGGGTTGTAAATTCAAATCTTTAAACCGCATTTACTGTGTAATAAGCATTATAGAGTGAAGGAGAGCATAACTTCTCCCAATAATGTGTTATGTATATCTCCTGCCGAAGTTATGTATTTACACTCCAAATAGGAAGTTTTGCGCGTTCGCTAACTTATCCTTAATCATATCTTCAGATTCTGGATCCGATATTGCCATTTCTGTAACCAAAAATTCTTGTGACGTAATGTTATTTTTTGTATCGTTCATTTGTGCCATGGTAAGAAGGTATGAAGCGGCTTCATCTTGTGCTAAAACTCCGTCCTTATTTGCATCAAGAACACCTATTTTATTTAAAACTAATGTAAATAACTCCATTTCGTCTGTATCAACATCATCCGGAAGGTTAGCTATACTATATCCTTTTTGTGAATATTCCTGTATAACTTCAAGGGCTTTTGCTTTTGCCTCTACGGATGAAAGACCTTTTGTAGAATAATAATCCTGCAGTTCCTGATAGAACATTTCGTACGCATCTACGGCTTTATTTCCGTCGTTATCGTAAAATTCTGTGTATTCTGCTCCAAATTGTTTATATGATTGTTTTAACTCATCAAGTGTTTTTGCTTTTGAACAATCGCTCTGAAATTCTCCAACCTCGCCCAGAACAGATTGTTTACTAAATTGTTGAAACTTCCAGGCTTTAGCATAATTCTCAATTCTCTTTTGTAAAGTTGTTTCATCAATTTCTTGTCCGCTCTTCTCTGCTACAGACTTAATCAAATCGTATTTTGCGACAACATCTCTTTGGAACTCGGCACTTTCTTCTTCAAAGTTTATTCCTGTATTCTGGAGAATTGTTTTGACAGCTTCTTTTGACTTAACAGCTTTGGACATATCCTGTACATCTTCTTCAGTGCCTGATGCTTCTTCTTTCACGGTTGTTGTAATACCCATTTTTTGTTTTGCAATGTCTACAATTTGTGACCAGACATTCTTAGTGATTGCATAGTTTTCGTTTGCCTGAACTACAAATTGATTGCCTTTTCTTATATCAGTATCTTTGTCAGTGAATTGGGATTTATTAGTTGCTACCTGATTTTGCTTTATTATATTAAATACAGAATTCCATTCGTTAATTCCAAGCTTAACATCTGTATTAAGCTCTGTATCAAGTTTCTTGTCTATAGCGTAAGACAAGCCCTGATTACCAACATTTAATACTATATTTTCGGAAGTAGTCATATTATATATAAAAAATATATAAGTTAAATTTTTCTTGATTTTTCCAAAATTTTTACAAAACTTTACAAAATGCTTTTAAAATTAGACCTTTATGTGTATAATTGATTAAGTGTAAAAAATACAATAGAATGGGAAATGTAAATGGCGCTAAACTTTCAAGATTTAATACTGAACCTGTCACGTTTTTGGTCGGATTATGGGTGCATAATTCAACAGCCTTATGATATCGAAAAAGGGGCTTCTACAATGAACCCTGCGACATTTTTGCGTGCGCTTGGGCCGGAGCCTTGGTCAACAGCTATGGTTGAACCTTGCAGACGCCCTACCGATGCAAGATATGGCGAAAATCCAAACAGATTGGGACATTATTTTCAGTATCAGGTCATCTTAAAACCGTCTCCTGATAATGCGCAGGATTTATACCTTAAAAGTTTGGAGGCTATGGGTATTGATTTATCCAAGCATGACGTAAGATTTGTTGAAGATAACTGGGAATCTCCTACTCTTGGCGCGGCCGGTGTAGGCTGGGAAGTCTGGCTTGACGGAATGGAGATTACTCAATTTACATATTTCCAGCAGGTCGGCGGATTGGAAGTTAAGCCGGTTGCTCTGGAAATTACTTATGGTTTAGAAAGAATTGCCATGTATATCCAAAACAAGGAATCCGTTTTTGATATTATGTGGAATAATACATTAAAGTATGGTGATATTTACCTTCAAAATGAAATAGAACAATCAAAATATAATTTTGAATATTCTGATGCTGACAGATTGTTCAGCTTATTTGACGCTTATCAAAAAGAAGTCGATAATTGTATAAACGCAGAGCTTGTTCTGCCTGCTTACGACTATGTTTTAAAATGTTCACATACTTTTAACCTTCTTGATGCAAGAGGGGTTATAAGCAAGGATGAACGCATTAATTTTATTAACAGAGTTCGTACAATGGCATCAGCGGTTGCGAATTTATACGTGAAGCAGCGTGAAAAACTCGGCTTCCCATTGTGCAAATAGATAAAACAGAAAGGTAAATTGATGGCAAACGGCAAATTTTCTGTTTCTCAGATTCTGAGAAATATGGTAACACGCAAAAATCCTGACGATGCGCTTGCAGGTGCTGCAAAAGGCGGCTTGGAAAAGACTTTAGGTGTCTGGGATTTGATAATACTAGGTGTCGGTGCAATTATTGGCTCAGGAATTTTTGCTATTGTCGGAATCGCGGCAGCAGGAAGTGCTGACGGCACAAGTCCGGGAGCAGGCCCGGCTCTTGCAATATCAATGGTTATTGCGGCTATTGCCTGTGTTTTTTCGGCTTTATGTTATAGTGAATTTGCTACAATGATTCCTGTTGCAGGCGGTGCGTACACTTACACGTTTGCTACACTGGGCGAGTTTGCAGCGTGGATTGTCGGCTGGATTCTTATGTTAGAATACGCAATCGGATTTATTGCAGTTTCTTGCGCCTGGACTAACCATTTTATGCAATTTATAAAAGGTTTTTCCAATATTCTGCCTGCGTGGATTTATAATCCGCCTGTATGGCTGATTAATGATTATCGCTCTGCAGTTAACTATTGTAACCTTCATGGTCTGGATTCTCACGCTGTAATACCTTCTATTGCAGGAATTCCGATTTCTTTGAATCTTCCTGCAATTGTAATGATAATAATTACAACGGCAATACTCGTAAAAGGGACTAAGGATTCCGCCAAAATGGCAGGAATTATGGTTGCTGTTAAACTTGGTGTTATTGCATTGTTTGTTTTAACCGGGATTTTCTACATAAAACCTGAAAACTGGACACCTTTTGCTCCAAATGGCTTTGAAGGCGTATTTATGGGTGCCTTTATAATATTCTTTGCATACATCGGCTTTGATGCGCTTGCAACAGCGGCAGAAGAATGTAAGAATCCTCAAAAAGACTTGCCGATAGGTATTTTAGGGTCATTAATTGTAACAACTGTTGTGTATGTTCTTGTAGCTTTGGTTTTGACAGGCATGCAGCCGACTAGTGGGGTTGCAATTCCTGAGGGTTTGTTTAAGGCGCCGATGGCCTTTGCAATGACTGCGGTTCGCCAAAACTGGATTGCAGGGCTTATATCAATCGGTTCACTTGCAGGACTTACCTCAGTTTTACTAGTTATGCACATGGCAGCAACCAGAGTATTGTTTGCGATGAGCCGAGATAACTTCTTACCTGGAGTTTTCCAAAAAATTCACCCGAAATTTAATACTCCGCATATTCTTACTATAACAGTAGGTATTGTCGGAATATTGGGAACATTGATTCTTGATTTGAATGTTGCGGCTTCTCTGTGTAATTTCGGCACGTTCACTTCATTTATTATAGTATGCGTTGCAATTCTGATTTTAAGAAAAATTGACCCTGATAGAGAACGTCCGTTTAAAGTACCATTCTGTCCGTGGTTTCCTTTAATGGGTATTGTTTGCTGCGGCGGATTAATGATATTTTCTATGGTAGTTGCCAAAGGGCAGACAGCAGCGCTTTCTACAGCCCTCTTTATTGTATGGATTGTTATGGGAATATTAATTTACACGAGTTACGGATATAAGAAAAACCGTCTTGCGGAAGCGACGGTTGGTGAAACAATAGCGGAAAAAGAAATAGCAGAAAAAGATGAATTTAAAGCAGGTATTAAATAACTTATTAAAATGTAAAAGCCCTCAAGAACTTATTGACGCAGGTGCTAATTCAGAGCTTAAAAAGACTTTGAATGTATTTGATTTGATAGTTATCGGAATAGGGGCGGTTGTAGGAACAGGCATATTTACGATTATCGGAAGTGCGGTTGTCGGTAGTGCTGACGGAGCAGGAGCAGGATCTGCAGTTGTAATCTCAATGATTCTTGCAGCGATAGCAAGTGTATTTTCAGCACTTTCATATTCTGAAATTGCAGCTATGATGCCGGTTGCTGGAAGTGCTTACACATACACTTACGCTACAATGGGTGAGTTTATGGCCTGGATGGTCGGCTGGATTTTAATGCTTGAATACGCAATCGGGAATATTACGGTTGCAAGTGCATGGACCGGATATTTTGTACAATTCTTGAAAGGGTTCAAACATATTCTGCCTGCATTTGTTGTAAACTGTCCTCTCTGGCTGAGAAATGATTACAGAACAATGTATGAAATCTGCAACAAATACGGCTGGGATGTGCATGATAAAATGCCTTTTATAAACCTGCCGTTCGGGATTGATATTCCGATTGCGATTAATATCCCAGCTATAGCTATTGTTTTAATCCTGACAATTCTCCTTGTAAAAGGGGTTAAGGAATCCACAAAGGTTGCTACAATAATGGTTGGAGTTAATATGTTTATAATACTTTCCTTTATTGTGGTAGGGGCGTTTTATGTGAAGCCTGACAACTGGGTTCCTTTTGCGCCGAATGGTTTGGAAGGAATTTTTACCGGAGCATTTGTAATATTTTTTGCATATATAGGCTTTGACGCTATTTCAACAGCTGCCGAGGAAACAAAAAATCCCCAGAGGGATTTGCCGATAGCAATTCTCGGAACTCTTGTACTATGTACGATTTTATATATATTTGTTGCGCTTGTTCTTACAGGTGTTGTGCCTTTGGGTGCAATTGATACTCAGGCTCCGCTTGCGCATGCAATGCGGTTTGTTGGTATAAACTGGTATGCAGGCTTGATTTCCGTGGGAGCACTGTGCGCACTTACATCTGTTCTGTTAATATATCAGCTCGGCACAACAAGAATTCTGTTTGCAATGAGCAGAGATAATTTTCTTCCAAAATCTTTGAATAAAATTCATAAAAAGTTTAAAACTCCGCATATTCTTACCTGGCTTTCAGGTTTGATAGTTATAATTTGCGCTCTGTTTATGGATTTGAATATATCTGCGGAACTTTGTAACTTCGGAACATTTACATCATTTATTATAATCTGTATTGCGGTTTTAATACTTAGAAAAACCGAGCCAAAAAGAGAACGTCCGTTTAAGGTTCCATTCTGCCCTTGGTTTCCTATTTTTGGTATTTTGACATGTCTTGCTCTTATGTATTGCAAATTCAGCGCGAAGGCTACTTCTGCCTTGTATTTTATAGTATGGCTGCTTATCGGAGTAACTATATATGCAGCTTACAGCTATAAATCAAAACGCAACGAAGAGGGGTAAAGGGGGGGAAAAGAGTAAAGAGGGATAGAGACAGGCCAAGGGGAAGAGAGTGGACCGGATAAAATAAAGCAAATACAGTATGAAAATTCTCCCACCGGTGTTATAATTTAATATATGAGAATCGTTACAAACAAAGAGTTAAGCAGTTATAAAGTTTTGCCTTTTGATTTGTACACAGAAAATAAGGGTAAAATCTTTGAAGCCGGAGAGGTGTTAACTCCGGGCAAGCTGATAATGCTTAAAAATTATGTAAAAATTTATACGGAAGATTTTCATGGGGAAGGTGCTCAGTCTACGGATGGTGAAAGTGATGACCATAGCAAGGCAGCCGCTCCGAGCGTAATGAATTTTTCTTATGATACTCTTGATGCGACTGACTTTGAAACGGTTATCAATAAAGATGCTTACTTGAAGATGGAAAATCAGGTTAAGATTAAGTATTTTTACAGAAAAACTCTGGACTTGCTTATGCAAGGTTATTATGAAGAGGGGCTTTTGAAGCTTAATAATCTGGTCAATATTATAAGAACAGAAATTTATAAACAGGTGGGAAAGTCCAGCAAAGGCTCCAAAATCAGGTTTCTAGGCGAGTATGAACTATGCCACCCTTTGAATGTATCTATAATCTCCGGACTTATTGCACAGAAACTTGAATTTTCAAATATGGCTGTTGACCAGGTAATTCTTTCGGCTTTACTCCATGATATTGGCAAATTAAAGATAGATTTGCCCGAATCTCAAGCAATGCTAACGATGAACGAAGAAGAAGTCAAAGAACACACAATTATAGGATACAAACTTATAAAAGAAGAGTTTGAACTGCCGGAAGAGATTGCAAAAGTCGCCTTGGAGCATCACGAAAATAATGACGGTTCGGGATATCCCAAAGGCCTTTCCAGCGATTATATTTCCGAGTATGCACAAATTGTAAATGTTGCAAATTATTATGACAATCTGGCTTTTAACAGAACGCATGTCCCTGTGACTAATAATAAAGAAGCTCTAAGAACAATGCTTGAAGTCGGAACAAAACGTTTTTCTGCAAAAATGCTTTATACATTTATTCATATGTTTAACTATGATGATTCAAAAGATTTCAATGATATGGTTATATAATCTAATTGGCAATTGAAAGATTTATATATTTTTATAATCCTATGTTTGTATTACAAATATGGGATTATTTATATGGACAGACTAAAAAATTTCAGAAAAATTATGGAAAAAAGCGAAACAGATAAAATTGTACTTTTGACAAATCATTATAAAATTACAGGATTTGTTTATGATTGCGAAGAGTGCAACAAAGATGAATTCATTAATTTGACAAACGTAACTATCTGTAATTTGGATGCAAACTACCCTTCAGATCCTCCAGCTTGTGATGAATACTCCAGTTTATACTTTGATTGGCTTCATATAAACTTAGATAAAGTTGTTGCCTTCAGTTTTATAAAAAACTAAAAACAAAAAGACCTGATACAATCAGGTCTTTTTGTTGTAAAATCTTAACCGAACTATTACTTAGTTCCGTAACGTTTTTTGAATCTTTCAACACGTCCTTCTGAGTCAAGGATTTTTTGTTGTCCTGTATAGAATGGGTGGCAGTTAGAGCAAATTTCAACTGTAATATCGTCTACAACAGAACCAGTTTCAATTTCGTTACCGCAAACACATTTGATAACAGTTTTTTTATAATCTGGATGGATACCATCTTTCATTTTTGACCTTCTTTCTATTTCTCAAGATTCCAAACTTGAATTTTTTCGACCAATAACATTTTACGCCGCTAAAATTTTTTTTGCAAGTATAATATGGAGTAAAGTTAATTCTCTTTCTCAAAGTAAGAAAGTTTCAGAGTTAGATATGCTTGTAAAATTATTACATTTGTATTAAAATTACCGTGTAAAATGATATTTTAAGGGGTTAAAGAGATGAAATTTGTTGCAAATAAAGAAGAGTTATTAAATGGGATTAGAATTGTAGAGCGTGCTACCGTAGTAAAAGGCTTACAGCCGGTGCTTGCAAACGTACTTATTGAAACTACCGGCGAAAACCAAATCAAATTAACAGCAACAGATTTTGATTTGTCAATAATTACTCTAATCAGTGCAAATGTTGAAGAAGAAGGGAAAATTACTCTTCCTGCAAAAAAACTTGGCGAGATTATTTCAAGACTTAATGATGACCTTATAAAGATTGATGTATCAGATTTTACGGCAACAATCACATGCAAAAATTCAAAATTTGATATTATAGGCATTTCAGCTAATGAATTCCCTCAGGTTGAAGAAGATATTCAGGCTGTTGACTGTATGGAAATTGAGACAAAACCATTCACCAAAGCCATAAGACAGGTTGTCTCAGCTGCCGCCGGATATGAGACAAACAATCTTCTTTCAGGAGTTGTATGTCAGGTAGAAAAAAATATCCTTGAAATGGCCGCTACAGACGGAAACAGGCTTGCAAGAGTGCGCGAAGTCGTTAAAAACCACTCTTCTGATGAAGAAAAACCGTTTGAAATGCTAATTTCTTCAAGAGTTCTTGCAGAACTCTCAAAAATTTCACTTCTTGCAGAATCAGAAATTATCAGAATCTGTAAAGAAATGAAAAAAATCGTTATAACAGTAGATAAAACAAAAATCGTAACACGACTAATGGTAGGCCAATTTCCTAAATACAACCAACTCATTCCGCAGACATTCCCGAAAGAAGCTTCGGTTAACAAAGGCGACTTAATCTCTGCACTTGAAAGAGTTGCGGTTATGGTTAACGAAAAAAACAGTATTGTAAAATTTGAGTTTGCGGATAATGTCCTTAAATTGTCGGGTGATTCGCCTGAAGCCGGTAATTCGCAGGACGAAATTGATATCAAATACACCGGAGAGCCGCTTGCGATCGCATTTAACTACAAATTTATTCTGGAATTCTTGAAGATAGCAGAAGCTGAAGAGATTAAGATTCAATTAAATACACCTCTTTCCGCTACAGTATTTGTTCCGGTATCAGATGAAGATTATATTTATTTGGTAATGCCTGTCCAATTAAGAGGATAAAAAAGATTTAGGAGTTTAGCGGAAGCAGAGTAGGTTGGGCTTTCAGCCCAATAGTAAAAAGAAAGGCAAAAATGAGAGGCAAAGCGTTTAAATTCGGAGATAATATTTCAACAGACCACATAGCACCGGGTAGATTATTCCACCTGCGCTCTGATTTACAGGAGTTTTCCAAACATGTGCTTGAAGACGCTGACGAAAATTTCGCAAAAAACATGTCAAAAGGCGACTTTGTCGTTGCTGGACACAATTTCGGGCTTGGCTCTTCAAGAGAACACGCCCCACAGATTATTAAAATCGCAGGCGTAGGCGCAGTAATTGCCAAGTCTTTCGCACGAATTTTTTACCGCAATGCTATTAATATAGGACTTCTTGCAATCGAATGTGACACAGACGGTATTGATGCAGGGGATGAATTGGATTTGGATATAAAAGCCGGAACAATTACAAACCTTACAAAGGGCACAATTATTACAATCGAACCGCTGCCGGACGTTATGATAAAACTGCTTGAAGACGGCGGATTGATTGAACATATAAAAAAACATGGCGATTTAGTTTTAGGATGAAAAGGAGATATATATGAGCGATAACAAAGAAGTGATTACCTGCCCTGCCTGCGGAAATTATATGCAAAAAATTTTTATGCCGGAAGCCGGTGTTAATATTGACATCTGCCTGGAAGGCTGCGGCGGAATCCTTTTTGACAACAGAGAGTTTCAAAAATTTGATGAACCACACGAAAAAATTGATGAAATTCTGGAAGCTATAAAGGACAAAACCTTTATTAAGGTAGACGAAAGCGAAACCAGAACCTGCCCTTTATGTAATGTTCCAATGGTTAAGATGGGCGCAGGAACTGCAGGTGTGGAAATTGATGTTTGTAATGTTTGCGGCGCTAAATTTCTGGATAATGGAGAGCTTCAGAAAATTCGCAAAAATGAAAATAGTGATAACGAAAATGATAGACTAGAGTCTTTGATGAATTCTTTGTATAACGAAAATTTAAAAGATGTGTTAGGAAACAGGCAGGCGCCTTCCAAAACATCTTCAAGACGCAAATTCTTTGAAGATTTGGTTTATAAACTCATAACAAAATAACCTAATTTTTAGGTCTTAAAACCGATATAACAGCATGATTTAGGTCGAGATATGTTTTTGCAGTTTCGGCCAAATCTTTTGCGGTAATTGATTCGCAAATCGGAAGATAGTCCTCTGCAAGCGCCAAATCATCACACACTGTCATATAGTATCCGATTGTCTCTCCTATATCGGAAACTGTTTCAACCTCGCAGGCAAAGCGTGATTTAAGCTTTTTTTTGGCTTTATTCAATTCCCTTTCGGTAATTCCTTCTTTCAATTTTTCGATTTCGGATTTTACAAGAGACACGGCCTTATCTTTGTATTGCGAATTAAAATTTGCTTGAACAAAGAAGTTACAACCGTCGCGGAAGGAATAATTTTCGGCATCAATCATGTTAAAAATATGTTCTTTCTGCTTCTCAACGAGGTTTGTATAAAGTCTTGAACTCGTCCCTTCTCCTAAAATTATTGCAAGCATCTCTAAGGCAATCGAGTTTCTCAAATCCCTGGCAAGCGAGCCTAAGAATCCAAACATCATAAAAGATGAATTTATATTTGCTTCATTTTCAATATAAACAGTCTCGGAAACAGGTTTGTCAGGAAGTATGTTCCGCTCAGGCGGAGTAGGTCTTTCGCCCCACTTGAAAGCTTCAACAACGCGCTTCAAAACATCTTCGGAATCAAAATCTCCGACAATAATTGTCGTAACATTTTGAGGAGAATAGAACGTTCTATAGTAATTCATAACATCTTCTTGCGAAACCTGAGAAATAATTTGAGGAGTGCCGATTACATCTCTTTTATACGGATGAGAGGTGTACATTGCATTGTTCGTTGCATTATATACCTTTGTCCAGGGCTGATCCTTTCTCATTCTTATCTCTTCAATTACAACATGGCGCTCGCGTTTGTCGGTTACTGTCTTATCATTAATATCAAACGGCGCACCCATTTCGTAATCAGGGATTACAGGGTCTGTCATCATATCTGCGTGGAGTTCGATTGCGGTGTAAAAGTTCTCATTATTTTCACCTTTGGGAAGGGTTACGTAATAGAAAGTATAATCCTTCCAGGTTGCGGCGTTTACTATAGCGCCTTTGGATTCAAGTATATGGTCAAACTCTCCTGCTTTGTGTTTATGAGTACCTTTGAACATCAAGTGTTCCAAAAAGTGTGATATCCCGTTATTCTTATCGTTTTCATTAATTGAGCCTGTCTTAACCCACGAAGAAACACTTACCATCCCACCTTCTTTGTGTGCAAGGACGATTTTATGTCCGTTATCCTGCTCATATATCTCAACTTCTTGTATTAAAAACGGATATTTTACTAAAGATTTTTTCATAAACACCTCTTTTTCTATATTATAAATAAAACAAGGTGAATAGTGAAGACGTTTTTAGGTTGTTTAGCAAAGGGTAAATAAATTTTATTTTTTTACATCATCTTTTATTACAATCAGATTTTTTACGATTTTCATTGCACAGGTTGGAAGTACAACTTCTGCCAATCCGTCTGCAATACTGATTATGCTGCCTGCTTTAAGCGTAACGTCTTCGCCTTTGTACTGAAATGTGTAGTCTTCTTTTCTGTCAGATCTGATTGTAATTTGATTGTTCATAATAAAATCCTTCTATTGTTTTGTACGCAATGATTAGTATAGGAATGGCAAAACCTTTCACCATTCCTATAAAAACTATAACTAAATTAAATTAGTCAAATACGTAATTAATAATAGCAGCTTCTCTGGCTCTTTTGATAGCCTTAGTAATCATTCTCTGGTGCATAGCGCAATTTCCGGTTACACGGCGAGGAATAATTTTTCCGGCTTCTGTTAAGTATCTTTTGAGCTTTGCTGCGTCTTTGTAATCGATAAATTCAACGTGATCTGCGCAGAATGAGCAGGTTTTACGTTTTTTTCTATCTTGCATGTCTTGTTTTGCCATTGTTTTATTTGCCTTTCTAGCCTAGTTTTAGTAATTCTGTGATTAAAAGATTATTCCCTTTTCTTAGAAGGGGATTTCGTCTTCTCCGATAAGTTCATCAGAAAACTCCTCCTGAGAGAACTTAACGATGTCTTCGCTGCTGTTTGAAGAAGATGATACCGGAGTTGCTGCGCCCATCATTTCAATGGTATTCGCATCAATTTCATAGATTTTTCGCTCCGCACCGGTATCGCTTTTTACAGTCGTAATCTGCAGCCGGCCTTCAACAAGAACCCTGTCATCTTTGGATATTGAAGAAACCAATTCATCAAGAGCCGTTCTTTTTACAATAACTCTTATGAGCATTTCTTCCCTGTCACCTATGTTTAAAACAAAGGATGAGACAGGAATATTGTTTTGTGTAAAACGTTTTTCCGGTGCCCTGAATACAGAGCCTGTTACAACAGCTTTTGCTAATGACATTTTTAACTTCACTTCCTGATTTGTACTGAGACTCCATCGTATTTTGCCATTATTGCCTTACAAAATATGTTGGAACTCAGTGTCTTGTTATACTGTCTGAGCCTTCTTAGATACTTCCATAAACATAAATCTTAATACATTTTCATTAAGTTTAAGATTTCTTTTGAACTCTACAATTGATTCAGGCGGAATAGACAAAATCATTGTTGTAAAGTAACCGTCTCTGTATCCTTGAACATCATAAGCCAATTTTTTACGGCCCATTTTATCAACAGAGGAAACAGAGCCTTTGTATGAGTTTATTTCATCTGAAATTTTATCTATAATTTTTTCTAATTCATCTGAATCCAAGCCTGGTTTAAATACTGTTAATAATTCGTAATTTTTCATAAAAATATTTCTCCTTATGACTACATGCTAACATAAACAAACATTCATGCAATAGGGATGCATTGCTAAATAAAGTGGGATAATTTATACTTACTGCTTAATAAAAATTTGTTTATCAAGACTGATTTCAGTAACGCTTATTTCAAGTTAATCGTATGGCTGGAATAGGCATTTATCAACACTCATGCTCCCTTTTCCACTTTTTAATCTGCTCCAGCTTAGTTTTGTACTTAGCTTCCAGTCCTTGTTCTGTCGGATGACAATACTCTTTATCCTTTAAGGAGTCGGGCAGACACTGCATATTGGTAAGTTTCTCTTCCGTGTCGTATGCGTACTGATACCCTTTACCATAATTATTTTGTAGGAGCATTTCTTATTACAAGCGGTACAGGTTCTTCAAGCTGATTATAGCATAATTTTTTATTAAATTCTTTTTTAGTCATAGCAGCATTAATGGCTTTTTATTTGAAAAGATTTATAAGTGCTTGACTGAGAGTCGCTCTAAAGTGCTAACATTATAATAAAGGCAGAAATTATTTTCTGTAATCAAGCTCGCTCTTCTGCCAGGTTGAAGGATTGCTGTTGTCATAAGTCAGTCCATTTATGATATCTTCATAGTGTTTGACTTTACATTCTGCATATTCAAGAACCTTTTGAGCTTTTAAAAGATTTTCTTTTGCAATATTTCTGTACTTCATAACCATCTCATAACGTTCTTTGAGCCTGACAAAAATTTATATGTCAAACATTATGGAATTGAACCAAAAGATCGGAAGTTTTCATCTTTTAATAAGTTAGCAAAAATGGGATTTATTAGAAAGATTGGTAAGATTTTAATGACAGGAACTATATTAAGAGTTTGAATTTAGAAAAGTTATTGTCAGACAATGCCTGACCTTTTACCAATTACCATTTCCCATAGTGCATTTTTTCTTCTGCACTATATTTTATCTGTTCAACCTCTATATTATCTCCAGAAGCGTAGCCAAGGCCAATGTAGCAAGGTAATAGATATTTGTCAGGTGCACCCACTGTTTTGGCGACATTTTCACCTTCTTTTCCGACTGGAATTCTCATAGAACATGCCAGCCCCTCCGCTGTAGCTGCAAGAAAAATATTCTCAATAACACACTAAATAGAAGAAAGAGGATTTAAAGAACTTACGGAAGTTGGATTCATAACACCTGAATTTGACTTAAAGAAAGGCAGAATTATATGTGAAGCGTTTATTAACATTGAATATTGTCTTGGCATTGCAACTGCGTACATCTTTTGCTGCGGCGTTCCGTCTACAAGAGTCTGCTTTAAGATTTCAAGAGTTGGTTCGATACCCTGTTTTACAAACTGAAAAGCTCTTTCTTTATCTTCTTTTTCTTTTAAAATTACAAATTCCCAATTTCTCAAATGATCGTGAGTAGGTGCTTGGAGTCCTGCATCAATAATTCTTTTCAATGTTTCTTCGGGGACTTTTTTGTCTTTAAAATCTCTTACAATACGTCTGTTGTAAATAGCTTCATATAAGTCCATTATATTCTCCTTTCTATATTATCAAACTTACTTTTCATATAATTAGAAAAAATTGTTGTCAGTCGGACAAATTCTTTAATATCATTTACACCAAGTTCTCCCATTGCGTTTATTTCAGCGTTTGCAGCAGGGGGATTATCTTTTTTACAATTTGTATTTTCTGTCAAGCTTGACTTTGTTGTGCTGAAAGCCCACCTAATGCTAATATAGATTTTTTGTCATGCTAGTTTTAATAGAGGCCTGTGTGTTGGACATACTTGACCAAAACATATTCTACATCATAATTAATGATTTGAAGTTTTTTTATTCTTTTTCTGCGCCTTAACATGTTTTTTTGTAAACTGCTGGGGCGATAGGCTGTAAGATGTTTGAATACGTTTTACGCTTATAACATCAGGCATTGCCTGCAGTGCTGTCATAACTTTTCTTAACGTATCAATATTATCCAGCTCGATTCCAAGCTCAATAATACCAACCTTTCCTTTTGATTTAACGTTTGCAGAGGTTATGTTAGTGTTGTTATCAGAAACAACCCCGATGACATCTTTGAGCAATCCTAATTTTTCTGCTGTTTCAATACGTATTGTGGTGCTGTAAGTCTTGTTAATATTATTTCCTGACCAATGGATATCCATTAATCTTTCTACAGGAACATTTTCAAGCGTCTTGCAGTCAAGCCTGTGAATAGTGACTCCCTTAGAGCGTGTAACCACTCCGACAATCGGTTCTCCCGGGATTGGCGAGCAGCATCGTGCAAAAGAATATAAAAGCCCCTCAAGCCCGACAATATCTTTTTCAGACGCTTTTCTTGGTCTGTGCTGTGTAGGGCTTTCCTGCTTAGGCGGTTTTCTCAGGCGGTTAACAATTTTGTTAACAGTTGTCTCTCCGTATCCTAAAGCTGCAAATAAATCATCAGCGCTCACATAATTCATTTGTTTTGCAACTTTATCAAACTCACCGTTTTTAACATAATCGTCAAAAACCGTTTTTGTGAGTTCATGTTCAAGGTTTGCTTTTCCGATATTAATATGGTCTTCTCTGTTATTCTTTTTGTACCATTGTCTTATCTTTGAAGCAGCCTGTTTTGTTACGACAAAATTAAGCCAGTCAAGACGCGGCGCCGCGACTTTTGATGTCATAATCTCAACAATGTCGCCGTTTTTAAGCTTCGTATCCAGCTGTGCAATACGTCCGTTAATCAAAGCCCCGACGGTTTTATGTCCTACATCAGAGTGAATACGATAAGCAAAGTCAACTGGAGTTGCACCCTGCGGAAGGTCAATTACATCTCCGCCCGGTGTGAAAGCAAATACCTGATCCGAGAATAAGTCAAGCTTAACAGAGTTAACATAATCTTCGGCGTTTTGTGTGTCTTTGTTATATTCGACCAGTTTCCGCATCCACGAAAATTTGATGTCGCTTGCTGAATCGGCCTTTTTAGAGCCTTTTTCTTTGTATCTCCAGTGTGCGGCAATACCATACTCAGCAATTTCGTGCATTTCCCACGTTCTTATCTGTACTTCAAGAGGCTTTTGTCTTGGCCCGATAACGGATGTGTGTAAAGATTGATACATGTTGCTTTTTGGCATGGCAATATAATCTTTGAAACGCCCCGGAATCGGTTTAAATTGGGAGTGGATTAACCCCAGAACCTCGTAGCATTCTTTTTCCGTATCAACGATTACACGAACTGCTGTGATGTCATAAAGGTCGTGGAATGCGACATTCAGACGCTGCATTTTATTATAAATACTGTAATAATGCTTGGCTCTGCCGGTTATTTTAGCGTTAATTCCGCTTGCCTTAACATCTTTGGAAATTTTATCAATTAAAAGCTTAACTGTCATGTCACGTTCAGCTTTTTTTTGCGAAACAAGCTGGGCTATTTCATAGTATTTGTCCGGATGAAGGTACTTGAGAGATAAATCTTCAAGTTCAGCCTTGATTTTCCCGACACCTAATCTGTTCGCAAGCGGAGCAAATATGTCCAGTGTCTCTTGCGCAATTCTCTGCTGTTTTGCAGGAGCCATATAATTAAGCGTCCGCATATTATGCAGCCTGTCAGCTAGTTTCAGGAAAATAATCCTTACATCGCTTGCCATCGCAATAAACATTCTGCGGAAATTCTCTGCCTGACGCTCCTCTGTGGATTTGAACTGCAGTTTCCCGAGCTTTGTAACGCCCTGCACAAGGTTTAAAACATCCTCGCCGAACAGTTCCTTAATATCTTCCGGCTTTGCGTCAGTATCTTCAAGAATATCATGCAGAAAACCCGCCATAAGAGTGTGCTTATCGGCCCTGAGTCCGATGAGTATTTTTACAACCTCCATCGGATGAATAATATAAGGCTCCTCAGAAACCCTGTATTGACCTGAATGCAGCTTTTTTGCAAATTCAAAAGCCTTTTCAAGTTCTTCTATATCGCTCTCCTGGTATTGCTGTTCAACGAGCAATGCCCGAATTTCGTCGAATGAGATGACAAACTGTTCCATAATATAGTTATAATAGTTTTTTTTTTAGAAATTTTCAAGGGGGGGGGGAAGATGCTGAGAAATTTAGGGGATTTGATTTAAGTTGAAGAGAAGTCTCTCAAAGGAGGGACTTCTCTTTAATCTTATTAACTTACAAATTCCATTGACACCTTGGAAAGAATTTCTTCGAGCTTGGAAGCATCTTTTATACCTCCCTGTGCAAAATTCGGACGTCCGCCGCCGTTTGCGCCTGTCGCTCTTGCAACTTCGCCAACGATTTTTCCTGCATTAACTCCGCGTTTTACAAAGCCCTCTGTTACTTTTGATATAACCATTCTTTCATTTGCAAGAACAATTACACATTCACCAAGCTTGTTTGCAAGAAGTTCAACACCAGCCTTAACCGCGTCAGCGTCTATGTTTTCAATCTTTGATATAAACAGCTTTCCGCCGTCAATTTCCTGAGCCTTAGAAACAAATGTTGCAAACTTGCTTTTTGCCATCTCGGCTTTTGTCTGCTCCAGCTCCTTTTGAAGCGATTTATTTTCTTCCAGAACTTTTTCCACGCGTTCAAGAACCTCATCAGTATGGACTTTGAACTTAGCTTCCAAAGTATCGGAAATTTTAGCTTTGTTATTCAAATAATCAATAGCCGCTTGTGCAACAACAAGTTCAATTCTTCTTGTTCCTGCGGCAATAGCGCCTTCAGAAACGATTTTTACAAGTCTCAAATCACCTGTATTTTTAGCGTGAGTTCCGGCGCAGAATTCCATTGACACAACTTCATGCTCACTGTGATGATGGTGGCCTTTGCATTGTCCGCCATGACAATTACATTTCTTAGCGCCGCCGATTGAAACAACACGAACCTCGTCTTCGTATTTTTCGCCAAACAGAGCGGTTGCACCTGTAAGTTTTGCCTCCTCAATGCCCATAATCTCGGTTTGAACAGGAAGTTTTTCACCAATCCATTTGTTCATAATATTTTCGGTCTTTTGAACTTCATCAGGTGTCATTGCGCGAGAGAATGTAAAGTCAAATCTCATCCTGTTTTCTTCAACCTGAGAGCCAGCCTGCTTAACTTCATCTCCTAGAACCTTAATCAATGCAGCCTGCAAAAGGTGTGCTGATGTATGGTGAACCCTGATTTGTGCTCTTCTTGCAGAATCAATATGAGCCAAAACATAGTCGCCCACATTAATTTCACCGTTCACAACCTGGCATCTGTGAACAAACAAATGGTTAACTTTGAAAGTTGTTAAAACTTCCGCTTTTAGATTTTCATTAACGAGAACACCGCTGTCACCAACCTGTCCGCCGCACTCTGCGTAGAAAGGAGTTCTGTCTAATACAATATCAACAAAACCTTCACCTTCAATCAAAGCTAAAACCTTAGCTTCGCACGCGTCTTCTTCGTATCCGACAAAATCAGTCGAGCCGACCTGCTCTTCAACTTTAGCGTACTTAATATCACCGGTTACGGAAATTTTAGCAGTAGCAGCCTTTGCTCTGTCTTTCTGTTCCTGCATTGCAGCCTTAAAGCCATCCTCATCAACCGACAAACCGTTTTCTGCAGCGATTTCCTTGGTTAATTCAAATGGGAAACCGTAAGTATCATAAAGTTTGAAGGCGCTTTCGCCATCAATATCTTTTTTGTCCGCAATAAACTCATCAAGCATTTTGTACCCTCTATCAAGAGTTTTTGCAAACCTTTCTTCTTCTTTCTTAATTACATCAATAACCTTAGCCTTATTCTTAACCAGTTCAGGATAAGCCTCGCCGTACAAGTCAACAACCGTATCAACCAGCTTATATAAGAAAGGCAAATCCATACCCAGAATCTTGCCGTGTCTTAGAGCACGTCTCAAAATCATTCTGAGAACGTAGCTTCTGCCTTCATTACCAGGGATTACACCGTCTGATATAAGGAATGAAACGCATCTTACGTGGTCTGTGATAATTCTCAAAGATATATCAGTTTTTTCAGATTTTTTGTAAGGTACACCGCTCATCTCAGAAACTTTATCCAAAATAGGTTTGAGAAGGTCTGTCTCAAAAGTTGATGCAACACCCTGACAAACCATTGTGATACGCTCTAAACCCATTCCGGTATCAACATTTTTCTTCTCAAGAGGGGACTGATTACCTTCTTCGTCCTGATAAAGTTCAGTAAACACAAGGTTCCAAATCTCAACCCATCTGTCGCATTCGCAGGTATCGATTCCGCAATCATCCGAACACTTATACTGTTCGCCTAAATCATAATGAATTTCAGAGCAAGGACCGCAAGAGCCTGACGCACCAGGAGGACCCCAGAAGTTATCTTTTTTACCTTTTCTCTTGATACGCTCTGCAGGAACGCCTATGCTTCTCCAGATTTCGTAAGCTTCGTCATCCGTTTCAAAAATTGTAATCCACAACCTGTCTTTATCAAGCTTCAATACTTCGGTTACAAATTCCCACGCCCACGGAATAACTTCTTTTTTATAATAATCACCAAAAGAAAAATTACCGAGCATTTCAAAGAAAGTATGATGCCTTGGAGTTCTTCCTACATTTTCTATATCAGAATCTTTGCCGCCGGCTCTTGCGCATTTTTGGCAAGATGTTGCTCTTGCAGGTTCATAAGGACATTTCTGAATCCCCAGAAATATCGGCAAAAACTGAAGCATACCGGCTGTTGTAAGCAATACAGTAGGGTTGTCAGGCACGAGGCTTGAGCTTTCAACAATCGTATGCTGATGTTTATCTTTAAAATAATCTAAGTATAATTTTCTGATTTCATTTCCTTTTAGCATAATTAATCCCTTTAAAAATATTATTCCTTAGTAAATTATATCCCAAAAAAAGTTCTTGCGTGATAATTATAATCCCACAAGAGTTGATAAAAAATAAAATAATAAAAAATACGGTGAACGGATAAGCCGTTCACCGTATTTTATTTGTAACTTTTTAATTAACCGTTAATTTTTTGGTATTTCCACCTTCTGCTGAAACCTTTGGAGCTTCTATTGACAAAATACCGTGTTCAAGTTTTGCTGTAGTTTTTTCAACATCAATATCCTGAGGGAAATAAACAGTTCTTGAAAATTCACCGTAACGGAACTCGGATTTTCTGTAGCCTTTGGTATCTTCTTTGTGTTCTTCTTCCTTTTTCGCATTAATAGTGATGTGATTTTTGTCAATATCAATATCCAAATCTTCTTTCTTAACCCCGGGAAGCTCTGCTCTTACACTATATTCTTTATCTTTTTCGTGAAGCTCTACGGGCATTGCGTATTTATCTGCCTCTTCCTCGTTGTATATGTATTCGGGGAAAAAGCTGTCAAAGTTTCTGTTTAAAATAGAACTGATTTCATCATTTACGGATTTTATAAATCCATCGGGTGATTTTTTAATTAAGAATTTCATGATGTTCTCCTTTCGTATTTACCTGTTTCTTTCAACACTTATATTATTACTCCGTATTTGGAGAAATCTTAAATTCTTAACCAAAAATTAACAATGGGGGTTATTCTAATAAAAAGCAAATCTGAATAAGGTTGACGGTTATTATTGTACTATAGATACGGGCTCAAAAATATTTATAAAGTCAAGCTTGTTGGTATCAAATACGCCTTTATCCGTAACTTTAAGTTCCGGAATTACAGGGAGCGACAGGAATCCCATTGTCATGAACGGGTCTTCTAAAGTACACCCTATTGAATGCGCAGCCTGATTAAGTTCAGCACATTTATTTACAACATAATCAAAGTCCTTGTCTGACATTAACCCTGCAATCGGAAGCGGAAGTTCCGATATTATTTCGCCGTCTTTTACAACAACCTTTCCGCCCTGAGATTTGATAAGCGCAACCGCCGCAGTGTACATATCATAATCATTTGTACCAACAACAATCATGTTATGAGAATCGTGCGCAACGGTCGATGCAATTGCTCCGCATTTCAGGTTAAACCCTTTAACAAAACCCTTTCCGATATTGCCTGTCGCTCTGTGTCTTTCAATTACACAAATTTTTAGGGTATCATTTTTAACATTGCTGACCGCGTTCCCGTCCCGGATTTTAACTTCGGAGATAACGGATTTTGTAATTAATTGTCGCGGAATAACCTCCAGAGCACGAACCTTGTTTCCGTGAGCTTCGATTGCAAAATCTTCAATCGTAATCCATTTAACATTCACTGAACCGCGCATAGACAAAGCCTCTGTATCAGGAAGCTTCACTGTTAATTTTCCGTTTTGCGCAACAACGTTACCGTTTTTGATTACAACATCGGGTTTAAAAGTTTTTAAATCAGGCAGGATAAGCATATCAGCCTTGTACCCCGGTGCAATTGCGCCCAAATCCTTGAGTCCGAAGTATTCTGCCGTATTTAAGCTCGCAACCTGAATCGCTTTAATAGGGTCAACTCCTGCTTCCACAGTACGTCTTACCATACCGTTAATATGTTCTTTCAAATCAGCCGGATGTCTGTCATCAGTTACAAAGATGCATTTTCTTGTGTTGCACTTTTTCAAAACCGGAATCAAAGCGTCTAAATCTTTTGCTGCAGTGCCTTCCCGAATCATAACGTACATTCCGAGCCTTAATTTTTCAATTGCTTCCTCGGGCGTTGTGCACTCGTGGTCTGATTTTACTCCGCTTGCAATATATGCGCACAAATCTTTTCCGTGCAAATATGGCGCATGCCCGTCAATCCTTTTACCCATTGACTTTGCAAGCTCCAATTTTCCCATAACATTGTTATCAAGATTCAATACCCCGGGGAAATTCATCATCTCCGCAATACCCAGAACCCAGGGTTTGTCAATCAATAGCGATAAATCATAACTGTTGAGGTCAAATCCAGATGTCTCAAAAGGAGTTGCAGGAACGCAGGAAGGAAGCATTGTATAAACATCTATCGGAAGATTTTTTACAGCTTCGTGCATAAAACTTATTCCATGCAGCCCCAGAACATTTGAAATCTCATGAGGGTCAATGATTACGGTAGTTGTACCTGCAGGCAGAACAACTTTTGTAAACTCGGATGGAAGCATCATTGTGCTTTCCAGATGAACGTGACCGTCAATAAATGAAGGCGTCACATAAGCGCCGTTTACATCAATCTCTTTTTCGCCTGAATACCCTT
Source organism: Candidatus Gastranaerophilales bacterium (assembly GCA_944324435.1). Lineage (GTDB taxonomy): Bacteria > Cyanobacteriota > Vampirovibrionia > Gastranaerophilales > Gastranaerophilaceae > CAG-196. Next base: position 93,738 of record CALUWH010000002.1, read on the forward strand.
CGCCTATACCTGCGATAATTCCGTTTGATATAGCAATATCGCCTTTATGAATCTCTTCTGACAAAACATTGACAATATTGGCGTTTTTAATAACCAAATCTGCTTTTTCTAAACCCCTTGCAACATTGATTATTTCTGACATATAAGCTCCTTGTATTCCAAAAGTTTTGATAGGTCTTCTGCCTTTAAAACCTCATCAATCTTATCTTTAAAAGTTTCGGCGTTATCTGCTTTCATTGCGGCAGGAAGTTTAATATCAGTATTATTTTTTGTTTCAACAAAACCTTTATTTATAATCAAAAATTCTTTATACATTTCAAGAATCTTTAAATAATCACCGTCAAACTCAAACGTTTCTCCGAGAAAATACTTCATATCCTTTGGGAAAAGTTCCAGAAACTTAATCATAAAATCAGTATCGGATACGTTGCTTTCTTCGTCATAATTTTGTCCCAAACAATGATTCCCCAAAATTTCCTGCTTGGGCTGTGTTTTGATATACGCTGCCCACATAAGACATCCGAGATAGAAGCCCAAATTGTTATCAAAAAGAGCCAGAAATTTTTTGTAATACTGTTTGAATTTCATCTTCCTCTGAGAGAAATTCTTAAACCTGTTGATATCCGTGTACAAATATTCAATAGTACCCCTCAGAGCCAGTATATACGGCGCAAACCCCGGGTCAAATTCCAATCCTTTTAATGTTGTTGTCATGAGTATTCCCCTAAAAATAATAATTTATATTATTTTAGTTTGCCCGAGGAGATTAGTCAATTATATGTTTAAACAAGGCCGGCTTTTGGTAAATTTTTATTTATTATTTGTTTGTAAAGACTTTTATCTTGCAGCTTGACTTTAAAATTTGATTTGATACTATAGAGATTGTCAGCAGGCCCCCATCGTCTAGAGGCCTAGGACAACACCCTTTCACGGTGTAGACAGCGATTCGAATTCGCTTGGGGGTACCATAACAAAAAAGAACACTCCATAGGAGTGTTCTTTTTTGTTATGTAGCTACCGTCTAAGCCTTTTCCGCTTGGGGAAGGACTCCGGAAAAAGCTGACTAAATGCCGGGGATTTGTTTGGATTTATGCGTTTGGGGCAAAAAATTATCTTTCGTCACAACCTTTTTACCGGTCTCTAATTCCAGCCTTTCTTTGGCATCCTTTGCAATTTTTCCGCCGCGTTTTGCGGTTTTCTTGTTCTCTTCAAATCCTGTCGCATTTTCTGATTCCGCAATCTGTCTTGTGGATAATTCTGCCAACGCAGTAAAAATCAATTCAGCTTCCGACATGTGGTCTCTCAGGTTCTGGGATTTCAATCCTTTAAGGTTTTTATGTTCCTTTACTGTCAGCCCGGACCATTCCTGATGTATAATATTAGTGAGAATTGCATATTCTTCACCTTCTTGTATGTCGTGGTCTTTCCAGTAGTCAGTCAGCTTACTTCGGGTTTCTTGTCCTGTCATTCGCTGCTGTATCCATTTCTCAGAACGACCAAGTTTTTTGTATGTTTCTCTGGCTCTATCAATCGCAGCGGATGGGTCTGCCATTTCCTGAACCCTTTCCTGCCCGACTTTGGCAAGCCATTGTTTAATTGGCTCTGCTTTCTTTGATGGTACAGATTGAATTATGCGAAAAATAGTTTTTATATCAGCTGCATCAGTTTTACGCATTTTACCGTCATCTGCTTGCATTTTCAACTGGTAACAATTTGTTACCAGTTCATAATAACCCTCTTGTATTATGCGTCCTTTAAGGACTTTCCAGTATTTTCTGGCACTCTGGTAATCCTTTTCTATCAAAATTGCAATAATATCAACAACCGAAAAATAATAAGTTTCCTTTTCTTCATCATAAATATGTCTGATTCTTCGCCCTTCAAATATAGTTAAATCCTTATCCATACACCCCCCCCGAGACTTTTCTATTCTAGCATAAATAATACAACATGTTGCAAAGTGCCATAATTCAGGAGCTGATGCGGTATTTAAGCCTTTTCGCAAGAGAAGGGTTTTCGGATAAAAACTGACTAAACAGGCGACATCTCTTTTTGTACGCACTCCAAAAGGGTGCTTGCGTATTTTTCATGTTTTCCGTAAAAAATATGCGAAGCCTCCGGAACAACAATTACTCTGTTCTGCTCAGGATGAGCACAATGTGAATTTATTTTTTCCATAAACCCTTTGGCATCACCATCTGTCAAACTATCATTTTCTCCGATTATAAAGGCGCCATTAACCTTTATTGATGCAAGAGAGTTTGTTTCTCCGTCACCGCTTATCACAGGACAATTCTTTAAATTAAACGCATTATAAAAACTTAATACTGTTTCTGCACACATAGGAGAAAACCCTCCGAATACGATAGGAAGGATATCTTTACCACGCCCTTCCGCCACAAACTTCTCCGCCATTTCAAGACAAATTGCAATATTTGGCATAACTTTCCACCAATGAGCCAAGTCTATAGGAGATGTTACAAGAAAATAGTCTACAAAGTTATCCGGAGTGTTTCCCAGATAGTGAATAATTTTATTGGAGCCTAGTGAGTGACCTGCTAAAACAATCCTTTTAAACCCCATTTCTTTTGCATACTTCACATAAGATTCAACATCTTCATATACAAGGCTGAAATCATCAAAAACAACCCCTGTGTATACCTGTTTTTTATTCTTCAAATCAGAATACGCAATCATTGAAAACGCGTCCATTGCGTGCCCTGCGATACAGGCAACATTATTAGCGCTCAAGAGTTCGCCTGCTGCTAAAAGCAAGTCATTCTGGAACACATTACTGCAGATACCGCTCATTATTATTACCACAGTATCCATAGTATTATCGCCCCACATCGCGCCTTTTAATTCTAAGCCTCGCGGAGTTTTTACACGTATTATTTCCATTTTTATCTCCTTTTTAATACCAGCCAAAAAGACTTTTACCCCTATCCAGCGGTTTTATACTATGAATGTCATCATCAGTAAGTTCAAAATCAAACAAATCAATGTTTGATTTTATCCTATCCTGAGAAGACGCTTTGGGTATTACCGAAATTCCCACCTGAATCAGATATTTTAATCCTATTTGTGCAGATGTTTTACCATACTGAAGTCCGATTCTTTTTAAAATATGATTATCAAAAAAATTATTTCTTCCGGCAGCAAGCGGACTCCAAGCTTGCATAACAGTACCTTTTTCAGACAAAATTTGTTTTAACTTGAGCTGTGGGAAAAAGACATGCGACTCAACTTGGTTTATAGCCGGTAAAACACCGCAATGCTTGATAAATTCAGAATATAGATTTGAGTTAAAGTTAGAAATTCCTATCGATTTTATTCTGCCTTTTTGATATTCTTCCGTCATTGCTCTATACATATCAAGACTATGTTTGTATGGTTCATGTATCAAAATCAGGTCAATATAATCGGTTTGCAGGTTATCAAGGGATTTCTGTATTCCGTCTTTTGCCTGAGAGTAGCCGGCGGAAGGACTATACAATTTCGTCGTTATAAAAATATCTTCTCTTTTATAATGGCTTACGGCTTTTCCAACTTCTTTTTCATTAGAATACATTTGGGCTGTATCAATAAGCCTGTAGCCTGCCTCAATTGCTTCCGAGACACAGCGTATACAATTCTCTCCCAAAAGAGAATATGTGCCAAATCCAACCATTGGCATCTGTATATTATTATTTAATTTTACACTCTGCTGAATTGATGTTTTTAACATTACTAAAACCTATATATTCCTATTATTTATGATATTAATAAAATAGCAAATACTTATATTACATAATTATAAATACTTGACAGGCATATCTAAAAAATGTACCATATTCTCTATGGAACTCAGGGTTTTAAAATATTTTTTAACTGTAGCAAGAGAGGGCAGTATTACAGGAGCTGCTAATTCTCTCCATTTAACGCAGCCGACTTTAACGAGACAAATTCAGGATCTGGAAAAAGAATTAGGACAAAAGCTCCTTGTAAGAGGTCGGCATAGAGTTACACTTACACAGGAAGGCATGTTTCTAAGAAAAAGAGCCGAAGAAATCGTGGATATGGTCGAAAAAACTGAGGCGGAGTTTAATGCCATCAAAGGTAATATTGGGGGCGATATTTATATCGGATGCGGAGAAACTGATTCTATGAGGTATGTTGCTGAAGTTATGAATGATATTCAAAGGTTTTGGCCGGATATCAAATTCCATATACACAGCGGAAATGCAGAAGATGTTACTGAAAAGTTGGATAAAGGGCTTTTGGATTTCGGAATACTTATTCAACCGATTGATTTGTCAAAATATGATAATATAACAATGCCTGACAAAGATGTCTGGGGTGTTTTAATGAGAAAAGACTCTCAGCTTGCTGAAAAAAAGGCCGTAAAATTAGAAGATTTAATCGAGCTGCCGCTTATTGCCTCAAGGCAAATGTCCAGAAAATACTCTGATGCGAGCGGTTTTCTTGGTTGGTTCGGAGACTCATTTGATAATCTTAATATCACTGCGACCTATAACCTCGTCTATAATGCAGGGATTATGGTAAAATCCGGGATGGGATACGCAATCACACTGGACAAACTCGTTAATACCTCTGGAGATAGCGAACTATGCTTCAGGCCTCTTGCTCCTAAACTTGAGTCCGGGCTTGATATTGTTTGGAAAAAGTACCAGGTATTTTCGCCTGCGGCTAAATTATTCCTTGATAAGCTCAAAAATAAATTTGAAAATGCGTAATTCTTTTTTTAAGTCAAAAAATATGTTATAATGAATATGTTAAATTCTATCAAGGAGAGTTATATGCCTATTTTATCCAGAGCGGTTTACGGACTTATTATAATAGATGCGCTTATAATTGCGTTTGTTTCAATGTTTACTTTTGTAAATTTTATTGCAGGACTTACACCTTTTATATACGTAACACTCTGGATACTGCTGGTTACAATGTTCTTTCTTTACCTTAAAGGATTCTATTGTACCAAGACTTATACAATAAAAGATTTGTACGGCTTATTTGAAGCAGTAACGTTATCCTCTGTCGTAGCAGGGATTCCTATTGTTATTTTGAGTTTTAATATGCTGACATTTATTCTTCTGATTATAAATGCAATCGGGATATTTGCAGGACTTTTGATTTTCAGAACAATTTATACCATCTGCAGCAGATACTTAAAACCTGTTAAAAATGTTCTTATTGTCGGAGCTGGACAGGATGGAAAACTTATTGCCGAAGAAATTCAGGCAAGACCGGAGCTTGGAATGAAAGTAGTCGGCTTTCTCGATGATAATATGAATAATATTGAAGATGAAGACTCTACGATTCCTATCTTAGGACTTACCTGTGATACGGAGGCAGTAATCAAAGACAATAATGTTGAGCTTGTCATTATCGCAGTCAAGTCGCGTATGGATTCAGCCATTCTCACTGATTTGGTTAAGGGGATTCCCCTCGGCGTTAAAGTTTGGAGAATGCCTAAATTTTACGAAAAAATTACACACAAATATCTGGTGTCAAAAATGACAGTAAATTGGCTTTTCTATGACTGCGTAAGGAAAAAAGCCTTATTATACGCATCGTTGAAGAGGATTTGCGACATTATAGCATCTCTTGCAATTATGGTTATAACCTCTCCTCTTTCCTTGATTGCTGTTATTGGAATCAAGCTCTCTGACTTTGGGCCGGTATTTTTCTCTCAAACCAGAATGGGAAAATTCGGGAAACCTTTTAAAATGCTTAAATTCAGAACAATGTATCAGGACGAAGTTGACGAGGATTTTGATGATGACTTAAATGAAATTAATGTTGATGACAAAAGAATCATGCCGTTTTGCAGGATATTAAGAAAATTCCATATAGATGAACTTCCTCAGATGATAAACGTCCTAAAGGGCGAGATGAGTATTATCGGGCCAAGGCCTGTCAGAGAAGAAGTTTATTATGAAAATAAGCAAAAAGTACCATTCTGGGAATGTCGTAACTGGGTACGACCGGGCTGGTGCGGATGGCAGCAGGTTAATATCTGTGAGCCGGAAGCGGAAGAACGTTTAAGGTATGATTTATACTATATTAAACACAGGCACCTTGTCTGGGAATTTGCCATACTCGTTCAATACGTAATTAAAGTTTTTTCCGGAAAATGTAAATAATTATTAAAATTGCACCTTCGTTTGTTTCTGGTATAATAAAGACAAATGGGAGATTAAATTATGCTAGAACTATTGAAAAAGAGTGCTATGGAGCAGTCAAAGGCTCTTAAAAATAAAGAAGTATCAGCTGTAGAGCTTACGAAAGCCTCGCTTGAGCGCATACATTCTATCGATGATAAGCTTGGCGCTTTCAACTCTCTAACAGAAGAAATTGCGCTTGATACAGCAAAAAAAGTTGATGAAAAAATTTCAAAGGGCGAAGAACTGCCTCTCTTGGCAGGGGTTCCTCTCGCATTAAAAGATAACATGAATCTAATTGGCTCAAAAACAACTGCCTCAAGCAAGATTCTTGAAAATTTTGTGTCACCTTATAATGCAACAGCAACTCAAAAATTATTAGATAATTTAATTCCTATAGTTGGTAAAGCTAACTTAGATGAATTTGCGATGGGCTCTTCAAACGAGAACTCTGCATTTAAAAAGGTTCATAACCCTTGGAATTTAAAAAAAGTTCCGGGCGGCTCCTCCGGCGGTTCGGCAGCGTCTGTTGCTTCTTGCGAAGCTGCACTTGCTTTGGGCTCGGACACCGGCGGAAGTATCAGACTGCCGGCAAGTTTCTGTGGTATTGTCGGCATGAAACCAACTTACGGCAAAGTTTCCAGATATGGTTTAATTGCTTTTGCTTCATCTCTTGACCAGATTGGGCCTTTTGCCCGAACTGTAGAAGATGCAGCGGCTCTTTTAGAGGTAATTTCCGGATATGATAAACATGATTCCACTTCTTTAAAAATGCCTGTCGAGAATTACAGAACAACACTTAATAACGACATCAAGGGCATGAAAATAGGTGTGGTAAAAGAACTTGTTTCAGAAGGCCTTGCTCCTGACGTACAAAAAGCAATTCAAAATGCTATTGAAACATATAAGTCGCTGGGTGCAGAAGTTGTTGAAGTTTCACTTCCGAACTTAAAACATTCTATCGGGATTTACTACATTCTTGCGACAGCTGAATGCAGTTCAAATTTGGCAAGGTTTGACGGGGTTAGATATGGTCATAGAACCGCAAATGCCGAAAATTTGCTGGAAATGTATTGTAAAACAAGAGCTGAAGGGTTTGGCCCGGAAGTTAAAAGACGTATAATGCTTGGAACTTATGCGCTATCTTCAGGCTACTATGATGCTTATTATAAAAAGGCATTACAGATGAGAAGAGTTGTAACAGAAGACTTTTTGAAAGCTTTCCAAAAAGTCGATGCTCTAATTTCTCCGACCTGCCCGAATACAGCATTTGACCTCGGGGCAAAAACCGAAGATCCGCTTGCTATGTATTTAACAGATATTGCTACAATATCTGCTAACCTCGCAGGGCTTCCGGCTATTAGTGTTCCTGCAGGATTTGATTCTGACGGTATGCCAATCGGGCTTCAAATTATGTCGCCTCAGTTAACAGAAACAAAATTGTTCAATCTTGCATATAAATTTGAACAAGCTCATGATTATTATAAACAGCTTGCTAATATATAGTTTTTGTTAGATGTAAATGCGAAGCCCGAATAAAAAAATCGGGCTTTGCTCTAGCAAATTTTATTTTTACGTTTTTTTATTCTGATATGAAAATTACCCCTTGTTTTATACTGCCTTTGAGTAAAGACTACAATAAACTTGAAGCAAATTATCGTAAACAAAGACACCAAGAACTGGAAGAAGCGTTTCAATCACCCAGGTATTGGGATATTCTGGAAAAATCTCAATTAAATAAAGATTTGTCCAACGGCAGAGTTTTAAAACAGAAAGATGTTAACGGTGGCGTGAAGATGATTCCAATTTCTTTGCGTATACAAAAGCTTATATCTCCGTTTGAGCCGACAACCGAATATTATTTTATGGACGGACAAACAAAAGCAGGATATGTAAAAATTAAAGAATTTCCAAAAGGCGTATATATAGCAATGATTAAGAATGCAAATCAGAATAAATACGGAGGCGTTGTTGAACTTGCACAAAAAATTGCCGTTGAAAATTGCTTAAGACGAGGACTTACCAAATTTGAGATAAAAGGTGATGCAATGTGGGATTCTCATGCAATACATTATTTGTCTGGAATGCGTTTTGGTAAGTTAGACAACGAATACAGGGCGAAAAGGCTAAAAGAAATTTTTGGAACATCAAATATAAATAAAATAGTAAAATATATAATAGAAAATACTCCCAAAGGTGATAGGTATTGCACATCTATGCTGGGGACAGTCGGTATGCATCTGAAACAATGTGTAATACAAAAAATAATAAGCCTTGTGAAAAAGTCTCCGGTTTTATATTAATTACTCTTACCGGCCCTATATCCGCAATATGCAAATATGAACGGTAAAAGCTTTTCCACATGTAACTTTTCTGCAAGAGGAAACTTTGCCAGTACCAGTACGCCAAGCGCATCATCAATATTAATTAGGCAATCTTTCAGGGTTAATTTTCTATCCGGCCGCTTGTCATGCGGATCACAAATAAGATTAGAAACAGACGCAGCACCATACATTCCTACAATAAGGCCGCCTGCTACCGATAAAATTTTCCCCGGCAAATTATTATAATTCTTACTGGATTCACAGAGTTTTAACACTCCTGCTACAATCCAGGTAGGAATAGAAGCATTAAGAAACTGAAAAAGCCCTTCGCGCATTTTATTTTCATTAGTCTTTTTATTTTCACCAATCATACCCACTATAACGCCTCCTGTTATAGACCCTGCAGACATTGCTACCATCTCTTTTAAGCCATATTCAAGTTTAAAAGGATTACTCACCTTTTGCTTTTTCATCATTAGTATCATTGGAATAATAGTACCAATCACAGCTCCAACACCGGCTTTTACTTTATCAGATGTTGTAACCTGTCGTTCAAAAGCACGATGTCGCTGGGCAAATAAAGGTTTATTTACTCGGCTTATATCGCCATATTCAGGGTAAGAATCAAATCTTTCCAGGGTTGTGTAACTGCTATTTATATTCCTAATCATTGGTCGTTTCCTACGCAGATTATAACGTACACATACACTCTTCGCAAGAGCGTATGTACGTAAATTTTTGTAAAGTTTATAAAAAGATTACGCAATTCTTTTGCTTCACGGGTTTTATAATTTACAAAGGAGTGTGTTTTATGGGCGTAAATACAGAAATAACAAGAAGGCTTGATAATAATTATGTTCAAGTTGATGTAAGTGCAAAAAAAGCACCAACACGATATTTTAAGGTGCCGGCTCAAAATGCTGATAAATTTGCGTCCCAGTATAAAAAACAGGATAAAAATATTTCCATTGTAACCAATACCTTATTCGGAGTCGGGCTCCTTGGAGGTACAATAATTGCAAGCACTATTGCCCGAAAATTGTCACAAAATAGAACTCTGCAGTTTATTGTGGGCTGCCTGGGCGGTATAGGAGGAGCAATTGGCTCAGTGTTTGTCAGCGGAGATTATATAGAAAATAGGCAGGATAAACTGTTGAACACGTATGGTGCAAAAGAGATTTTCTATGAAAATAAAAATGTAAGAACTTAAATAGAATAAACGTCGAGCTTAAACTCAAACTAACCCAATGGTTTGTAAATTTATATTAATATTTTAATGACATTATCAATATATTCGGCTATTATGAATATAGATAAAGGGAAAAGGAGTTTGGGCTCGTGAATAATAATAAGAAGATAGAAACGGTTTATCCTATTCAAAGTACATTCTCAAGAGATGATGACGCTTTCACGGCGCTTTCTACATCGGCTCTTCTTGCAAAGAGTTCTGTACCATATTCACATAGGAGAATTGCTGATAACTATGTTATTATAAAACGAGTATACCGCTTTCAGGCTGTTCAAAGCAGGATTACTAATGCGGAAGTTCAGCTTCTTAAAAAATATGATTTTAATACACTGGAGTATTCTACAATAAAGCAGATTAATGAAGAACTCTCTTACTTAAAAAAGTGGTCTACATCTAATAATGAACTTTTAAGAAAAGATGCGGACAACCTTCTTCAGATCCGCTCGAAAGAATTAAAATATATTGTAGCAAGCAGATATTCAACGGTAAACAACGAAATATACAACGGCTATAAAGCCCTTGAAAGATATTTTGAAGAAATTTCTAAATTTTATTCGCCTATAAGTTAATAAATATTTACAAAAACGCAATTTCTCAGATTTATGGGTTTTATTATAGCCGGAAGGTTATAGTATATGATAACACCTATAAATAGCAATAACTATCAACAAAAAAATAAAAGAGTAAGCTTTGGGCATGGAAACCCTTGGGCTGACAGTACATATTCAGCCAAAGAAAAGGGAATTATCGCCGCAACTACAGGCTTGGGAGTTATTGCGAGCCTTGCAATACTTGCAAAGTGTGCAAAATATTCGCTTAATCCAAAAAAAATGTTTACAAATTTTAAAGGCAGCTATCTTTATAAAGCTCCCTATGATGAGCCGGAAATAATTACAATAGGCGCAGGCTCATGCCTTGGCGGACTCGCCGGGGGATATGCCGTTGATAAAAATAAGGCAAACAGAAAAGCTAAGTTAAAAGAAACCCTTATGCAAATCTCTAATATCTCTGTTCCGATTATTTTTGTAGGAAGGTTTGCCGCCGGAGGTAAATATTTAGGCAACCGATTCTTCGAAAAGAATAAGCTGGTTGAAACATACCGAACCAAAATTCCAAAGGCCATAGCCGCAATTGCTGGTATTTTCGTTGGAGTTTACGCCAGCAATCTTTTGGCAAACAAGATTAATGAAAAGATTTTTAAACAAGGAAAGGGCAGGCCCGTACAATTAAGCGATTTTTCAGCCCACCTTGATGACTTCTGTATGGCCGCAAGGCAGGTAGATGATAAAAATAAAATAATCCATAAAATAACAATGTTTATACCAGGTGCCCTTATGATTGCCGGTAACGAAGTTGGAAACAAAAAAGCCGAATAGAATATAAAAGAGCAGGGGAACCATCACTAAGATGATTCCCTCCGGTCATAAAAACTTTTTACATACTCCTCGACTTTTTAAACTATACTAACCCCAAAGCCTTTTTGTACCAAGAAAAAGATTCTAATTCCATCCCGTTAAAAGTTGTTCTTACACGTTGTTTCTTTAAATAATTTTCAAATTCGTCGTTAAATGCAGATTTAACTGTTTTCCTTTCTTTAGAGATAAGTTTCATTTGTACACTCCTATTTTTGCTAACACACATATATAAACACAAGCCGGTTTTTGAATAATTGATTTTTGCCGATACTTCAGTTAATTTCTACACTTTTTAATGCCCATATTGTAACACAAAAAAGCAGTTCTGACAATGTCAATGTAACGAAATGTTATAAGGTTAACGAAAAACTATTCTTTAGGATTAGGAGTATTTAACTAATTTAGAAAGAAGTTTAACCTTTCTTTAAAACAAGAATCATCCATAATGCAATCCTGTTTCAGATAACGCGTAATCCTTCCTCTGTCTTTGAAAAGAAGAACATAAGGCAGATTCGGATATATAGTATATTTCTGGTTGAATCCTAAGGCTTCATTAGTTGCAATATCAATTTTTGTAAAATTATATCTGTCGCCGTATTGCTCAGCCATGCTGTCATACACCTGCTTAATCTGGTCAACATTGCTGGCCCAAGGTGCGTGAATGAGCACTGCAACTGGTTTTGATTGCGACATTGCTTCATCAAAAGATAAAGCATTTGCCTTTTGTAAAGAAACAACTACAGTTGAGAATAAAAATAATAATGTCAAAAATTTTTTCATCATAAACTCCTATATAAGCGGCCGAACTTATAGAAAGTCCGGCCAATCAGTGTAACTAAAACTATTCCTTTGATAAAATATCCATTTCCTCAGCAGAAGCGTAAGCAGAGCGGCAGCCGCAATCACAGTAAATAACTTCCCCTGTAGTACCGCTTGACAGGTCTGAAGCAAGATACAAACCGGCCTTACCTACGTCTTCCAAAGATACATTTCTATTTAAAGGCGCCCTTAATACGGCAGCTTTAAGCATTTTTGAGAATCCGCTTATTCCCATAGAAGCAAGCGTTTTAACCGGTCCTGATGACAGGCAGTTTACCCTGATACCCTTAGGCCCTAAATCTACTGCCAAAAATCTCATTGCGGATTCAAGAGCAGCCTTTGCAACACCCATTACATTATAACTTGGAACTGAAAGAATTGAGCCGAGATATGTAAGAGCAAAAATAGAGCTTCCTTCATTCATAATAGGTTCGGCGTGGCGGCAAATTGTGACTAAAGAATAAGCGCTGACTCCGAGTGCAATATCCCAGCCTTCTTTTGAAGTATCAACAAATCTGCCCATAAGATCTTCTTTTGGTGCAAAAGCAACAGCGTGCACTACAAAATCTAATTTACCGTAAATTTTTTCACATTCTTTGAAAACAGCTTCCACTTCGTCTTCTTTTGTAACATCACAGCTCATAATCAATTTTGCGTTCATGCCTTCTGCAATAGGGCGAACCCTTTTTTCCATAGCTTCACCTGCATAAGTAAATGCAATATCAGCACCGGCATCATACAACTGTTTAGCTATGCCGTATGCAATCCCATGGGTGTTAGAAACCCCAAAAATTACGCCCTTTTTACCTTTCATTAAATCCATCGATTAAACTCCTCTTACCTAATCTTACTACAAACTAAAGGATAACAAAAACACGCTTTAAAATCAAACGAAAAACATAAGCATATTTTGGGGTAAATGTATTTTGGGCTGGTTGGCGGAGACTACAAGACTGTTTCAAAATTCCACGTCCGCCTAAGAATTTCTGCTACAGGCTAGTACGCGAGGGCTGGGCTGGAAGGTAAGTGCTACAAGAGTTCCAGAAAGCGAAAATTTTGCAAAATTTTGGCAAAAATGAGAAGATTTTTCATTTTTTCAAAAAGAGCGCCTCTTCACAAACCCAGTGATATATGCTATCATGGATGTCGAGGCGCTCACATGTAACACAATACTTGTGTTACATGTGAGCAAAATAGAAGAGATGAAAAGAGAGGAATAGTTTGATGAGAAAACGCGGTTTTACTTTAGCAGAACTGTTAATAGTTCTCGGAATTGCAGGTGTTGTTGCAGCAGTTATACTTCCTGCAATAAACGGATTAATGCCGGATAAAACTAAGATTAATTATCTGAAAGTATATGATGAGTTAGGCAGTAATATTAAATCAATGGTTGCAGATACTTCATTGTTTCCAATACTTCTCAAAGAAGGAAGCACGGATATTGATGTAAGCAAATATCCGCTTGTAAATAACTCTCAGCCATTAAAGGCACCTTTTAAGGATGATACAAAATATTCAGGAGATAATAAGCTTTGTAATTTGCTTGCGCATACTTTTGGTGTGGATTCCTGCAATACAACTTCTTATCCTGACAAATCATCTTTCACAACATCAAACGGCATGGAGTGGTGGATAAGTCAGACAAAGAGAGAAATTGATACAGCGGAAAACAAAATATCTTATCAGACAGACATATATGTAGATGTGGATTCTTCAAAGAAATCTTCAAATTGTATGTATGGAGAGGAGAATTGCAAACAGCCTGACAGGTTTAAGTTTTTACTTGCTGCGGATGGGAGATTAGTCCCTGCTGATCCTGTAGGCGTACATTATATTAATACGAGGAAGAATCTTTTAAAGAAGAAATTTGATGTTGAGGGAAATGTTTTAGCAAGTTTAGATGATAAAATGTTTGAGGATGATCCGATTGAGGAAACCCCTTCTACACCTACACCGGATCCTACTCCAACACCAACACCAACACCAACGCCGACTCCTGAGCCGGATCCGGAACCGGACATTCCTGTTTATGTGCCGGATCCTGAACCGGAAGTTATTGATCCGTGCAGCAGTAGGTTCCAAGGTGGTGGTATCGGACCATTATATATGCAATGTTTGAGCCATCCCTCTATCTATCCAGATAGGTATGCTAAATTTGGAAAAGCAATGAAAAGCAGTGATTTTACAAAAGATATTAATGAATACTGGAGTCAACTAACTGAGCCTGCTGCTACGACTGTTACTGTTTCTATTTACATTGATCGTGTAAGGGTCTTTCCCCGAAATATCGGAGCTTATATTGATTTAGGGATGACCGATTGTTATTATAGGCCGGGGGTAAGTGTTTCAGGTTTTTGTATAAACAAATATTCAGCAGCTGTATCAGCGTGGAGCAGTCCTTTTGCGACTTGTACTTACAGGGCCGGCAGTAGGATGTGTGATATGTCTATCGCATATAATCCATTTCAGTCCTTACCAGGAAATGTTGATAATTGCGAGGCATATCCATCCAAAGCAGACTGTACATACGATTTAACATCTATTGACCTTTCAATTGCTGATATAAGTCCAAGGTATGACAGTACAAATATTTATTATTCTTATGACTGGGGCGGCTATAATGTCTATCCAAGCACAGTATATTCCTGGCTGACGAATGGCGGAAGCGGAAGCGGTGAGTTTATAAAATAATTTGTAGAAATTAACCTGCTTGACGCCTGTCTGGCAGGTTAATTTTTATGATATTTCATCACCATCTTTATTCAAAAATGCTGATTGTAAAGTGGTGTAACTTGAAGATGACTTGTTTAACCAATAATAGTAGACATGTAACACAATACATATTGTGTTATACAAAAGAGCTCTTCGACTTCCAAGAATATATCACTGGGTTTGCGAAAAGTTATAGGCGTACACTTCATTTTATTTACACAGATAATATCGGCTAAAAAAATTTTATTGTATAATTATTCTTATGAAAAATATTATTTTTATCTTTGGAACACGTCCGGAAATTATTAAGCTCGCACCTGTTATGCTCGAAATGAAGAAGTATCCGGCTGATTATAATCTTATTATTTGCAATACTGAACAGCAAAAAGAGTTGTCTAACCAAACACTGGCTTACTTTGGATTAAAAGCTGATATTAATCTGGACTGTATGAGGGAAAATCAGTCTTTGCCCTCTATACAGGCCCGAATCTTAACTTCTCTGGACAAGGTTTTTTGTGAAAACAAAATTGATGCCACAATTGTTCAGGGTGATACAATGACAGTTTTGTGCGGAGCTCTGACCAGTTTTTATCACAAAATTCCTGTCTTGCATGTAGAAGCAGGACTGCGTTCTTATGATATTTATGAGCCATTTCCTGAAGAGGTTATGAGGCAAATGACCTCCAGAGTTGCAGCTCTGCATTTTGCCCCTACGGAGATTAATAAGCAGGCTTTGTTAAAAGAAAATATTGACGAAAATAAAATTCATGTTGTTGGTAATACCGTAATCGATGCTCTATTTTGCTTATCTGAAAGTGTTGTTGAGGAGTCAAAGAGATTTTATGAAGAAAAAGGGATTCCTGTTGATGACAAGATGGTATTGATTACTGCTCACCGAAGGGAAAATCATGGTGCGAGAATTGACAGAATTATTGATGCTATTGAATATCTGGCAAAAAAATATATCGACCATAAATTTGTAATCCCCGTGCATCCGAATCCGAATGTAAAAAACAAGATTTATGACAGGCTGAGCGGTTTGGATAATATTCATCTTCTGCCGCCGCTTGATTACCCGTATCTTGTCTACCTTATGAAAAACGCAAAGCTGATATTAACGGATTCCGGCGGAATACAAGAAGAAGCTCCTTCTTTTGCCTGTCCGACTCTTGTTATGAGATATGAAACAGAGCGAAAAGAAGGTATTGAAGCAGGCGTTTCCAAACTGGTCGGAGCTGATTACGACAAGATTATCCAAGAAAGCGAGAAGGTTCTTGATTCTACAAAGGAAAACTCTAGGCTAAAAGCCCAAAATCCTTATGGTGACGGAACTGCTTCTGTTAAAATTGAAAATATTATCCGTAAATATTTCGTATAGTAAATCAATTCCAGCCTAGTGATATTTATTATACAAAAGCTTCATGTCCTCGTCTGTTAAATACTGCAAGGAGTCTAAATCATAAGGGTACATTATACTTCCTTTGTTAGCAGAGTGACCCAAACCGATGGCATGCCCTGCTTCATGAAGCATAACTCCATAAATATGGTCTTTAGGACGTGTAACTATTTTCCTTACATACTGTCCGCCATCAAAAGTCCGTAAATATTCTTTTGTGCCAATCGTAACAAAGGCTTTATAATACTGACCGCCCCTAACCATTGTCTCAGTACAGCCTACAGCTCCGGCATCATTACAATTTGCGACAAAGTCAACAAATTCAACTTCAATGTTGGCGCTGCTCGGACTGCTTACAAACTTAAAACGCACCAAAGATTTCGAACGATCTTCCCACGCTTCAAACGCCTGTTTCATAAGTTTACTCATATTACCGTACTCGGGTATATATACATATATCGGCAATCCTACCCAGCGAGGCTTTTCCAGTGCAAAACAAGTAATCGGTGTTAATAATAACAATATTAAAATTATAAACTTTTTCATATTTTTAATTATACTATTTGTATTCAAATACTGTCAAATAATTACACAAATTTATATATTAAGTATTGCAAAAATATAAAAATAGTGTTATTATATATATATCATTTTACGAGGTAATTATGGATATAAGTTCAGTAAACGGAAGCGCCCTTACCCCCGAATTGCAGGCTGAGTATGCTGTAAAATGCATGAGTATGGCTCAGCAGTCAAGTTATGTTATAGGAGACCTTATTCAAGATACTGTTGAGATCTCGGCAGAAGCAATGGCACGCTATACATCAGAAATAAATGCGAGCCTTGAAAGAATGGTTTAGAAAAGCAAAACCGTGCAAAAAATCCGGATTTAAAATCCGGATTTTTTGCATGAAATTTTTCAAATAAATAACCGTAGCAGCTAATAGTATTTATTAAAAAAATCAGGTTTAATATATGTATATTAAATCTTTTTCATACTTCCAGCTATTCTTAATTCCAAGAGCCTTCCTAGTGGCTCTTTTTTTTGTATATAATTATTTTTTTGAATTGCCCGATAAAGTTATTGCACAAAAAAAAAATGTGTGATAGAATTTGTAAAGAAAGGGGTGTTTATGCTAGTTTCTGCAATTTCAGTTAATCATAATAAAGGCTATAATATCAGTAATAATATGCCGTTTTATAATAGCCGCAATAACGAAACAATTGGAGATACTGCATTTAATTCTTTAACCCCTTATACAAGTAAAAAGACGGCACCTGCAGAAAAATTTCCTCAAGTGTTTGATAATATTAACGAATGGCAGAATTTTTGCCACAAACAGATTCTTGGCGGAAAGCTTAATGTAATTGCATAAATTTTGGTATGAAAAGCTGTTTAATTTTGGGGTTTTTTGACGGAGTGCATATTGCGCACCAAGCTGTAATAGCTTCGGCCGTTGATTTTGCAAGGGTTAATAATGCTGCTGCAAAACTTATTACTTTTAAAGATTCTCCTTCAATGTTTTTCAACGGGCATGCCGAGTATATTTATACGAGGAAAGATTCTGTAAATAAGATTAAGTCACTCGGGGTTGAAGAGGTAATTGAACTTGATTTTGCTGAAATTGCCGGCATGACCGCAGAGGAGTATTTGAAATTTCTGGTTGATACATATTCGCCAATTTCGATTTCAACAGGATTCAACCATACTTTCGGGCATGCAAAGGGAGGAAATTCGGAATTTCTGGAATCAAATCAATCCGGATTCGGGTATAAATACTTTTGTATTCCTCCGCAAAAGCTCGGGGATGAAGTTGTAAGTTCTACGCTAATTAAAATGCTGCTCAAAAAAGGAGAGATAGAAAAAGCAAACAGTATGCTTGGGAGTAATTTTATTCTGGAGGGTGTCGTAAAAAGAGGCGCGCAAGTAGGCCGCACTATAGGCTTCCCGACTGCAAATATTGATTATCCTGCAAATATTGTGCAAATTCCTTTCGGCGTTTATAAGGCGGAAATCGACGGCAAGTTAGGTGTTCTGAACTGGGGGATGAAACCTACGGTACATAATACGCTGACTCCGGTTGTCGAAGTGCATATTCCGGATTTTAATGATGACTTATACGGGAAAAATATTCAGATAGAAGTGGTTAAGCGTATCCGCGGCGAGCGAAAATTCAGCAGTCTGGAAGAGCTCAAGGCGCAAATTAAGAAGGATATAGAAGTATGCTCAAAGTCGTTATAATAGGATATGGCGAAATGTTTACAAATCTTATTGCAGGCGCTCTTGATGCAGGGTGTGATATCGTAGGTGTGTACAGAAGCGAGATGAAGAAGTACCACCCGATTATAAGGAGGATTAAAGACATAATCAATCCGTCTTTGGAGCATAACTATATCAAAAGCTATAATTTACCTGAAATAGATGTGAGAGGTGGGGTAAATACGAAGGATTTTAAAAAGGCTCTTTTAAAGCTTAATCCTGATATAATTCTTGTAGGCTCCTGGGGAGAAAAATTCTCAAAAGAAATTTATGCTTTGCCTAAAATTGCGGCAATAAATGCTCATCCTTCGCTTCTTCCTCAATACAGAGGTCCTAATCCTTATTTTTGGACAATAAAAAATCAGGAGCAGACAACGGGAGTGACATTTCATCTGATAGACAGCGGTTATGATACAGGGGCTATTCTGGCTCAGGAAGAAGTAAAGATTTACCCCTCTGATACGGGTAAAACTTTAAAAGAGAGAACAGTGCTTACGGCAAGAGGGGTTGTGTGTGAGCTTTTGAAAGCTTTGAGGGAAGATATTATAATTCCTTTGAGCCAAAGAGATGATAGGTCTAGTTATTTTTCTCATCCGGAGGGGCTGGAACTTGATTTTTCAAGAACGGCAGAGGAAAATTGTGCGGTAATAAGGGCAAGCTACCCCTGGGCAAGGGCTTACTTTTATCATAATTACACCTGTATGGCAGCACTCCCGGAACATTTGGAAATAGCTGAAAATAATACGGAATACAAAGAGTCCGGCACTATTACGGAGTCGGATTATAAAACCCACACAATTTGTGTACTGTGTGGGAATAATAAAATTTTAAGAATGAAAATTGAACATTTTCGAAAATTAGACAAACCGTTTACGGGAAATTATATTAAAAGAGAGCTTAGTGCCGGTTGTACCCTATAGGTTTGCGTTTGCCTGAGCTGCGGCTTGTTTTAAAGTTGTCTATTGCTTTCATAAAATCTTCATCAGCAATTTTAAACATTTCTAAATCCGCATCCGTGAGTGTGTTTCTGTCGAGCTTATCCAGAATTCCTGCACGGCGGTAACCATTCAGGTAAGCATCATTAACAATTCTCTTTATATCAGCTCCGGTAACATCAGCATCAAACATGGCCTGTATAATCTCTTCTTTGTTGAGATTTTCATCAAGAGGCTTTTTCTTTGCATGAATATCAAAGATTTTGCTTACGCCATCCCTATCAGGCTTTTTGAATTCCAAATGTTTGCCGAATCTTCCGGAACGCAGAATTGCCGGGTCTATGGCCTCCTTGTTATTTGTTGCCGCAAGTACAAATACATCGTGCTTATTGTCTTCAATATCTGTCATAAGTGTCAGGATTTGGTTAACGACTTTGTCTCCGTAGACGTCTTGCCCGCCTCTTGCTCTTGCAACAGCATCAAATTCATCTAAAAATATCAAATATGGCTGATTTTCTATTGCTTCATCAAACAGATCTCTCCAACCCTTTTCAGAAGCTCCGACCCATTTTGATTCCAATTCAAGCCCGTTTAAATATTTTGCATTGATTCCTGCTTCATTTTGTAAGGCTTTTGCAACGTAAGTTTTACCTGTTCCCGGAGGGCCATGGAGAATGTAGCCGTGGGTTAAGTCGATATTTTCATAAGCTTTAGGATTTCTAAGCGGATATAAAATACCTTCTTTTAGCTCCTTGATTACATTATCAGCCCCAGCTACATCGCTGAACATAACCTGCTGAATCGGCTTTTTATCCTGATACAATTCTTTTAATGTTTTCTTATTCTGCCCCTGTATAACTTTTTCCGCCTCTTTTTCAAAATTAAAGGCCTTTGCGTACATATACCTGTGGAATGATAAGCTTCTGCTTTTCGGTTTTTCAAGTACATTAAGCGTTTTATCCTGATATCTTATTATATCGCCCGGTATAACATAATAACTGTCATAAGCGTCCAGAAAGTATTCTTTTCCATCTGTAGTTAAAGATACTTTTTCAGGGTTGCCGTTTATGACTCCCATTTCATTGAAATTATTTTTCATAAATCCTAAAATTCCGGGAGACTTGTCATCTTCAATAAAAAATGCTCGTTTAATAACTTCCTTTACTTTGAGAATAGAGTTAATCATTGCTGTTTGAGCCGTTTTAATATCGGGGCCTGTTATTAGCAGGTCTCCATGTTTCATAAAAGAGAAAGCATCCGCAAGCTTTTCTTCCAGAGGAAATTGTTTAACAAGAGCCAGGGCGGCAGTTTCGATTTCTCCTCTAAAATTTATTTGAAGGCGGTTGTATGTTAAATCTCTAAGCTCCATTGGCTTGGAACTTCCAACGCTATTCGAATCTACGGATTTATGCTTAGGCTGCACAGTGTAATTCTGACTAATCGGTGTTAAATTGTTTAGTTTTTGGATTCTCATTTTACCTCCTCATAAAATAAATGAACCTGCAAATATACTTCTCTGCAGGTTCTCGTGATATAAAAAAGTGTGTGTGTAAACTATATCTCCTGCAGCTGCCGGTTCCAAATAAGGAGGTGCATCACAAATTTGACCACATGAACATTGTGTGACTTTGATAGTAAATTTAGTTTGTTGTTGAAAATAGTCAATTAATGAACCCCTAATCTGATTTATGGTGTTCATAGTACACTATTTTTTTAAACTTGTCAATAGTAAAGAGTTTTATTTATTTTTGTTTTTTATGACAGCATCAACAAGTCCTTTAAATAATGGGTGTGGTCGCTCCGGACGAGACTTAAATTCCGGATGGAACTGGCAGGCAACAAACCAGTCCAAATCAGGGAGTTCTACTATCTCGGAAAGCATTCCGTCGGGCGACATTCCGGAGAATACAAGTCCCGCTTTTTTTAGCAGGTCAATATAATCCGTATTAACCTCGTATCTGTGTCTGTGTCTTTCTGAAATCTTGTTTACGCCGTAAACTTCCTGTGCTTTTGTCCCTTTTTTCAAGTGGCAGTCATAAGCGCCAAGTCTCATAGTTCCGCCATATCCTTTAATATTTTTCTGTTCAATCATTAAATCTATAACCGGATTTACTGCATTTTCGTCAAATTCTGTAGAATTTGACCCTTTAAGGCCTGCAACATTTCGTGCGTATTCAATAACCGCACACTGCATGCCAAGACAGATTCCTAAAAACGGAACATTATTTTCTCGTGCGTATTTAATAACGTTAAGTTTTCCTTCGATGCCGCGGATTCCAAAGCCTCCTGGTACTACGACGCCGTCGACATCTTTCATTAATTCTTTGCACTGCTTTTCATCAAGGCATTCTTCTGAGTTAATCCATTTTATTTCAGCCTTAACATTATTTGCGTAGCCGGCATGTTTTATTGATTCGACAACTGAAATATAAGCATCCGAGAGTTTAGTATATTTCCCTGCAATTGCTATTTTTATCGTACCTTTTGGATGATTTATATTATCAACAAGTTCACGCCAGCTTGTTAAATCGGCTTTTCGTTCAGGAACTTGAAGGAGTTTAAGAACAACATCCGCGAATTTCTGTTCTTCAAGCGCAAGCGGAACTTCATAAATACTTTTCATATCTCTGCATTCTATAACAGCTTCTTTTGATACTGAACAGAACAAAGCGAGTTTATCTTTTTCAGTTTTAGGAATTGGTTTTGAAGTTCTGCAGACAAGGATTTCCGGCTGCAAACCGTAACTCCGCAGTTGGCTTACACTGTGTTGAGACGGTTTTGTCTTTAATTCTCCAGATGTAGGAAGGTAAGGTAGCAGCGTGCAGTGAATATTTATGGCATTCCCAATCCCGGCTTCTGTTTTGAACTGCCTTACGGATTCAATAAACGGCAAACTCTCTATGTCACCGATTGTTCCTCCGATTTCTATAATCTGAAAATCCGGTTTAAAGAATTTTTGTGCTTTTACTAATCTGGATTTAATCTCATTTGTAATGTGGGGAATAACCTGAACAGTCGCGCCAAGATAATCTCCCCTGCGTTCTTTTTTGATAACAGTTTGATAAACACTTCCGGATGTTACGTTGCTTAATTGAGAAAAGTTTGTATCAATAAATCTTTCATAATGCCCCAAATCCAGGTCTGTTTCGGCTCCGTCATCCGTTACGAAGACTTCGCCATGCTGGAATGGGCTCATTGTTCCGGGATCAACATTAATATAAGGGTCGAACTTTTGTATGGCAACAGAAAATCCCCTTGCACGAAGAAGTTTACCTAAAGATGCGCCAATAATCCCTTTTCCTAAAGAACTGACAACACCGCCTGTAATAAAAATATATTTTGTCATAGCCGGACTCCTTTAACAATTAACCCTTTTTCCTTCTATTTGCCAAGAGAGAGGATGTATTACCCACTAAAAAAAGAGGGCAGTTAACCCTCTTTTTAATTTATCTTAGGAACTCTGAAAAATCCGTTCTCCTCAAGGGGGGCATTTTTCATAAGTTCTTCTTTGGTCTGTTCGTAGTAAACTTCATCTTCTCGCATAACATTAACGAAGTCAATTGCGTGTGCCATTGGTTCAACATTTGATGTATCGACTTCATTCATTGCATCAACATGCTTCAATACATCACCCAATTGCTTTGTGAATTTTTCTTTTTCTTCTTCCGTTAATTCCAAACGAGCCAGTTTTGCTACGTGTTCTACATCTTTTATTGTAATCATAATTTTCGTACTCCAATACAGAAAATACTAACATAAAAAAACACCCTCGTAAACAAAAATTTTATATAAGTATTTAAACAAGAAAAAAAGACGCAGACTCTTTGACGGAGAGTTTACCGACTCTTTTTTTTACTTACTTTTTCTAAGACTTCGTCAAAACTCACAATGGGTTCAAGCCGGTATCCGCAGCCGTCTGCAAGAGTTCCGCCCATCATGAATAATTCTTCCTGAGGGTATCGTCTGCATATTCCGGGACGTTTTTTATGAATCTTGCATTTATTAGTTTCTTTATCGAGATTCATGCACTCAAAAACAAGACCCGTCTCATCTTTGTCGACTATTTTGAGATAAGTATAAAACGGATGGAGTTTTTGCAATTTTTTAAATTCTTCTTCTGTCTGGATTACGTTTTTATGTTTTACATAAATCTTTTGGCAGCACCTGCCGCAGGCATTACAAGAGCCTGCCCTATAGTATTTTTTTCGTAAAACATAAAGGTAAAAGAATTTTTTTATTTTTTTAAGCATCAGAAACTCGTGATTTTGCTAATTTGTATTCAGGTGAATTTACATCGGAAAAAAGCAGGATTTTGGAGAAATATTTTTTTGCATTCAAAATATCACCGTTCGCATACAAAACACGACCTCGCTGAAGGCACGTATTAATTATTCTCTCTTCAGGATTCAGAAAAGATTTTAAGGTCGCTATTCGTTCACCAAGTTTATCTTCAAGTTTATTATTTAATATCAAACAGTTTTCATATTCCATTAACGCAAGATGATAATTGTTATTATCATAATATTTATCGGCCCATTCTTTATGTCCTTTATAGCTGAAATCATCAAATGAAGCATCAAGTTCCTGTATTGTTTTCATCGCCCTCAGGTATTCGGACTGTTTATTTAATACAAGTGGTGCTATACGTCTCAGAGTGCAATATGCTGCTGTGTAATCTCCCAAATTAATAAATACCGAAGCAAGTTTATGCAGGACATCCAAAGACTTGTTGTCTATACAAAACGCTTGTTTTAAATATATCATTGCATGCATTGAATCGTTCTCGTTAAGATATGTTCTACCGAGAAGGTAATTTATATCAAAATTGGTTGGCGCGTTCTTTTCCGCAAATTCAAGGTATTCTATTGCCCCCTTGTTATTAGCCATATTAAGCGCAATTTGCCCTCGCTGCATAAACTCCAATGCCGTGCTTTTACATTTATCGATGCTCTGTTTTATGGTATTATATGAATTTCCTCTGTCTTTTGCGTATTTTAAATATTTATCATAGAAAAAAAATGCCTGAAACTTCATGCCTTTTGTGAAGTATGAAGTTGCTAAATTAAGACAAACGGCTTCATCATCGGGTTTATAGGCATAATAGTATGACCAGTTTTCAATAGCATTTTTCAAATCCTTACGCTTAAAGAAGATGTTGCCGATGTAAAGATAAGAAGAATTTTTAAAATTCTCCAGACCGATTGATTTTTTGAAATACTCTTCTGCAGCTAAAAGATTATTAAGTTTGTAATAACATCTTCCGATTTCATAATAAAGCCTGTATGAGGTGCTCATATTGAGCATGCCTAAGTACAGGTTTAATGCTTCGTTGTATTTGCCTTTGCTGTAATGATTTTTTGCAGCTTCCAGTTTTTTATTCTCTATATCAGAATTATCTTGAACATAATAATCAGACGATACCATGGCTGTATTTTACCACATTTACAGCTCTAAATCATCCCAAAGTTTAGAATTTGTTACAAGACTCGATAAAACGTCGTCCTCAAAAACATCCACAACCCCGTCTTTAAAGAGCTTATCCATTTTTTCTAAATGTGAATTGTCTTCAGGATCACTTATTGCAATTTTTGTAAACTTATTTATATCTAAATCTCTCTGAAACAATTCCATTGCATTTGAAGATATTTCAGATTTATCAACATAAGGATTTACGGCATATCCGTTCTTTTGCAAATTTGCTCGAACTGCTGCAAGATTAATTATATTGCTCGCATTATCTAATTGAGAGTTATAGAAAGTATTTCCGCTATCATTAATATTATTGAACATGAGACCCTAATCTCCCCAATTATTTTTCTTTTATTATTATACAATTGGGCGATTTTGTTATCAACCGTTTAAACGATATTTTTCAACATTAGATAAGAATTTGTGTACCAAGCATGATTCTGTGTGAATCTTTTGCTGCATCGTTCTGACAGAATATATAATTTAATATTAATCTCAAGCCCTGACCTTTTATAAAGTAGTTAAGACCAACTGTATATTCTCTTTGATTATTATTTGCAATTTCCCTGTTCGGGTCAAACTCGTCATATCTTGCAATAATTTGAAGTTTTTTAGTTAACATATATCCTAAAGTCGCATAAAAACCGCTTGCATGCTTATCAGTTGAAAATCCGGAAGGACCGTTATATCCGTTAGCCTGTGCCCATTCAAAATTTGCCATAAACCGCTTGTAATCATACTGGATATGAGCACCAACTACACAAAAGTTATTATCTCTGTGTCCGGCATCCATGCTGCCGCCTATAAGTAATTTGCCGTATTTACCATCTGTTTTGCCGAGGGGTTTCAAATCAACTCTGCCTATAAATTCTGCGCCCGGAAAAAATTCCTGAAAATATGTATCAGAACTATATACACCGAAATCATAGCCCAAAAGACTGTAATCGCCGGATATACGAGCACCTAATTTACGTACCGTACCGAAGTTTCTGGAGATTTGTGAACGAGCCAAAAACGGCAGTACAAACGGGCCATAAGCACCTTCCATTCCGACCGGCGGACGAGTATGCCCTACCATTATTCTATGGTGAGGAATCTTATTGGTTGCAATATACATATCCGCAAAAAGATTCTGAATAACGTTCCTTTCCGAATACGGTGAAACATTAATCATAACTCGAAAATCTGCATTATTATTCTTTAAATAACCATCAAAACCTACATTAATGGTGTTAATATCATAATGATTAGTTGTGTGTTCTGTGCCAACACCTTCTGAAAAGTTTAAGCCAATATCGCCATTGTATCCTGCCCACAATTGAGTTCTGTCCCAGATGGAATCTTCATCAAATTTATGGGTTAAAACATTTTCCAAAAGATATGTGGGTTTATCATATTTATCTACTTCCAGATGATAAACATCCTGAAGCTTTTCCTTTAGAGTCTTATCCTCAGGAGCTTTCTCTTCTGAAATCGAAACCGCTTGAGGAACTTCAACCTCTTCTTCTACATTTTCTAAAACAACCTCTTCTAAATTATTTTCTTTAGGCGCATTCTTGGCCGCATATACTGGGGTTGCTAATACAAATATTAAAGCTATTAATGCCGGTAAAATCTTCTTTCTCATAACTATATTCTTATATATACCATAAAAAAAGACCAACTCTTAAAACCTAAGAGCCGGTCTTTTTTACTTAGATTATTCGTGATGTCTGCGTTCTTCTCTTAAGTAAGCAGTCCAGAAGAGCAGAACTACAAATACAAATGCTCCAACAATATTTCCGAGTGTTACAGGTAGCAAGTTGTGAACAAAGAAACCTTTCCAAGTCATTGTTGCAAGCTGGTCAGGAGTCAAACCTGATGCTGCTACTATTCCTGGGAAGTGTTTCATTAATATTCCATTAGGAATGAAGAACATATTTGCAACACTGTGTTCGTAGCCTGATGCAACGAATGTCATTATTGGGAAGAATATTGCAAAAATCTTACCAATAACACGTTTTGAAGTTGATGCCATAAATATTGCTAAGCATACAAGCCAGTTACATAAAATACCTCTGAAGAAGGCTTCTGTAAAGGTTAAATTAATTTTACTAAAAGCGGTTTGCATAGCAGTTACTCCAACAGCGTCTCCGCCGTTATGCCCCATGCCGGCAAAATAAACCAGAGCTGCAAGGAGGATAGAGCCGATAAAGTTTGCAATATAAACTACTGTCCAGCTTCTCAAAAGCTTCATAAGGCTGATTTTCTTTTCTAATACAGCAAATGTCATCATAACATTACCGGTAAATAGCTCTGCTCCTGTGAGTGTAACTAACATCAAGCCTGTAGCAAAGGTCATTGCTCCGATAAGTTTTGTGAAGCCCCAGCCCATATTAGAATCGCCGGTCATTACTGTTAATGATACCTGGGCACCAAATGCGATAAATGCACCTGCTGCTATAGCAAGTGTAAACATTTTTGTTTTACTGTAATCAGCCTTTCCTGTCATTACGTTGTCGCTTATTTCATGTACGGTTGCGCTTGGCGTAAGACTATCGACGGTGGAAATTACCTTTTCTTCTTCCATTTTCTTTTCTCCTATTGTATATTTAAAAAACTGCTCTTCGGGCAATACAAATTTAATGCTAAATCCAACGAACAGGAATTTATGCTAAGCTTTTATATTTGACTATTTATATCTTCATAATTTTGTATTACTTTTTAATGTTCACTTGAAACATTTGCTTCCCAAAAAGAAGTTTTAGTCCGTACTTGATAATATCACCTGAATATTTAAATGTAAAGAGGGTAAATATTAACTAGTATAGCGTACGCAAAATATTGAATTTTCCTGCACACTGTAAAAACCCTAAAACCTATTTTAAAAAGGTCTTAGGGTTTTAATCAAATAGTAATTACAGCCGTATTATCAAATTTAGATTAAATCATCAAACCGCCTGCTACTTCGATTGCCTGACCGGTTACGTAATCAGTATCAAGTGCTAAGAACTTAACAACTTTTGCGATATCTTCAGGCGTACCGAGTCTCTTCATCGGAATAGCTTTCAAGTATTCATCGATGTTAGCCAAATCGTGTGTCATAGCTGTTTGAATAAAGCCTGGGCATACTGCGTTTACTCTGATGCCGCGAGAACCAAATTCTTTTGCCAAAGTTTGAGTTAAGCCGATAAGACCTGCTTTTGAAGCTGAGTAGTTTGCTTGTCCTGCGTTGCCGTGACGGCCTACTATACTTGACATATTGATGATTGAACCTTGACGAGCTTTCATCATATATTTGATTACGGCGTGTGTTACGCAGTAAGCGCTTGTCAGGTTAATCTTAATAACTCTTTCCCATTGCTCCATATCCATTCTTATGAACAGGCCGTCTTTTGTAATCCCTGCATTGTTTAATAAGATGTCGATTTTACCGTGCTCTGCAATCATCTTATCAACATTTTCCTGTACAGCTTTATCATCTGAAACATCAAAGCTGTAGAAATAAGCATTAACACCGCAAGCCTTGATTTCATCCAAAGCCGGTTGGGCTTTTTCTGCGTCGCAGATGTCGTTGATGATAATGTCGCATCCTGCTTTTGCAAGTTCAATTGCGCAAGCTAAACCAATTCCTCTTGAACCGCCCGTAATTAAAGCAATTTTTCTTTCTGTCATTAATCTTCTCCTTATTTTAAATTTTTGTTGGGATTTCCCAACCTATGTCTATTCTACCATATTCCCTCTCCAACGAGGAGGGTTATTGCTGTCGGTTGGGCATACTTGCCCAACGATAACCAATCGTTATACTTGATTTTTGTAAGATTCCGAAACAAGTTCGGGATGACAAGTTTTATATTCAATTTTCAATTTTTGTCAGGCGGTGCCTGACCTACGTCTATTCTGTTGTGTACCCTCTCCTCTCAGGAGAGGGTTAGGGTGCTATACCTTAAACCCAATGTCAACAGGTTTTGTCCTGTCCATAAGTAAATCTATTGCTTCATAGATTTTTCTTATGTCTGTATCGTTATCCTTACAGTGTTCCATAAAATACTTCTCTAAGTCAAGCAATCTTTGTCCGAATTCTTTGCTATCCAGCGCCCATTGTCGCAACTTGACGAACGTCCGCATAATTTGAATATTAACCTCAACCGCCCTTTTGCTTCTTAAAACACCGGAAAGCATCGCAACTCCCTGTTCCGTGAAAGCGTAAGGAAGATATTGTCTGCCGCCGCCTTTGGGTGAGGTGCCAATTTGGCACCTCACCCTTAAAGCTTCCCATTCCTCACTTGTAAGCTGAAAAACAAAATCTTCCGGAAAACGTTCCCTATTACGTTTTACTGCCCTATTTAGATTTTTTGTTTCAACTTCATACAAATCTGCAAGCTCAAAGTCAAGCATAACCTTTTGCCCACGAATTTCGTATATTAGATTTTTGATTAATACTAAACTATCCATTTTGTTTTAAGTTTCTGTCAGGCGGTGCCTGACCTACTTCTATTCTGTTGTGTTCCCTCTGTCTGTTGGGCCTACCTGCCCAACGATAACCAATCGTTATACTTGATTTTTGTAAGATTCCGAAACAAGTTCCACAACTGTCCCAGATAAATGATTTTGTCATGCTGAACTCGGTTCAGCATCTTACCAGTGTGGCGTTATACTTGCTTTTTGGTAAGATCCCGAAACAAGTTCGGGATGACAAGTTTTATATTCAATTTTCAATTTTTGTCAGGCGGTGCCTGACCTACGTCTATTTTTTAACGAGCTGTCTAAAAAAATCTTTTACCCCTTCTTTTACCCCTTCCAATACAGATTTTTTACCAAAATCTTGAATTACTTTTTTCATCATTTTCATATCAGCTTTGCGGCCTTGTGAAAGATAAAGATTCCTTGGCTGAACCTGTCTCCGGTATATCTCTGTATTCGGTGTAATTTTAGACACTCTCATCCTGACCGCCTTATACTCCTGCCATTTGTTCTTTTAAAGCGGAAATTGTCGCTTCTAGAGAAGCTTTATCGAATACGTTATAAACAGTTGCTTCCGGTGCAATTTTTTTGTTCAGTCCTGCAAGAACTTTTCCGGGTCCGATTTCTACAAATGTATCAACACCTTCTGATGCCATTTTCTGGATTGTTTGCGTCCAGTATACTGATGATGAAATCTGTTTAGGCATTTTTGCCTTGAAATCATCAGCCTTTGTTGTAATATCCGCATCAACGTTAGTGATTACCGGAACTTTTGCGTCACTTAAATCAAAATCCTTAACAAAATCAACAAATTCTTTTGTAGCACCTTCCATATATTTAGAGTGGAAAGAACCAGAAACAGCGAGCGGAACAACTCTTCTGACGCCGTTTGCAAGAAGGTAATCTGAAGCTGCCTTGACTGCATTATCATCGCCTGTTATAACTACCTGGGCAGGAGAATTATAATTTGCAACATCAACATAGCCGACCTTTGAACCCTCTGCAAGACCAGCTTTAAGCTGTTCAACACTTGCGTTTAATACAGCTGCCATAGAGCCTGTTTGAACTTTGCTCATCAATTCCGCGCGTTTTTGGATTAATTTAAGCGTTGTTTTTAAATCCATAACGCCGCCTGCAAACATAGCACAGTATTCGCCTAAGCTGTGTCCGGCGACAAAATCCGGAGTTATGTCAATCTCGGATTTCAAAGCTTCCATAGCCGCAATTGACATAGTCACAATTGCAGGCTGAGTGTTAATTGTTTGTTTCAAATCTTCTTCCGGGCCTTCAAAAGATATTTTTGTAATACTTTTGCCTAATGTTGAATCAGCAGTATCAAAAACTGTTTTTGCTGCTTCAAAATTGTCATACAAATCTTTTCCCATGCCAACAGACTGTGAACCTTGTCCGGGAAACAAAAATGCAATTTTTTTAACCATTTTTATACTCCTTATCTAAATTTAACAAATACCTTCCCTTAATCTTACAATAGCTCCGCCCCAGGTCATACCTGCGCCAAATCCGCATAATACTGCAGTTGAACCTAATTTTACTTTGCCTTTTTCAACACTTTCAGCAAGCGCCAGCGGAATTGAGGCTGCGGAGGTATTTCCATAATATTTTATATTAGTAACAACCTTGTCGTCTGAATATCCGAGTCGTTCCTGAACTGCCTGAATAATTCTGATGTTAGCCTGATGAGGAATCAAATAGTCGATATCTTCTGCATTCATTCCGGCATTTGTTATAAGGTTTTCAACATAATGAGGAAGGATCTTCGCTACAAATGCGTAAACTCCCTTGCCATTCATGCGGATTCCTTTTGGTTTCGGCTCATATTGTTCGACGAGTGGACAATTTTTGCCGTCAAAGGAGAGTTCTATCAAATCTCCGATATGTCCATCGGATTTTATATCAATAGCAATAACATCGTCTACTCCATCATCGGAAGCTGTAACAACCATGGCCCCTGCGGCATCGCCAAAAAGGATTGACGTTGCTCGGTCTTCCCAATTTACTAATCTTGAGTTGTTATCTGTTGCAACGATTAAAATCTTTTTATACATTCCTGATGCGATATAGGCTTTTGCAATGCTTAAACCATAAATTAATCCTGTACAAGCTGCAGTTATATCGAACGCAGGAATTTGATTTGTAATACCCAGTCTTGCCTGAATATGGCATGCTATTGCAGGATATAAATCCGGCGGCGCGGATGACGCGGCAAGAATCAAATCCAATTCTTCCGGTTGAAGTTTTGCTTTGTCTAAAGCTTTTTTTGCAGCCTCAAAACCTAAATCTATGGCATTCTGTTCTCCAGATACAACACGTCTTTCCTTTATGCCTGTTCTTGTATAAATCCATTCGTCGGATGTATCATACAATTTTGTTAAATCGTCATTTGTAATAATGGTTTCCGGCAAGCTGTATCCAACGCCTGCAATCCTTAAAGGGATTAGATTATTTACCATATTTATTCAGCACTCCTCTAAATTAACTAATTTTTAATTCCTGTCATGTACTTAATTATATCACAACCAAATAAGTTTGACTTACCAACTGAATAAAACTAAAGAAAGAGCTGACCATCAACCAGTAAAAAGCTGGAGGTTTTGTAAACTTTTGTTAAGAATTTGTCTAAAAATATCAATTTTTACACGGAAAAAAACTTTATTTATATGTAAGGTAAAAGGTTAGATTAAATTTTTTGTAGGAGGTCATTATGTCATTCGGCATAGCAGGAATAGGTTACAATCCATATACAAGTCCTCTCGGAATGTATGGTCTTGGAGGCGGCGGCTCGTTCAGCTCTTATGGCGATCCTGCAAGCATGGGATATTATTCACCATACGGAATGATGGGTATGTCCGGCATGATGGGTTACTATCCTGCATTTATGGGACAAATGAACCAGATGTATCAAAATATTGAAAAATCACAATTACAGCATACAGGTGATATGCATGAGCTTTTGCTGCAGAATCAAACCAGAGCTTTTGCGGAACAAGATCGAACAATTTTCGAAAAGGCAATGATTGACGCCGGAGTTAATCAGGGGATAACAAATCTTGCCAAGAAAATTAAAGAAGGCGATCAAGATGGTATATGTGAAGAGTTTGATAAATTAAAACAAACGCTTTATCAAAAATATGGTGATTATTTCAAGGCTAATAGCGACAGGCTGAATCCGTCAGATAGTGTAAATCAGTTTATTGAAATTTTATACGGTAAGATTCGTTCTCAACAGGAAGGTAGAATTGTTGACTTGAGAACTGATATTAGAAAATATGGTGAATCTGCATTTGAGCATGGATTCTGGAAAAATCTTCATGGCAAAGACTACCATGACAAATATACAGAAGAAACAATGAGTTATCTTTTTGGTACCTCGATAGACAATAAAGCCGGCAAAGATCGTATGGAGAATCTTGGCGCTAAAGTAGAAAGCGCAGTAGAATACGTAGCAGCTCCAGCGGTAGGAGCTCTGGCCGGGGCTGGAGCTGCTACTACTGTTACAGGACTCGGAAAGGCCTTGGCTCCCGAATGTTTGAGCAAACATATAACCTGGAACGGTTTTAAAAAAGCCGGAAAAGTAGGAGCATGGATTGGTGCAGGGTTAGCGCTGGCTGGTGATATCTGGTGGCAAATGTCAAGAGCATAAAAATTTCCTCCTCATAAT
The DNA here is from genome assembly GCA_944324435.1 of Candidatus Gastranaerophilales bacterium. GTDB lineage: Bacteria > Cyanobacteriota > Vampirovibrionia > Gastranaerophilales > Gastranaerophilaceae > CAG-196. Next base: position 126,603 of record CALUWH010000002.1, read on the forward strand.
TCTTTATCTTATAAAAGCCAATTCCGACTGGAATTGGCTTTTTCCGTTTAAGATCGAATTTGTAATAATAAATATCAAGAAACATCTTAACCAAAGCTTGTTATAAGCTTGTTGAACTTATGTTACTTTGCTATAATCATCTTATGGATAATGATATTGAATCACTTCAAAATATTTTAAAGGGAGATCCGTCTAATTTTCAGGCAAGAAGGGAGTTGTCCATTCTTCTTGTTAACAATGGATTTAATGAAGAAGCGGAAGGAAATTTGCGGTATTTACTCAAATATTTTCCAGATGACGCAGAAATTTATTATAATTTAGGCATTGTATACGAAAAGCTGAAAAAGTTTACGGAAGCTGAACAATGCTACAAAAAAGCTGTAGAGATTTCACCCCAGGAAGATTTTTACTATAATCTCGGTGAAGTGCTCGTAGAGCTAAAAGAGTGGGATGAGGCAATTGAGGCATTTAGAAATGTTCTTAAAACAGATGCAAATGACGGAAATAGTTATTTTAACTTAGGAGTGTGCTATTTTAACAAAGAAGAAAAAAACCTTGCGCTTGATAACTTTCAAAAAGCAGTATCGATTAATCCTCAGGATGTTTTTGCGTACTTTTACCTTGGATATATTTATCAAAATGACGGTCTTACAAACTTTGCAATAGAAAGTTACCAGAAAGTTCTCTCAATTTCGCCGGATTACAGCTGGGCATATTTTAATCTCGGCTCTATTGCTTTCAAAAACGGAAACACCGAAGAAGCAAAGATGTATCTCAAAAAAACAATTGAATACAATCCGCGCGATATAGAGGCCTATAAGCTTTTAACCCAGATTTGTCTGCAGGAAGGTGAAACAGAAGATATTATCGAAATATTAAGTACTGCTGTTGAAAAAGAAGAAAACGGCGATTTGTATTATTTTCTTGCGCGTGTATATAAATATATAGGAAGCCTCGACGATTACTGCAAGGCTTTAGCAAAAGCGTTAAAGAATCCTTATACACTTACATTTCCGCAGGATGCAGTAAAAAAAGAATACGCAACGGCTCTGGAAAAATTAGGAACAGGTGCTGAATTAGAACCGGAAAGCGAAATTGATGAGTATGATGAAGTTCCTGAGGAAACCTTTACAGATGACGATTCTCAGGATATGCCGGAAGAAACGCTTGAGGACGAAGAAATTCCTCAAGAGGACACCGAAGACGAATTAGAGGCAGAGGAGGAAGATATCTCTGACGAAGAATTGGAAGAAGATTCTGAGGATTATGAATCAGAAGATTTAGATGAAGACACTGGCGAGTAATGGGTTATGTTATCAAAGATTTTTATTAAAAATTATATATTAATAGATGAGCTTGAACTTGATTTGGCTGAGGGATTAAACATCATAACAGGCGAGACAGGTGCAGGGAAGAGTATCTTAATCAATGCGATTGATATTGCCTTTGGCGCAAAGGCAGGGAAAGAGGTTATTAAAACCGGCGCGGACAAGGCTGTGATTGAGCTTACAATACTCAATAAAAAACAGGATTTATCAGAATTTTTTGAAGAATACGGAATCGATAATCTGGGAGAAGAGATTATTCTCTCACGTGAAATAACCCAAACAGGCTCGCGTTCAAGGGTTAATGGTTGTCTTGTTAATCAGGAGTTTATGAAGAATTTCCGCGAACTTTTTCTTGATATCCACTCCCAGCACCAAACATATTCATTTTTGCAGCCTAAGTACCACATTGTGCTTTTGGATTCATATACAAAAAATACGCTCGGCGACAGGCTTGATGAATACAGAGAAGGGTTTGCGAAGTATAAAGAATTAATATCACGGCTTGAAGAGTTGAAAAACTCTGCTGATAAAACAGAAGAACAAATAGACTTTTTGAAATTTCAGGTTAATGAAATTGAAGAGGCTGCGCTTTCGTCTCCAAATGAGGATGAAAAACTTAATAACGAGCTTGCTGTTCTTGAAAACGTTGAAAAGCTCAAAGATTTAACCGGCTCGTCTTACTGGTCAATATCAGGTGATGACGGCTCTGTTCTTGATGGGCTTTTGCAAATCAAAACAAATCTTTCAAAAGCGTCAGGAATGGATAGCTCGCTTGAAGAGGTTGAAGGGGAGCTTATTGATGCTATTGAGACATTGAAAAACGTATCCTCTACTCTTAGAGATTACTCAAGTTCACTTGAGAATGACGAAGAGAGAATCAATTCAATTCAGGAGCGCCTGTTCCTGCTGGATAAATTAAAACGCAAATACGGCGGAACCCTTGAAAAAGTTATGGAACAGGGAGAAGCTTTAAGAAAAGAGCTAGAAGGGATAGAATTTTCTACCCAAAATATTGAAGAGCTGGAACAAGAGATTGCAGATGTCCGCAAACAGCTTGAGGATATGGCAGAAGACCTTTCTAAAGAAAGGCAGAATTATGCGCAGGTGCTTTCATCTCTTATTGTTGAAAAGCTTGAAAAATTAGAACTACCTAAAGTTAGATTTGAGATTAATTTTGAGAAATGTCCTTTAGGGCCAAACGGATGTGATAAAGTTGAATTTTTAATTTCAACAAATATTTCGGAAGGCTTAAAGCCTCTTGCCAAAGTTGCTTCGGGCGGTGAAATTTCGCGCGTAATGCTTGCTATCAAAACGATATTTGCGCAGAGCGATAATATTGATACAGTCATTTTTGATGAAATCGATACCGGAATTTCGGGCAAGACCTCGCAGTCGGTTGCGGATGAAGTTAAGGAGCTTGCAAAATACATGCAGGTGATTATGATTACCCACCAGGCAATAATTGCTTCCAAATCCGACAGACATTTTTACGTCAGAAAGACGCAGGACGGTAAAACAAGCGTTGATATTTCAATACTTGAGGGTGATGCCAAACTTAAAGCCATTGCAGAACTTGCAGGAGGCGAGATTACGGACGAATCCCTGAAATTTGCACAAACTCTTGTGGGATAAAGCTTTTAGGACCGATTTAACAAAAACAATTTTATTCCCAAGCTAAAATTCTACGGATAATAGCCAATAATTGTATAATTAAGCCATTGATTGTAGAGTTTTACTCTTTTTATACTTTATCTCTTATTTACCCCTTACCCCTCGTCAACACCGGTTAATTTAATTAGGTGCCATCCAAATTGGGTCTGTACAGGCTCTGATACTTCACCTTCTTTTAAAGCAAAAGCTGCATCTTCAAACGGTTTTACCATCATTCCTTTGCCAAACCATCTTAAATCGCCGCCGTTTCTGCCTGATGGACATTTGGAAAACTGTTGCGCCAAATCTTCAAAAGCTACACCGTTTTTAATATCAAGAAGGAGGTTTTCTGCTTCTTCTTTTGTGTCAACAAGTATATGGCTTGCTCTTATTTTCATAAACTTCTCCTTATAATTTATCTTCCGTATTATTTTCTTCGGCTTCTTTTGCTTTTAGCTCTGCTTCCCGGGCTTTCAGCATTGCCTGAATAATCTTATCATCGGCTGCCTGTTTTTTTATATCTGCAAACACTGTTTTTAATTCTTCTTCACTAAGTCCTTTAGAAGATTTCATACAGACAACAAGTTTTTCTTTTCTGAAAGTAAAATAAGAAGCAACAATAATTCCCCACAGCAGAACACCTTGTATAATTCCTATTGCAGGAAGCTCCAGATACACTGCTGCAAAGTTCCAGATATGCATTGCAACCCATCCCGGAAATGCAATAAAACCGGCTGCCAGGCAACAAATTAACATACCCACAAGAATCAGTCCTTTTACACCATTAATTTGTATGATATTCAAATTCTTTTTCATCTATTTTTCACCTATTATCTTTAGAAATTCATCCTCATTTAATATTATAACACCTAAATTTTGAGCTTTGTCTAATTTTGAGCCCGGATTTGCGCCTGCTACTACATAAGAGGTCTTTTTAGAAACTGATGAAGATGTTTTTCCACCCATTGATTTAATTTTCTCACCGGCTTCATCCCTTGTCATGCTCTCTAATGTTCCCGTAAGTACAAATGTTTTGCCTTCAAGTTCATTTGAACGTTTTTGAGTGCTGCCTGTGTCGAACGTAAACCCTAAGGACTTAAATTCGTTTATCATAGAAATATTTTCAGGCTTTCTAAAGAAATCATATACATTTTTTGCAATTTTTTCTCCTACTCCGTCGATTTTTGCAAGAGATTCAAAGTCCGCACTGATAAGTGAATCAAGGGTCGGGAATTCTGATGTTATGATATCTGCGGTTTCTTTTCCCACATGCCTTATTGAAAGCGCTGTTAAGAATCTGTTTAAAGGTCTCTTAAGGCTTGCCTGTATTGAATTATACATATTTGAAGCAGACTTTTCCTTTACCAGATCCAATTTTAGAAAGTCCTCTTCTTTTAACTTGTAAAAATCTACAGGACTTTTTACCATATTTAGATTGTACAGCTGCGCAATCACGGAAGGCCCGATAAAATCAATATCCATCGCGTCTTTTGAAACCCAGTATTCAAGTTTTGCCCTGATAACCGCCGGACAATTTTCATTTGAACAATAAAGACTTACTTCGCCTTCGCGCTCTTCAAGCGGAGAATTGCATTCAGGGCAGAGCTTCGGCGGTTCGTAAACAGGCAGGGTATCGTGTTCTTTAGAGTCACAGACCTTAACAACCTTTGGAATTATCTCTGCTGCTTTTTTGATAAGCACTCTGTCTCCGATTCTTACGTCAAGTCTTTTTATTTCATCAAAGTTATGCAGACTTGCTCTTGAGACCGTGCTTCCTGCAAGCTGAACCGGCTCAAGAATCGCAACCGGCGTAACTGCGCCTGTCTTTCCGACACCGAGTTCGATTCTAAGCAGCTTTGTTGAAATCTCCTCCGGTGGGAATTTGAATGCTGTTGCCCACTTTGGAGCTCTTGATGTAAAACCGAGTTCGTTTTGGCAGGCAAAACTGTTAACCTTGATTACAACTCCGTCTGTTGCGTAATCCAGAGTGAATCTTTTTTGCTCCCATTCTTTGCAAAAATCGATTGCGCCTTCAATATCCTTAACCAGACGGATGTTCGGATTAGTCTTAAATCCGAGTTTTTTTATGTACTGCAGGCTGTCCCAGTGTGTCTGCGGAATAGTCTCCGCTTTTTCAACTATTGCTGTATAAGTGAACATTGAAAGGTCGCGTTTTGCGGTAATTGTACTATCCAGCTGTCTTAATGAACCTGCGGCCGCGTTTCTGGGATTAGCAAAAGGTTTTTCGGATTCGCTGTTCAATTTTTCAAACGATGAAATCGGCATATAGATTTCGCCTCTAACCTCCACGTCCGCTTTTTCAAATAACTTCAGAGGAATCGCCTTAATCGTTTTCAGATTCTGTGTAATCTCCTCTCCGACAATTCCATTGCCTCTGGTTGCACCTTTGGTAAAATAACCGTCCTTGTAAGTCAGCGCTATTGCAAGTCCGTCAATCTTCAGCTCACATACAAGCTCAATGTTTTTTCCGCAATCCTTTTCTACACGCTCATACCATTTTCTTAATTCATCATAGTTATATGTATTATCAAGGCTGTAAAGTCTGTATTTGTGCTTAACCTCTTCAAAGCCGGAACTTATCCCCCCGACCCTTTGTGTCGGGCTGTCAGGAGTCACAAGTTCAGGGTGACTGGCCTCAAGCTCCTTTAGTTCCGTAAACATCCTGTCATACTCAAAATCGCTTATGAGCGGATTATCAAGTACATAATAGTTATAAGCGTATTTGTTTAATTCTTCCCTCAAGTATGAAATTCTACTTTGAACCATAAAAGCTCCTTATTATACCGACCATTATCCAGAAGATAAATTGTATCTGCGGTCTGAAAAACACCGTGTCTACAAATCCGTGGATAAGGATTCCTGCAATGGAGACAAGGGAGGCAAGGATAAACGGATTAGAAAGATTCTTAACCGCAAATTTTATCACGGCAGCCAGAAATCCCAAAAATGCCAGCAGGGCGAATATTCCGCTCTCCACAGCCGTTTCAAGATAAATATTATAAGCACTGAGAGCATCAAAACCTGTTTTCATATAAAGTCCGTAAATCTCTCTGAAATTCTGGTTTCCGACCCCGATTCCAAGCAGCCAGTTGTCCTTAAACATATCTATGCAGGAATTATAAACATTGAATCTGAAAGAGTTTGAGCTGTCGCTTCTCATTGCAAAAATCGAAAAGATTCTTGCTCTCAAGCTTGTAATAGAAAGAATTACAGCCCCTATAACAAGCGCACCTGCACCTGTAAGTATTGCAAAAATCCTTTTAAGCTGCGGCTTTAAGAATTTGTACACAACAAGAGTGATTATAATAAGTTCCACAAATAAACCTATATAAGCCCCTCTGCACCCTGTAAGAACCAGCGCCAGAGCTCCGAGCAAAAATCCCGGGATTGCGATTTTTTTAGAAAACGGAATAAACGCCGGAATACATGCCAGCATATATCCGCCGAAAAGATTCGGGTTATAAGGTTTTAGCGTTCCGTAAACCCTTGTCATAACTTCCTCCGGATTCAAGCGTGAAGTATCCTGCCAGCCCGAGATTGCACTTACGGAGGCAAAGTTCTGCATAATGGCAATAACCGATTCTATAGACGCAGCAAGCGCAATAGAGCCTAAAATGTATTTTATCATTCCCCTGTTGTCTTTGAGGTAATGAATAAGTGAGACGTAAAATCCGAGATACATAAATGTCTTAAAGAATCCTTTAAGGCTCAAGTAAAACAATGTTGAACCTGCAACGCTTATGATTACAAAAACAAAATACACGAGCAGAAACTTATCGGCAAGCGTAAGTTCAAACCGCTCGCCAGTTTTGGTGATGAGTTTTACAACGGTTAAGATTATTGCAAAAAGCGCAAAGTAACCTATATAGTCAGACGGCGAAGCAAGAGAGCTAAAGATTACAAGAAAAATACACGCGCCTATAAGAAAGTCTATTTTTTGTAAAAAAAAGCTCTTTTCGTACAACGGTTTAAACAGATTCTGTGAAAAATTTAAGACATTATTAAGAAACATTTTTATTCCCTGGTTTTCAGATATGCCTGAGCTATACAATTTTAGTGATTAGGTGATCAAGTGACCAAGTGATCAGGTGATTTTAGTGATTAGATTTTTAACTACTTTTCCACTTTTTACCCCTTCTGTCACCCTGAATTTATTTCAGGGTCTTACCAACTGGATAAGTATAATGCCACACTGGTAAGATCCCGAAACAAGTTCGGGATGACATTTAATTTTAACTACTTTTCAACTCTTCAACCTTTCCACTTTTCAACCCTCTATAACTAAACTCCACCTTCTATCCGACATTTTCGTTAATACCGTCGTCGTCAACCTCGGATGTTACTCTGACATCCGATATTGTTCCGTTAAACTTATATTTTTCGCCTTCCAAAGTTACCGGAAGCCCCATCTTAATCTTGTTCCCACCAACAACAGCGCCGTCTTTCGTAATCTTTGCCGTGTCAGTTATCGTAACTACCGCATCAAATACGGAAGGCTGTGTCGGGTCTTTTATTACAATATATTGCTCCTTGAAAGAGGGGATAACCACTTTTCTTGGCTCCGATTTGACATCTGCGACATTTAACTCTGTGTATGGAACGTTTCTTATTGTAATAAATGTTTTGTCATCTTTCTTGATAGGAAACTCTTCTCCTGTAACTGTAACACCTCTTAAAACAACCTGAAAAGATATTGGAGATGTTGCTTCAATCTGCTTGTCTGCAGTCTGTCTGAAATGCTTTGTAGTCAAAATTCCAACGATTAATGCAGCTATAACACCCAAAATAATGATAATATCAACTGCATTAAATTTCCCAAATAAATTTTTAGCCATTTATAAACCTTTCTTTTCTAAACATCGAGTTCAATATTCTCCGGCATGGACTCCAGAATCTCATCAATATTGGTTGTAGCACATCCGAACTGCTTGATAACAATTCCTGCGGCAATATTTCCGATAACAGCCGCGTAAACCGGTTCTGCACCGACAGCAAGAGCCAGCGTATAAAGCGCGGTTACAGTATCTCCTGCCCCTGTTACATCAAAAACTTCCGCCTTATTGAATACAGGTATATGAGTATATTTATCTCCCTTCTCCACAACAACCATACCGTCTCCGCCGCAGGTAATCAGAACCGCTTGTGCGCCGGTTTGTTCAATAAGCATATTTCCTGCCTTCAAAAAGTCTTCCTTACTTTTTAAGAAAAACCCAACATGTTTTTGTGTGTCTGGAAGATTCGGTGTCATAGAACTTACACCCCTGTAGCGGTTCAAGTCTCTTTGAGCATCTACTATAACCTTTTTGCCGTATTTTTTTGCAGTCTCTACAACCGCACCGATAACATTGTCGCTTAAAGTTCCGATATGATAATCAGACAATATAACCGCATCGTGCGCCGGTATAAGTTTTTCAACTTCTTTAATAATCTTTGCCTCTGTCTCTTCTGATATTGGCGCATTTGTCTGCCTGTCGATTCTTACAATCTGCTGCGTAATAGAATGAGAACAAGAGCCTGAAATTCTCGTTTTAGTAATCGTTTTTCTGTTTCTATCAACAATCAAAGATTCACAATCAATATTTGCTTCTCTAAAAGCGTTTTTCAAATCCTGAGCCTGATAATCATTCCCGATAACGCCTATAACAGAAACTTTGCCTCCGTTGATTTCAGAAACGTTATGTGCGGCGTTAGACGCACCGCCCAGAATAAATTTCGTATGCGTGTGCTGTAAAATAAGAACAGGCGCTTCTCTTGATATTCTTTCGGTATCTCCGTAAACCATTTCATCCAGCGCCAAGTCTCCTACTACAAGAATCTTCGCATCCCTGAGCCCGATTATCAAATTTCTCAATTTATCTTTGTCAATCTTCATATTAACTCTCTTATGATTGCCTAATCCCGAAATATCATATATAATATACTTATATCATAAACAAGAAAAGAGAGTTATGAATGGCAGGAAATGTTTTTAATGATAAAGATTCAATGGATATAACCGAACTGGCTTCATTAAATGATGATATTTCGCCTGAACTAATCGAACAGCTTCAGCAAAAGATAGCAAAAGAAGCAGAAAATCTTTCCGAACCTGAAAAACCTGCTTTTAATGCGGCGGACGATACAACCCTGTTTGAGGAACCCTCTGCCAATCCTCCTCAAGAATCACCAACGCAGCAGGCTGAGACTTCTGAAGCGGCAAACGAAGCGCCCAAACCCCAGCCTACCGTAAAGAAAGAAATTCAGCTTGACAAAAATTTTGATGATAATTTTATCAAAAAATATAAAGCAAAATTGAATAAGCAAAGACAGGAAAGTAAAGATGGAGCTGCAGATAAAGCCGCAGAATCAATCAGCGACAGTGTTTTTGGGGTAGGTGCTGAAGATGAGGACATAAATAAAATTTCAAAAGGAAATATTAAAGAAAAAGCCCTTACCAAGGAACAAAAAGATTATAATGACAGTCTGGATTTTCTCGACAGTAATATTAAATATTCAAAATATGTTATTTACATAGACCCTAATAATGTTGACTTTATAGAAAGTCTTACAGTAAAAGAACGTAAGAATCTTATAAATAGAATTTTAAGGGAGCAGGACGACATTGCAATAACCAAACAAAGATTTAAAATAATACAAACAGTTATCAGGCATGCAATAGTTGCAATTCTGACTATAGCAGTCTCAATTCCCGTAATCTATTTTACGATAAATGCATCACTGGAAGCTACAATTAACAACTACAGACGCTCAGAAGCAACATTCCAGACACTATACAAACAAAAAGGCAAAATCCAAAACATTAAATAGTTTTTTTGCCTATCAAAGTTTCGCCAAGTTCCGCACCAAGCTTGTATCCGCTGATTGAAGCTGTAACAAAAGCAAGACCTTTCAATATCCCCGGCAAACCTTTGAGGGAATATTTGTTGAAGAGTTTAGTAGTCTCGCTAAAATCTTTGATTGCAACTGCTTGTTTTTCCATAAACGGATTGTTTCTATACCATCCATCTCTGCTGATTAAGACTTTTCCGTTGTTAATTTTATAAGCACCTTCTTTTGCAACAAGCTGTTTTTTTCCTTTAATAGTTTGATATAGTCCGTCTTTTTCTACTGTCATTGTTTGTGCATCATAAGATTTGTTATAAGGCATACCGATAAACTGTTTAGCTAACGCTTCAGCCCCAAACATTGTACCTAATGCCAGAGCTTCTTTTCCGAAAGCCTCTGATTTATCATCAGCTGTTAGAACTTTAACAGCGCCTGTTGCACAAATCAGGGGGTTAATATTGTTTGCGGTAAAATCTACAACTTTGCTGATTCCGCGCAAAACCTTATCACCTTTCGAAAGTGCTTTTATGGATTCTTCTGCACTTATAATCCCGTTTGCCCAGGCAGCTTTTGATTCTTTTGCAATATTTGCAACCCCCTTTGCTGCGTTAGTAACCTGACCGGCTGCAATATCAAGATTCATTGCTCCGACAAAAGGATTATGCGCTGCCATTGCATCTACTCCGGAGTTTGTTCTTCTGGACGAGAATATTGCTCCTGATGTAATTGAGGGCATAAATGCTGAAATTGCTAAACCTGATGTCATTTACTATTCCTTATCACACTAATGAAACACACTTGTATTTATATAAAGTATTTTTGTAAAAAAAAATTGCAAAAAAAAGAGAAATCTTTACAAAATTTAATATCGATAAAACTGTTAAATAAATAAGCTATAAAACGCTTGTCTGTTGGTATTTAGCAGGTATAGATACCACAAAATAAAGTGTTGCAATTCTCTTAAAATTTGTACAATTGTAAGTCTGTAATTTGTGATAAAATAAAGTCATGCCTTTAATAGAAATAAAAAATATTGTAAAGACATATCAAACAGAAGACGAGAGTTTCAATGCCTTAAACGGGGTTTCTTTTTCAATAGAAAAAGGCGAATTTGTAGCTATTATGGGGACTTCTGGCTCGGGTAAATCGACTTGTATGAATACCTTAGGCACCCTGGATAGACCTACGAGCGGCAGTTACCATCTGGATGGGGTTGATGTGTTTTCACTTAGTGCGGATGAACTTTCTCATATCAGAAACAAAAAAATCGGATTTGTATTTCAGGGCTTCAATCTTATTTCAAGAACATCTGCTTTAGAAAACGTGGAGCTCCCAATGATTTACAAGGGGATTCCAGAAGAAGAAAGGCATAGACGTGCCAAAGAAGCTCTTGAGATAGTAGGCTTAAAAAACAGAGAATCCCACATGCCAAATCAAATGTCTGGAGGTCAGCAGCAAAGAGTTGCTATTGCAAGGGCTTTAGTTAATGATGCTCCTCTTATTTTGGCTGATGAACCTACAGGTAATCTTGATACCAAAACGAGTATTGAGGTTATGGAATTCTTTGTGAAATTGAATAAGGGCTTTAATGGAAAAGAGGGAAAAACAATAGTGCTTGTAACTCACGAACCAGATATCGCCGAATACTGCTCAAGGGTAATCAAATTTAAAGACGGAAATATTGTTTCAGATCTTCCGAAAGAAGAATGGATGAGAACACGAAACAGAGAAACCTAGTCGCAATTGTTTTAAGACAGATTACATAAAAACACACTCTTCACGCTTTGGTTGAAATGTTGAAGAGTAGTTTTAGGGTTTATAAGGTGAGGAGTTGATGAGAAAATTAAAATCTAATCACTATTCACTAAAAAAATTGAAAGCTCCTCTCAAGGATGACACAAAATATTCAGGAGACAATAAGCTTTGTAATTTGCTTGCGCATACTTTTGGTGTGGGTTCCGGCAATACAACTTCTTATCCTGATAACTCTTCTTTTACGACCTCCAACTGCATGGAATGGTGGATAAGGCAGACAAAGAGAGATATTAATACAGCAGAAAATAAAATATCTTATCAGACATATAAATATGTAGATGTTGATTCTTCAAAAAAGTTCTCAAACTGTATGTACGGCTAGGAGAATTGTATTCTAGTAGAACCCAGGTTGGCAGTATCAAAGCAGAAGAAATATATTCCCGGGTGTCAGGACTTGAGTTGCTGGATAATACTTCTGCAGAAAGTCATGCAGGGAGTCTCAAGAGTAGATAACTGATAGAAACAAAGAGTAATAAAAACGGTGATACTTCTATGAAAGTTATCACCGTTTTACATTTTTTGATTTACAAAAAACTATTTAACAAGTTCTTTGAAAGTTTTGCCTGCAGAAAAAGCAGGAACTGTTTTTGCAGCAATCTTCAATTCTTTACCTGTTTGAGGATTTCTGCCTACTCTGGCTGCTCTTTTGCGAGCTTCCCAGGTGCCGAAACCTACTAATGTTACTTTTTTACCTTTTGCAACTGTCTTTTGGATAATTTCTAATGTTGCTGATAAAACATCTGATGAAACTTTTTGAGACAATTTTGTCTTTTTTGAAATTTCTTTGACCAATTCTTCTTTGTTCATGATAAATCTCCTATACACTCTTACTCTCTTATGTACGTCATTACTGACATTTGCACATAACGTAACTCTTATTATACACATTGTTTAGATTTTTGCAATAGGGTAAATGTAAATTTGGTTTAAAATTTACATTTCAAGCCAAATACATCCCATATATTTACAAAATTTCATAAAACTTTACATTTGACCTGTCTGATATTTAATTTGTAGTTTATGTGTCCAAAAGGTTTACATTTACCCTGCTTGGGCTATAATATGGATGTAGTGTTTAAAGAAAGGAGAGTATCCTATGTGGGAAAAAGATATTAACATCCATGACGTACGCGAGATCAGGACACGTACTTCTGTTTACTTCGGCTGTGGTGCAATTAATAAGATGGAAGACATTGCAAAAGACTTTAAGGCCAAAGGTTTGGATAAGGTTATTGTCATGAGCGGCAGAAATGCTTATAAAGCAACCGGGGCCTGGGATGTTGTGGAAAAAGCTTTAATAAATAACGGCATTGAGTATGTGAACTACGATGGAGTAACCCCGAATCCAACCACAACAGCTGTTAATGAAGCTGCTAAAATAGCAATAGATTTTGGAGCTAAAGCGGTTATCTGTATCGGCGGCGGTTCACCGACGGATGCAGGTAAATCTGTTGCAATTCTGCTGAAGTATCCGGATAAAACCGCAAACGATATTTATGAATTTACGTTTGCTCCAACAGAGGCAGCTCCAATTGTTGCTATAAATTTAACTCATGGTACAGGTACTGAAACAAACAGATTTGCAGTTGTAACAATTCCTGAAAAGGATTACAAGCCGGCGATTGCGTATGATTGTATTTACCCTGTGTATGCAATCGACGATCCTGCTTTGATGACAAAATTATCACCAAAACAAACCAGATACGTTTCAATCGATGCCGTAAATCATGTTATAGAAGCCGCAACCTCTAAAGCTGCCTCGCCTTACGCCGTCACTCTTGCAAGAGAGGTTATAACACTTGTTTCAAGATATTTACCAAAGGCAATTGAAAATCCGGAAGATTTAGAAGCACGATATTATCTTGCTTACGCAGCTATGATGGGCGGTGTTTGTTTTGATAACGGACTGCTGCACTATACGCATGCTCTTGAGCATCCTCTGAGCGCAGTAAAACATGAACTCTCACACGGCTTAGGTTTGGCAATATTGCTTCCTGCTGTGGTGAAAAATATTTATGCAGCAAAAGCTGAAACTCTAAAATACATTCTTGAGCCGATAACCGGGCAGATAAATTCTGCTGATGAGGCCGCAAATTCTGTTTATGAATGGTTAAAATCCGTTGGCGTACCTTCAAAACTCAAGGATGAAGGCTTCACTGAGGATGATATTCCTAAGCTTGTAAATCTGGCATTTACAACACCTTCGCTTGATGGTTTGCTTTCTCTGGCACCTACGGAAGCTACTAAAGATGCTGTAGAGGAAATTTACAGGCATTCTTTGTAATATATAAATCTGATATTTTTATAAACTCCTGCGGCTTGCCTTGCAGGAGTTTTCTTAATATAATGGTTATATGCAAAAGAAATATTTTTATGTAGATAGTCCGTTATTCAAATTGGAGTGCACGGCGAAGATATGTGAAAGACACTTTAGTCGAATTTTTAAAGATAATTTTTCAAACCTTGGTATTACTCAAGGAGAGCTGTGTCTTATGGATACTGTAGTAAGGAGTCCGGAAATCTCGCAAATCGAACTTGCTCGTTTGTTATTTAAGGGGCGTGCACATATTACTCAAATGTTAAAATCCCTTGAGACAAAAGGTCTTATTCAGCGTTTCGATGAAACCAAAAAAGGGAGAAAAATTCGTAAAACAGTTTTAACTCCGCAAGGAGAAGAAATATATAATATTATTAATGAAGTTCTGGAAAAAAATTTCCAATCCATGACAAAATTTTTTGATGGCAGGGAAGAGGGTTTTATTCATTTTCTGGATGAAATTAAGGATATTATAACTGATGGAGCGGCAGTAGACTTTGAATAAGTTTGTGATATATTAGTCATGTAAACACTGGATGAATTGTACTATTCATTATGGTAAAAATTAGGGCGTTTGGCGCAGTTGGTAGCGCATCTGAACGACATTCAGAGGGTCACAAGTTCGAGTCTTGTAACGCCCATTTTTATAGAAAATGAAAAATTCTGTGGTCATAAATTTTGCGTTTGGTAAGTTCTATCCGGGAGTTTTTTGTACAAAAAAACGTAGTATTTTGTAAATTTTTGTAAAGAAAACACTTGAAAAATTGTACATTATACCCTTATTAACTTGACGAGGATTTTTGATGTTGTACGATAAAATAACATGCTGTATATGGGATAATTATGTCCGAAATAAAAGTAGAACAATAACAAAAATTTTATATAGTACATCATTAGAATAGATGAGGTGAATTAATGTCGACAGAATATGCAAAAAGAGTAACTCCAATGGGTATTCCTAATACACGTTTGGATGATTTACCGGATTTAATTGACGTGCAAAAAAAATCATTTGAATGGTTTTTGAAAGAAGGGCTCAAGGAAGAACTTCTTGCTTTTTCTCCTGTAAAGGATTATACAGGCAGATTAGAGCTCCACTTCCTGCCAAACTACACGTTTGATAATGCAAAATACACAGTTGAGGAAGCTCGTATTCATGACGCAACTTATGCAAAACAGCTTCGTGTTATGGTTAGACTTGTTAACCGTGACAGCGGTGAAATAAAAGAACAAGAAGTTTACATTGGCGATATCCCTACAATGACAGATAAGGGTACTTTCATTGTAAACGGTGCAGAACGTGTTATCGTTTCTCAGATTGTTCGTTCTCCCGGCGTTTACTTTAAAAGAGAAATCTCTCCTACGGGTAAGAGACTTTACAACGCTACAATGATTCCTAACCGCGGCGCATGGTTAAAAATCGAAACCGATTCTAACGATATTATATATGTTAAGATTGATAAAAACAGAAAAATCCTTGCTACAACTCTGTTGAAGGCTATGGGCATTACTGTTTCCGAGATGGAATCTTTGTTCACTCACTTTGAATTCTTGAAGAAAACTTTGGATAAAGATACTACAGAAACTACTGACGATGCTTTAATTGATTTGTATAAGAAATTAAGACCGGGCGACCCTGCATCTGCTCAAGGCGGACGTCAGATTCTTGAATCAAGATTCTTTGATGATAAGAAATACGATATAGGTCGTGTAGGCCGTTATAAATTAAACAAAAAATTGAACTTGAATATTCCTAACAACCAGAGAACATTGACGGTTCAGGATATTGTTGCTTCTATAGAATACTTGATTAACTTAACTTATGACGAAGGTTCTTTAGACGATATCGACCACTTAGGAAACAGAAGAATCCGTTCGGTCGGTGAACTTCTTCAAAACCAGTTCAGAGTTGGTTTGTCAAGAATCGAAAGAATTGTTAAAGAAAGAATGACCCTTCAGGATTCTGAAACATTAACTCCTTTGAACTTGTTGAATACAAAGCCGCTGGTTGCTTCTTTGAAGGAATTCTTCGGTTCTTCACAGTTATCACAGTTCATGGATCAGATTAACCCGCTTGCTGAATTAACACACAAAAGACGTATTTCAGCTTTAGGACCTGGCGGTTTGCAGAGGGAAAGAGCAGGTTTTGCTGTTCGTGATATTCACCCTTCTCACTACGGACGTATTTGTCCTATTGAAACTCCTGAAGGTCCGAACGCAGGTTTGATCGGTTCATTGGCTACTCACGCAAGAGTTAATGATTATGGATTTATTGAATCTCCGTTCTTTGTTGTTAAAGACGGAAAAGTTACGGATGAAGTTGTATATATGACAGCTGACGAAGACGAAAATTATCGTTGCGCACCTGCTGACGTACAATTGAATCCTGATAATACTTTCAAAGCCGCTCAAATCCCTGTTCGCTACAGATCAGAGTTTATTATGAGTGACTCTTCAAAAGTTGACTATATGGGTGTTTGCCCGATTCAGATTATCTCTGTTGCAACATCAATGATTCCTTTTATTGAACATGATGATGCTAACCGAGCTTTGATGGGTTCAAACATGCAGCGTCAATCAGTACCGCTTCTTATTACTGAAAGACCGGTTGTCGGTACAGGTATGGAAAGAAGAGTTGCAAAAGACTCCGGCATGGTAGTTTGCGCAAGAGTTGACGGTGTTGTTTCCCGTGTAACCGGTGAAGAAATTGTTATCACTGATCAGAGCGGAAAACAACATTTACATACATTGATGAAATACGTTCGTTCCAATCAGGATACCTGCATTAACCAGAAGCCGATTGTTAATTCCGGCGACAGGGTTCAGGCAGGCGATGTAATCGCTGACGGTGCTTCAACAAGCTGCGGCGAACTTTCAATCGGTAAAAACATTTTAGTTGCTTATATGCCTTGGGAAGGGTATAACTTCGAAGATGCTATCCTGCTTTCTGAAAGATGCGTACATGATGATATTTTCACATCAGTTCACATCGAGAAATTAGAAATAGATGCTCGTCAGACTAAGCTCGGACCGGAAGAAATTACAAGAGAAATCCCGAACGTTTCGGAAGAAGCTTTGAGACACTTGGATGAGCGCGGTATTGTTCGTATCGGTGCAAGAGTTTATGCTGATGATATCCTCGTTGGTAAAGTTACTCCTAAGGGTGAATCTGAACATCCGCCGGAAGAAAAATTGTTAAGAGCAATCTTCGCTGAAAAAGCTAGAGATGTTAAAGATAATTCACTTAGAGTTCCTCACGGTGAAGGCGGAAGAGTTCTTGATGTTAAGGTATTTGACAGAGAAAAAGGCGATGAATTACCGCCGGGAGCAAATACAGTAATCAGAGTTTACATCGCTCAAAAACGTAAGGTATCTGTAGGTGATAAATTGTCAGGCCGTCACGGTAACAAAGGTATCGTATCAAGAATTCTTCCAAAAGAAGACATGCCGTTCCTGCCTGATGGAACACCTGTTGATATAGTTCTTAACCCTCTTGGTGTACCTTCTCGTATGAACGTTGGTCAAACTTACGAATGCTTGTTAGGTTTGGCTGCATACTTGACAGGTGAACATTATGAGGCTCCTTCTTTCGATGAAAGATATGGCGATAACCAGTCTGAAATCGCAACTAAGGCTGAGCTTCTAAGAGGTATTAAAGAATCAGGATGTGACTGGGTAAGAGAAGACGGTAAGGTTTACCTGATTGACGGAAGAACCGGTGAACCGTTTGATGAACCGATTGCGGTTGGTTTATCTTATATCCTGAAGCTTGTTCACCTTGTTGACGATAAGATTCACGCTCGTTCAACAGGTCCTTACTCACTTGTTACACAACAACCGCTTGGTGGTAAGGCTCAATTCGGCGGACAAAGATTCGGTGAAATGGAAGTTTGGGCGCTTGAAGCATACGGCGCTGCATACACTCTTCAAGAAATGTTGACAATTAAGTCTGATGATGTTAACGGACGTAACAGGGCTTATGAATCAATCGTTAAGGGTGATAATATTCCGAGACCGGGTATTCCTGAATCATTTAAGGTACTTGTAAGAGAATTGCAAAGTATCGGTTTAGATATTACAGTTGCTAAGAAAAATGGTGTGGAAGTTGATTTGATGTCTGATATGGATGACCTCCGTAAGTCAGCTCCAAAGAGAACTCTATCAGATATTGATTCAGAGTTATTGAATATTAACTTCTTTGAAACTTCTACAACATTAGGCGAAATATAAGGAGATAGGAAATTGTCTACAAGTATTGATTATTTTGATTATATACGCATAAGTATCGCTTCACCTGAAAGAATTTTGAAGTGGTCTTACGGCGAGGTAACAAAACCTGAAACTATTAACTATAGAACTTTAAAACCTGAAAGAGACGGTTTGTTCTGCGAAAGAATCTTTGGGCCAACAAAGGACTGGGAATGCTATTGCGGAAAATATAAAAGAGTACGTCATAAAGGTATTATCTGCGAAAGATGCGGCGTTGAAGTTACCGATTCTAAGGTAAGACGCCACAGAATGGGACACATTAAGCTTGCAGCTCCTGTTTCTCATATCTGGTTCTTAAAAGGTATTCCTTCATATTTAGGCTTACTTCTTGATATGACTTTAAAAGATTTAGAGCAGGTTATTTACTTCAATAATTATGTTGTAATTGACCCGGCAGACAGTCCGTTCAAGAAATTACAGCTTCTTTCCGAAGAAGAATATGAAGACTTTATGATGGAAAATGAAGAGTCAAAACTTGAAGTAGGTATTGGTGCAGAGGCTATTAAAAAGCTTTTGGGCGAAATCAACGTTAAGGAATTGGCTGAAGAAATCAGAACAGAGCTTGCAGGTCATGTAACATCTGTTCAGAGAAAAGGTAAGCTGATTAAGAGATTGAGATTGTTGGATTCATTAATCTCTTCTGAAACTGACCCGACCTGGATGATTATGGATGTTCTTCCTGTTACTCCTCCGGATTTGAGACCGATGGTTCAATTAGACGGCGGAAGATTTGCTACATCTGATTTGAATGACTTATACAGAAGAGTTATTAACAGAAACAACCGTTTACAGAGACTTCTTGAAATGGGAGCTCCTGAAATTATCGTAAGAAACGAAAAACGTATGCTTCAGGAAGCTGTTGATGCTCTTATTGATAACGGCAGACGCGGAAGAACTGTTGTTGGTCCAAACAACAGAGCGTTGAAGTCATTATCTAATATTATTGAAGGTAAACAAGGTCGTTTCCGTCAAAACTTGTTAGGTAAACGTGTTGACTACTCAGGTCGTTCAGTAATCGTAGTTGGTCCTACATTGAAGCTTAACCAGTGCGGTTTACCTAAGGAAATGGCTATTGAATTATTTAAACCATTTGTTGTAAATAAACTTATCGAAAGAGGATTTGTTCAAAACATTAAATCTGCAAAGAAAATGATTGAACGCTCAGACGCTAAGGTTTGGGATATATTGGAAGAGATTATTGACGGACATCCGGTATTGTTGAACCGTGCTCCAACCCTTCACAGATTAGGTATTCAGGCGTTTGAACCTAAACTTGTTGAAGGACGTGCAATTCAGCTTCACCCATTGGTATGTACAGCATTCAACGCTGACTTCGACGGTGACCAAATGGCTGTTCACGTACCGCTTTCAATAGAAGCTCAAACAGAAGCAAGAATGCTTATGCTTGCTACAAATAATATTCTGGCTCCTGCTAACGGCAGACCGATTATTACACCTTCTCAGGATATGGTTCTGGGTATGTACTACCTGACTATTATGAAGAATCCGGAACAGGAAGTTCAAGGTTACTTCTACAGCTTCCAGGATGCAATCTCAGCATTAGAGGCTAAGGTGATTACTCTTCACGATAAAATTGTAGTACGTGATGAAAAGGGCAAGAGAATTGAAACAACTGTCGGAAGAATTATATTTAATGAAGCCGTCAGATCAGCTTTAGTATAAGTTAAGGATTAAAAGGAAATATAAAATGGAAAATACATACGCACATACAAAACAAACTCCGGAGTTTATTAATAAACAAATGGATAAAGGCGGTTTAAAGAAACTGCTTTCGCAGATGTATTTGGAATACGGCGGTGCAAAAACAGCCGAATTGGCTAATACACTGAAAAACCTTGGTTACAAATATGCGACCAAATCTGGTGTAACTATTTCTATTGCAGACCTTTCTGTTCCGGAATCTAAAAAAGCTTTGTTAAAAGAAGCAGAAGAGGAAATTGAAAAGTCTACAAACAGATACTTAAAGGGTGAAATTACAGAAGTTGAAAGATATACAAAGGTTATTGATACCTGGTCAGAAACAACAGCTAAGCTGACAGAACAGGTTGTTGAAAACTTTGATAAATTAAACCCTGTATATATGATGGCATTCTCCGGTGCGAGAGGTAACTTATCTCAGGTGTCACAGTTGGTTGGTATGAGAGGTTTGATGGCAGACGCACAGGGACAGATTATCGACTTGCCTATTACTTCAAACTTTAAAGAAGGTCTTTCTTGTACCGAATATATTATTTCATCTTACGGTGCAAGAAAAGGTCTTGTAGATACCGCTCTAAAGACGGCTGACTCAGGCTACTTGACAAGACGTCTTGTAGACGTAGCTCAAGATGTTATTATCAGAGATACTGACTGCGGTACTGATAAATATATCAACATGAAGCCTATCTGCGACGGCGATAATATTATCGTTCCATTGATTGACAGACTTTTAGGCAGAACTGTTGCAGAAGATATTTACGATGAAGATGGTAAAACTCTTCTGGTTGCAAAAAATACAACATTAGACAGAAAAGATATCAAGAAGATTTCTCACTTGAATCTTCAAGAATTAAAGGTTCGCTCAGGCTTAACCTGCGGACTTGAATATGGTGTTTGCCAGAAGTGCTACGGCTGGGCAATGACAACTCAAAAACTTGTTGATGTCGGTGAAGCAATTGGTATTATTGCAGCTCAGTCAATCGGTGAACCTGGTACACAGTTAACAATGAGAACATTCCACACCGGTGGTGCTGTAGGCGTTAAAGAAGCTACAAGAGAAATTCACGCAAACGAAGCCGGTACTGTATCATCTAAGCTTAAGACAAGAGAGCTCAGAACTCGTCACGGTGATGTTGTAAGAGTTTCTATTTATGAAGCTGATATCGAAGTTAAAGGTTCTAAAAAGACAACTTCTTACCATATTCCTGCTGGTGCTACTGTATTCTTTGAAGACGGAATGGAAATTGAAAAGAACTTTAAACTTGCTGAATATAAACCAAATTCAAATGATAGCGGCCGTTTGACAGAAAAAGCTACAAAAGATATTAATGCTGATATGTCAGGTATGGTATTGTTTGAAGACTTCGTTGCAGATGAAAAGAAAGACAGACAAGGTAATATTTCAAGAACTGCAAACAAAAACGGTATTGTATGGATTATAGGCGGTGATGTTTATAATCTTCCGGGCGGTTCAAAAGTTCTTGTTGCTGACGAACAAAAGGTTAAGTCCGGAGACAAGCTTGCTGAAACAATTATGATTTCAGAACACGGCGGAGAAGTACGCTATGCGGAAGATTTAGTTGTGGAAGCAATTACATCAGGAAAGAACAAGATAAACAAAATTGTTCATGGTAAGGAAATTACTATTGTAATAGCTTCCCTAAATCCTGCGAATGCGTCATTTGAGCAGACAAAGAAAGAACAGTTATGGACAGTTAAGAAGACCGGAGAAAAATATATTGTAAAAGCTCCTGTAGATACGACTGTTGAAAACGGAATGATAATTGCCGAACTGGTTGATGATGAATGTTCGGTTTCTTCTTCAGGTGAGATTAAATATCTGGATGTAGAAGTTGACGATAATCAAATCGTTACAAAACCGGGTAATATCGTGTTTGTTCCTGAGGAAGTTCATCAGGTTAATAAGGACTCTTCTTTGAGAATGGTTGATAACGGAACTTTTGTAACTGCAGGTACTGAAGTTGTAAAAGACGTTTACTGCCATATCGACGGTATCGTTGAGTTCAAGGAATTTAACGAAGTTATCCATGAAGTTACAATCAGACCTGGTGAAGTTCATACACTGTCAAGCGTTTCTGAATTAAAGGTAGAAGAAGGTGCTGTTGTAGAAGAAGGCACTGTAATTGCTAAAGGTATTAAGGCAAAAGAAACTTCTATCGTAACAATAATGGAAATGGATTTTGATGATTTGGATATTGATGATTTAGACGAAGAAATCGATACTTCATCATTGGAAGAAGAATCAATTGAAGATAAACCTATTCAGATATTGGTAAGACCGGTTCAGCCAATGTTTATTGAACAGAAAGATGTTTCTATTGAGTTCAATACAACTGATGAATTGATTAATATCGTACCTGTAACTCAGCTTCAATATAAAGATGGTGCAAGAGTTAGAAACTTAGACGGTGCAACATTAACAAGAACAAGCTTAGTTCTTCAAATGCAGGGTTACTTATCACACCTGAAAGGTTTAGTAGAACTTGATGAAAAAGGCGAGTTGAAGATTGTTGTATTGGAAACATTGATTGTTCGTCGTGAATTAGAGGGTAACTCTAAGATGAACAATTCTTTACAAACAGAACTTCTTGTAGAGAACGGTCAAGTAATTGATCCTAAGACTCCGATTGCTAAGACAGAAGTTTTGGCTCTGAATGACGGTGTTGCTTCTATCAAAGGCGATTTAGGAGAATCAAGAAGACTTCTTCTCAACTGTGCAAACTTTGAAACAGTTATTGATACAAAATCAAAACCGTCTGTTAAGAAAGGTGATTTTATAAAATTAGACACAGTTCTTGCAGAATCAGGCGAAGTTGCTACTGTTTCAGGTAAGATTATTGATGTAACTCCAAAATCTGTAACTATCAGAAACGGCAGACCGTACTTAATCAGCCCTGGTACTATGTTACAGGTAGAAGAAGGCTCTCTGGTACTTAGAGGCGATATGCTTGCAACGTTGGTATTTGAAAGAGAAAAAACTGGCGATATCGTACAAGGTCTTCCGAGAGTTGAAGAGCTTCTTGAAGCAAGAAAACCGAAGGATTGTGCAATCTTGGCAGAAACTGACGGTGTTGCTGAAATCGAAATTGAAGATGATGTTCCGAGACTCTTCCTGGTATCAGATGGCGGAAGCAGAACTGAAATCAAATTTGCAATCGATGCAAGTATTGTTGTTCAGAATAAGCAGAAGATTAAGAAAGGTCAGCCTTTAACAAGTGGTCCTTTGAATCCGCACGATGTAATCAGACTTTGCGGACCGGAAGAAGCTCAACAGTATCTGGTAGATGAAGTTCAACGTGTATACCGTTCACAAGGTGTAGAAATTGCGGATAAGCACATTGAAATTATCGTTCGTCAGATGACTAAGAAAGTAAGAGTTGTTGACTCTGGTGACACTAACCTTCTGCCTGGAGAACTTGTAGAGGTTCAGGTATTTGAGAATGAAAACAAGGCTGTAAGAGAACATGATGGTCAGGAAGCTACTTGTGAATATATGCTGTTAGGTATTACAAAAGCTTCATTGAATACTGAAAGCTTTATCTCAGCTGCTTCATTCCAAGAGACAACCAGAATCTTGACTGAGGCTGCTGTAGAGGGTAAGAAAGACTTGTTAAGAGGTTTGAAAGAAAACGTTATTATCGGTCGTTTAATCCCTGCAGGTACAGGCTTCTATCACTTATCTTGTGCAAACGAAGAGCGTGATAAAGAGGCTCAAAAGAGAGCTGCACAGAGAAATCAGGCAAGAAAACCTTCTGCTATCTTGGAAGAGATAGAAGGTATGTTCGGAGCTCCTGAACTGACCGCTGGTACAGATTCTTCTGATAAAGAATAATCTTGAATATTAATAATAAAAGCATACAGTTTTGCTGTATGCTTTTTTGTTTATTTATGATAATATTTCTTAAAGAGGTTTTAAATTTTGACGATAAAAATAGCAGTAACAGGAAAAAGCGGAAGCGGAAAAACTACAATAACTAAAGCTTTTATGAAAGTGATTCAGGAATATTTTCCTGAAAAGTCTATTTTGCTTTTTGACAATGATTTAACTAGTGAACTCGGGCATTCTTTCGGGCTTGATATAAGGAATACTATTTACGGTATAAGAAGTGGGAAGCACGAGTATAAAACCGGAATTCCAGAGGGGATGACAAAGCATGAGTATGTAGAATGGGCTATGGAGGATATAATAGTTCCTTTAAATGACACTACAGATATTATTGTATCGTGGTTTGTCGGTGCAAAGGACTGCAGGTGCCCGATTACCTCTCAAATAAATGATGCCTGCCAAAAGCTAATTGAACGATATGATTTTGTTATTTTTGATTGCGAGTTTGATTTGAAATATTTGAATCAGCTTGTTGATACAGATATTGATTTAACGGTTATTACTGCGAATCCTACAATTGATTCAGTAAATCTTGCAAAGCGTATAAGTGAATTTTCTGCCAAATATGCTGCAGGCGGACAGATGGGTGTTATTGTAAACAAGGTTGGCAATGAGGATATGACTGCAGTATACGAACTTATGAAAGAAGCAGATTTAGAAGTATTAGGTGCAGTACCGCTTGATAAAGATTTGACAGTGGGTTCTGTGGATAAAGAATCTGAAATAGTAAAAAATGCTATTAAAGCCTTGTATTGCAGATTAAACCTGCCGCAGGAGAATTGTTAATGATTCTGGATGGAAAACTGGTATCACAGAAAATACTGGAAGACGTAAAGAGAAAGGTTGAGGGACTTGATGTTCAACCGCATCTGGTCGTTATTTTGGTTGGCGAAGATGCTGCAAGTAAGATTTATGTGAAAAATAAGAAAAAAGCGGCGGAAAAGGTTGGAATTAAATCAACTATTATAGAGCTCAGCGAAACTATTTCCGAAGCAGAACTTTTACGTCAAATTGAACTCTTAAACAATGAAAAAGATGTTACGGGTATTTTGGTACAGCTGCCTCTTCCTGCTCATATAGATAAAAATAAGGTTGTTATGGCGATATCCCCTAAGAAGGATGTTGACGGGTTTACACCTGAGAATGTTGGCCGTCTTGCAATAGGTTTGGAGCCATATTTTTATCCGGCCACGCCTCAGGGGGTAATTATGCTTCTTGATGAATATAACATACCCATACAGGGAGCTGATGCGGTTGTAATCGGGCGTTCTAACATTGTTGGTAAACCTATGGCTCAAATGCTTTTGAAGAGAAACGCAACGGTTACGATGTGCCATTCTTACACCAAGGATTTAGAAGACAAAATAAAAACCGCCGATATATTGATATCTGCGGTGGGTAAAAAAATTGTAAGATGTAAGATGGTTAAGAAAAATTCTTGTATAGTTGACGTTGGAATTTTTAGAGATTCTAACGGCAAACTGACCGGTGATATTGATTTTGATTATGTATCAGATAGTGCCGGATATATATCACCTGTTCCGGGTGGGGTTGGTCCGATGACCATAGCTTCTTTAATGTACAATGCTTCGAGGGTATACAGATGAGGATTATATCCTCATCATTTACCATTATGACTGTAAAAGTCCTGTATCTTGAGCTGCTGTAGAAGTTGCAGTCTTTTCGCTTTCCTGTTGAGCTCTCAGCTCTTCAAGCAATGTGTCATACATACTTCTCATTGTGTCGTATTCGATATCAAGATCAGCCAATTCTAATGATAATTCTTCATTGTATTGTTTAACTTTGGCGTGAGCGTAAGCATCTGCCAACATTTCGTTTTGGTTGCTTTCGCCAACTACTACGCCGCCGGCTTTTAATTCTTTTGTATTATCAATGGCAGAATCAAATGCGCTTTCCCATTTTTCTTCGTATTTTACTTGTTCATTCAACTTAGCGCTGTTAGCTTCATACTTAGCATTCCAGTATATAGACTGCTGAGTGTAGTAGTTAATGTCTGCGTTTGTTGTTAATAAGTTTCCTAATAAAGCTGCTGTGTTTGCCATTTTCTTATACCTTTTGTTTCATCTTACATATATATAAAGTATTTACAAATTATTGAATTTCACAACTCTATTTATTTGTTACAAAACTTAATATTTGGCATCAAGGCTCTTATATAAACAGTTGCAGCGCTTTATAAATAGAAATTTGTATGCCTGCTAGTATATGTAGTTATCGCGAGATTACAAATATCACTATGAATTTTACATTGACTGTACTTTGAGTGTACTGTAAAATAACTAAAGGGGAGATTATGAACAATATTTTTGAAAAGAATATAAAGGCTCTGGAGACAAAGGATAAAGGGCTTGCTCAAAAATTACGGGACTATGTTGTGACGGATGTTCCATTGCTTGTTCGCGAAAATGGTTCGTATAATTTGATATACAAAGGTAAATATCTTCACAATAAAGAGAATCCGCTAGGCGAGGCAAGAGAAATATTTTCTATGGCTAAAAATGAGCCTGTTTCGATACATGTAATATACGGAATGGGTCTGGGGTATTTGTTTCAGGTTGCTTCTGCAAACTCTGCAGGTACAGTTGTTCTCTATGAGTCTGACCTGAATATATTAAAAATAGCCTTTACTTTGGTTGATTTTTCTCAAGATATACTGAAACCCAATGTTTTTATAGCGGCAGACTTAGATAAGGCCGGTGAGTATATTCACCAGAAGTCAAATACGCAAAATTCTCCATATATGCTTATAACAACCGCATACAGAGAACTCTGCGGTGCAGGATTGGGAGAGTTTGTGGAAAAGCTGCAAAGAATGATTGGCTCATACATGCTGGATTTGAAGTATACTAAACAAAAATTTTATCCGCTTCTGGTTTATCTGCTGCAAAATATTCCGCATCTTGTGAAAGAGCCTCCGTTAACTTCCATCAAAGATTTATACAAAGGCAAGACAGCTGTTGTAGTGTCTGCAGGGCCTTCATTAGATAGAGACATCGAGGTAATAAAAAAATACCGGAACAAATTCGTTCTCTTTGTTGTCGGAACAGCAATGAAAACTCTTGCTAAGCATAATATAACACCGGATTATCTTTGTTTGATTGAATCTTATGATTCATCAAGACAAATTGAAGGGATTGATTTATCAAAGGTAAATCTTATTACCGAGCCTTATTCACACCCGAATTTAAGAAAATTTAAATTCAAAAATATTTATTCACATATTTCTGCCAATATGCCTATAAACCTGTACTGGGCTGATGTAATCGGAGAAAATGCGGACGAATACCTGTCAAAAGGAACTGTTTCATATACTGCAATAAATTCTGCAAGAATCTTAGGCTGCTCAAGAATTATTGTTGTAGGACAGGATTTAGCGTATTTGGAAGGTCAATGCTACAGCAAGGATTCTGCGTATAAAGATCTTGTATGCGCAAAGAATCCTCAAACGGGTCGGTGGGAAATTATTGCAAAAGACTTTGAAGCGTTTGCCAAGGCTCTATCAAACTCTGAGGATGAAGAAACTCGCAAAAAAGCTGGAATAAGGAGGCTTGCAAGTCTTAATAATTCGCTTTATTACGTAAAGAGTATAAAAGGAGAGATGATTCCGACAGAATCCGTGTATGCTGCGTTTATCACACCTCTTTGCGAGTATACTGAAAAATTTAACGATAGAGAATATATTAATGCTTCAATGGAAGGAGCGCAGATTGACGGATTTAAAAATATGCCGCTGAAAGATGCTTTAGAAGGGCTGAGTGACTTGAATATTGAAGAGGCTGCTAATACATATAATTATAATATGCCTGTAATTAAAGAAAGATTACAGCAGGACTTAAATGTTCTGAGGCAAGATATTCCTAAGTTAGAAAAAGGCAAAAGTATGCTGAAAAGCTTCAATAACGACCTCAAGAGGCAAAGGAATATTACGCCGGAGATTTTAAAATCGCTCAAAAAAATTTCCGAGTATTATCTTTATATGAGCTCTGACTGTACAAAGGAAAGCAAGCTTTTAGATTTTATTACAATAGCAGACAGAATTAATCTGGATTATGAAATGAAAATGGCAAGAACTCTGACGTCTGAAATTATTGGGAATATAATAGGCAAAATGAATGTATTTTTTGATAATGCAGAAAAGAGAATCAATCGTGTATCGGGGATTATGCAAAAATCAATTGAGGAGATATAATGAAAGTTTTAATACAGAGAGTGAAGGAAGCTTCCGTTACAATTGACGGAGAAGTTTATTCCTCAATAAATAAGGGAATTTTGGCTTTTGTCGGAGTAAAAAAGGGCGATACCATAGATATGGTTGAAAAACTTGCTGAAAAAATAGTAAACTTGCGAATTTTCCCTGATGAGAATGATAAAATGAATCGTTCCCTGAGAGATATAAACGGTGAGATGCTTATAGTGTCTCAATTTACGCTATGCGGTGACTGTAAAAAGGGGACTCGCCCGAGTTTTGATAAATCTGAGCAGCCGGATATTGCAAACAATTTTTATGAAGCTTTTATCGAGGCTGTAAAAGAGAGAGGAATAAGAACGGGGACAGGTCAATTTGGAGCTATGATGGACGTTGCTCTTATAAACGACGGGCCTGTAACATTTATGCTGGAGGTTGAAAATGGCTGATGATTTTAGACATTACACTGTAATGCTCGATGAGGCAGTAGATGCTCTGGAATGTCAGCGAGGCAAAATATATGTTGACTGTACTTTAGGAGGCGGAGGACACAGCGAGCTTATATTAAAACGAATATCTCCGGAAGGCAGGCTAATCGCTTTTGATATAGACGAAGAAGCAATTGCGCACGCAAAAGAAAGGTTAAAAGACTTTCCCAATATTACAATAATCAAATCTTCTTATACAAATATTAAAGAAGAATTGAATAAACTCGGGATAGACAAGATTACAGGCGGTGTAATTCTGGATCTGGGGGCATCATATCACCAGCTTACAAAAGGCGAGCGAGGGTTTTCTTTTTCTAAAGAAGCACCTCTTGATATGCGATTTGACATGCAGAGCGATTTTTCGGCTTACGATGTTGTTAACAAGTACCATGAAGATGATTTAGTAAGGATTTTTAGCGAATATGGAGAAGAAAGATTTTCAAAAAGAATTGCAAAGAAGATTGTCGAAACTCGAAGGACTGCGCCAATTAGAACAACGAAAGAACTGGCTGATATCATTATCTCTGCGACTCCTAGGGTTAAGTCTCATATACACCCTGCTACAAGAGTGTTTCAGGCAATTCGTATAGAAGTAAACAATGAGTTAAAAAATGTAAACATTGTACTGCATGATATATTGGATTTATTAGATGATGGTGGTATAATTTCTGTAATAAGTTTTCATTCTTTGGAAGATAGGATAGTTAAGAATATTTTCAAGTATGAGAGCCAAAAGTGCAGATGCAACGAGATGATTTGCAAATGCCCACCGCCAAGAATCGCTTTGGTAAACAAAAAACCGATAATGGCGAGTGAGAAGGAGATTTTGGAAAATCCACCATCCAGAAGTGCAAAATTAAGAATTGCACGAAAAATTTGTTAATGTGGAGGATGGCTGCCGGACGTTCTGTTTATTAATTTGGGAATAGAGGAGTAAATTACATTGGTTTCAGCTTTAAGAATCAACAACAATAAATCCGGAAATGTAAGAAGCCTAGATAGTTTTATAAAGAAGTTTTCAAAAAATGCGAAAAATGCTTATGAAATAGAAGAACCTAAATCTTTTGTCGATAAATCTATTCAAAAATTGGCTGTTAATAGTATAATAGAAGGGTACTTTCCAAAGGAGAATCTTGTAAAAGATATGGCAATAAAACGTGTAAACAAAACTTTGTGCGTAATTTTGAGCCTGCTTATAGCGGTTGTCGTTGTAAGCTACTATTTTGTAATCTCCTGTGAAATGAAATTAAATGATTTGAGCAGACAGACCATTATTTTGAATAATGAAAACGAGGAGCTTCAAAATAAACTCGACACTTTAAAATCGTTTAACAATGTTGATAAAACTTTGCAGCAGAATAACATGCTTCAAAGGGCAGGACAAGTTATAGAAACACCTGAAATTACAGTGGATTCTTCTCTTGTTTCTAAAAAGAAGACTAATAAAAAAATATTTAATTATGCAATAGGTTTTTAAGAGGATGCTGAAAGTAGTTTGCGGCGCAGGGAATGAAGACTGCGAGAGCGTAAAAAGATTAGTTTATATATACGCAAAGGCCGGATGCAAATATTTTGATTTATCCGCAAGAAAAGAAATACTTGAGGCTGCAAAAGAGGCGCAGAAGCTTGCAGGAGAAGGGGAATTGCATTTTTGCGTAAGCGTAGGTATTAAGGGCGACCCTCATATTTCTAAAGCAAAAATTAATACTTCTAAGTGTATAAAATGCGGAAATTGCTTTAGAAATTGTCCTAATGATGCTATATACTCATCAATTATTATTGATGAAAAACGCTGCATCGGCTGCGGAACCTGTGCAAAGAAGTGTCCTACAGGATCAATTACGATGTTTGAAAAAGATGTGAATGTAAAAGAAATTCTACCGTATCTGGTTGAAAATGGGGTTGAAATTCTAGAGCTTCACATAATGGGGCATGATAAAAAGGATTTGGATTATAAGTGGGAAATTATTAATGAGTGTAATCCAAAATACGCTTCAATATGCATAGATAGAGAAAATTTCGGCAACAAAGAGGTTTTAACCCGTATAAGGAATATGATAGCACATCGAAAACCTTATACTACGATTGTTCAGGCAGACGGAATCCCTATGAGCGGTTCTGATGACACGTTTAAAACAACATTGCAGGCTGTTGCGATGGCAGAGATAATACAAAATGCCAATCTCCCCGTACACATAATGTTGTCGGGAGGAACAAACTCTAAAACAGCAGAACTTGCAAAGTTATGCGGAATAAATTACTGGGGAATTGCAATAGGCTCCTGGGCAAGAAAGGTTGTAAAGCCCTATATAAATTCAGAGGATTTCTGGGATTGTTTGGAGTGCCAGCATAGCGCAATAGAGGCTGCTAAAGCATTGGTTAAAGCTTCTGTTTAGCGATTTTTGCTATGGCTTGTGTAAAGTCTTCTTGGGCGATTTTTATTTTCTTTAAATCACTCAGCATAAAAGTCTTGTTATCCATTTTTCGATTTATTCCAAGGCGTTCAAGCGCATTATAGTACCCTAGAGTAACCATTTCTGCGACGTCAGATCCGTTAAATTTATTCTCAAGCATTGTTTTTGCAAGCTCATCTTTTGACACACTATCTTCAATTGGCTGCCCTTTAGCGTGTATGTCATAAATTTCCTTTAAACCTTCTAAATTTGGCATAGGGACTTCTAAATGCAGTCCAAACCTGCCGGAAGCCAGAAGTGCAGGATCAATTAAATCAAGCCTGTTTGTTGCAGCTATTACAAAAGCCATAGCATTACTTTTTTCTAAGTCGCTCATGCAGCCTAAAAACTGGTTGACAACGCTGTCGTCAAATCTTGCATTTGAGCTGCCGTCACGTTTTTTGCCTATAGCATCAAATTCGTCTATGAACAAAATAAAAGGAGCTTTATCTTCGGCTTGCTTAAAAATATTTCTAACACTTTTTTCTGAGCCGCCAACTTCCGAGTATTTAAACTCATTCGCGTTTACGTATCGAAATTCGGCATCAGCCTCGTTTGCGATAGCTTTTCCTAATAAAGTCTTTCCGCACCTCGGGGGCCCATATAGCATAATACCTTTATTTAATCTTATATTTTTATATACCATAGGATAATTAATAGGTCTTATTATAGATTTTCTAAGCTCTTCAATTATATTTCCAAGGCCGCCAATATCCCAGAATGTAAACTCTTTTTGTTTATTAGAAACCTTTTTTTCTCCTGCGGTAAGAGCTGAAATAGTTTGTCTATTCAAGCTTTGAAGCCCTTCCGGAGTAGAAACCGCACTTCTTACTTCCAAATACCCTTCTGCATTTGTAGGGTTGTAACTGTATGGCGGATTAAACATAAATTTGTATTTACCATGGGTATCCAAATGTAATTCTCCGGTTCCAATATATTCTCCATAGTTCAGTTTTTTTATTTCACCGGATTTTACAAAATGCTGCTTTGTATTCAAGGTTTCTTTAGGATTTCTGACTTCCAGATTCCAGATCCATTCAGACAAATTAATTACATAATAATCATAATTTTTCTTATAAATCCCAAAATTAGCCTCTAATTTCTCTCTGTTTATTAAATCTTTTTCGCCAACTTTTAGAGTATATGTTTTTAAAATAGGCACGTCAATATTTTCTACAACTTTATTGAGCATTAGATTTGAAACGGTCTCATCAGATGTTACTATAAGCATAGACTTGTCATCCAGTGCTTCCAGTCCGTATCGGAATTTTTCTGTGACATCCGGTTTTTTACATCCAAAAAGCCCATAAAAAGCTATGTTTGGAATCTCCGTAGAATTTCTAATGCTCTTGCTATTTACTTCCTGCCTGCGTGCAGGCACCCGGTATACCCTGCCTGCACTTATGGGTGTAATTCTCATAATATCCTCAATTATCTATTTTGATATAATAGATAATTTCTTTCCTTCTTCATGTACTTCTTGTTTTTGGTATGGATTTGAAACAAAATTATATTGCGGATTATAATATGTTCTATGTCCTTTAAAAGCAATATTTTTAATATGTTTTAATATCATAACGCCGTTTTTGGCTGTTAAATCACTCAGTACAATTTTTCCGCCTTCTTTGAATATACCGAGCTGACCGTTGATTTCTTTTACAATATATTTTGCCTTATCTCTTACGTTAGCATTTGTAAATACAGTTCCAACAGGAACTGCAACACCTGCGCCCAAAAGAAGATAATCAACTTCAGATTTTGGTTGAATTGGTACGTATTTATTATCAGGATTTACTGATTCGATATCATTCTCTGCAAAGAATTTTTTGCGTTTTGCATCTGTATCTAAGCCATATTTTGCGAAATAGTCAACCCTGTTTTTATGATCAATTGCGCCTGCATTGAATAATGTAACCGTCATATCACCGTTTGCGCTCTGCATCATATAAGCAACTTTTGCAAGAGCCTGTGTTAACTGACGTCTTTCGTTCTGCAAAGCTTCGTTTTGTGGGTCTTTCTCTAACGCGCCTTTAACCTCATAAAATCTTTGATATAAGGCATCTCTGTTCCTGCCGCCTATTGTAACGTCCATCGCATAAGGTGTACCATCGTTAAGCGCGTGTAATTCAGGGTTGCTTCTGTCTTTCAAAGCACCATTGATTGATGCCATTATTGATTTTCTGTATTTCCCGATATCACTGTCGCCTTCAACATCGGTCCAAGGAAGAGCGTTTCTGTTTTGGAGATATACGTTCTTTGCTTTTTCTTCATAGCCGCTCATACCAAGCTCATCACCGGCATAGTTTGTAGGAACACCGGGAAGACCTTTTAGAAATTCAGTAATCATTGCAGCTTTTTTTACTGCAGGCTCTGTTACTGACTTAAACACAGTATCAACAATTGCCTCTTTATTTGCAATAGGCTTACCTGTTTTATATTCAGCCTGCTTTACAGCCATTGAGATAGCTGCTTTTATGTCTCTTGCTGCGTACCCGAGTTTCCTCATACCAGTTTTTGGGTCTTCAATCTTAGGAAGCTCTAAAGAATTGCGCTGAACATAGTTGTTGTCATATTTTTCTACAAAATCTTTTGCCGCTTTTGTTAAAGCTTCTGTAACAGCAGGATTTTTACCTGTCTTTGTGTAAGAATCCAAGAGCAGTGATGCGAGATTTACTGTGTACAAGCTGTATTGATTGTAATCAGAAACAGCCCCTAAAATTTTATCTGCTCTTTGCCTGTTTACTTTTCCAATATCTTCATTAGGCCCAGCCCACTCAAAACCTCCGTGAACAAGATAATTGTTCATCATTTCATCAGAGTTGGCTGTCTTAATAACGTTATCAAAAATCTGCTTACGTTCAGCTTCCGATAATTTTAGCCCATAGGAGTTTTCAGCAGTTTTTAATAATGCCTCAAAAGCATTCTCAAGACTTGAAAGTTCCGGTACATTAATAACTGCAGGATTCAAGGTCTGACCTTCACCTAAATAATTCCCGTTTGTAAGATCAACAAGAGCATCAATTAAACGTTTTTTATCTTCTTCGCTTGCAATACCGTTCAAATCTTCATAGACTGATGCCATAAGAACATTTGTCATAGCAGCGGCTCTTGAGCTTGTTGTTCTGAAATATTCGTTATTATCGATATTCAATCTCAATTCAAGCGGAAGCTCCGTGTTTGTTCTTGCACCGGTAAGCGCTCTCATCATGTCCTGTCTGTAGCCGCGGTTGCCCTCAAATTCAGCGTGTCCGTTTTTATATCCATGTTTTAATGGTGAGTGGAATAATCCCATATCAAGTGCAAGACCATGAATCATTCTCGGCTTATCGTGGTTATCCATAAACGTCCAGAGGTTTCTTATATAATCCGCACTTCTTGTCTGCATTAATACATCAAGTCTTTGTTTAAACCCGTCATGAGTTTCGGAAATATTTGTTCCGTCCTCAAATGAAGGAGCAAATGATGTTAATAAATTCGTAAAGAAATAAGAATAACCGGCCTCTGTTGTGATGCCTGTTTCATTAAAGAATTTTGCCATAGCATCAGGCTCACCGTTGTAACGCTGACCTATATCCGTTTGACTATTGTAAGGACAGGATTCTTCTCCAGTATGCGCACGCAGCAAGTCCGGAATATCAGTAAGTTCTGCAACAATATATGAATTTGGGTTTTCACTCTTTACAGCCTGTACAAATTTAGACCAGAAAGCAATAGCCTGATTCCAAGCATCATCAAAATCCGTATCATTGTTTCTTACAGAATCCATATCAATAACGTCTTTTGCCGCATCAAGCCTCCAGTCTAATCCCAGAGAGGCTCTGTTAACAGCTGCTTCTGCAATTCTAAAACTGATTGTATCTGTTCCTGCAATTCTCTTGTTGATAGAGTCTGCTACATAAGTAATATCGCTGTCTGAAAGTGATTTAAGCCCTTTTTCTATTTTCTTTTCCAGCTGTAATGCTTCATCTTCCGGATTGTAAGCCTTGATTCCTAAACCTTTTAGTGTCGTAGCATTTCTTATACTTTCATAATCATAAGTAATTTCTCCGTTATCAAGAATTTTGGAATTAAACGCTTTACCGCTCAGAGATTTTAATAAAGCGTATTTCGCAATATCCTGACCTACAAGCTCCATTACATATTCGCCGTATTCCGTATAATCTCCGTTTGTATCAAGGAGCTTTTCGTCAGATTTGTCATTAACCTTCTTGATAATAGAATCGGCAAAGTCCTTCAATTCATTGTTATAAAGACCGTTTACTCTGTTGTAAGTCTTTGCGTAAGGTTCAACAAGATGCGGATTATCTTGTTTCATCAAATCAAACCTTGATACACCGACTGTATCCTCTGTAGTAGCTCTATTTGAGAAATAAGATGTCGATAAAACTCCTGCGGTATTTTCGCCAAATTCTAAAGTATCAAGAGGTAGTCTCATTAAGGATTTTACAGTTATCGAGTCCTTATCAAGAATACCCTTTGGCTCCAGAAGATACTGACCGTTCAGAATATTATTTAATACAGGCTCTGTAATATTTGCTTCTTTAGGAAGCTTCCCTTCCTCAATAAGCTTATTAATACCGTCAACGGTTTTTGCTTTGCCTACGGTTTGGGCGGTATAAAGCGCTTGAATATCTTTAACCTTTCCGGTCCAGTATTTGCCTGCTTGAAGCGCCATATCCTGAACTTCATAAGTTCCGCGTTCAATCATTTGTTTTTCAAGTTCACGTTTTGTTCTATTAACGATTGCCTGATTAATCTTTTCGTCATAGCCCGAAATATGATAATTCATCTTTACCATATCAGTGTTAGCATCCCAAGCAACAAAACCGCCTTCGGTTTTCTTATCAATCTTAAAGTTTGAAAACTGTGATACAAGAATAGTTCCGTCTGCTGAATCAAGCTGGATATTCTTACCGTATGTCTTGTTCAAATCATTAATAACATCAACTCGTTTCTGGTATTCTTTCGGGTCAATCTGACAGATATAGTTAACAAGAGTGTCGTCGTGAGTTACGATATCAAGCTCTTTGCCGGATTTTAAGTTCTTGTAAGTATTAATGGCATTATCCAAATCCTTAATCTGTTCGCTATCTACCTGAGAAGCATCATAAATCTGGAACAATGTTTCTTTGTTAGAATCATAGTTCGGGTTTGCCTTCTTTTCAATCTTTCCGCCGGCATTTTGTGTATAAATATAAGGGGCATTTATTACCCTGTGTCTTAAATTTTCTTTATTCTTAGGAACAGTTCCGAATCCGAGGTTTGTATCTTTTATGCTTGACATTCTAAACCAGTAATATGTCTGAGGATTCTTTTCTGCCCATCTCAAGGCGTATTGGAAGTGAACACCTTCCAAACCTTCCGATGTAAAAGTCCCGTCATAAACGTACTTCATACCGTTAGAATACAAATCTCTCATAAATGAAGCAAAGTTTTCGGTATTCCCCATATCCGGAGCTATCTGCATATTGTTTTTGTTCCAATATCTGTGAGATGAAACATTATCGCCATTTGCTATCGGGGTAGAAAACATGTAAGTATATCCGTTTTGTTTTAAATACGGAATCATTGACTGCATACCTGCAATGTTACCACCGAGCTTGTTTGCAAAAGTCTTTATAACACCTTCCATTTTTTTCTGATAATCTTTGTCATAATAAATCTCGCCGGTATTGCTGTCAGTAAACCCTCTATACATAACGCCGGGCTTTAGTCCATCCGGCATAACAAGATATCCTGCTCCCTGAATCCTTGGTGTTGTTCCGCGTCTTGCTACCAGCGAATATTTGTAGCCTGCAATACGGTCTTGAAAATCAGAATCACCAGCTTTATCAACATTTGTTCTGAAAACATAATCTCCGCTTTTTCCGGTTTTCATATTCATGCCGGTATCGGGCCCTTCCCAGATAATGCTTCCGTCAGATTTGTTTCTTCTTACAATTTTATAAGCAAAAGGTGCATCCTTATCAAGGTTGGTAATATCTTGTATGTTGATATTAACACCTTGAGGTTCTAATTTGATAGTTGCAATCGGTGTTTCGGAGATTGTATAGTTTAATTTTTCATTAGGAACAGCTCTAAATATCTGTACTTCGCAGTCTTCCTTTGTGTAATCATAAGGATAATTAAATCTGTAAATATCTTCACCCACATCATTTTTTGCGTGTTGATACCCTTTGAACCCTAAATTTGATACACCGTTAATTTTATTAATAAACACCGCGGAAACTCCTTCTACAAATATATAAAGTCTGTAAAAAAATATTTTTTGCCATAATTATGGGTATGTATTACAAAATTTTTACATTTGTTAATATTGTATATAATACACATGAGCAATAAATTATGCTAAAAGAATCGTATAACAAATATGATTATATATCAACACCCGACATCATATTAATCAGTGTGTCAATTGTATTTTGCATACTAACACTGTCAGTCGTTCTCTGCTGCAAAAACGCATTAATCTGGGGCATCATCTCAATTGCAATGTCTAACTTAGGATTCGTTCCCGGCTGATACATACCAACATCAATCAAATCCTTATTCTCTCGATACATTGCCATAATTTTTCTAAGTTTTGCAGCAGCTTCCTTATGCTCAGGAGAAGCTATTGCTGACATAAGCCTTGAAATACTTCCCAAAATATCAATTGCAGGATAGTGGTTAGCTTCTGCAACTTTTCTTGACAGGAAAATGTGACCATCCGTAATACCACGCACAGTATCAACAATCGGGTCATTAATATCATCACCTTCCATCAAAACGGTATAAAATGCTGTAATAGAACCTTTTGGGCTATTACCTGCACGTTCCAGAACTTTTTGCAGCCAGGAAAATATCGAAGGCGGATACCCTTTCATAGTCGGCGGCTCTCCAATTGACAAGCCAACTTCGCGGCCTGCCATAGCACACCTTGTTACGGTATCTGTCATTAAGAAAACTTTTTTGCCCTGATCTCTGAAATACTCACAAACTGCTGTTGCGGTCAACAGGCATTTTTGTCTGATTAAGGGCGGCTGGTCTCCGGTAGAACACACAAGAACGGATTTTTTCATACCCTCAGGGCCTAATGCGTCCTCTACAAATTCCTTAACCTCTCTGCCGCGTTCGCCAATCAGTGCAACTACGTTAACATCCGCATCTGAATTTCTTGCAATCATACCCAGAAGGGTACTTTTACCGACACCTGATCCTGCAAATAATCCCATACGCTGTCCGCAGCCAAAAGTTAAGCAGGAATCTATTGCGCGTACTCCCGTTGAGAACATCTCCGTAATAATTGGTCTCTCGAAAGGCCCCGGCGGCGGCCCTTCTACTGGACGCCACATTGCACCTTCAGTATTAAGAGGTTTTCCGTCAATGGGGGCTCCCATTGGATTAATCAATCTCCCGAGAAGGAAATCCCCGACAGGAATAATAATAGGTTTACCGGTTGTTGTTACCAGACTTCCCTGACCGATTCCGGCTCCGTCATATAAAAGCAGTAATTGTGCAGCATCGCCTTTAAATGCAACAACTTCCGCAGGCTTTTTTTCTCCGTTTGCCGCTTCAATATAGCACAAATCACCAATTTTAAGCCCGGGAAGTTTAACCTCAACAGTCAGCCCGACAAGCTTTGATACGCTTCCCTTGAACTGATATAAGTCAATATTTTCAATTTTATCTTTAACCCTGCTTTTAAGACTATCTAAATAATCCTGTTCAACTCCGTCCATAGGATTATTCTATCATATTTTAGCTGTAGGGTAAACCGTCAATTTAAGTTGTTGTAATGAATCAGCCTCGTTTACAAATAGTCTGGGCAACGTAAACTCCGGAGGCGGACGCCTGAATTAGCCCCCTTGTTACACCGGCACCGTCGCCGATTGCAAACAAGTTTTTAACCCCTTCTGTTTCAAGCTCGTTTGTGAGCTTAACTCTTGCTGAATAGAATTTAACTTCAATTCCGTAAAGCAGTGTATATCTTGAAGCTGTACCCGGTGCGATTTTATCAAGAGCAAAAAGCATTTCTATAATACTTTTCATTTGTCTGTACGGGATAACCAGACTTAAATCCCCCGGAGTTGCGCAGGTTAAAGTCGGAGTTATAACGCTTGAATTAATTCTGTCAGGAGTTGAGCGCCGTCCTTCAAGAAGGTCCCCAAATCTCTGTACAAGAATCCCTCCCGCAAGCATGTTTGCAAGACTTGCTATGTGCTGACCGTAAGCAATCGGCTCTTTAAACGGCTCAGTAAATTTCTTGCTTACCAAAAGCGCAAAATTTGTGTTATTAGTTTTTATATTTGCATAACTGTGCCCATTTACAGTCGCAATTCCGTTATAATTCTCCTGAACAACTTCGCCGTTTGGATTCATACAGAAAGTACGAACCTCATCCCCGAATGTCGGAGAATAGTACACAAGCTTTGATTCATAAAGTTTATCAGTAAGCGGCGCAAATACTGGTGCAGGAAGTTCAACCCTTACACCAACATCAACAGCGTTATTCACCATACCAATCTTATTTTTTGCAAATTCATGCGTAAGCCAATCTGCACCTTCTCTTCCCGGTGCAATAATTGTATACTCTGCTCTTATTGTATCGCCGTTATCAAGTACAATTCCCTTTACCTGTTCACATTCAACAATAAGGTCTGTTGCAGAAACATTATTAAGAATAGTAATTTTATCTTCCAGATAGTCTTGCATGTGCTTTAATACATGTAAGCTTCTTTCTGTGCCTAAGTGCCTAACAGGAGAATGAACCAGTTTTAATTCGGCAAGTACAGCCTGACGTTCAATCTCTCTAAAGACTTCCATATCAGTCCCAAAGACTTCTTCTGTCGCGCCATGCTCAAGATACAAATCATCCGCGTATTTGATATATTCTTCAACTTTTTCTCTTGACATATAGTCAACCAGATGACCGCCAACATCAGGAGTAAGAGTCAACTTTCCGTCAGAAAAAGCTCCAGCACCGCCCCAGCCGCATAAAAGACCGCAGCGTTTGCAATTAATACACTTTGGCGAACCTTCCCTGATAGGACATTTTCTCTTTTCGATTTTTTGCCCTTTTTCAATCATAATTACTTTCCACTCGGGACGTAATTTTACAATCTCAAGCGCAGTAAAGATTCCGGCAGGCCCTGCCCCTATAATTGCAACATTGTACATATTCCTAACTCCTAATTGTCTATTACTTATTTAAGATAGCGTAAATAAGCACAATTTGCAATTGTTTTATTGTTATTTTCGGACAATACCATTTGGAGTCCAGGTTCCCTCCATCTTTTTAGCAAAGCTGGAGTTCTTTACAAAATTGCTATTAGCAACTTCATTTTCATTTTTATTTAAAATCCAGGCTGAGACATATTCTATCGTTGGTGAAGGCACAGCTCCGTCTATAACTAAGTAAATGTTGTTATCATCATATCTTGGTTGGGTGTCTGCGTAGAGAATAGTTATCTGAATATATCCTCCACCATTTATATACCAACTATCATATTTAGAAGGTATGGATGTAAATGGATCATAAATTAGACTTAGCGTCTTTAAACTATTTTGACAGTAGTCCGCTCCGCCATTAAACAGAGTACAATTTTTACTCATAATTTGATATGCAAACGGCTTTTCCCAATCCGTAACATAAATAGTATTATCAATAGTAGTACCTGCTTTGTAAATGTCAGAATAATGTTTATTTTTGTATTTATTATTAATGTAACAAGTTGTATTTAATGGGTTAGTAGAAGTAAAACACGCAGAATAAAAATCATAATATATAGTAATGTCGCTTGTTGTCGGCAAGATAAGTCCTGAGCCGTGGTATATTCCTGGATAGAATAAAAAACTGTTGTATAAGCGATCGTGTCCTATAGTGTTTCGAAATCGTTCTTTATATGCTGCAAAAGTTTCATTAGGAGAGGGTTGGTCATACGTAATCGTAGATTTTGCGTTCCCTAGGCACATTAAATTTAACTGTCCTAATTGTGAATTTTTAAAACTCCGCTCGCAATAATTCCCAGTATCTTCTTGCTCATCAGTTTCTTCTTCTGGAAGAGATGGCTGTGTTGTAGTTTCGTCGTTAGAGTTATTTGGTGTTTCAGGAGTAATGGGCAAGTTATTTTTATCTCCAGGTACAAGATAATTGTTGTTTAATAGCCCGTCTTCGAGACTCGCAAGCTCTTCACCCTCAACATCAAATTTCTTCTTTAAAAGATTCTTCCTCGTGTTAATATAATGTACACCTACAGGGTCAGCAGGGACTAATCTCCCATCCGCAGCAAGTAAAAACTTAAATCTGTCAGGTTGTTTACAATTCTCCTCGCCATACATACAATTAGAGGATTCCTTTGATGAATCAACATCTACATATATGTCTGTCTGATAAGATATTTTATTTTCTGCTGTATCAATTTCTCTCTTTGTCTGACTTATCCACCACTCCATGCCATTGGGTGTCGTAAAAGATGATTTATCAGGATAAGAAGTTGTATTGCAGGAATCCGCCCCAAAAGTATGCGCAAGCAAATTACAAAGCTTCTTATCACCGGAATATTTTGTATCATCCTTAAAAGGTGCTTTTAATGGCTGAGAGTTATTCACAAGAGGGTACCTGCTTACATCTATATCAGTGCTTCCTTCTTTGAGTAAAACAGGAAAGATTGATGAATCTGAGGTAAGGGCTTTGATGTTCTTGCCGAGTTCATCATACACTTTCAGATAATTAATCTTAGTTTTGTCGGGCATTAATCCATTGATTGCAGGGAGTATTACAGCCGCAACAACCCCTGCTATTCCGAGAACTATTAATAGTTCTGCTAAAGTAAATCCGTGCTTTTTCATCAAACTATTCCTCTCTTTCTGTCTTGTATATTTGGCGTTAATGTAACACAATACATATTGTGTTACATGTGCTACGCACGTAGACATTGGGCCGGCTTCTAGGTGAGACTACAAGTGGG
Source organism: Candidatus Gastranaerophilales bacterium (assembly GCA_944324435.1). GTDB lineage: Bacteria > Cyanobacteriota > Vampirovibrionia > Gastranaerophilales > Gastranaerophilaceae > CAG-196. The sequence continues at coordinate 168,551 of CALUWH010000002.1, forward strand.
GTTCAAAATCCCACGTCCGCCTAAGAATTTCTGCTACAGGCTTGTACGCGAGGGCTGGGCTGGAGGGTAAACGTTACAAGAGTTACAGAAAAGAAAAATTTTATAAAATTTGGGCAAAAATGAGGAGATTTTTCGTTTTTTCAAAAAGAGCGCCTCTTCACAAACCCAGTGATATATGCTATCATGGATATCGAGGCGCGCTAATGTAACACAATATGTATTCTGTTAAGTTGAGTGTAACATATCGAGCCTGAATAATTGAACATTGACATGGTAGAGAAGCTGGATAGAACGAAGGCTTAGAAGTTGAACAGTAGTTTAAGGGTTTAGAAGTTTATAAGTTTAGGAGAAGTTAAAACTCTATTCACTCCTCACTATTCACTAAAAATACACACAATTAAAAAAAGAAAGGACGGAAGTTTTGAGAACAAAAAACGGTTTTTCATTAATGGAAATGATGGTCGTACTGCTGATTAT
>CALUWH010000003.1 GCA_944324435.1 Candidatus Gastranaerophilales bacterium
CTTACTAAATATGTTAATCTGATTTTTTGTTTTTCATTCAAGTGGATTGCATATTCAGAAAGTTTTTTTCTAACAGCGCCGTGTTGTCCTGATGCTGTTTGTCTCATAGAAGATGTTAGCTTTCTGTTTGACAAATCCTTAACTCCGTAGTTACGGAATAATTTATTCGTTGGTCCTGTGTATCTTGCCATTATTATTTTCTCCTTTTCTTCTGCGAGGCATCTATGGTTTGCTCTTTTGGCTTAAGAACAAGCCCTCGCTTATTGAGTGAGGAGTGACGAGTGAGGGGTGACGAGTTATCAAAGTCGCTTCACGCTTCACACTTCACACTTCACGAATGTACTATACACGTCTCTTTTTCGGTGGACGGCAACCGTTGTGTGGAATTGGTGTTACGTCTTTAATTAACGTAATTTCCAAACCTGCAGCCTGAATAGCTCTGATAGCTGTTTCACGGCCTGAACCAGGTCCTTTGATATGAACTTCTACTTTTTTCATACCTTGGTCTATTGATTTTTTAGCAACCAATTCTGCTGCTGACTGAGCTGCAAACGGAGTACCTTTTCTTGCTCCTTTGAAGCCTGTAGCACCGGCTGTTGCCCAAGCAATAGCATTACCTTGTGTATCTGTAGAAGTTACTATTGTATTATTGAATGTTGACTGAATGTGTACAACACCCTGCAATACATTTTTCTTTTCTTTTTTCTTTGTAGTCTTTGGTCTTGCCATTTTCTTATTTCCTTATATTATTAGTATTTATATATCAATCTTTTGTGTTTGAAGTGATTAGTGAGTAGTGAATAGATTTTCATATCTCTAGTCACTGGTTTCTATTCACCAGTCACTATATTTATTTCTTTTTACCTGCGATAGGTCCGGTCTTTTTACCGCGTCTTGTTCTTGCGTTAGTTTTTGTTCTCTGACCTCTGCAAGGAAGACCTCTTTTGTGTCTCATACCTCTGTAAGAGTTGATTTCCTGAAGACGTTTGATGCTCATTGTCACTTCACGTCTCAAATCACCTTCAATATTGTATTCTGATAACGCATTACGTAATTGTTTAATATCGTCATCTGTTAAATCATCTGTTCTCAAGTCCGGAGAAATACCGGTTGCTTCAAGAATCTTTTTGCTTCTAGCAGGTCCTATTCCGTAGATATAGGTTAAAGCTATTTCTAGTCTTTTGTTACGAGGTAAGTCTACCCCAACTAATCTTGCCATGTTTTCTTTCCTTTATAACTTTTTTACTAATTACTACTTGTTTAGTGATTCGTGAATAGTGAGTAGTGAATAGGAAAAATTTTCTAATCACTAGTCACTATTCACTGCCCACCGGCCTAACCCTGTCTTTGTTTATGCTTAGGGTTTTCGCATATTACTGCAACTCTGCCTTTTCTTTTGATAACTTTGCATTTGTCGCACATTGGTTTTACTGATGATCTTGTTTTCATTTTCTTGTTCCTTTATATTATCTTTATTATTTAAGTCTGAAAGTTATTCTGCCTTTGGTTAAATCATAAGGCGTCATTTCTACCTTTACTCTGTCGCCCGGCAATATCCTGATGAAATTTTTTCTGATTTTGCCTGATATATGTGCCAGAATCTCATATCCGTTTTCAAGTTTAACCTTGAACATCGCATTCGGCATGGACTCCAGAATTGTACCTTCTATTTCTATTACGTCTTTTGCCATATTGTCCTCTATTTTCGGCTTTCAACAGATGAAATTTTCTCATCTTAATTTATCATACTTGCTAAAATTCTTATTGCAAGCATGTTTATTACTTTTTAACCGATTTTGTTAAGTTTTATTGCTGATTGTTTATTAAAAATAAGGTGATATTCAAAATATTATTACACTCATCTTTACTATTTATATCTGTACTTCACTAAATTTTCCAATCTGTATTGTATCACTTTATTATAAAAACAATCATATAATTGCTAAAAATTTTTTCTGTTCATAAAGAAGTCGTAAAGACCCTTTGTTCGAGCGAAGCCGGTTTTAGGGGCTTCGGTTGAGTCTGGAAACGGTATTAGTCTGTCTATTTTACGGAACTGTTGTGCTGCACATTGCATTAATTATTGTAAGATGGTTGAAAAAGTTAAGCTGTAGTTATAGAATATTTCTTGTCACTTTATTAATAAAACCTTGAGGAGTTCTAATGACAATCAGACTAAAAAACTTTGAAGTCGGCGGAGATAAATTGACAATCCTTGCAGGACCTTGTGCTATTGAATCTCTTGACGTCTTGAGAAAAACCGCGGAGGGACTAAAAACCGTTTGCGAAAAATTGGATATAAATTATGTATTCAAATCTTCTTTTGATAAGGCAAATCGTTCTTCTATCACATCTTTTAGAGGGCCCGGAATGGAAAAAGGGCTTGAGGTGTTAAGTCTGATAAAAAAAGAATTTGATATTCCGATAGTTACTGATATTCATCTTCCCGAACAAGCTCTCCCTGTTGCGGAAGTGGCAGATATATTACAAATTCCGGCATTTTTATGCAGGCAGACGGATTTACTTGTTGCGGCCGCTAAAACCGGAAGAATTGTTAACATTAAAAAAGGGCAATTTCTAGCTCCGCAGCAGATGAAATCTTTAATCAAAAAAGTAGAAGAGTCAGGAAATAAAAAAATTATGGTTACGGATAGGGGAGTGTCATTCGGGTATAACAACCTTGTGGTTGATTTTCGTGCAATTCCAATTATGAAAGAATTTGGCTATCCTGTTGTGTTCGATGCTACTCACAGCGTTCAGATGCCCGGTTCTAACGGTGATTCTACCGGCGGTGACAGAAGATTTGTTCCAACTCTTGCAAATGCGGCTATGGCTGCCGGGGCGGATGTATTGTTTTTTGAAGTTCATCCAGATCCCGATTGCGCGTTGTGTGACGGTCCTAATATGCTAGCACTTTCAGATGCAGAAAAAGTTTTTGCAAAATGCAAAGCTATTTTTGAAATTATAAAGGAAAGTTAAATGCGAACTAGACTCTAAAACCGGACAAAGTAAAAAAGTCTGTTTTTAGAGTCCGTTCATTCATAATAATTATATTTTATAGCTGAAGTACAGGTAAAATATGAGACGGTTTTTATACTAAGCAACGTTTCTACATCTTTTTTAGCAAGTTTAATCCGTCTTAATTCTCTACAAGAACTTCTTTGAGTGTTTTTAGTGCCGCTAATGTATTCGGAAATCCTACATAAGGCAGACATTGAATTATTGCGGCCGTAACTGTTTCTTTTGAATTTCCTGCTCTTAGATTACCTTTAATATGGCTTTTTAAGGTCGTTGAGTTTCCTGTTGTAACAAGAGCTGCAATAAATAACAATTCTCTTGTTTTAATATCAAGTCCCTCACGTGTATAGAAGTCTCCGAAGCAGACTTCTGTCAAAAATCTTGCAACTTCAGCTCCCATATCATCAGGAAGTCCCTCCATTGCTTGTTTTATTTCGTCTCCGTATAAAGGATTTTGAATTTCAAAACCTTTTTGGTATCGTTCTTCTTCCTTAACTGTTGCTGTAGATTTTAGAGGTGTTTCGATTCCTCTTTCTTTAAACACATCGTTTAATACACCTAAAGCATTCAAAGTTTTCGGGAATCCGATAAACGGCGCAAGCTGGTAAATTGCTTCTCTTAATTCAATCGGAGTTGCCCCTGCGTTTAGGGCTCCATTAATATGCGCCTTTAACTGCGGTAAAGTCTGTTGAACGGCAAGAGATGTTACTGTCAGTAATTCTCTTGTCTTAATATCCAAATCGCCTACAGTGAAAACTTCTCCGAAAATGTATTTTTGTAAAATTGCCATCATTTCAGGGTCATCGCCGGTCGGAGTTAGCGCTTCTCCGCCAAAGAGCGTTTTATAATTTTTCTTACAAATATCTGTTCTTGTCATGTTTTTGTCCTCATTTTGTACTGCTGCCGCAAAAAGAAAATTTTGCGAAAGCAGCACGGCTATAAATAATAGCAGTATTTTTTTCATTATTTATTCCCCTTCAAGTATGTTGTGAAGAATTGTTCAATCTTATCAAACGGAATTTTCTCAAGATTGTCATACAAATCAACGTGATTTGCACCATCAACAATCAAAAGTTCCTTGTTGCTGCCTTTGAGCTTTTTGAAAGCATCTTCACTAAAATATCTGCTATGTGCTTTTTCACCGTGAATCATCAATACAGCGTTTTTGATTTCGTTGCTGTAAGCCAAAATCGGCATATTTATTAAAGCAAGAGAAGCTGTTGTATTCCAGTTTCCGTTAGAATTTATTGAACGTTCATGGAATCCTCGTTCAGTTTTATAATACCCGTAGTAATCTTTTACAAACTGTGGTTCTTCCCCTGTTAATTTTTCAGGAAGCCCCGGAGCTTTAGCATAACTGCCGTTTTTAAAATCTTCCGTTCTTTGTTTGTTCAATGCTTCTTTTAATTCATAGCGTGCTTTTTCGTCCATTGAATCAAAATAGCCGTTTGCCGTAACTCTTGTCATATCGTACATTGTAACCGTAACGGTTCCTTTAATTCTGGTATCAATAGCCGCAGCGTTCAAGCCGAACCCACCGAAACCGCAAATTCCGATAATTCCAATTTCATCAGGATTAACGTCTTTTTGATTGCTCAAAAAGTCTACTGCTGCACTAAAGTCTTCCGTATTAATTTCAGGTGATGAAACATTTCTAGGCTCACCGGAGCTTTCTCCCGTATATGAAGGATCAAATGCTAAGGTTACAAACCCCCTTTCTGCCATTGTTTGAGCATACAAGCCCGATGCCTGCTCTTTTACTGCACCAAAAGGGCCTGCAACTGCAATCGCTGCCATTTCTTCTGACGGCTTGTTTTTCGGGGTGTATAAATCCCCAACAAGAGTTATTCCGTATCTGTTTTTAAAATTTACTTTTTTAACATCAACCTTGTCGCTTTTCGGGAATGTTTTATCCCAATCATTAGTTTTTGCCATACTTGTACCTCCTATAATTAATATAAACGTAACAGTTAAAATCAAAAGTTTTTTAAACATATTGCCTCCATTTTAAGCAGTCATCTTATTTTCTCTTACTAAAACTTTACCTCGGCATTTCATAATCGCATCCTCAGAAATTATTTCTCCGACAGAATCAGCAACAATTGTGCCTGATTTAGGATTTTTAACAGAATCTATATGCCCTATAATATCGGCTTCCACTTCGGAATACTCAAAAGATAAATCCGTATCTTCCATTGTACAGTTTATTAGTTTTAAATTTTTGCAATAACATAAAGGCTGTGTGCCGATAATCTTACAGTTGATAAATGTTAAATTTTCGCTAAACCAGCCAAGATACTCGCCTTTTACAACAGAGTTTTCAACAATGATATTTTTTCCGTGCCAAAACGCGTCTTTTGTATCAAGGTTTGAATTTTTTATGTGAACATTTTTCATGTACTGGAATGTATATTTGCCCGTGAGATTAAGACAATCCACATCAACATCTTTTGATTCAAACAAAAAGTACATTGAATCAATTGTTGAGTTCGTGATTTTTACCCCTTTGCATCTCCAGCCAAATTCGGGAGACAGAATATTGGAGTTATTAACCGTGATATTTTTGCACTCTCTTAGGCACTTAACCCCTTGAATATTGCAGTATGATATTTCTCCGTCCTTGCAATACCAAAGAGGGGCTCTCGTTTTTTCATCCATTGATGAATTTTTCAGCAGGAATTTTTTTGCATGCCACATTGGATAACGGAGCGAAAAAGAGCAGTTATTTACCGCAAAATTTCTGCACTCTTTTAAAACCGACTCTCCGTCTGCCGGCCCTTCAAACTTACAGTTCAAAACATTCGTATCTTTTAAATTGTACAAAGAACGTTCTTCATCAAATGTTTGGTTAAAAATTTGTTTTTTCATCGGATACTCTCCTTTGCTGTTATATTTCGTCTGCTGTTCGGGATTTGCGAAAAAACTATTGCCGAAAGCATTATCAAACATCCTGCAATTTCCCGTGCGGTAAGAGTTTCTCCAAGCAGCAGCATTCCGCCCAATACCGCAAAAACAGCCTCACTGCTTAAAATTAATGTTGCTAAAACGGCTTTTGTGCAACAAATGATAACCCTGAAATCAGGGCCGCCATCAATAAAGCTATATTACAATATAAATATAGATTTTTTTGCTGCATGCTGTTACCTATTTAAGACGGATTTTGACTTATTTGAAAAATCAAATAATCAAGACAATCTACCTTTTTTTGTGACTCATGCAGACTTTCAAGAAGGCGAGTTTTTTGTGTATATAAAAGTTGAACAAGCTGGTTGTTTAAACCGGCCTCTTTCATTCTAAAAAACTCTTCTATTAACTCTTTTGGACAGTCTGCATCTTTTAGATTTTGCAATATATTATCATCTTTAATATTCATTAATTCTATTATTTACTCTTTTTATAAAATAGCAAATACTTATATTCTATTGCTTATTATGCTTAACAGGCATAGTTCAACCGTAAAAGACTCTGTGATAGAATTAAATTTAGTATGATACGGGAATTATGCAATACTGTCTGCCAAAATAAAAACCTTCTTATGCTTGTGACGGTTGGGATTTATATTTTAGCGCTTTTCTCAACACTGGCAGACAGCTCGCTTTTTTTTGCTTTTTTCATTACACTTGTTTTGGTGTTTGCTGTTCTGAAAAATTATTTTCCGCCAAAGTATGCTCTGGTTTGGGTTTTGATATTTTATTTCGGGATTTTTAATACGTCCCATCGCATAAGAGAGACTGATGAACTTCTTAATATTGCGCCGGTGAATTCGACTATTTACGGTAAGATTCTTTCGATTCCGCAAATTAAAGGTGAAGATAAAACAAGATTTTTCTTTAATGTTGAGAAGATTGAGTATGATTCAATGGTCAGAGATTTTGATAAAGAAAAACTGCTTGTTACTTTAAATACGCCTGACAAGTTGAAAATTTATGACTCGTATAAAATTACCGGCCGGCTTTCAATACCATTCAAGGCTGGTAATCCTTCTCAATTTGATTACGGAAATTATTTGAGAAATTTTGATACTTATGCTGTGTTTTACGGCAAAGAGTTTAGTAAGATTGAAGGTAAAAAGAGTTGGACGGAAAATGCGCTCCAGTGGATTAACGATTATAGAGAAAAGATTATCTGCGTACATTCAAAATATTTGCCGTCTCCTAATCTGGAAATATTAGGCGGTATTGTGTTTGGAGATGATGCTGTTTCTGCGCCCGAGGATATCAAGCAATCTTTTGTTAATTCAGGCCTGCTTCATATTCTTGCAGCTTCCGGCATGAATGTTGCTTTTATCTTTTCGTTTTTTTACTTTTTCTTGTCTCTTTTCAGAATTAATTACAAAGTCAACATATCTATGTGTATTCTTGCCGTGATAACTTATTCTCTTATGACAGGTTTGGGAGCTTCTGTTATAAGAGCAACTTTTATGCTGGTGTTTGTACTTATCGGCAAACTGATTGACAGAGATGCGCATAGCATTTCGCTGCTATCTTTTGTAGCATTTCTGATGCTGGTTTATAATCCGATGTTTATAAATGATGTGGGCTTTCAATTGTCGTTTATTGTCACATTCGGGCTTCTTGTTATGACACCGTATCTTGTAAGAAGTGAAAACAAATATGTAAACTGGATAATAGGAACGGTGAGCGTACCTGTAATTGCACAGCTCTGGGTTATTCCTATTCAGATTTTCTATTTCAGCAATATAAGTTTGTATTCTGTATTTGCAAATATAATGAGTGTTCCGATACTCTCAATAATAAGCTTTGGCGGATTTATAAGCTCTCTGGTCTCAATTATTACTCCGATTTCTGATTTTGTATGCAGGGTTTTTGATTATTTCCTGAATCCGCTTTTGTCTGTTCTTGTGAATATTTCAGACTTTTGGGGAAAGCTTCCTCACGCCGCCTTGCAGACAACTCATCCGAATGCGGTTCAAATAATTATTTATTATTTAATCCTGCTTAATATTACGGCTTTATTTGATAAAGAAATAAGAGAAAAATTCTTGAAATATTTGAGAATAACGCTTCCTGCAATGGTTTTGATTCTCCTAATCTCCACAATTCCGATAAAGAATCACAACCTGGAAATTACTGCGTTTGATGTCGGGAACGCAGATTCATTCCTTGTAAAAACTCCGGATAATAAATATTTAATCATAGATACGGCAAAGAGCGGATATAACGGCGGCAAATCTCAGGCAGAGATGATTATTCTCAAGTATCTGAAAGACAGAGGAATAAAGAAGATTGATACAATTATCGTAACCCATTTCGATAATGACCACTGCGGCGGAGCCGTTGACTTAATGAACGGGCTGAACGTTAATAAGATTTATGTAAACTCGCTTGTGCACTCGTCTGCTGCGGCAAAACAGATTTACAGGGCAGCTGATAAAAACGGTGTAAAATTAATTCTTGCCGAAAACAGGCAAAGTGTGACAGATGAAAACGGATTAAAAATAACAAATTATATTTCTCCTGCAAATACAGATGACAACGAATCTTCAATAGTAACCCTTTTAGAATATGGGGATTTTAAGATGTTGTTTACCGGGGATTCAGGAATAAAAACTTTTGATAATCTGAAATCAAAGTTACCTAAAAACATAACTATTCTAAAAGTGGGGCACCATGGGGCCTTTGGCGTAGTGAATAAAGAAATGGCAGATTATTTAAACCCAAAAGTTTCCTTAATTTCGGTAGGCGAAAATAAGTTCGGGCACCCTTCCATTTATACGCTTGAAACATTAAAGAACACAAGAATTTTAAGAACGGATATTAATAATTCGGTTAAATTTACTGTAAACAAGCAAGGCTGGAAAGTTCAGACCTATGACAGCGAAAAGCGTAAGTATTGCGATTAAGTTTCGTGGTGATGTTCAAAATCGTACGTTCCAGGAAATGCGTCAACACCGGTTGTCTTTTTGGTTATGTAATATTGAATTTTCGGAATAAATGTCGATAAGAATGCTGCTGCGACTGCAAATCCGACTGCAAAATTGATTCCGCTAAACATCAGATTTTTCTTTTGAACTTTTTCTAAGAGTTCTTTGTTAACTTTGCCGTCTTTTGCGGATTTACAAATGGTTTCAACATACTGTTCCATCTCTTTTTTAAGCTTATAGAGCTTAGAGTTTGAAACATATCTGAACTCTTCTTTGTGTGCACCGCCTGTGAAGTCTCCAAACACTTTATCCAGAAGTTTTGGATCATTTATTTCCGATTTATTCAATGTATCAAGGAACTGTTGTTTTGTTATAACAGCTTCCCCGACTCTTTCCGGCTGGAGTTTAGACATTTCTCTTACACGCTTGAGAAATTCGGTATCTCCTCCGAGTTTTTCGATATCAGAAACTTTGGCGACTTCAAGCGGTTTTCTCTTGAACAATTTATCAAAGAATGACGGCTTTTCGGATTTGAATAATGCGTCATAATCTTTATTATACTTAATATCAGAGATGTTAAGCCCGAGTATGGCTTTTTTGAACTCTTCTACATTCATATTTTTATCTTTAATATAATCTATAAGATGCTTGTGTAAAGTCTCTACAGTCGCAGGGTTCAGTCTTGAAGCCTTTCCGCTCTCAATGAGGTTAAGCAGTTTTATGACATGTCCCTGTGCCCACATATAGAAATAAATTGAGCCGATATCACGGATAGCAACTTCTCTTCTTTCTTCTTTTCTTCTTGCGTTGTACATTCTTCCGCCTGCGATACCTATGTCGCTTGAGAGAAGTTTACCTGTGTTAGTGTTTTCAATAGCGTTTGTAAAGGCATTAATAGCATTTATTGCGCCGCCTTTGAATGAAGGATTCGGGCCTTTTGTCTCGTGCGGATGCCTTCTTTCGCTTCTTAATTTTCTGGTTAGTGCCTGATTAACCTTTGGTACTACAAAGCCTATAAACAGGTTTGTGATAACAATACTGGTGAGCACTTTAGCGCCTTTTATCAATGCTACCTGTTTCGCGCTAAAACCTTTTGGAGCAACCTTATTCATAAAGTTTTCAAAAGGTGTTCTTAAAACTTTATCTGTTCCAACGTCAAAGTTTGCACCGGATTTTCTGAGAATTTTGGCGACAATTTTATCTCCAAGCTTGTTCATCGCACCGACACCGCAAAGCCAAACAATAGAGCCCATAGATTCTTCAATGAAACGCTCTCTTGCTTCATCGGCTTTTCCGCGTTTGTAAGCCTGATAAGTTCTTCCCAGAACAACTGTACCCTCTAAAGCAACAATAGGAGCTAAAGCGTCAGCTTTCGTCATCTTGGTTATGAAACTAGATACACTTTTACTTGCTACTGGATTCAAAATTATAACCTTTCATATCTCGGCTGGTGGTTATAAAAATCGTAAAGATTTTCTTTTGATAATTTTACATGAAATTGTTACAAAAGTAAAAAAATGTTTACAATTTCGAATACCTACTTGTATTTGGATTTTTTTTTATTTATGATGAAGTTAAAATGTACAACAATAGTCAAAATATAAAGGAATAGCAAAATGAATCCTATTATTAAAAATTTAGAGGCAGAATACACAACAAGAGAATTGCCGGATATGAATCCGGGCGACACGGTTCGTGTATTTGTTAAAATCGTAGAAGGTAATAAAGAAAGAATACAGGCTTACGAAGGAACTATTATTGCAGAACACGGTTCAGGCATTAATAAAACTATCACAGTAAGAAAAGTATTCCAGGGTGTTGGCGTAGAACGTGTATTTCTGGTACACTCTCCGCGTATTGACAAAATCACCGTTCAGAGAAAAGGTGATGTTAAACGTGCTAAATTGTACTATTTGAGAGAACGTTCAGGCAAAGCTACCCGTATCAAAGAAAAAATTGAAAAAAGATAGGGTAAATACAAGGGGTAAATGCGAAAGTAAATGCGAAAGGGGTAAAAAGGTAAATGGTGAGTAAATCAAACTTACACATTCACTGGTATCCCGGTCACATTGCAAAGGCCGAACGTCAGCTTAAAGAAAAGCTCAATCTGGTTGATGTAGTTATTGAGGTACGTGACAGCAGAATCCCTTTGTCAAGCAGTTATGAAAACATAGAGAAGCTCTTGGGTGATAAACCAAGGCTTCTTTTGTTGAATAAGGCTGATTTAGTTGATAAAAACGAATTGAAAAAATGGGTAGAATATCTTACTTCTATGGGATGTCCGGTTGTTGTAACGGACGCAAGAGGTGCTAAGGATTTGAATCAGGTTGTGAAGCTCGCTGTAGAATTAAGCGAGCCAAAGATTCAGGCTTTGATGGCAAAGGGGCTTTTGAGGCGTGCTGCAAGAGCTATGGTCGTTGGGATGCCAAATGTCGGAAAATCCAGTGTGATTAACAAACTTACCAAATCTTCCAAAACTAAAATCGGAGCAAAAGCAGGAGTTACACGCCAACAGCAGTGGGTAAGGATTAATCCCAAGCTGGAGCTTCTGGATACACCCGGAATAATTCCTACAAGGCAGGACGATCAGGAACGGGCTGTTAAACTTGCTTTTGTAAGTTCTGTATCTGAAAATGCGTATTCTCCCGAGCCTGTTGCAAAGGCCTTATTAGAGATGCTTAAAGACAAACAAGAGGTTAAAGACTACTACAAAGTTGACGATTTAACGCTTGAAAATATTGCTCTCCAGAGAAATTGGATTATAAAAAGCGAATCGCCTGATACGGAGAGAACTGCGATTTATGTGCTGAAAGATTTTAGAGAAGGACGTTTAGGGTTATTTATATTAGATAAGATGCCGGAAGTTTAAAAAACTTAATAGAAATTAAAGTTTTTAAACAAAATGCCGTTATATTAATTATGAAATTAGAAAATATCAGCAAATATTTTTTCCAAGTTGATACTTCAAAAAATAACAATATTGAAATTGAAGAGTTAAATGCTGCAAAACAATCCCCATCAGTTTTCAACTCTATTATTAAAGTGGGAATGGATTATGATGAGTTCATGATAGAAGCTGTCGAAGAATTAAGGTCGCAGATTGAGATAGAAGATTTGAATTCTAATAAAAATTTGCCATATAAATTAGAGCCATCTTCTAAAAAACAGGATTGGAATTGGGAAGTTGCAACTCATATTCTTTCAAAAGAAGAGGTTGATTCTAATATATTTAATATAAACACAGCTGAGGACTCTCCAATGGCTTCTGATTTGAATTTTAACAGCCCTGAAGGGAAATATATGTTGAAATATTTAACGTTTACGGAAATCTCTTTTCAAAATATACCAAAAGAAAACTTGCCCGAGGGGTTTGATGTTAAACAGGTCATAGAATCCGGAAAAAACCCCGGCGTAAATACAAGAAGTATGCACGCTATGGGCTATACAGGTCAAGGTGTCAAAGTTGCAATTATAGATACACCTATTTTAACTGAACACACCGGTATAAAATCATCTCTAAAAGGATATGAAGTAATGAATACTCCTCTGGCAGTAGATGGTGCTGCTGATTTTCACGGTCAAGCCGTTGCTGACCTTCTTTGCGGAGATGAAAGTGGGGTCGCGCCTGATTCAGAGCTTGTATATTTTGCGACATATTCCCCAAAAGACAGATTACAGGCTTTAAAAAGGATTATTGATATTAATAAAAATTTAGAACCTGAAGAAAAAATAAAAGTTCTCTCAATAAGTTGGGATTTTAATAAAGAGGATCCAGAATATGAAGAATATTGTTCATTATTGAAGCAGCTTGCTAATGATGGAGTTTTTATAGCGACTGCAGGTTTTTCAATGTTGGATGAGAGTATAAATGGCGTTAAGATAAATTATGGTGTTCTTGAGAAGAAAGACGCCTGCAAAAATCCGGACGATTTTTCAAACTATACGGGATTTTCCTGCTTTGGATATAGTACAAATGCGCTGTTATTCCCTTCTGGAGATAGGACTGTTGCAAGTGCAAGAGATGAAAACCAGTACCGGCACGATTCAGTATCCAGTACCAGTTGGACAGTTCCGGCTTTAGCAGGATTTTATACTTGTGCGCTGCAATGCGCAAAAGAAAATGGGGTTGAATTGACACCTGAAAAATTTTATACCTTGGCTTTGGAAACGGGTGTTGAAATAAGAGAAAATGGTGAATCTTGCGGAAAAGCTATAAATGCAAAAGCTCTTTGTGAAAAAATAATTGAACTGGGGCAACAAGAACACTCTTTCGGATTATAAATATTTGTTGTAATATAATAATTAAATGAAGAGATGTTTTTGGGTAGATGAAAAATCAGAGATTTATGTAAAGTACCATGATGAAGAGTGGGGAGTGCCTAAGTACGATGACAGGGACTTATTTGAACTTCTGATTTTAGAATCGTTTCAGGCCGGGCTTTCGTGGATTACTGTTCTTAAAAAAAGAGAAGCTTTCAGAAAGGCGTTTGATAATTTTGATGTAGTAAAAGTTGCAAATTATGATGATAAGAAGGTTGAAGAACTTTTATCAAATGAAGGAATAATAAGAAGCCGCGGAAAAATCAGAGCTTCAATAAATAATGCTAAGATATTTATTGAAATCCAAAAAGAGTATGGCTCTTTTTCAAATTATATTTGGGGATTCACTGACAACAAAGTCATTAAGCTTAAATCCGATACTTTGCCCGTGAGCACGCCTTTATCAGATAAAATATCTAAGGATTTGAAAAAACGCGGTATGAAGTACGTGGGAACAGTTATTGTTTATTCATACTTGCAGGCAATCGGGGTTGTTGATGACCATGAAAAAGGGTGCTTTAAATATTAAGTATTAATATTACGGCTCCTGATATCATTATTAAGGAGGCGATGATTTTTTTGAGCAGATCCTTTTCCCCGAATAATTTCGCCCCGAGAAAAACGCTTAACAGAGTAGACAGCTGAAACAGGGCAAGTGCGTATGACACATTCATTTTGGAGAATACATAGTTGGTTGCGTACTGCATTATTCCTACAGAAAGTACAAGGCAGATTTGGTATTTAGGCGAGGAAATTTTTAGGTTAGATTTGGAAAGCAGCACAAACACGGAGGAGAATATTAATCCTGCAAATGTCCAGAAAACGAATGCGCTTGTCGCATCTGTAATGAGTATAATTTTTTTTATAAAAATAGCTTCTGTTGCCGAAAATATCAGCGCAAGTATTCTATAAACAAGAGCCTTTTTATTTATATTACCCTGAGTATTTGTAATGCAGTATGTTCCAGTGATAATCAATAATATTGCGATAATTGCGCTTAAAGACGGAACCTCGTTAAGAAAAAATATACCGATAAAAAGAGCAACAACCGGCTTATATGAATTTATCGGCGCAAGAACAGAGAGTTCTCCTATTGAAAGCGCCTTTATTATGAAGTAATTCCCCAGCGCGCCGAGCAGTCCCATAATTAAGATATTTGTAAGAAGCTCAAAATCAACTGCAGGCAGCCTGTTAATAAAGAGCAGGCAAATGAGCGATAATCCAAGATATGTGTAAAAATTTACGGCAGAAGATTTTTGTCCTTTTGAGGTCAAAATCTTTTGAAAAACATTAAGGCTTGAATTAGATACTATACGAATGGCAATTCCTGCGAATATGCTGAACATAGTTTTATTATATCAGGATTTATTTTGGATAAAAGACAAAAAGCTTTACTTTAAAATACTCTTGTGATGTAATTATAGCAAAAAGATTTAAGGAAAGCCTGAATATGAAGAAAATCATTATGCTGATACTAGCAGCGGTTTTTATATTGCAAATGCCTGTATTAGCAGCAGAGAACAAAGATACAAAGCGTCTTGAATATATGAATATTCAGTGGTGGGAAAGGTTTGGAGATGAAAATCTTACAAAAAATCTCCTCACGCTTTACGAAAAGAATTATGATTTGAAAAATGCGGCTTTAAAGGTTAAAGAGAATGAGCAGGCCGTCAAGATGCAGTTTGCAAATGAACTGCCGCAAATATCATTATCCGGAGATCTCTCCCGAGATCTGAGGGGGCCTTATCAACAGTACGGCAATATGAGAATTCCCAATTATTCTCAATATAATTATCTATTGCCGATTACAGCCGGATATGAAGTTGATATTTGGGGTACAAACAGATTGCGGACAAAGAGCGTAAAACAACAGTTTGAGATTGCCAAACAGGCGGAACGTGCGGTTTACATTATGCTTACATCAGATTTTGCTGCTGACTACTTTAATCTTATAAAAGCAGACTCTTTCTTAGCTGTGCAGGATGAGATTATCAAAACACAAGAAGATATCGTATCCAAAACCGCGGATAAGTATAATATCGGGCTTTGTTCAATCAATGAACTCCTGACCGAGGAGAGTACACTTACTGCTCTTAAAGAAGAAAAAAATTTACATATAAAGACTCGCGAAATATTAATTAACAGTTTGAGAGCTTATCTTGCTGACTCTGCAGGCAACATATCAAGAAGCGAGGGCGAAAATCTTAATTTGTTAAAAAATCTTCCTTCCGAATACAGTGCGGATATTGTCTCAAACAGACCCGACTACTTGCAGGAAGAAGCGAATATAAAACGGATCGGGTTTGATGTAAAAGCCGCGCGTAGAGAGTTTTTACCAAAATTTATAATTTACGGACAGATTGGGCTTAATGCGTATCACCTGGATACATTATTTAATTCCGCATCACAATTTTTTAATGCAGGCGTGCTGCCTTCGCTTGATCTGTTTTCCGGCGGAAGAAAGATAGCCTTCCTTAAATTTAAAAAACTTGAATACGAAGAAGCTCTTAATAATTATCAAAAGACCATACTGGAGGGTATCAAAGAAGTTAATTCCGGAGTTGCAGAGTACAAGACAGCCTCGGATAATTACAACGAGAGCCTGAAGCGTCTTGCAATACAAGACAAAATTTATTCTCTTGCTCAAGATAAGCACGATATCGGTACCGCAAGTGATTTGGATGTTTTATTGGCAAAAGAAGCTTTTCTGGTAATAAAAAAAGAAGAGGTGTCCAACAAGATTAACGCACTTGTTTCTACTATTGGGCTTTATAAAGCTGCAGGCGGCGTTGATTTATATAAGACGGCGGCTAATAACCTATAAGAAATCAGGAGATATAAATAATCAGGTATGTATTTGGGGTTTAATATCAGAGATTTTAACTATCAGTTATATTGACAAAAAAGATATATATAAGGTACAATGACTATTATTATTATCAAGTATATTTAAGTAAAGATATTCTAGTAAGAACTTATGGTAGAGGTTTCAATAATAGTACCTGTTTATAATACGGGTAAGTATTTAAAAAGATGCATGGATAGTCTTATCCATCAAACACTTGAAAATATAGAAATAATCTGTATAAATGACGGGTCCACAGATAATAGTCATGAGATCTTAGAATATTATGCTTCAAAAGATGAACGTATAAAAATTATTAATCAGGCAAACATGGGACTTTCCTCCGCACGTAATCGCGGCATTGGTTCTGCAATAGGAGAGTACATAGGTTTTGTAGATTCTGATGACTGGGTTGACAGAGATTTTTTTGAAAAGCTATATTATGCAGCTAAAAAGTATAATGCGGATATTGCAGCAGCCTCAGTATTACAAGATGACGGTGTTGACTCAAAGACGTTTGTGAGCCTCAGTGCAGAAGCTGTTTTTTCTAGTGCGGAAAAAAAATATAAGGCGTGCAATATCCCTCGTCGATGTTATGTTTGGAACAAAATATATAAACGCGAGTCCTATCTTAATACTAAAGAGGAGTTTCCTGTCGGCAGAAATTATGAAGATATAATCTGGACACATATTGTCATACATAAACTAAACCGGCTTGTAACTGTACCGAAAACTTACTATTATTATAATGATGATAACTTACACTCCATCTGTAAGTCTTTCAGCAAGAAAAACGAAGATGATTTGAAAATCGCGAATAAAGAGTGTATGGAATATTTAAGGCTGAATCGGATAAAAGTAAATTATCAATCCTACAGTGCGGATAGAAGGATTTTATTTATATTTTTTGGTATTCGATTGCTTGATATAAAAATATGGCAACATTTAATATTAGCAAATTTTTTAGGTATTCCAATATTACAAGTTCGTTTGAAATAGCTAAAAACGAAGGATTTAAGAATTGTTATGATACCTATAATCAAAAGGCTTCTTTTTCCATTGAAAGCCAATATACCCATTAATGCCTAAAATATCTTGGATTAGTGTCTGCATTAATCTTTACATAACAAAGCTTATGAGTAAATAAATTATACAAAAAGACAATAAAATTAAGCATAATAATCAATCCTTTTTTTATTTTTGTAATTTTCTGCCTCCGCTTTAATCGACTTTGCCTGTGCAGCTACTTTATAATCCTGAGATGACGGGTCAGAAGGTGCCATCGCAGAATTAATTACGGTATTAGCATTATCAATTGTCCGCTGAGGGTTTTTGGGATTTAATGAAGGCATTTTTATTGAAACATGACCGCCAATAGGTATTCCATCCGCATTTTTCTCAATGACAATTGGGCCGGTAAGTGAGCCTCCGGCATTCTTATGTGCAAGCTCATGTGCATAAATATCCGCATAATTCTTATGAATTAATGCTTGTTTTTGTTGGTTTACTATTGACGAGATATTAACCATATATACACTTCCTATCAGTCTATATTCTATCCCTGAGAATACCATTATACACCTTTTTAAAATTTATGCAAGTGGTAAATAGCACAGGGTTAAATAAAAAACTCCCGAATCTTTTTCAATTCGGGAGCTTTTTTTTATAACATTTTACTATAAATTAGTATCTATAGTGAGCAAAAGCTTTGTTAGCTTCAGCCATTCTGTGGGTATCTTCGCGTTTCTTGCAAGCTGAACCATTACCATTTGAAGCATCGATGATTTCGTTAGTTAATTTTTCTACGAAAGATTTTCCGCTTCTGTTTTTAGCTGCTGCAATAATCCAAGAAGATGCAAGAGCAAATCCTCTATCAGGTTTAACATCGATAGGTACCTGATAAGTAGAACCGCCGATACGTCTTGCTTTAACTTCCAATAACGGAGTCGCATTTGTAATTGCTTTTTGGAAGATTTCAAGACCTTTTTCATTAGTTCTTTCTTCAACTCTTGAAATTGTATTATAGAATATTTTTTCAGCAAGTGATTTTTTACCGCGTCTCATAACTCTGTTAATGAATTTAGAAACATCAACGCTGTTATAAATAGGGTCAGCTGAAGGAATTCTTCTTTCCGGTTTAGATCTTCTAGACATTATTTCTTACCTCCTTTAGCTCTCTTTGCACCATATTTAGAACGGCTTTGTGTTCTGTTAGCAACACCTGCTGTATCTAAAGTACCGCGTACAATGTGATATCTAACACCAGGAAGGTCTTTAACCCTTCCGCCTCTGATTAGAACAACGCTGTGTTCTTGGAGGTTGTGTCCGATACCCGGGATATAAGAAGTTACTTCAAATCCGTTAGTAAGTCTGACTCTGGCAACCTTTCTCAGAGCTGAGTTAGGTTTTTTAGGGGTTGTAGTGTAAACCCTTGTACATACGCCGCGTCTTTGTGGACATTCCATAAGAGCCGGCGATTTGGTTTTGTCTTTTAGCTTTTTACGTTCTGAACGCACAAGCTGGTTCATTGTAGGCATAATTTTCTCCTTTTTACCTTTTTTTATTTTATTTCATTTGGTATTTCATTGATTAATCTTGATATTATGCATAAGGTTTCGACTTTTGCTTGTAAAATCTAGCTAATCTCTGATATATACCCCCCTGAGCCGTCAAATCCGGCAAGAAAATTTCGACTAGGGTGCCTTTATCGTATGACGAAAATAACTGAGTGTCAATCATTAAATAGCTTTTCGTTAACATATCGTAGCATTTATGTTTCTAATTATTTTTTTTATTATATAATGTTGTTAAATGAAATTTGGAGCCGAGGAATTTAAGTAGCTCCGCTTATTATGAAGAAGGAAAAGATTTTGAAAAAATCACGATTAACAATAGCGATATTTTCAGCACTATTTTTAGGAGTCATTGTTGGCTGGGCTTTTCCGGCTTTCGCTGTAAAACTGCATGTTCTTGCAGAAATATTTTTAAGAATGGTTAAAATGATTATCGCCCCCCTCTTGTTTGCAACTCTTGTTGTGGGGATTGCGGGACACGGTGATGTTAAAAGCCTTGGTAGGCTTGGAATCAAAACTATTGCTTATTTCGAAATAGTAACAACGCTTGCTCTTTTTATTGGGTTGGGATTTGCTAATATTTTCAAACCCGGTATAGGGATTGCAAATATAGCCTCTGATCATACTGGTTTGACGAGAATAGTAGAGATGGCTTCTACAACTCATCATAATTCTTTCGGGGATTTGTTATTAAGTTTATGTCCGACAAGTATATTTCAAGCCATGGCAGAAGGCAACCTTTTGCAGATTGTAGTATTCTGCCTCTTCTTCTCGCTTGCAATATGCGCTGTTGGGAAAAAAGCACAGCCGGTTATTGATATTTTAAATTCTGTCGCCTCTATAATGTTTAAATTTACCGAATATGTTATGTTCTTTGCTCCAATTGGAATTTTCGGAGCAATTGCATATACTGTCGGCTCAAATGGCATTAAGATTTTATTCAATTATGGAAAAATCATTGTGTCTTTGTATGTTGCACTTGCTGTTTTTGTAGCAATTGTGCTCTTTATAACCTGTAGAATTGTCAAAATCTCTGTCAGGGCTTTGATTAAAGCTATTCAAGAGCCTGCTCTTTTAACATTTACGACTGCAAGTTCTGAGGCGGCACTTCCGAAAGCTATGGCTATAATGGAAAGGTTTGGAGTACCAAAATCTATTGTCGGGTTTGTAATGCCTACAGGATACACATTTAACCTTGACGGCTCCACATTGTATCTTGCAATGGCTGTACTGTTCTCTACACAGCTGGTTGGAATTCATTTATCATTTGAACAGCAGCTTGTTATTATGTTCGCCTTGATGCTTACAAGCAAAGGTGTTGCTGGGGTTCCGAGAGCCTCATTGATTGTTCTTGCAGGAACTCTTACAAGTTTTAATATTCCGATTATTGGGGTTGCGGTTCTTTTGGGCATAGACCAAATTCTTGATATGGGCAGAACAACCGTTAATCTCATCGGAAATTGCGTTGCAACGGTTGTTATTGCAAGATGGGAAAATGCTTTTGACTATAATAAAATGGCAGATTTTATAAAGATGAGAAATCTTAAAACAAATACGCTTACAAAAATAAGACACGATGTAAGCTTCCAAAAAGATTTTTGTACAAATGGGGTAAAAGCAGGTGTTTATCCTATTGAAGAAAAAAGATTACAAGTAAATGAATAAATATGAGGTGAAAATGGAATATAAAGACACGTTGAATTTACCGCAAACAAGTTTAGAGATGAGAGCTAACGCTACTAAAAAAGAACCGGAAACCCAAAAATTCTGGGAGGAGATAAATGTATATGAGAAAAATTTGGCGCAAAGAGATAAAACAAACAGTTTTGTGCTTCATGACGGCCCCCCGTATTTGAGTTCCGGAAAAATTCACGTGGGAACGGCATTAAACAAAATATTAAAAGATATTTTAATAAAATATAAGTCAATGTCAGGTTACTACGCTCCGTATGTTCCGGGTTATGACGGACACGGCCTTCCTATTGAAAATGCAGTTGTAAAAAATATTAAAGGCGGAAGAGAAGCTCTTACACCATCTGAGCTTCGCGCAAAATGCCGAGAATATGCAAATACAAGCTTGGCAGGGCAGGAATCGGAGTTTAAGCGTTTAGGCGTATGGGGTGATTGGGCTCATCCATATCTTACCTATGCACCTGATTTTGAAGCTGAACAGGTAAGAGTGTTCGGTGAAATGTATAAAAAAGGGTATGTAGAAAAGGGGATGAAGCCTGTTTACTGGTGTGCATCCTGCGAAACTGCGCTTGCAGAAGCTGAGGTTGAGTACGCTGACCATACTTCAACTTCTATTTATGTAAGATTTAAGTTTGATGACGAGGGGGTAAATAAGATTAAGCAATTACTGGAGCTCCCAAGTGATAATGTTTATGCAGTAATCTGGACAACAACTCCCTGGACGATTCCTTCAAATATGGCAATAAGTTTACATCCTAGGTTTGAGTATACATTCTTCGGGGTAAATGGAACAAAGGATATATACGTCATTGCGCAGGAGCTTCTTGCAAGCTTCCTGGAAGGTGTCGGCTGGGAAGAGAAGGATATTAAAGTTCTCGGCTCGGTTAAGGGGGCTGATTTAGAACTTCTGAATACTAAACATCCCCTGTATGACAGAAAATCTCCTATAATTTTAGGAGAGCACGTTACCCTTGATGCCGGTACCGGTGCTGTTCATACTGCTCCGGGACATGGTCTTGAGGACTATGAAGTCGGGTGTAAATATGGTATTGAGGTATTTTCTCCCTTAGATAGCAAAGGTGTTTGGACGGAAATTGTCGGTGATAAGGATTTAGAAGGTGTTCCGTATTATAAAGGCAACAAGATTGTTATAGAAAAACTTGAAGCTTGCGGAGCTTTACTTGCCGCCTCTGACATAAACCATTCTTACCCCCATTGCTGGAGATGTAAGAATCCGGTTATCTACAGAGCAACTCCGCAGTGGTTTGTAAAAGTTGATAAATTCCGTGATGCAACTCTCGAGGCAATAAAAGGTGTAAAATGGATTCCTGCAAGCGGTGAAAACAGGATTTCCAATATGGTTGAAGGGCGTTCCGATTGGTGTATTTCTCGTCAGAGAGCTTGGGGCGTACCTATTCCGGTATTCTATTGTGAAGAATGCGGCGAGGCTATTGTTACAGATGAGACAATTGAAAATGTTGCTAAAATCTTTGAAAAAGAAAGTTCTGATGCCTGGGTAAAATATTCTGCAGATGAACTGTTGCCGCAAGGGTTTAAGTGTCCTAAGTGCGGAAAAACTCACTGCTTCAAAAAAGAATCTGATATCATGGACGTATGGTTCGACTCCGGTGTAACTTGGCGTGCTGTTGTTGAAAAACGCGCTGACGAGCTTGGACATACTCCTGTTGATATGTATTTGGAAGGCTCTGACCAGCATAGAGGCTGGTTCCAGTCGTCGCTTCTGACTTCTGTCGCAACTCAGGGTAAAGCTCCTTATAAATCAGTTTTAACACATGGTTTTGTATTTGGAGAAGATGGAAGAAAGATGTCTAAGTCATTGGGTAATTATATAAGACCGGATGACATTATCAAGAATTATGGTGCAGATATTTTAAGGCTCTGGGCAGCTTCTGTTGATTACAGAAACGATACCAAGATTGGAGACAATATAATCAAGCAGCTTGCTGAGATATTTAAGAAAACAAGAAATACTGCAAGATTTTTGCTCGGTAATATTTATGATTTCGATCCGGCAAAAGACTATGTTAAGTATGAAGAACTTAAACCGATTGATAAGTTTGCACTGCATAAATTAAATAAGGTTGTTGCAGAGGTTACGGAAGCTTTTGAAAACTATGAGTTTTATAAATACTTCCAGTGCTTGCAAAACTTCGCAGCAGTAGATTTAAGCGCATTCTATCTTGATATTGTAAAAGACAGATTGTATACAGCAGGTAAAAAATCTCTTTCAAGACGTGCCTGCCAGACTGTTTTATACGAAACCTTACAGGTGCTTGTCAGAATTTTAACTCCTGTAATGCCTCATCAGGCAGAGGATATCTGGCAAAATACTCCTGAATGTCAGCGAGGCGGACTGGAGAGCATTCTTCTTGCTGATTGGGCGGGGGTAAATAACCAATGGGAAAATAGTAAGCTAGAAGAAGATTTTTCAAAAATCTTAAAAACAAGAGAAGTTGTAACACGTGCTATAGAGCCATTAAGAGCTGATAAGAAAGTCGGAAGCTCCTTAGAGGTTGCAGTATACGTTAAATCTGAAGATAGTAATATTTTAAAAGCTAATGAAAAAGATTTAGCCGACATCTTTATTACTTCACAGGCTTATGTAGCGGATACGGCTCCGGATGCGGTTCTAAATGAGTATTCAGAAAACGGCATTACCGTATGGGTAACAAAAGCAGAGGGAGAAAAGTGCGAACGCTGCTGGAAGTTTAGAAAGCTCGGTGAGCATGCGGGACACGAGACGATTTGCTCGGATTGTTATTCTGCGGTTACCGAATAAAAGTTGGATATTATGAGAGCTGAGCGGACGATAATGCGTCCGCTTTTTTTCTGCTTCATATTACTTAATCTTTTATTTGACTAAAATACATGTTTTGTATACGATTAGACTATTATGAGTAAAATTAGCTGAAAAGGAAATAGAAAATGAGACGTACACTAGAAGGAACAAAGATTAAAAGACAACACGTCAGCGGTTTCAGAGCTAGAATGGCTACTCCCGGCGGACAAGAAGTATTAAACAGAAGACGTGCTAAAGGCAGACATAAGATTGCTATTACAGCTAAAGAACGTGCCTAAGTTTGAATTAAATACATAAAGGCGGATTGTTAAAAACAATCCGCCTTTATGTATTATAAAACTTCTTTATTTAACCATTATTAGGCATTATTAGGACTTTCGTATTCAATCCCCATATCCTTTAAAGCTGATATAAATCGTTCAGCGCAGGCATGTTGAACTTCCGGTGGTACAACTCTTAATATTTCAACAGTTCTTGATATAATAGGGTCTTTGTCATACCAACGGCAGCCATTTACAGGTTTTACCAAATCATAAAATCTGTCCAGAGCCTCTTTAGAGACCTTCTGTTCCAATTTATCCAGAAAAACAATTGCATGGTCTTTCAACTCATCTTGGTAATTTTTCAAAAGCTCTATAACTTCCAGTAATTTAGGGTCATGGTCGTACCAGCGCTTATATGCAGGACTCATTTAATACCCCCTTTGCATTATTTATCAAATTCTCATCATCATATCTTATGATTTTACCGCCTAATTGACTGATTTTATTCTCAAAATCTTCATATCCCCTGTCAATATGGTGAAGTTTTTCAACAATAGTTTCACCGGAGGCCATTAAACCTGCAATAACAAGCGCAGCCCCAGCTCTTAAATCACTTGCCGCAACAATAGCTCCTGTCAAATGTTTTACACCTTTAATAATTGCGTGGTTTCTGTCTTGATGAATATCAGCACCCATTCTTCTTAAATCCGGAACTTGCATAAATCTGTTTTCATAAAGACTTTCTGTAATAATCCCGACTCCGTTTGAAGTTGTCAGAAGTGTCATTGCTATGGCCTGCAAGTCTGTCGGGAATCCAGGGTATGGCTGAGTCACGAAATTGATGGCATTGAGTCGATTCTTACAGCTGACTTCTATTGCAGTGGGCTCAGCGATCTTAATACTTGCTCCCATTTTAATTAATTTATCATTAAAAAACGTTAAATGAGCCGGATAAACATTCCTTATAACAGCTTTGCCTTTTGTTGCAACAACAGCCGCCATGAAAGTTCCGGCTTCAATTCTATCCGGAATTGTTGTATATTCAGCGCTATGCAGGTCGTTTGCCTTAACTCCGTTAATAACAATTTCTGAAGTCCCTGCTCCTGAAATATCAGCCCCTATGGTATTTAAAAAGTTGGCTAAATCGACAATTTCAGGTTCCTGAGCCGCATTTTGAATTCTTGTAGAGCCCTCTGCCAAAACAGCCGCAAGCATAAGATTTTCGGTTGCCCCAACTGATGGTATATCCAAATAAATATCAGTTCCTACAAGTCTGGAAGCTCGAGCGTGTACATACCCGTTTTCTATTTTAATTTTTGCACCAAGAGCCTCCAGACCTTTAATATGAAAATCGACGCGTCTTTCACCAATGGCACATCCTCCGGGAAGTGCAACGATAGCCTCTTTACAGCGAGACATTAACGCTCCCAGAATAATAAATGATGCCCTCATTTTGCTTACAAGTTCATATTTAGCTGTAATAGACGAAATATTAGAAGCATCCACAACAACAGATTTTTCAACTTTGTCGTAAATATACTTTGCACCCAAATCCGAAAGGACATTGAGCATTATATCAACATCAGTAAGCTTAGGCACATTATAAATTTTTGTAGTGCCTTTTATCAAAATCGTTGCGGCAAGTATCTTCAATACAGCGTTTTTAGCTCCGCCTATTGCAACTTCTCCCCTTAGAGATTCTCCACCTTGTATTTTGAATTTCTCTGCCAAAATTCCTCCGATTCTATTATAATAATACAATTATTGTATCATAATGTAAAGAGGTTGTAATTCTATTGGTGTAAAATGGCGTTATTTATTCAAGAATAACGGCTCCCTGTTCTTCAATTTTTAAATTTCTCACATCCACTTTGATACTCTGTGCCTCCCAGATATCTTTTACGGTTGATTTGATTTTATCCAGATCATATTTGTGTGAAATAACAACCATGGTTGGTCCTGCACCTGAGAGTACACACCCGAGAACACCGTCTTCATGCTTAAACGCTTCCATAATCTCTTTCATTCCTGGCACAAGTTTTTCCCTATACGGTTGATGGAGTCGATCTTGAAGCGCAAATTTCATTAATTTTTCATCTTTTGTGTAAACCGCCTGAACAAGCATTGCAAGGTGTTTTGCATTAAATATAGCATCCTGCATAGGTACATTTTCAGGAAGTACTGAGCGTGCAATATTTGTGGAAAGCTCAAAATCCGGTATACAAACTGTGATGTCCCATTCTTGAGGCCAAGGAAGTTTTCTGTATACAATAGTACCATCGATATCTTGTGAGGATAAAACAAATCCCCCCAAAATAGCCGGAGCAACATTGTCCGGGTGTCCTTCAACTTCCGTTGCAATGGAAAGGAGAGCCGTTTCATCTGCAGGAGAGCCGAGAAGTTTGTTTGCAGCAAGCAGCCCTCCCACAATAACTGCCGAGGAACTGCCTAAACCCCGTGTAATAGGGATTTGAGATTGAATATTGATTTTTAATTCCGAAGGTTCTTGTCCTATGGAATTGTATAGCATTTCTACCGCTTTATAAACGATATTATTTTCATCTCTCGGTATGTTATCAAAAACCTTCTCATCAAGAGGTGCTTCTTCCGAAATAAGATTAATTTCTATTCCCGTACCAGGCAGAACAGTTTCTTCAATTGTAATTGTGTTGTATATTGGAAGAGCGAATCCGAGACAGTCGAAACCTGGTCCAAGATTAGCTGACGTTGCCGGCACTTTTACACTTACTTTCATATTCCAATTCTCCTCATAAAAGTATAAGGTGATTATACAATAAAGATAAATAAAATTAAAAGGGGCAATTTTAAGTTGATTCAACAAGCCTCTAGCTGCAATCAAAACTCAAAGCTACTCTTATTCTGGCTTGGAGTAACAGTGTCAACGTATTGAATAGCCTCAAAAGCGCAGAGTCTGTCTAAATTCTGCAGAGCCATTTTGTTAACTGCTTGACTGAGAGTTACTCTAATTTTTTATAATAAAATATAAAAAGGGGAGTAATATGAAAAAAAGATTTTTAGGACATAATAAACTTGAAGTTTCCTGCATCGGGCTTGGCTGTATGGGGTTTACTCAGAGCTATCCGCCGTTTCCGGAGAAGAAAGATTCAATCGCAACGATAAGAAAAGCGGTTGAGGGCTCACTAAAAAGACTAAGAACTGACCATATTGATTTGTACTATCAGCACAGAGTTGATCCGAATGTTCCTATTGAAGATGTTGCCGGATGCGTTAAAGAACTTATTGAAGAAGGAAAAGTATTAAATTTTGGGTTGTCAGAGGCTGGTGCCAACACAGTATGTCCTGTCTGTGCTGTTCAGAGTGAGTTTCAATGTGGTACAGAAAGCCTGAAGAAGGTTTGTTGGATACCTTAGAAGAACTCGGCATTGGTTTTGTTCCGTTTTCACCTTTGGGTAAAGCTTTTTTTTACCGGTAGATTCAATAAAGACACAAAATTTGATAAGTCTGATTTCAGAAGTACAATTCCGCGCTTTAGTGAAGAAAATCTGCAGAAAAACATTGTTCTTGTTGATTATGTAAAAGAACTTGCTGAGAGAAAACAAACAACTCCTGCAAGAATTGCGCTTGCATGGCTTTTACATCAAAAATCGTGGATTGTACCAATCCCGGGCGCAAAGAAGGTTGAAAGACTGCAGGAAAATATCGGTGCTGAAGATATAACCCTGTCTCCTGCAGAATTGGCAGATATTATAAAGCATATTGAAAGCATTGAAATTACAGGTGTAAGATATCCGGAAGAACAGGAAAAGCTGACGGGACTGTAGAAACAGGTTTTAGTTGAAATTGAGTCCTGCATAGCAGGACTTCAAATAAAAATACTCACGTTGACTCTGACGCAAAATGCAATTTTAAAAAATTTTATCAGTAGTCTTGTTTTGCTATGGATAAATGTGTTAAAATGGTATTAGGATGAAATCAGTAAAAGAAATATCGGTAGAGTCAAAAATCTTAAAGCGATTACAGAACAACCCCAATTGTCTTAAAATGGTAAATTATTTGTTTGAAGATGAAGAGCTTCAGGAAATGCAGGAGTACGCAAATAATGTATCGATTAAGCGGCTTGGGTATAATGACCATGGGCCTGTGCACATGCGTCAGGTCGCGGCTAATGCGATTAAAATGCTTAATATTCTGCAGCAATCCGGAATTAAGACCTCTTTGGAAGCCGAAGAAATAGGAACTTTTGAAGACAGTATGTGTGCCGTTATATTAGCAGGCTTAATGCATGATTTAGGTATGATGATAGGCAGGCAGGGGCATGAGGAAATGTCTGTAATCTTAGCAAAACCTCTTGTTGAAAGAACGTTAATGCATGTCTTTCCTGATGATCTTCACAAACGTGTTATTATACGTTCTATTGTTATAGAGTCAATTATCGGGCACATGTCCTCACGGAAAATCCATTCGATAGAAGCAGGCATAATTCTTATTGCCGATGGTTGTGATATGACAAAAGGAAGAGCAAGAATTCCGCTTTCAATTAATACAACGCCTAGAGTCGGCGATATACATAAATATTCTGCAAACGCCATTAATCGTATAAGAATCCAGCAGGGACAGAGAAAGCCCATAAAGATATCTGTTGAAATGTCGGCAGATGTCGGATTCTTTCAGGTGGAAGAAGTGCTTATAACCAAAATAGAGTCAAGCCCGGCAAAACAATATGTAGAGCTTTTTGCAGGAGTAGAAGGGCTGGAGCCTAAGTGTTATCTTTAAATTTATTATACAATGATTCCCATTATCCTAAATGTTAAAAAATCTGTTGCATAAGTTTCAACTTTGTGCTACCATTTGGATGAAAAGAGGAGAGGTCATTCAATGAGTGAAGGACATTGGATAGTAAATACAGTTATTGCAGGGCATCCTATGGCATTTAATATGGATACTTTATCAACTATGTGGGCTGCAATGGCATTTTTGCTTATTGTATCTTTTATCGCAACCAGAAAGCTTACTATAGTGCCGACAAGACTGCAGCTTGTATTTGAAGGGATTTTAGGTGCCTTCTGGGGGCTTGTTGACAGCCTTATGCCAAAAGAAGGCAGAAAGCATGTTCCTTTGATTGCATCGTTATTTTTGTTTATTATTACGGCAAACCTTATGGGACAGCTGCCTTTAAGAATGATTGAACTTAAAACGGGAGAAATAGCTTCTCCTACAAATGATATAAACCTTACTGCTGCTCTTGCTATCATTGTATTGGTTTATTATGTTGGTGCAGGGTTTGCAAAGAAGAAATTCCGTTACTTTTTACATGACTTTAAGCCGATGTCAATTTTTATGGCTTTGTTAGAAATTATGGATATGATAACAAGACCTTTAACACTGGCTTTACGTTTATTCGGAAATATTCTTGCAGGTGAATGTCTTATGACTGCATTACTTGGGATTTGTGCTTATGTGCTGCCGCTTCCGGTAATGTTTTTTGAAGTTCTTGTAGCCTGTGTTCAAGCGCTTGTTTTTGCGCTTCTGACAACAGTATACATATCTTCAGCTATAGAGGAAAGTGAACATTAGTATTTATTCTTAATAAGAAGGAGATTAGAAAATGGAAGAAGTAAAAACAATTTCAGACTTGGCTCAGTTGGGCGCAGGTGTTGCAATGGGTTTTGGTGCTATCGGTGCCGGTGTTGGTATTGGTATTGCAACAAAAGGTTTTTTGGAATCAATTGCAAGACAGCCTGAAATCTTTGGTAAAGCACTTGTATTCTTTATGGTTGGTGCTGCGTTATCAGAAGCTTGCGCAATTTATGCGTTAGTTATTGCTTTGAAACTAGTAGGTATTTGGTAAGAAGAAGATTATTATGGAATTTAACGGAACATTTTTAGCATCAATAGTATCTTTTCTTGTATTTGTGTTTTTGATGAACAAAATACTTTATGCACCTATGGAAAAAATAGTTGCTGAAAGACAAAGGTTCATTGATGACAACTTAAATAATGCTGATGAAAATTACAAAAAGGCGGACGAGTTAAACTCTGAAAGAGAAGAAAAACTTTTAGGTGCTAAAAATGAAGCCCGCACTCGTTATACACATTCTGTCGACGAGTTTAAAAATCAAAAATCAGATATTGTTCAAAAAGCTCAGAATGAAACTAAAGAAGAGCTTGAACAGGCTTATTCAAATCTGAACAACATCTCCAATGAGGTCAAAGAAGGTTTGAAAGGCAGAATGAGTGATTTGGCAAATGATATTGCCGAAAAGATTTTGGGTTACAGAAGCGATGTGCAGGGGGTTGATAATGATATGGTAAATAAAATTCTGTATCATTAGAGAAAGGTAAGATATGCTTGATGTAATTATAGATTATTTTGGCCGGACAAATTTATTCAATTTTATAATATTTGCAGCAGTATTTATTTTTATATTTTATAAAATTCATTTGGGAACTATGCTTGATAAATCTAAAAATAATATTGTTGAGCATATTGAAAATTCAAAGAATACGAAGGCTGAATCTGAATCACATCTGAAGCAAATCGAGGAAACTCTTGCTCATATTGAAGAAGAAGTTGAGGGTATTATTAAGAAGTCTGAGGAAAATGCCAAACTTGTAGGCTCAAAGATTCTTGATGATGCAGAGAAACTTGTTTCTAATATAAAGGAGAATTCCAGAAAAACTGTTGAAAACAAATCAGCATTACTAAAAAATGATATTTTGCAGCGTACGTCCGAGGCTTCGATTGAGGTTGCTAAAAATCATATAATTAATGAGTTGAATAATAATCCTGATTTGCATAACAGGCTTATTGACGAAAGCATAGAAGCTTTGGAAAGTTACAGGGGTTAAGTAGAAGGAAATATTCAGAGGTAAAATCCGATGGGAGCAAATGTAAAACATAGAGATTCAGAACTGGTTGCAAGAAGATGGGCGAAGGCGCTTATGGAACTTGCGCAGGAAGATGCTGGAATTTCTAAAGATGATATTTTGAATGATTTGCATGAAGTTGCTGATAATATTAATGCTTCCGCTGAGTTATACGGTGTTATTAATAATCCTTCTATTTCAACTGATGAGAAACAGATTGTTATAGAAAAGTTATTTAAAACCAGAGTTATGCCAGTGGTTTATAACTTTGTCTGTATGCTTAATCAAAAGCACCGTTTGAATATCATAAGTGATATTGCGGATGAGTTTGAAAAAGAATTAGAAGAATTAAAGAATATTGTAAGAGTAGATGTAACATCAGCAATTGAGCTTGATGATAATCGAAAAAATGATATTAAAAGAAGAATTAGTGAAAAACTGCATAAAGATATTCTCGTAACTTGGAATGTTGACAGCAGTATTATAGCAGGTCTGATACTTAATATTAATGAAACGATTTTAGATAACAGTATCAGACATAAATTAGAAGATTTGAGTAAATATATTATAAAGGGGTAGAAGATGGCAGTAATAAATCCTGATGAAATTAGTTCAATATTGAAAGAGAACATCCGTAATTACGAAGCAAAGGTTGAAGTTTCTAATATCGGCAGTGTTCTTGAAGTAGGTGACGGTATTGCAAGAATTTACGGTCTGCGCAATGTAATGTCAAATGAACTTGTAGAATTTGAAGATGGCAAAGGAACTCTGGGTATTACATTAAACCTTGAAGAAGATAACGTTGGTGTTGTTATTCTGGGTGAATATACTCATATTAAAGAAGGTATGACGGTAAAAACAACCGGAAGAATTGCATCAGTTCCTGTAGGTGATGCTCTAATCGGAAGAATTATTAACCCTACCGGTCGTCCTATTGACGGTAAGGGTGATATTATTACTGATAAAACAAGACCTATTGAGAGAGTTGCTCCCGGTATTGTAGCAAGAAAGTCTGTACACCAGCCGCTTCAAACAGGTCTAACGGCAATTGATGCTCTAACTCCTATCGGAAGAGGCCAACGTGAGTTAATTATCGGTGACAGACAGACCGGTAAAACAGCGATTGCTATTGATACTATTTTGAACCAAAAGGGTGGCGACGTAATTTGTATTTATGTTGCAGTTGGTCAAAAGGCTTCAACTGTTGCTCAGCTTGCAAAAACATTAGAAAAGCATGGGGCTATGGATTATTCAATCATTGTATCAGCAACAGCTAATGAGCCGGCTCCTCTTCAATATATTGCACCATTTGCAGGTGTTGCTATTGCAGAAGAATTTATGGAACAAGGAAAGCACGTTCTTATTGTATATGATGATTTAACAAAACACGCTCAGGCGTATCGTGCAATGAGTTTGCTTCTTAAAAGACCGCCGGGACGTGAAGCTTATCCGGGTGATGTATTCTATCTTCACTCAAGATTATTGGAACGTGCAGTTAAGCTTAATGATGAATTGGGCGGTGGAAGTATTACAGCTCTGCCTATTATCGAAACTCAGGCTGGTGACGTTTCTGCCTACATTCCGACTAACGTAATTTCAATTACCGATGGTCAGATATTCTTGGAAACAGCTCTGTTTAACTCCGGTGTAAGACCGGCTATTAACGCAGGTATTTCAGTTTCTCGTGTAGGTGGCGCGGCTCAAACTAAGGGTATTAAACAGGTTGCCGGTAAACTTCGTCTTGACTTGGCTCAATTCAGAGAACTTGAAGCATTTGCTCAATTTGCATCTGATTTGGATCCGGCAACTAAGAAACAGCTTCTTAGAGGGCAGAAGTTGACAGAAGTTTTAAAACAGCCTCAGTATAAACCGTTAACAGTTGCTCAGCAGGTAACAATCTTGTTTGCAGCAAACGAAGGTTTCCTTGATGAAATTGACAACAAAAAGATAAGTGATTACAAGACAGGCTGGTTTGAATACTTTGAAGCTAATATGCCGGAGCTTAACAAAGCTTTGAATGAGGGTGCTAAATTATCTGATGAAGATATTGCAGCTCTCAAAACTCAGCTTGAAGCTTATGGTAAAACTTTATAAGGAGAAGGATGATTTATGAAATGTTATAATCACCATGACAGAGACGCTTTTGCTGTTTGTAAAGCTTGTGGTAAGGCTTTGTGCCTTGAATGCGCAGAAGAATATAAAAATTCTTTTGTATGCAAAGACTCTGAGGAGTGTCGCCATATAGCGGATGTTGATTACAGACATTATTTTATCGAAAACTCTAAAGGAGCATTTAAGTTTTATAGATTTATGTTAGTTCTACTAGGTGCATTCTTGTTAGGATTTGTTGTCGTAAAATCGTTCTTGTGCTTTATGCTTCCTTGTCCTTTCGGAATGTCTTTGGAGACAATATTAATCTTTATATTAGCGCTTTTATTGATAATAAAGGGCTGTAAGGGATAAGGAATTCTCGGAGAAATTACAATATGCCAAATTTAAAAGATATAAAAAACAGAATAGGTAGTGTACAAAATACTAAAAAAATTACAAAAGCAATGAAAATGGTTGCGGCAGCTAAGGTTAAAAAAGCTGAAAGCACTGTAAAAGCTGCAAGACCGTTTGCAGATGAACTTTTGTATTTATTCAGAAAACTTCTTACTTCTGTAGATGAGTACACGACTTCAGGGTTAAAGGTGGAAAGAGGGCTTGATAATTATCCGGCTTTGCTTACAAAACGTGAGGTAAAAGTAGAAGGCTTACTGGTAATTACTTCTAATAAAGGGCTTGCAGGCGCTTATAATGCAAATATTATTAAAACAGCTCTAAAACGAGTTGAAGATAATACGAAAAATGGTATTAAAACCGTTATTTATCCTGTAGGTCAAAAGGCTGTATCAGCATTCAGACATAAGGCCGGTAATTATGAATTGAAAAACGGATATATTGAAGTTGCTAATAATCCGACGGCTACAGGTGCGAATATTATTGCGGAAGATATAGCGGAAGACTTTGTATCAGGCTACATTGACAGTATTGATATTATAACAACTCATTTTAATAATATGATGTCATATAATATTGTTTCCTGGGAAGTTTTACCTGTAAAAGTTGAAAAGGCGGAAAAGCATGAAGTAAGTGCCGTTATGGAATTTGAGCCGTCAGCTCATGCCGTTTTGCAGCAGCTTGTTCCAATGTATATAACAAATTCGATTTATCAGGCATTATTGGAAGCTAATGCAAGTGAGTTGGCATCCAGAATGACTGCAATGTCTGCAGCATCAAATAACGCAGAGGAAATGATTAATACCTTGACAATTGATTATAACAAAGCTCGTCAGGCTGCAATTACCCAAGAGCTTGTAGAAATTGTCTCAGGTGCTCAAGGGGTTAAAGGTTAGATAAGGGTAAATGATAGACGTTTTTATAAAAACTCAAAGCTGTGTGCTTTGGGTTTTTATTTTGAATACATAGATTTTAGTTATAACTTTGCTCCAAAAACAGACGGGAAGAATAAAACCCTTTATAATTAGAACAATTTATATAAAAAATACTCTCCTTATACAGAGAGTATTTTTATATAAATTGGCTGTGCTTATTTTGCTATTTGGCTAAAAACCGGCGGCTGCGGCTAAAAGCATTGCAGTTAAGCCTTGAGGCATATAAATACCGATTATAAAGGCAAGAATCAATATCACTGCCTGCGGTAAATACATTGTCCACGGAAGTGAAACTTTTTTAACTTCACCCTCCTGAGGAGCAGAAAATGCCATTTTGATAACAGCTTTTCCAAGACCGTAAATAACGATTGTTAAAAGCAGTAAGAAAAGCGCACTTAATACAAAATGACCTTTCAAAAACATGGTTTTTACCATCAAAAATTCGCTTATAAACAACACAGAAGGCGGAAACGCTCCGATTCCGATAAATGACAATACCCAGAGCCAGCCTGTTTTTCTGTCTGTTTTCAGAAGCCCTGTAACGGATTTAATCTTCTTTGTTCCGTAAATTTCAAGAACGTTTCCGGAAGTTAAGAAGAAAGCGCCCTTAATCAATGAATGCCCGATAAGGTGAATCATTGCAGCCAGCATACCTACACCGCCTAATGCTGTTCCGATTGCAAGAATACCCATATTTTCGATTGATGAGTACGCAAGCATTCTTTTGTAGTTATTAATATGGTAAACAAATACCGCTGTTATAAATAATGACAAAAATCCCATTGTCATAAGCATTATTCTTGCGTAACCGTCGCATCCTGACAGCACCATTACCCTAAATACATTTAATATCATAAGAAATGCAGAGTTTAAAAGTGTTGCCGAAAGTAATGCGGAAATCGGAGACGGAGCTTCGGAGTGAGCGTCCGGAAGCCAAAAATGAACAGGAGCCAAACCCATCTTTGTGCCGATACCAAACAAGATAAATACAAATGATAATTTCAGCCAGAAAGGATTAAACAATGGCGCATTATTATACAAATCACTGTAGAATAATGAATTTAAGTTTCCTGTAGAAACCGTCAATAATATAATTCCGACAAACGCTAGCGCAATACCGATTGAGCAGATGAATACATATTTCCAGGCTGCCTCAATTGAATGCTTTGTTTTGTGGAAGTAAATTAAATACGCACTTGCTAAAGTTGTACCTTCAATAAATACCCACGTAATACCGAGGTTTGTGCTCAATATAGCACCTGTCATTGAAAATACAAAGAACAAAAACATATATGTATAATGTCTTAATTTTTTCTCAAGCTCTGTTTCTGCTCTGACATACCCATTATTGTATATTGCAACAGCCAGAAATACTATTGACATTACCATAAGAAAAATAATGTTGGAGCTGTCAACCGCAAAAAACTTGCAGGGCTGCCACATCGGCAGGAAGTCTTTTTTCAAACAGAAACAAAGTGACACTGCAAAATGTATTATTGCATACAAATTAATCATTAAGTTATTCAAAAACTTGTTCTTAAATATGAACAGTATGATACACGCCAGAAGCGGAAATAATAAAATTAAATTAATCATTGTACTCGTAATCCTTTAAGTCTGATAATTGTGAAACCTCTAAATCGTCAAATTCATTATTAATCTCTCTGACAAGCATACCGAGAATGAATACGGCGATAAATATATCAAGCAAAACGCCAAGATTTACAATAATCGGCATTTCTTTTGCAACAGACAATGAGAGCAAAAATATACCGTTTTCCATTGTAATAAATCCGATAACGTTTGATAAAACTTTATGCTTAATTGTAATCAGCCATAAGCTTGTAATTATTATTGCAATTGAAACCCCGAAGTACATAGGAGATACAAGCTTGAATGCCGGAGCATCGATATTTGCAATCAAAAAACCTGCAAATAAGATTACGCTTGAAATAAACAAGCAGTAAAAATGCGGAACATTAGCTTCCGTATCACGATGCGCATTTGTTCTTTTGAGAACTTTGTTCAAGAACAAAGGAATAACAAACGCTTTTACAATCAATGTCTCTACTATTACAAACAAAAAGCTTATGATATGCGGCATATTGGCAGAAATCGCCTCAGGCCCGGATATCATTGCCCAATTAAACCAGGGTTCTTTTTCAAAACCCGAAAGACATACAAAGAACAGCAGCCAGCCCTGAATGATAAGCATATTAACATGCGCTGCCAACCTGCTTGTTGCCGCTATGTATATCATAGATAAACCTAATAGAATTATAAATATGTTTTCCATAATATTTATTACCTCTCTTAATTTATTAGGGCGATTATCGCCTCCCCCTCTCCTCAAGGAGAGGGAATGATTATTCTTTAACTCGGGAGCTTCTGCAGCCTACCCTCCGTATATCCTGTATGTCACAAGGGCAAGAATAATAAGCGCAGTGATTGACATTATAAATATAAATTCAAACACGTGTGTCATTCTGAATCTTGCCATAGAAGATTCAACCGTTCCGATTATAACCGCAAGAACAAATATTACGGCCAAAAATGCCGCAAGTGCAGCCCAGCCGTGAAGCGATGCTGGAATAATCAGGTTAGCAATTAAAGCTTCAAACAAAAGCATCTTGATTGCAGCACCCCAGGTAATCAAACCCAAATCTACGCCTGAATTATCAAGAATCATTACTTCGTGAATCATTGTTAACTCCAGGTGAGTAGTCGGATCGTCAACCGGAACTCTGCAGCCTTCGATTAAAAGCATTATAAACAAAGTTACTGCCGCAAGCGCTATAATTAAGTAACCGTAAGCACCTGCACTTTTCAGAATCATTCTGAAACTTTCAAACGTGTAGTTTTGAGTTACCGCACAAATAGATGCAAGCGCAATAAAGAATGCAGGCTCTACTATTGTAGAAAAACAAGCTTCTCTTGATGCGCCCATTCCCTCAAAACTGCTTCCGGTATCAAGTGCAGCTATAAGCGAGAAAAACTTCCCGAATCCGAGTACGTATGAGAAAATTACAAACGCAAACGGAATATTTATAACAGACCTGCCGCTTACGAGCGGAACAAAAAGCGCTGCAAAGATTATGGAAGCGAATGTTATCACAGGTGCAAATCTGAATACCCATGATGTTGTATCGCTTATTACAGCATCTTTCTTCATTAATCTTACAAAATCCCACATCGGCTGGAATATGCTTACACCCTTTCTTCCGGCCCAGAAGGCTTTTGTCTTTTTTATCACACCAATCATTAAAAACGGTGCGAATAACAATATTAATATATTTATTATTAAAGTTATCATTGTCTAGCCCCCAAAATAAATCATACCGATAATTGCAAGTATCAGAAAGACTAATCCTATCAGAATATACTGCTGGATGTTACCGCTCTGAATACGTTCAAATTTTGTAAGAAACTTTTCATCCCAATTGATAAGGGGTTTTACAATATAAGCTTCTTCAATGTCCTGTATCTCAAGTTCATAATAAGCTTCCTTAGGGAAAAGTTCCTTAGGTTTCTTGATATGAGAAACACGCTTAAACAACGGTTTTAATGTTGAAATA
Source organism: Candidatus Gastranaerophilales bacterium (assembly GCA_944324435.1). Taxonomy (GTDB): domain Bacteria; phylum Cyanobacteriota; class Vampirovibrionia; order Gastranaerophilales; family Gastranaerophilaceae; genus CAG-196. The sequence continues at coordinate 37,278 of CALUWH010000003.1, forward strand.
AACAGGTTAGCGTAAGAAGATGCAGTGTATTGCATGTGATTATTCGGTCTGTCATAACCGCATCCCCAGGTCGTATGTCTCTCAAATTTTCTGTTCATAACAGCTCTCACCGCAAACAGGATTAGAGTTATTATCAAGAACATCAAGAAGTACCAGCTTATTATACTTGTAAATTCAATTATAGAATTGAATATCATAAAATCGCCCTGTACAGTCACAAATTCTGAAACAGGTCTCAATACCCCGATAATGAAGTATTGCGGAAATACGCCGATAAAGAATGTCAAGAATGCCAAAATTCCCATCGGAATCAGCATAACTTTTCCGACATCACCCTTAACCTCTGCAGCGTGTTCGCTTCTCGGATTACCAAGAAACATTATGCCGGAAGCCTTTGTGAAACATAATATAGCCATTGTTCCGACCATAGCAAGACCGGCTATTGCAAAAATTAAAGTTAAAAACAAATTAATCTCAGATGACGGAACTCCCTGAATCATACCGGAATAAATAAGAAATTCGCTTATAAATCCGTTGAAAGGCGGAAGTCCGCAGATTGCAACAGAACCCACAATAAACATTAAAGCTGTATATGGCATCGGCTTAATCAAACCGCCCAACTCTTCAATATTTCTTGTATGAGATTTCAAATAAGCTGCCCCTGCTGCGAAGAACAAAAGTTCCTTAAATATAGAGTGGTTAAGAACGTGCAGAATACCGCCTGCAAATCCCAAAGCCGCAACAACAGGGTTACCGTAAGATAAGCCCAGCATTCCCACAGCAATACCGATTCCTATAATACCGATATTTTCAATACTGTGATACGCAAGCAATCTCTTTATATCGTGCTGTGTTATTGCGTATAACACACCGTAAAGCGCGGATACAACCGCAATTATTAATACCATATAAGAAATAAATCTCGTAGGTATACCAACAAACATTAATACTCTTAAAATACCGTATATACCTGTCTTAATCATAACACCGGACATAATACCAGAGACATGCGTAGGTGCAGCCGGGTGAGCATCCGGAAGCCAGTTATGAAAAGGAACAAACCCGGCCTTGATTCCAAACCCGATAAATGCCAGCGTAAATACAATATTTATTAACATTGGATTGTTCTGCATAACAGAAGCAAATACGCCGAAATCCAAACTGTTTGATTGAATATTTAATAAAACAAAAGCTGCAATAATAAATATTACAGACAAATGCATATAAACTAAATATTTAATCCCCGCAGAAATAACTTCTTTTTTCTCACCTTCAAATATAACAAGGAAGAAAGAAGAAAGTGACATAATTTCCCAAACTATTAAGAAGAACAGTGCGTTTTGAACTGTTACAACCATAAGCATGGATGCAATAAGCATCATTAAAAAGAAACAATGCGAAGATATGTTCATCCCCTTATCAAGATAAGGTTTCATATATCCGTTTGCGTAAACCGTTCCGAGAAAACTCATGATTGAAATAACAATCACAAAGAAAGCCGAAAGCGGATCAATAACGAAATTAACATCACCCAAAAGCGGTGACATATAAACGGTTTTGCTCAAAACATTACCCGAGAACAAAACCATAAGTGACGGCACCAGCATCATTAATGCTGATACAAAAGAAAATACAGAGCACACCTTAAATTTCCAGTGTTCTTTTACTACAGTTGAAAGTAAAGCTCCCAAAAGCAGTATTCCTAATGATAAAAAATAAATCTTCATACTATTTACATTCCCAAAATTAATACTGTTAATCTTCTCCAAATACCTTTATATTGCTAACAAAGTAAAATTTCAAGGGGGGGGGGTAAATGTATTGGGTTGGTCAGTGAAGGTTACAGGCTTGGCGTCCTGCGTAGGGGTAAATGTATTGGGTTGGTCGGTGAAGGTTACAGGCTTGGCGTCCTGCGGAATAGGGTGGGGGAATGTTTTGGGCTGGTTTATTGGTTTAGAAGTTGAGAAGTTGAGAAGAAATTTAAAATCTAATTACTATTCCAGCTGGAATGATAGCCCGGCAGCAGTGTATTCTTGGTTAACCAACGGAAGCCCTAATGCCGGCGAACTTAATAAGCCTACTATATATCATTCTCATGATATAGGAGAGTTTGTGAAATAATGAATGCTTATCCCCCTTGAAATAAAGGGGGATAATTTTATATTGCAAGAAATTCTGCTAAAATTGATTTTTTAAGTCCCTAAGCCTTTTTTCCAGCTCTTCATATTGTTTTTCCATTTTTTGTTGTTCTTTGTTAAACTCGTCCAATAGTTGTTGATGAGAGTCTAAAACTCTTTTTTCCAATTTATTATACTTAGCATCTTTTGCGCATTTTTTCTGGTGTTTTATTCGACTTTGTAACAGTTTTTGAAATTCTTCCGGTGTCAGTTTTTTACCTTCTGGAATTTCTTTACAGATTTTTTGAGCGCACTTAAATTCTGCAGGAAATTCAATTGAAGCTAATGCTTCATCTCCTAATACTTCTTGCATTTTATCAATAATCTTTTCATTCTTTTTGCCTGGAAACAGAGCTTTTAACCTTGATGTTTCAACGGAATGTGGAGTTAAGTTAACAATCCAGGCAGGCAATCCTTTACGCTTTGTAATCATTTTTTGTTTAAAAGCTTCTGAATAAGAAGACATATTTCCCTCAGCAAATACAGCCCAGCTTTCCTGTTCATTGGTAAAGAAATAATAAGAGCGTTCTTGGACACCTGCTCTAACCAATTCTTGTCTGTCGTTTTCATTAAATCTAACTTTACTAGGTTTTAAAACATTTTCCACCATATGAGCAAGTTCATGCCGGAGACAGGTTGTTTTAATAAACTCATGCGGTACCACTATTTGGGAACCATATTGGTAGGCACCTATATTTTTATGCGCCATAATATAATAATCCTTTCGGATATCTAACAAATCAGGGAATTTTGCCTCTCCTTTGCTTACTGATTTATAAATCGCCAATTCTTCTTTTAAATAAATTAAATCATCAAAAGTTGTTAAGTCGGTTGTACACACGCGAACTCCATACTCATCATAGATTTCGTTTAACATTTTTTGCATTTTTGGATTTTGAGATTTAACAAAGTAATTCTGCCAAAGATAAGTTGCAGTTTCTTTTTCGTCCGGATGCAGGTGAATGTATTCCCGAATACTTGCAAACTTTTCTTCGTGTCTCATATCGGAAGGACTTAATGCCCCACCTCTTCTATTAATTATTCTTGCAAGTTTTCTCGGCTCTGAGTATGCCTCTTCAATAAGCTGAAATAAGGACTCTAATTTTTTATTATTATTGTCTTTCGTAAATTTGGAAATCCTTTTTTGGAGATGTTTCATTTCAGAAGCGTTAAAGTTATGGGTGTAACCGATTGGATGCTCAGCGCAATACAGAGTAGAATATTTTTTATCGGCAGTATTTACACAATCCAGTAAATGCTCGACCTTAGAGATTGTTTTCCAATCTTCCTCATGGTTTTTTGATTTTATTCCTCTTAGCATCTCCTCAGCTTTTGATTTTACCAACGGATCATCACAAAGATTAAGCTTATGTATAATATCGTCTGCCTGTGCTTTTTCCATTTGAGATTGCGCTGTTTTTTTATTTGCAAAACCGGAAAGATACTTTGTTAAAGCTTCTTGGACTTGGGCATTTTCAACTTTGGCTAAATCATCCGCAAAAAGAGAAGGCATTCTTCCTCTTTCCACTGCTCGTGTAATCTTTTCGGCAGGCGCTTGTCTAAAAATTCCGCATATTTTTGCAGCAATCCGCATAAAATCCATCCTCATCTTATATATAGATAAAGTTATATGGAAATGAAAAATTGCTCTATACTTAATAAAGATTTACAAAGCTGATTTATATAAACTCTTTTTCAAGGGAGGATTATTTTCTTGCGTTTAGCAGCCTGCTTAGCCCTCAACAGCGGCGAGGAGTGTGTTTATCTCTGATATCAAGTCTTCGTTAGTTGTCTTAACCGCATTTACAAGCGCTTTTTTAAGCAGAGATTTTGCTTTGTTAGGGCTTTTGAAACTTATCATAATCTCGGCTGCAGATTTGTAATTCTGCGCAATTTCTTCAACAGAATTTGTCTTTTCATAATTCTTTACAGCCTCTGCATAGTATTTCAAGGCCTTGTCGCTTTTCTTGAACTGAACGCAGGCATCAGCAGTGTTACTCAAAACATAACCCTTCATTGAGCTGTCAGTTGTCTGCTCAATTAATCTCCGGGCTATATCGTAATAATCAAACGCATTTTCATCATATTTGTCGGTAAAAATATTTCCCATTCTTGTGAGAGAATCAGACTGACCGATTAAGTCGTCGGATTTTCCGGCATAAGATACGGAGGTAAAGTAGTGGTCTAATGCCGGCCCAATCTCGTTTACGTCATCATAAATCTGAGCCATTGAAAAATGTGCTCTTGATTTTACATTAACATCGGTCGTGTATTTCAAAGACCTGTTGTAACTGTTAAGAGCCTGAACAATATGGTCATTGTCATCATAGATTTTGCCTATTTCAAGACAAATTCTGGACTGTGTTTCGGTGTCCTTGAGCTCCTCTGCTCTGTTGAATGCTTCCTTAAACATCTGCATTGCTTTTTGCGGATTGTTGGAAAAAGCCTGTTTTTTAGCTTCAACAAACAAAGATTTAAGTTTGGTGTCCTGCGGAATTATTGTAATATTCGGTTTTTTAGAGATTGTTTCCTGAGCTTTTGTAAATTCTTCTTCCAGTGTAAGCTCTTCTTCTTCCGGCTCAATGGATGGCTGGTATTCCTCAATTTCAACAGGGGCTTCCTGCTGAACAACGGATTGAACAGCAGGCTCTGCGCTTTGTTGAGGTTTTTCCTCTTTTTTTGTACTGTCCGGGAATTTGACCAAAAAATTCGGGTTTATCTCGTCTTCGTTATAGCTGTAGTTGATTCTTTGTAAAAACAGGGCGTCAAGCCAGTTTTGAACAACCTTGGAATCTTTTTTCAAGGTCTCTGAGATATATCTGTCAAGAAGTGAGGCCGCAATTTTCAAATTACTCTGTATCAGGTTAACCTGTGGTTTTGGCTCTCTGACGTACTGCTCGACAATTTGCAGGTAGCGGTTAACTTCATCTTCAATCTCTGGAGGAGTTGCGATTGCTTTTATCGTGTTTCTGAAATCTTTTAAAATCTGGGCAATATTAACCTTATTGCTTCTTACATTATTATTCTGGGAAGCCGCAGGAGCCGGCTGTTCCTGTATCGGCTGATATCCTGCCTGCGCAGCCTGATACTGCATAGGATTAACCTGATGCGGCTGGGGAGCGTTGTATCTGATTGGAGGCGGAGTATGAACCTGATACGTCTGTCTTTGAGGATAAGCATTATTTGCAGGTGAATATATTGCCTGTCTTGGCGGTGTAGCCTGAACATCTTCCGCCCTTCCGCGCGCAATTGTCTGCTGCCCCTGACGATGCTGCTGTTGCTGCTGCATCTGCTCCTGAGCATTCTGGTTGTGACCGTCCTTGTCAGTACCGTCGCTGCCTGCGTTATAATTGCCGGTCTCCCTCTGTGGATAAGGGCGAGGGCGTATTGTGTTCATTGTGTTAAACAAATATATACCGTCCTTCCTTTGATAATATCGGAATTATTCTGATATTCTTTACTGTCAGGATAAAATTTCATTCATTCGTACGATATTTTTTTAAGGATGGAATTTAAAAAGTCATGTTTAACAAACATTTTTAATATTGCTGAGATTCTCGCGCTGCAAAATGCTTTCTTAAAAACGAAGGCCTGTGGTATTTGCAAAGTCCGTATTTGTCTATTGCTTCAATGTGTTCTTTGGTTAAATATCCGGCGTTTTTAGCCCAGTTATACATCGGAAACTCTTCATGAAGCTTTTGCATATATCTGTCTCTGGTTACTTTTGCAAGTATGCTTGCGGCGGCAATTGAAGCGGATTTGGAATCGCCCTTTATCACAAATTCCTGCGGAAAGCTAAAATTCTTTATAAGTTTGTTTCCATCTACAAGGGTTAAGATATTGCCGTCTTTGATAATCCCTTCACACGCGGTTTTCATGGCTTTAAGTGACGCATTCAAAATATTTATCTTTTCAATCTCTTCAACTTCTACGCATACGATTTTATTGCAGGTATTGTTTTTTATTGTGTCGTAAATAGCTTCACGCTTTTTGGGGGTAAGTTTTTTTGAATCGTTAAGTATCTCTAAATCCCTGATAAGTCCGGGCGTGATTTTTTCAAACCTGACTGCGGCAGCAAAAACTCCGCCTGCAGCAGGCCCTCTCCCTGCCTCATCTGTCCCGATTACCGGACTATTGTAGCCGGCATCGAATTCAAATAACTCTTCTGAACTCATTTGTTAGACCAATCCTCAATATGCTTTTCAAGTTTATCTAATATCTCATCTCCGATAACATGTTCAATTTTGCAGGCAGTATCTTCTGCAAGCTCGTGGTTAACTCCGAGAACTTTCTCAAAAAATACTGAAAGTGTTTCATGTTTTTTGATTACTTCTTTTGCCTTCTTAACCCCTGCTTCTGTTATGGAAATCGTGCCGTAGTGACCGTAATCAATCAGCCCCAGCTGTTCAAGCTTTTGCAAAGCCTCGGTAACAGAAGCCCTTGAAACATTAAGCCTTCTTGAAACATCTATAGCCTTGACTTTATTTTCCTTCAAATAAATACTGTAAACCGCCTCAATATAATCTTCTAGGCTTGAAGAGATTTGAGCCATTCCATTCCTCCTAACATATAAAAAGACCCACAAATTATATTCAGTTTTTCCCCTGTCAATATATTTTTACCCGAAAATTCCGCGGCTGCAACCGGACATTTGGCTTGAAGCATTTCATAAGTGCAGGCGTTAGGATAATCAAAGCCGTATAAATAAACTTCATCACCCTCGCAAAACAAAATATTCATCATCTTTTCGTAATCTTTATTTTTCAGACAGCCGAACACATACCGCCTTTTATCGTTTGGAAAATAATAATCAAGATTATTCCTCAATGCCTGAATACCATTAGGGTTATGCGACGCATCAGCTATCAAATTCTTATCTGCAAAGTATTGGAACCGGCATGGGTTTTTGACTTTTTTTAATCCCGCAATTATTGTCTCATCAGAAATATTTTTAAACAGATAATTAACCGCGCTAAGCGCAAGTGCAAGGTTATCAACCTGATGCAGTCCTTTAAGTGACAGAGCTTCGATATATTGGGGCGGAACAAAAGGCGTTGTCAAAATAAACATTGAATCCATCTCATCGGCCTTGTCTCTAATTGCTTCAAATCCCATAGAGGTAATCACCGGACAGCCTTTTTTAATAATTCCGGCTTTTTCAAACGCAATTTCTTCTTTTGTGTTCCCGAGCCTTTCTGTGTGGTCTAAGTCTATCTGTGTAATTATTGAACACAAGTTGTTTTTAATAACGTTTGTTGCGTCAAACCTTCCGCCAAGCCCTGTTTCAAGGATGACAATATCAACATTTGAATACTTAAAATACAAAAACATGACAACAGTCAGTATTTCAAATTCAGTTAAATGAACTCCGCAATTACAAACCTCAAACACATATTTTGCAAAAGTCTCCTTAGGAATCTCTACCCCTGAAACTTTTATTCTCTCCGTATAATCCCAAATATGCGGACTTGTATACAGCCCTGTTTTGTATCCGGCTTCCTGCAAGATAGAATCTAGTATTGTACATACAGAGCCCTTGCCGTTAGTTCCTGCAACATGGATATATTTTAAATCGTCCTGAGGGTTTCCGAATTTTTCCAACGCAGCGGAGATTCTATCCAAGCCCAATTCTATATAGAATTTCCCTTTGCTTGTTAAAAGTTTTATTGCCTCGTCGTACATTTTTGCTCCCTGTTTTTAACTCTGAAAGCGAATTTTTTGAACAAAATATATGTGAACACCGCAGCACAAAGTGTTGCGACAATCTGGGCAGCAAAAACGTTCAAATGCAGAACTTTTACAATAAATTCCAATAAACCTGCGTTAATCAGGTAGCTGAAAAACCACGTAGTACAGCATTTTAAATACTCCTTAGCCCAGTTTCCTCCGCCTTTGAACACAAGGAATTTTTGTGTGGTGAAAGATACAACAGAAGAAATTGCCCACGCAAGCGCAAGCGCTATTTGGTAAGCGCCCTCTCCCATTATAAGACATATTGCCGAATAAATAACATAAGATACGCCGGCATTGAATCCGCCGACAAAAAGGAATCTTATTTTATCCGATAAACTGAACCAATACTTTTTCAAAACTTCCCCTTTTATGAGGCGGCGCAAGCCTGCGGCTTGCGCCGCCATATCAGATTAGAACTTATAGTCGGGAATTACAAATTCTTCGTTGTTTGCATCTTTTTCCACAAACTGCAAGTAATACTCCATAGCGGTATCTTTAGATTTGTTGTAAAAATCTTCGCTGATAAGCTCTCTATGTAATTCCGTTCTTTCTCCTGAGTAGTTGCCGAGAACGCGAGAGAATTTTTCTATCTCTTCAAGGTTTTCGCCGCCTGCGTATGCCTTTGTTTTTGCGTCGGTTCCGGATGGACGGATTTCGACATACTTGTTAGAAAATTCCAAATAAGTTCCGTCTCCGACAAATTTGATAGATTTTAAATCATCAAAACTCAATTCGGCAAACGCGCTGTTTAGAACTTTTCTCACTGCGCTAATGTCTGCAAGTCCTTCTCTTACTGCAATTGCAAGTGACAGATAGAACAAATCATTCTTTGTTCTCTGCTTTTCGCCCTCAATTTTTGCCTGTTTAAGCTTCTCAATATCAGGCTCGGATTCGTTATAATATGCTATATCTTCTCTGACGTCATATTTTGCCGCAATATTGTTGGAATCAAAAATCTCCATAAGATATTCTGAAAGGGTTTTGTTCTCTTCTTCCAATTTAGCAGCGAGAGAAGATGCGACAATGATAGCTTCCGTAGCGCTTTTTTCGCGCATAGCAATGGCTTTTCTGCCTGCAAGTGATTCAATCATGTCTTCCGAGCCCATAATCATTCCGCCGGATTCTTCTCCGCCAAAGATTAAGCGCGGCTGAACACCGAGGTTGATTGAGTTTCCGAATACATCATCAACAATAACTTCTCCCTGAGGATTATTTTTTATCTGCAGCTCAACTTTTTTCATTATGTTTGCAATTTCTTTGAATCCGACAGGAACATTGACAACCTTAATCTTGTGTGCCTTAGCCCACTCGTCCCACGAAAGCGCAGACGCTGTTGTCTTTATCATAAATCTCGGATGGTTTTTGAATTTGCCCTGTGCTTTTAACTGTTTGACACGGAAATCCATAAGCATTAAAAATGCTTGATTTGCGCTGTATATAGTCAAGATTCTTCTATCATCCAGAGGAATATATGAGATACCGTAATCATCAAGCGCCGGCTGGTTTCCGACAGCTTCTATCTGACATACTGTAAGCCTGTCATGGTCTGGGTCGGTGATTAAAACGATTGTACCCAGAGGATAATCCGCAAGAACCCTGTCATAATGAAGCGACTCTATCACAGGGAAGAATCTCTCTCCGTTTGGTCTCTTGGCAACAACCGTTGCATCAACGGAATAATCATAAAAAACTTTGTTTCCCTTAGGGTCTGTGTCGTATTTTCCGATTGAATGGAAGAACGGGTCTTCTTCAATGTTATTCCAAGCATATTTATCCTGAATTCCGAGTTTTTCAAGCACCCTGCTCAGCGTTCTGTAAGCACATCCGCCTACACTTTCAATAAAAAGTTTTGATTTCATCTTTTTAACGCTGTCAAGATTCTGTGCTACACCGGATTTCAGGTATTCTACGTATAAATCAATACCATCATTGAGTTTTGTCATAATCTCTTCGTCAATAAGCGGATCATTTTTCGCTGCTATTTTAATCTCGTAAGAGCCGTCTTTTTCTACAATGTCAAAGATTTCCTGAATCTTGTTAACAAATTCCAAAGATTCTTCCGGCAAATACTGGCTTCCCTGAGAATTTAAATCCTTTGTTGCAGTTTTTACGGAAATACCATGGCTTGATGTAATATATTCGCCTCCGAGCAAGTCGAGTTTGAATGCCAAAAATGATGCAAGCCAAATAGGAATAGTCTTACGCTCTTTCGGTGTAAGTGTTTTAATTCCCTGTGCTGCCTGAATCCGCGCAATTGCGTCAAGATAGAGCGCTGAATTGTACCTGACTTCGCTTCCTACGAGCTTTAAGATTTCTTTGCCTTCATATTTATCCCTTGCAACAAGCGCCTTAGCAAGTGTTGCAAGCACAATTCCCACAAGGTTAATCGGAAACCTTGTATCCTGCGGATACAAAATATTCTGAGGGCCTCTGATGCCGGCTGTAGAAACTTGAGCTTCTTTAGAATAATTAGCAAACCATTCCAAAAGATTTAACCCCTCAGGGTTGCTCTCAGAGTGCGGATATAAATGTTCGCGCTTTAAAGTGAATGTAAATCCGCCTTCATTATCAAAGTTCATTAAATCTAAATTTTTTATGTAATCAGGAGTTTTGTCAAAAACATTTTTAAACAATTCTCCCTCTAATTCACAACCTGGTTTTAATTTATACATAATCCTCTCCTATTTTTTACTAATTATACCACAAGAGATTTTGGGGAGAAAAAATCTTGCTTGATTTAGGTGTAACATCTTGCGATATTTTAATAAGTTTATACAGTTAATAACGGTATATTAAAGTATCAAACGCCCTATCCGTCGATATCTATAGGACTTCTCTGGATTAAATCTATTGCTTCTCTTGCTGTAAATACTAAGTCTTCCGGAATGTTAGATATTGTGCAGAATTGTCTTAATACATCTACAACGCGTTTGAATGAACGTACGATATCTCCTTCGCCCATATCAACTTCATCAATAATGGAATCCCACTCAGAACCGTTTGCCCACATTTCGATAAGCGGTGAATAGAAGCCGTTTATATACATTGGATCTTCTACATCATAATTTTTTTGTTTTTTATCCAGCTCGCGTCTTATATCTTTGATTTTGTTTAATCTCTTTCTAACAACCGTAGAAAGCGGAAGCTGTGAATACAAATCGGCTCTCATATCTTCTGTTGTAATTGCGCATATAACACTTGCCAATTCTGCAGGTGTAAGCCCTTCAAGAACCCCTGAAAAAATTATCTGGGCGAGGAATAGTTCGTTTTCAGAACGAATTTGAGATATTGTAACCCCTCTTTCTGTCGGATAATCATCTTTAATGTAGCCATAATCCATAAGAACGGCTCTGTGCGCAAGAAATTTGTTCCAGAAAATATCTTTTTGCTTTTCAATCTCTTTATCAAGCGCTTTTTGTTTCGCTTCGTATCTTGCAAGGACATCCAGAGCTTTCATGTGTTTTTTAAATAATTTACACGTATCGCATTCATAGGAGTGCATTCTCTCAAGCATCTGTTTTGTTTGACGCCCAAATTCTACAGCCTCCGGAGATAATGGACGGTTTTTCTTTTTCTCCTGTTTTTGTATTGTCTTAAATACTCTCCTGTTTTGAACATATATTTCACGGATTTTGTTGTATTCCAACAAATCCTCATTTGTTTTTTTGCAGTAACATTCAAAGGAATTGCACTCTTTTATTTTAGCTTCATTCATATCATGGAGAGCTAACAGAGGCTCAATTCTTGAGCTTGAAGAATAATACCCGAAACTTTTTAATACAAGCTCTTTGGCTTCCTCCAGCGTGAATCTTTGAAGCAGATTAAGAACCATTGAATAACTTGGAGAAAATTTGCTTTCCAAAGGATTAGCATCACTCAGAACCAATTCCGCAACTTCTTCCGGTGTCTGGAACGGCGAGCCTACAATGGTTACGTATCCAATCTCATCCATTCCGCGTCTTCCTGCCCTTCCTGACATCTGTAGAAACTCACTTGGGGTAAGCGTTCTATGTCCGTTGTCAGTCCTTTTGGTAATAGAACTGATTACAGTAGAGCGAGCAGGCATGTTAATCCCAGCAGCAAGCGTTTCGGTTGCAAAAACAACCTTTATTAATCCTTTTTGGAAAAGCTTTTCAACAAGCACTTTCCAGCCCGGAAGCAATCCTGCATGGTGAGACGCTACTCCCAGAAGTAAATATTCTATGTGTTTGTTTTTGTACAGATATGGGTTCTCAGCGATATATTCATCAATAATCTCGCGTATCTGTTCTTGTTCTTTTGGAGTCACAAGACATAATGAAGCACAGCTTTCCATCTGCTCATCGCATTTTTTGCGAGAGAATGTGAAATATATTGCAGGAAGCATATTTTTTTCCTGCAAATTTCTTACAACATCTTTGACAACATTACGTTTTTGCACTGCTTTACCGCGTCTAAATATTTTTTTCTCGGGTTTAATCTTATTATTCAAAGCTCCGCTAGGCGTAAGCAGCGGTAATAATGTATTTGGCTGCGATGAATCAAAATAATAGTATCTTAAAGGTACAGGCCTAAAATCTGTGTTAATAAGTTCAGTTTTAGAATGAACAGTATTTATCCACTCGGTTAATTTATCGGCGTTAGCAACAGTTGCCGAAAGCGCAATAAGCTGAACATTTGTAGGACAGTAGATTATACTTTCTTCCCATACCGTACCTCTCTGTTCGTCATTCATATAGTGAACTTCATCCAGAATAACATATCTGACATCTTTAAGGTTATCCGTTACCGAGCCGAAGTTAGTTCCATAAAGCATATTTCTGAAAACTTCCGTTGTCATAACAACAATCTGTCCGCTGCGGTTTATGGATGTATCTCCGGTCAGCAGTCCGACTTTGTCAGTGCCGTATTTTTCGGAAAAGTCATTGTATTTTTGGTTTGAAAGTGCTTTCAGAGGTGTTGTATAAAAAACTTTTTTCCCTTCTTTTAAAGCACAATGAATAGCGTGTTCTGCAATCACCGTTTTTCCTGCGCCTGTAGGTGCGCATACAACAACACTCTTGCCGTCTGATATACAATTGCAAGCTTGTTTTTGGAAATCATCCAGTTCAAAGGGAAAATCGTACATAAAAACCTCAGCTGTTCTTATTTATATTATATCATGAAGTTTACTGTTTTTAATATGCAAATTCATCGCCAAATTTTAATTAAAATTGTAAAAAAATATTCAAATAAGGGTTTACAAGCTATTAACCATGCGTTAAAATGGGGAAGAGATATAAAGAAAGTGTGTGTGATTATGATTAGACCTGTTAATGCCTTAGCCCCTAAGGTATTTTTCAAGGGGCAGTTTAGTGATTACGAAAATCCGGTAAGCAGAAAAGCAGAGAGAAGATTGGCATTGCTTAACGCAGGCGGAATTTCAGCCGTGCTTGGAGCCGTGACAACCGCCATCACAAGGAGTTATACTTCCTCCTGGAAGAGTGCGAGCTTATTTGGAATAGGTGCAGGCATTATTTCTATGCTGTTTTTAGCTCCGAAATTCCTTTACAAATCAGGTATCGATGCTTATGCAAAACAGAAAGAAATGGATGTTTTTACAAGAGAAAAAGAGGTGCAAAAAAAGCTGTTGGTAGATGTTAATGAAGCAATCGACGGACATAGTACGGATTTAGGCACAAAGCTTGAGAACTATTCAAAGTCTGTTGCAAGAAAGCTGGCGTCTTAATCCATAGGAGACGGTTTTCCGAAGCCGAAACCTTCTTTCATTATTGTGTAAACACCGTATCCGGCAAGTCCCCAGGCTCCAAGCTTGGCGGCAAACCCTTTGCCTGCGAGCGCAAACGAGGATAATACGGCAGGAATTATATTGTCTGCAAGCGACTCAAGTGTGCCGTGCACAAAGCCTTTAATTTTCCCCCAGACGGGGAAAATCGGGCTGTCCATTCTGAAATCTTTAACTTTCTCCTGAATCATATTTTTGGTCGGGTTTTCAAAACTCAAAGTTCGCGTTGAATCATGAACTCTTATGAAGTGGTCTGCCGTCTCGAGCTGCGAAATTTTTCTGGAATTTTCCTTGCCAACAGACCAGGCATCATACACAATTGCGCTCATGCCTGCGATTCCTGCTGTTCTACATGCAATTTTAGCAAGGGTTTTCATTGTGGTTTATCCTTATTTTTGAGTTTTTTCACTTTGTTCATTTTCTTTTGCCGCAGGATCCGGAATTGTTTTTACTTCCCTGCCTGCTGACATTTTAAGAAGTATATCCGCTGCCTGCAACACGTCCTCCTTGTCGGCGTTCGGATTCTGTTGAATTGTCTGTAAAAGGTGAACAGTATATTCATTACCGCTGGCAAGCTGGGAATTAAATGCACTCAAGGATGCAATTCTTATAAGTTTTGCAGGATCCTGAAGCATTTTATTCAAAAGTGCATTTAAAGCTGCATCGTCAAATCTTGATTTGTCTTCGTCCAGACGGGTCAAAATTTCTTTTGATGCCATAAGCCTTATTTCTTGATTAGGATTATTCAAATAATTTTCTAAAGATTTAATATATTCGTCCGTAAGAGCAACTACATTTTTTTTCTGCTTATTTTCTTCTTCCAGTTTTAAGGCATTTTCACGAGCATCTAAATCATCAATAATATTTTGAGATTTTTCCAAATTTTGCGGTTCGGATTTCTCTGCAGTCATTTCTGTTGCTGAAGAGTCTTTAAGAGTTCCTTTATCTTTGACATTATTTGCGGCGCTATCCGCCTCCGGTATCGGATTTAAGTTTTTATCCGATACTGTTTCCTGAGCCGGAGACCCCGGAGAGTTTGTTTGAGGCATCATAGCGGCTTTTTCGTCAGGATTATTGTACTGGTAATTATAGTTATTCAGATAATATTGCGGAGGATAGCTCCCGGGATATTGCAAGGCCTGTTCTCCTGCTGTATAAGGTAGCTGCGGAGGTACACTGACGGGAGCAGGTTGTGTTAAATATGCTGCCTCTGCCGCAGACCTTGGCATCATATTACAATATTGTCCGGAATAATACGGTACTGCACAAGGTGAAGGCATACCCTGAGCGGCATTCACCGTCGGATTTGCTATCTGGATAGTTACGCCTGAATAGTTGGGCTGTGGATTAATCATTGGATTTGTCATACAGTTTTCCCTTTTTTACACACTTATTTATATAAAGTCTATAATAAAACAGAAATTGCCTGTTTTGGATATTTTTGTTACGATATGTAAAGGAATAGAGGTGTGAATGAGTATCAGCGTATTAGATTGCACTTTAAGAGACGGTGCTTACGTAGTAAAAGACGGATTTGGAATTGAGCGTATTAGAGGCATTATTGAGAGTCTGGTTTCTGCAAAAGTTGACATCATTGAATGCGGCTGGCTTCGTGATGGCGAGTTACCAAAAGACTCTGTTTTTTTTAATTCACCGTCTGATTTTTGCCTTAGAAAAAACGGCGCAAAATACGCACTAATGTTTGATTATGGTAAGTACGACATAAAACAGATGCCTCAAAACAACGGTGTAATCGACATTATAAGAATTGCTTTTAATCGGATAAACCTTAATGATATTATGCAAATTGCCGAACAAACAGCAGACAAAGGGTATGATGTGTTTTTGCAGCCGTCAAACACGATAGAATATAATAATGATGATATAAAAAGACTTTGTGAAATTGCAAATCAGGCTAAAGTTAAGGCCTTATACATTGTGGATACATACGGTTCGATGTTTCCGAAAGATTTAGACAGAATAACCGCCTTATATACAGAATCAGTTAATCCGGAAATTGCAATCGGGTTTCATTCACATAACGGGATTCAGCTTTCTTTTGCTTTGTCAATACAATTTGCGGAAAAGATGACCGGCAATGTAATCATTGACTCTTCGCTATGTGGAATCGGCCGAGGCGCCGGAAATACCAAATCGGAACTTCTGCTGGAATATTTGAAAAACTACAATACAGAAGCCGTCTGGAACTGTATTCGCCATGATATTGCACCTTTATATAAAGACTACAACTGGGAATACACACCGGAAAGAGCCTTCAAAGGCTTGAAAGGGCTGCATCCCGATTCCTGTATAACTTTGTGAAAAATTTTAAACACAGGTGTTAAAAATCCTGTCGCCTGCATCGCCCATTCCCGGAACGATATAACCTCTTTCGTTTAGGCATAAGTCAACTGCCGCAACAATAAGCGTAATATCAGGGAAACACTTAAATACGGCTTCTATGCCCTGAGGGGCTGAAATCATACACACACAACAAATATTCGTCTGCGGAATCCCTTTATCTACATACAATTTTATTGCTTCAATTAATGAATTTCCTGTAGCAAGCATCGGATCTGTAATATAGACATAATATTTTTCGGGTTTATCTACCGGCATGGGAACTTTATTATAATACCAGACCGGTTTTAATGTTTTTTCGTCACGGTACATGCCTATATGCCTTATTGCAGCTTGAGGCAGGATATCAACGGCCTCATCCGTAAAAATTAGGCCGGCGCGTAATATCGGGGATATTATAATCGAAATATCAGAATCGATGGTTGACGTTACAAATTTGGAAATTGGAGTTTCTATTTCCACCTCCTTTTGAGGTAAATTTTTGGTTGCTTCGTAAAGTAGTATTCTTGTTAATTTCCTTGCAGCGAGCCGAACTCCTTGTGTATCTGTATTTTTATCTCTAATTGTACATAAACTTTGATTAACTATTGGATTGGATATGATTTTTAGATTTCTGTATTCCATTTACCGCTCCTTCTTTTTATATTTTGCAAGCTTTTCCCCGAAATCCTCGGCTCTCTTTATTGAATCATCCACAACACTGTCGGCATACTCAATAAATTCCTCAAAATTTTCACCGTTTCCTCCTGTTTGGATATCTATTAGTTTCAATTTTTGTCCAAACGAAGATGATGTGTATATAATTGAACCTAATTTATCAAACATATCATTCAGCAGTCCCAGTGCGTCATGCAGCCTTTTCGGAGTATTTACGGCCAATAACGGAGTTTCTTTTTCTATGTAAGTATTTTCATCGGGAAGATAAAGCTCCAGAGATTTAGACCCGGCCATGCCGCTAAATTCTACGGTAGCTACTGTCCCTTGAGGAATTGTTACCGTTTTATCCGTGAGTATAAATTTGACAAAAACCTCTTCATTAGTCGGTTGAATTTTGGTAACATGTCCGACTTCTATCCCCATCATCCGAACTGGAGAGCCAACAATTAACCCGTCTACATCGGGCATAAAAATATTATAATCATTAACGGACTTTTGTTTCATAAAGTACAGCACTGTTGAGGCGGAGACTACAATAAATATTATTATCAGCCATATTAAAAATTCTCCGCTGTGAGTGATATATAACGTGTTTTTTTCTCTGTCTGACCCCATTAGAATTATTATATAAAAATTTTTTTCACAAAACAATACTTTGTTAAATGCAGTATATTTTTCTAACTTTTTGATTTTATAAAATTATAGGCGGTTTCTACGCTGTATTTTAAATCTTTTTGAGGATACCAGTGCAGAATATTTTTTGCTTTTGTATTGTCCGCAATAAGAATTGCAGGGTCGCCCTCTCGTCTGGGGCATACTTCCAGAGGAATTTTTTCTCCTTTAACTTTTTCGCAAATATCAAAGACTTCTTTCACACTGCTGCCTGTATTTGTACCAAGATTAAAATAATCAGTTTTCCCACCGTTGTTTAGATATTCAAGAGCTTTGATATGCGCCTCTGCAAGATCCTCTACATTAATATAATCCCTAATGCAAGTTCCGTCTTTTGTATCATAATCATCTCCAAACATTTTGAAAACCTTATTATTTTCGGCTTTTAATACGTTCGGGATAAGATGCGTTTCCGGTTCATGCAATTCGCCTATTTTAGAATCGGAGCTTGCTCCGGCCGCATTAAAATATCTCAATCTAACTGATTTTAATCCATAAGCTCTGTCATAATCATCCAATATTTTTTCAATTATAAGTTTTGTATTACCATACGGATTAATCGGATTTTGCGGATGTTTTTCGTCAATCGGAGTGTACTCAGGTTCTCCATAAGTCGCTGCAGTAGACGAAAATACGATTTCTTTTACTCCAAATTCCAGCATGGCATTTAAAAGATTCATTGTGCCATACACATTGTTATAATAATACTTTTGCGGATTATTAACACTCTCCGCTACCTGTGAGTATGCGGCAAAATGAACAACAGCACTGATTCTATTTCCGAGAAAAGCCCCACGGATTTCATCAAGATTTTTTAAGTTGCCTTTGACAAACTTGAGATTTCCATATTCTTTCAATGTCTCAACTGTTTCCTGGTGACCGATTTCAAGACTGTCAAAAACGATAACATCTTCCCCTCTTTTCAGAAGCGACATAACCAGATGGCTTCCGATATATCCTGCTCCTCCTGTCACTAAAATCATATAATCTCTCCTTTTTCTACAGCTCCGTTATTTATATTATATATTTTAACATCTTTAAGAAACTCTTCTTCAAAAAGAATTGTATCAACAGATGTGATTATTGTCTGTACACCATCCTCTATAGATTTTAAAAGATAATTCTGTCTTGATTCATCAAGTTCGGCAAGAACATCATCCAGAAGTAGAATGGGAGAAGTGCCTGTTTTTTCTTTTATAATCTCCAGCTCTGAAAGTTTAAGTGCAAGAACAAGCGTCCTTTGCTGTCCTTGAGAAGCAAATTTAACCGCATCAATTCCGTTGATTTTAAACTCTATATCATCTCTATGCGGCCCTACACAAGCCTGACGTCTTGCTATCTCTTCGCTGCGTCTTTCGCAAAGTTCTTGTCTCAGGCCGCTGCTTATATTTTCAATATCATCCCAAGGACACGTATAATTCAGGCTAAACTTTTCTGCAGAACTTATTATAAAATGCTTTTCTGCTGCAATTTTTTCAATCTCCTTTAAAAATTTTTTACGAAGAAATATAATATTTGCACCTGTTATTGCAATCTGCTCATTGTATATTTCCAGAAGTGTTTCATCTATGCTTTCACTTTTCAGAAGATTATTTTTCTGAATTCTCACTTTATCATATTTTGAGAGTCTCTCGTCGTAGGCAGGATAAATTTGTGAAATAGCTCTATCCAGCCAATCTCTTCTATCTTGCGGAGTCCCTCTCAAGAGCAGCAAATCTTTTGTACAAAATAACACGGTTTTGATTACCTGCCTGAAATCCTTTGGGCGGCTTTTTACTTTATTAACCTTCATCTCTCTTTTTTTATCCAAACCGTAGGAAAAGTCCAGCTCTATATCCGTATTATTCTTTTCTGCCTGCGCACTTATCTCAAATTTCTCCTCCCCAAATTTGATTAAGTCGCCTACAGCAGATGTTCTGGGGCTCTTTAAATCAGAAAGAAAATAAATGCTTTCAAGAATGTTCGTCTTTCCCTGGGCATTCTTACCTATAATAAGAGTTTTTTGTGTTTCAAAATCAAGGGAAACATCCGTACAGTTCCTGTAATTTTTAAGCCCAAGTTTGATAATTTTCATATTTTCAGTATATCACAGTTTATTATTTTACGGATTATAGAAATTGGCTTAGTGGTTAGATGGATTAGGGTTATGAAAATTTTTACAATCCATTATCTTATAGTTAACAAAATTTTTAATAAAAATGAGGTACATATATGAAACAAATAATTCCTGAAAAAAGTTCCGAAAAGGTGTCGAAGTTCTTAAAGAAGAATTCGCTCCACAAGAGAGATTTTGCGGAAATGATAGGCGTCACACTTTCTTACGTATATAATTTAATAGACGAAAGTGTCCCATTTTCAACACGAGGTACTACAATTGAACGTATTGCAACTGTTATGGACATACCACCGGAGGAGTTTGCAGAATACAGGATTCCGCAAGAGCCCATACTTATTGATGAATCAGTTGAAACACTGAAAGAGTATATAAAGAACAATAAACTCACGATAGTGTCTTTTCTCAAGGCCTTTCCGAGAAAAAAACGTATTGATATCGTTGATATATTAAGAGGGGCATTGCCTGTACCAATTGATTATAAGGAATTAAAACTTATAGGCACAACTCTTAATATGCCGGCAGAAGAGATTTACAGTATGTGGGAAGACCGCATGCGGCAGGTGCTTGAGTCTGCCGGAATGAATATTTATTCCAACTCCGCACTGGTTACATCCATGTTTGATTGTGCAAGAAAGTCTCTGCTTAATACAAAATAAAAAAAAGAGTGCTTTTGTATATATACACAAGAGCACTCTTTTTTTACGGTAAAGTTGTTAATTTATAATATCTCCGTACTCTTCCGGATTATTTAGCAGGTCATAATTAATCTCGTTCTCGTTATCTGCAATTGCTGCCGCAACAACAGCATCAGAAGTTACATTGAGCAGAGTCCTCATCATATCCGTAATTCTTTCTATTGTAAATAAGAACGCAAAACCTGCAACCAGCTGTTCAGGACTTAATCCCATTCCGTTAAGCACAAGAGCTATCGTGATTAATCCTGCCCCGGGGATACCAGCACAGGTACTTGACGCAATAATTGCGAGAAGAGCAATTTGAATTACTAAAAATGGTGACAATGCAACGCCATAAGCCTGTGTCAGGAAGATTACGGCAATTGTTTGAAGCATCGCAGTTCCGTCCATATTTAAAGTTGCACCCAGAGGCAGTACGAAACTGGATACCTTGTGTGAAATCCCTCGTTTCTCGCAGCAGGCAATTGTCAGAGGCAGTGTTGCAGAAGAACTTGCCGTTCCGAAAGCCACCATCATGGCCTCGGCAATTGCGGCATAAAGCATAAGAACGGGAACTTTTGAAAATATTTTCAAAAACACAGGATATACTATAAAAAATTGTATTGCAAAGCCGATAGCCAATACTCCCAGATATTTTGAAATACTCATAAAAATATCAATCCCGAAAGAAGAAACAGCGACTGCCGTAAGGGCGAATACGCCGGGGGCGGCAAAACACATAATCCAGTCAGTAATTTTCATTGTTGCGGCAAAGATTGATTCAAAGAAGCTGACAAAGGGTCTGTTAATTTCACCGACTTTTGCCAATGCAATAGAAAAAATAAGCGCAAAAACGATAATAGGAACCATATCGCCGCTTGCAATTGAGGCGAGAGGATTTTTCGGGATGAATCCTAAAATAATATTCAATAAATTGCCTCTTTGTGCTTCAATAGTCGCGGCAACCTGCGTTTGAATACTTGCCGCAATATCGGAGTTTATGTAATGTGCGGCTCCCAGCCCCGGTTTAAGCATAAGCGCAAGAACGGCTCCGATAGAAACTGCCGCTACGGTAATTATTGTATAATACAGAATCATTTTAGAGCCGAGTTTGCCGATTTGTTTACTGTCACCGACGCTTGTTATACCGATTACAATGGCTGAAATTACAAGAGGTATAACGACCATTTGTATGAGTCGTATAAATACCTGTCCTATAAATGTAAGTGCTGTTATAATCCAGGGGTATGACGTATTGTGAAGCCATATTCCGACTATAATACCAAGTACGAGCCCTGCAAAAATATGCCAATTTCTTTTTAAGCCCAGACCAAGTGCAATCAACACTTGCATATATAATTTCATATATAAATCTCCTCCTATCATTAATCAATGAGTCTATTTTACTATTTTATCGGGCAAAAGTAAAGTAAGTAAATGCTGAAATCTTTGTACAAATTAAGGCAAACTGTATTGTAACTGTAGACACAATGCATAATAAAACCGTACCACTGCCTATCGAAATACAGCTAAACCGATTCTGCTTATAAAATCTCCTTTTTAGAGTTATAACACCCGTAAGGGTTATCTTAGTGCTGCTATGTTTCCATCCTGACACGGTTCGATATCTTACGCCATCATAATCTAAATTATCAACAACCCTATAAACATAGGCAATTTACCTGTATCCCTCACAGCAGGCTCTGCACCTCGCTAAGCGTTCGAGTCGAGAGATCCGCTAAGTCCCCGTGGAGTACGGCAGAGGTAATTGTAACACGAAAACTATCTGATTACAAGCCGGTTGTCATGCATAATACATTTTCGGCCTATCGGGAGGGTGATTTTTTCTTTTGAGTGCGTAATCTTAAATCCGCCAGCAACGGGAATGTTTAATTTTTCGGCAAGTTCATAAAAATATTCATCAAGCCAAGCTTGGTTATCGACATCAAGAAAATCCCCGAGAACAATTCCCTTACATTTATCCCTGAACTCCTGAAGATTTATCAGCTGCTGGAACATCCTGTCAATCTTATACACCGGTTCGTTTAAATCTTCTGCAAAAAATATAAAATCCTCTTTCGGGATAAAATCTAAGCCGCAAAGAGAAACAACCGTAGCGAGGTTTCCGCCCCATATAATTCCGCCGGCTTCTCCTCTAATGTAGTTTTTATTTCCTTCAAACTTCAGCTGTTCGCCATCAAGCGCCTTTAAAAGATAATCAAGAGAGAACATCATTCCCTCTCCTTTGAGGAGAGGGGGAGGTGTCAAATCTCCGAAATCAGAGCAGGCCATAGGCCCGTGGTAAGTTACCATGCCGGTACGTTTATAAATCATAAGCAGTAGTGCTGTTATATCAGAAAAACCGATAAATGGTTTAGGGTTGTTTTTAATTATCTCATAATCTATACGATTAATGAGCCGTATAGCACCATATCCGCCGCGCGCGTTCATGATTACGTCAATATCCGAATCCTTGAAGAAATTATGCAATTCCGCAATTTTTATCTCATCGCTTCCTGCAAGATACCTGTTTTTATCAAAAATATTTGCAGAGAGTTTGACCTTGTACCCGAGAGCCTTTAGATTCTCTGCCGCATTACAAATTTTATCCACACTTACGCCGCCTGAGAGGGCAATAATTCCAATCGTTTTCATAAATTGATTATAAACTATATGTGAACTTTTGTAAATTTTCTTAAAAAACAGCGCAATTTTTAAAAATTTCAAACGTTATTATATATATACAGAAAAATAAGAGGACATGATTATGGGCGGTGTACCAGGACTAGAACAAAATTATTTATACGGTCAATATGCACAAGGCGGAAGTGTACCGTTCGGTGCCTATACGGTCAACCCTCGTGTCGAAGGTACTCCTGTAGTTCAGCCGGCACGACATACGGAAACACCTACCGTCGGGAGTGTTGTTGGAGAAGACGGAACTACACCGATATCAATGGGTACACAAGCTGTCGGTTTTGGAACAACTTATGCAGAAGGAGCCGGCTCACATTATACTAACGGAGTTGGACATTCACTCCATACTAAATGGTTGATCGGCTAATTTGAAGTATATCGGAGAGATCTGCGCAAAAATCAGGCATATTGCCTGAACGTTTTTTTGCTTTCATTCGGAATCTGTGAGATTATAATTCTTCCATATTTATAGTATTAAATTAATTTGTGCTATAATAGATTTACTATGCAGGTATCGTCAGTAAAATCCAACCGAATATTAACGCCCAAAACAACCGGCTACACTGCTACAGTGGGTTTGGCCTGGTCAATATACAGCGGTGTAAGTAAGAATAAATCAATCAGAAAAACTCACAAACCTGCTGCATACTTATCAGCAGCCATTACCGCTTTGCATATCGGCTTAATTGAGTATAATCATTATAAGTGGAAAAGACAAAAGTAATTTTTGTTGTATAATCAAGAAAAGATTAGTAATTGGAGAAATATAAATGAGTAAATATTTGCTGGAAGTCGGTGTAGAAGAATTGCCGTATAAGTTTATACCAATGGCAATTTCGCAGTTAAAAAGCGGTTTTGAAGCTTTTTTGAGCAGTAGTAACGTAAAATTTGATAACGTAAAAGTAATGGCAACCCCTCGCCGTCTTGCAGTAATCGTAGATGGTCTGGCTTCATCCCAGCCGGATGTTGAAAAAGTTGTTAAAGGGCCTATTGCAACTGTTGCATTCGATGAGAATAAAAATCTTACCAGAGCAGGAGAAGGCTTTGCCAATAAAAACGGCGTTACAAAGGATGATTTGTACGTAGAAGATAATTATGTTTACGCAAAGATTTCAATAAAGGGCAAAAATACAAAAGATTTACTGCAGGAAAATGTTCCGCAAATATTCTCAAAACTTCAAGGGCCTCACTTTATGAGATGGGGAAATAATGATGTAAAATTCTCTCGCCCTATTCGCTGGGTGCTATCGATTTTAGATAATGAAGAAGTTAAGATAAGAATCATTGATAAAGATTCTTCAAACCTTACAAACGGACATAGATTCTCAAAACAGAATATTGTGATTAACAAGCCTGACGAATACGTTGAAAAGCTCAAAGATGCTTACGTAATAGTCGACCAGGATGAGAGAAAAGCTAAAATATTAGAACTTACTAAAATCGAAGCTGATAAACTGAATGCCGTGACGAAAATTTCTGATGATTTGCTGGAAGAAGTTACGTTTATCTGCGAATATCCGGTTGCCGTAACTTGCGATTTTGATGCTGCGTACTTAACAATTCCGCAAGAAGTTGCAGTTACTGTTATGGAAACTCATCAGAGATATTTTGCACTTTACAAAAAAGAAGACGGAAAATTAATCAACAAGTTTGTAACTATCACAAACTATATTGGAGACGAATTTGAAAATATCAAAGCCGGAAACCTTAGAGTAATCAAGGCAAGGCTTGATGATGCAGTGTTCTTCTTTAATGAAGATACCAAAAAACCGTTAGAAGCTTATGTCGAAAACTTGAAGGGCATGACTTTCCAAAAAGGCATGGGTTCTGTCTACGACAAAACTCAAAGAATAATTAAATTATCAGAAAAAATTGCCGCTTCAATGAATATTTCAAAGCCTTCAATCAAGCGTACGGCAGAATTATGCAAGGCAGATTTGGCAACAAATCTTGTGTTTGAATTTACCGAACTTCAAGGATTTATCGGGGCTGATTACGCAAGGGTTTCCGGTGAAAGCGCCGAAGTTGCGGAAGGGATTAAAGAACATTACTTCCCTTTAAATGCAGATTCAGAAACAGCTAAATCCATAGAAGGCCAGATTGTAGGAATTGCGGATAAAATTGATACGATTTGTGCAGTATTTGCAGCCGGCAAAAAACCGACAGGTTCTTCTGACCCACTTGGCGTAAGACGTGCGGCGCTGGGTATTATAAAAACTATTCTGGAACACAACCTTGAGCTTGACCTTTCAAAACTTATTGATGAGACATTGGAGCTTCTGCCTGTGAAAGCGGATGTTAAGGCTGATGTTGAAGAGTTCTTTGTTCAAAGGCTGATTATATTCTTAAACAGCGATTATTCTAAAAACGTTCTTGAAGCCTGCGCATCCAAGAATCCTTGCAGGGATTTGTGCGATTACCTGAAAAGGGTTAAGGCAATATCAGGCGGAGTTGACGAAAAACTCGTTGAAAACGCAAACAGAGTTCTTAGAATCCTCAAAGAAGAAGCTGGAGAAGTTTATGAAAGCTTGTTTGTACTGGACGCTGAAAAGTCACTCTATAAAGCTGTTCAGGGAATTTTATTCAACGGAGACTATGACAAATATTTAAGCGATTTAATCTCTATTAATCCTGTTGTTACAAAATTCTTTGATGATGTTCTTGTTATGGATAAGGATGAAAAAATCAAAAATAACAGAGTTGCACTATTGAAGAGTTTAAAAAATAAGTATATAATATTAACAGATTTTTCAAAATTGTAAAAAATTGTAACAAGTTCCGTAATAATAGGCAATTTTTACCTTGAGGATACTTTAATAAAGTACAAGTGAAGGTAAGTAAAGTAAAGAGGTCGTTATGTTCAACCTGAGATTTTTCAAGTCACTGAAACAAGCATTAGATCCAAAAGCAAATTTGTTAACTTTTTCAAGTTCACAAAGGAAAGCCAACGAAAATTATATTGAATCATTATCAAGTAATGAGTTAAAAATAAAGTCAGACGAACAACGGTTGGAAGCAATGGTCAGACAACAATTAAAAGAAGAATTTCCGAATATCGAAAAGAGTTCTTCTTACGACTTACTGGTTGACGCAGTCATCCACAATTACAAGTCAAAACAGCTTCAAGCCACCGACGATGCAGAGATTATGTAGCATTGTCACACTATTATTAATCAAAAAACAAAATAAAACCGGAAACATCGCGATTCCGGTTTTTTGGATTTTAGATTTGCCGTAGGTTGTTCTTCTATTGTACAATCACTTTAGAAGATAATCCTAGGTTATAGTACCTAATAAAACACAAATCTAAAAGTTCCGTTTGAAGCGGCAAATCATAGATTTACCGCTTCAATAATATAAAATCGTAAACCTGAGATTTAATCCTGCCTGCTAACTCCCCACAGGATTCACGATAATGAAGATGTTTGGGTAATCAGAAATTACCCAAACTTACCGGCTAATAAAACACAAATCTAAAAAATTAAATTTAAGAATTAGCCTGATAGTTTAATATACAAACACCTAATTGTGTACTTTGCGGTGATTTAACACACAGCAATCAGTGCAAAGATATAAATATGAAGGCAAAAAGTTTTTTCAAATTATTGAATAGAAAAATAAAAAAGTATGACAAAGCTGCAACAAATCCTTTTGAAGCAATACCGTTGTCAATAACTCTGGTATGGGTTGAGGAAGACAAAAAACAAAACGAACAAAATAATATAAGCTAGAATATATTACTCAAAATCAAAAAGGTCTTTTACTTTAACCCCCAAATTATCGGCAAGAATTTTCAACTTAGAAACAGTAATATCGGTTTTTGCTAGTTCTAACAAACTTACCATTTGTCGAGAAATTCCATTTATTCCTATATCATCCTGAGTAAGGGATTTTTGGGCGCGAAGCTGTTTTATATGATATGCTAACTTTTCTAAATAGGGCTTGTTCATTGTTTAATCATCGAGTATAATAACAATAGCCACAACTAGTGCTACTAGCAAACAGGAGATATATTATATGTTCTTAAATAGATCCATAAGTGAACAATTTAATGCTTCCGCAATATCCAAGATAATAGCAAGACTAGGGTATTTTTCTGCTCTTTCAATACATCCAATATAATTTCTTGCACTGGAAACTTTAAAAGCTAATTCTTCCTGCGAAATCTTTCGGCTTTCTCTTATCGCTCTTATATTACTGCCTAATTTTTTATATACACTTATATGCTTGCTTTTGTCTCTACTCACACCACTTATTGTGTTTCATTTTTACAAACCTTTCTACCACCTATATAGTTGCATAAAGTATCTATTTGAAAGTAAACCTATTAATGATTGAAGAAAATTTAAAACAAGAATATAACATTTATCTAGAATATCTTGAAAAAGCATATTCTGTATTAGAATACATGATGGAAGAAATGCACAATTATAATATGAATAAAGAAGAATGCAATATTGAAAACAATATAGATGATGTAGAAAAATTTTTCTTTAGTATCGCACACTTACCTTCAAGACTTAACAGTTTCATAGACGAATGTTATTCTGCGTATCCGCGAATTGAGTCTTTTACATCTCTACCTCTTCACTCTCCTCAAAATAAACTTTTAGTATTGCCATTATTTCAGGATGAAGATATTTTTGTAGATTCAGATAAAAATATTAGTAATATTTGGAAATCTTCTAAGTTTACCAACAAAGAAGATAAATAAATTTCCGTTATGCCAGATATTCGCCCATTGAATTTGGCTGACTCCCTTTTGCCTTGCACGCATCAGCAACTAACTTCTGCTCTTCCGGCAAAACTTTATCAAGCAGAGGAAAAAGCGCAAATGATGAGCCGAATGCAGCAGCTCCGGCAAGTGATGCTACTGCTACGCCGCCAATCCCGAGAATTGCCGGAAGTGCTGCAATAGCTGCAGGAACTGCAAGATAAGAAGCACACCTAAGAGCTGATTTGCCAAGCTCCTTAAACCCTGATTTCCAGTTTGTCCCTTCAACTTTTTCGCCTTTCGTATCGTGATCAAGCTTAAACGCACCCGGCACTGACTGAAAATCAAACAGACAAAGCGCGCCTGTCATTAGCGTTCCGCCTCCAAGAACTTTTTTCAGTTTAGAAACTTTATCCCCGGACACTGCCGATGTCAGGGCTCCTGCTATAGAAACCATATTAACTCCAATATATATTAACTTAATCTTTTCCCTTATATATATAAAGTCAAATATGGAAGATAAAATTGCCCTAATGTAACATTTTGTTAAGAAATCGAATAAGCTTAAAGACGCGCGTTCTTTGGCACAACCGTCACGCCGCCTTCTGAAACATAGAATCCTCTTGCGATATCTTCTTCCCTGTTTACACCGATTTTTGTATAAGGAGGAATATCAACATTCTTATCAATTATAGCTTTTCTAATCTCAGAGTACCTTCCGACATTAACATTTTCCATCAAAATACTATCCGTCACCTGAGAGTAGCTGTTAATCTTAACTTTCGGCGAGAGTACGCATCTGGAAAGCATTCCGCCTGAAACAATACATCCTTCGGATACCATAGAATTTGTAGCCATACCTACCCTGTCGCCTTGCTGCCAGATGAACTTTGCAGGAGGATAATTGTAATTAAATGTACGAATCGGCCAATCCCTTGAGTATAAGTTCAATTCAGGCTCATAGTCGAGCAAATCCATATTCGCCTGCCAATAAGCATCTATACACCCTACATCTCTCCAGTAACCTTTTTCTCTTTCCGTCATACCCGGAAAATCATTGTCATTAAAGTTGTATATAAAAACTCTTTTCCCCTGACCCAGAAGCATAGGAATAACGTTTTTGCCAAAGTCGTGATTGGATTCTTCTATCTTAGAATCCTCCTCCAGAGCATCAAGCAAAATATCTTTATTAAATATATAATTCCCCATAGACGCCAAACACATATTAGGGTTATTCGGCATAGATTTTGGCGCGGTCTGCGGTTTTTCCACGAACCCTGTCAGCCTCCAATTATCATCGACTTCTATAATCCCAAATTCGGAAGCCTGCTCTATAGGAATAGGAATTGCAGAAATCGTTAAATCCGCATAATTAGATTTATGGAATCTCAACATCTGCCCCACATCCATTTTATAGATATGATCACCGCCAAAAACACAAACATAGTCAGGATCTTCATCTTTTATATGAAATGCGTTCTGATAAACTGCATCCGCAGTTCCCTGATACCACGCCCCTCCGGTTCTCATCTGAGCCGGAACCAAATCAACATACTGGTTTAGAAAAGGTGATAAAACCCAGCCTTTTGTTATGTGTTTGTTCAAAGAATCTGACTTATACTGGGTTAAAACTTTTATTTTGAAAAAGCCGGAGTTGATAAAATTATTTAAAACAAAATCTATTATTCTATATCTGCCTGCAAATGGAACAGCAGGTTTTGCCCTGTCCTGCGTAAGCGGAAATAAACGCTTTCCAACACCGCCGGCCAAAATCATTACTAAAGCATCATCGATAGACATTTTTCCTCCTAGCTTTCCACCTATAAACCCATTACAATTATTCTATCAAATTTTAACAATTATTGCACTAATCCTTTAGTATGGTTATATTTTATATGCTATAATTTACTTATGAGAAAGATTAGAAAGCTTTACTATTTTGACAGGAAAAAGATGCAGGAGATGATATCGTTTCTCAACAACAGGGATACGTATATCAACCATATTATGTTTAATCCGCTTATTCCTCTGCATCATCTTTTGCCGTTAAGGTTTAAGTTTTTACCGGAATCTTATATCCTAAAAGACGGAAAAGAAGTCAAAGGGCTTATCACTGTCGCTCCTTCAAAAAGCAGGGTAAAAAAAATGGAGATACAAAAGCTCTTCTTTGAAGAAAATTGTTATGAAGATGCAGGAGAGTTGATACAATTTGTTGTTTCAAAATACAAAGCAATAGGGGCATTCTCGTTCATTGTCAGGGTAGATGATTATTTGCCCGAACTTCTTAAACTTTTCGTATCGCGCTGCAATTTCAGCCAAATCTCGTACGAAAAATTATGGAAAATTGATAATATTGAGAACTCTGAATTTAACAAGAAAGAGTTTCGCGAATTCAGAAACTCTGATTCTCAGGCAATCGCAAATCTCTATAACGATTCTCTCCTTCCTCATATCAGACCGCTTTTGAGTAAGGACGCAAGAGAATTTAAAGAAGACATATTCAAAGGACTTTCTTATTACAGCGAATACAAATACGTTATGGTTGACAGAAAATCCCGAAATATCATAGCTTATATATCAATTTTAACGGCTGATAACGAGAATTATGTAATAGATATTATCCAATCATCGTGGATTGAAATTGATATCAATAATATAATAAGCTTTGCACACTCACAAGTCCGCAAACGTAAGAAAAAGTTTAATCTGTTTATAAAAACAAAAAAATACACACAGCTTGGCGACAAATACGAGCAGTTATTTCTTGATAAGAAACTTGAGTGCGTCCAAAACCAGATTGTACTTACAAACACATCGGCAAAGATTCTAAAAGAAACGGTAAAGACAGGCAAGTTCACAATCCTGAATCAATTTTACGGAGTAAGCGCCGCTAATTAATATCCATGCTTCCGCTCCGCAGCCCTTCAAGGTCAAGCGTTATATATCTAAACCCGAGATTTTTTAAATCTTTTACAATAGAATTTTTTAATTCCAAGAATTTTGCAAAATCAGTAACTTCGATTCTTGCAATATCACCATGCAATCTTAAACGGCAATTTTGGAATCCGTAATTTTTTAATATCCACTCACCTTTTTCCGCCATTTTAATCCGCTCGTACGTAAGTCTTTCTACATAGGGAAACCTTGTTGCGAGACAAGGAGTAGAGGGTTTGTCATAAATTTCCAGACCGCATTGCTTGGCATACTCTCGTATCTCCTGCTTGGTAATCTCAAATTTTGCAAACGGAGAAATTATCCCCAATTCTTTAAGAGCCTTTAGCCCCGGGCGGTAAACTTTCAGGTCATCAAAATTCGTTCCGTCTAACAAAACCCGATTCCCTGCATAATCCCTTATTCGGACAATTCGCAACACAAAGATTACAATTAAAACACCTGTTAATAATATCCTCGTCTTTCACTGCTCCCGGAGGAAGAATTATATCCTTAAACTTGCTTGCAACTTTATCTTTGATAACAATACCAGCCTTTACAAAAGCTCCAAAAACCGCAAGAGCCGCAGCCCCAACCACAAAGTCCGCATTTTATACACTTATCTGCACGCGTTGATTCTTCAAGCGCATTGTAGTTATAAACAAACATAAATGACGCATTCGCTGCAGTGCTTCCTTTATACATATTGTATAACCCAAAAATACCAGGAATATTAATTCCTCTCGGACAAACTTCCATACAATACTTACATGCAGTACAGCTTATCGCACCCTGAGATTGAATAATCTGCGCAATCTCATGCGCAACTTTATCCTCTCTTTCCGTAAATTCTCGATAATTTACAAATGTATCAATATTTTCTTTAAGCTGCTGCAGATTGCTCATTCCGCTCAAAATCGTAAACACTCTCGGTTTGTTTGCAACCCATCTTAAACCGAACGAAGCCTGAGTATCCTCAGGACATTCCGCCTTTAACTTATCAGCAGCCTTCTGCGGTAAATCACACAAAACACCGCCTCTTAAAGGCTCCATAACAATTACAGGAACACCTGCCCCTCTGCTTTTTTTACTTCTTTTTTCCCACAGCCGGAAAGAAGCGCTGTTCCGCCGATAGTTAAAACCGAATTAATTATAAAATCTCTACGTTTCATTGTTTCTCCTTTTCTTTTATAAATTTTAGCAGAATTTGTATAAGACGTAAAATCTTATTTTAATATTATTTTACTACCTGATAGCTGCTCTCAGTCAATACAAAAAAACGGCGGATTTATCTGCCATTTTTATTTAATCCTGCACCATTTTATACAAAATGATGTAGGGGTAAATATAATAGGGGTTACAGGCCGATATTAAGCCTACAAATTGGTAGATTTTAAAAATAACCATTGACAACTAAGTTAAAATTTAAACTTGATGATATTAGCCACTTAGGTGAGTTTTATTAACAAAACTTTATAGTTATATTGCATATAATATATTAGATGATATTATATAAATACGTAATTCATCATTTTGTATAAAATGGTGCAAGATTATACAGAGTCAGATAGGTCTAAAAGTGGCTAGAGATTTACCTATAAAGGATATTGGAACAATTAAATTAATCAAAGAATTTTATAAGAAGAAAGACGATAACCGCGGACTTCTATTCTTTTTGATTGCAATTAATACAGGATTAAAAATCAACGAAATTCTTGAATTAGATGTAAAAGATGTCAAGGGCAAAGATTTTATCATCGTAAAACACTGTCTGGCAGGCATCAAAAAGAGAATTCCGCTTAATGATGAAATAAAGGAATTGGTAGAAAAAGTTACAAAAAAATTAAAAAAAGATTCTCCTTTATTTGTTTCTATAAGGGGTAAAAGACTGGAAAGAACTGCTGTATATAATCAATTCAAAGATGTTTGTTCAGAGTTAGGCTTAGATGAAGATATATCTATTGCGTCTTTGAGAAAAACATTCGGATACCATTATTATCAAGCCTCAAAAGATTTATCTTTTCTGCAGTGGTTATTCAATCAATCATCAGTTCTGGCAACGATGGAATACATTGATGTTAACGAAAATTTAAGTTCACGTTTCAATATGCAGTTTGGATTATAGGAAAATAAAATGGGAATAGCGGAAAAACTCGATATATTCTTAATAACATATAATAGAGCTCCATATCTTAAAAAAACTCTGGAGCAGCTTTTTTCTGCAGAATCTCCTATCAAGGATTTTCCGATAACTATTATTGATAACAATTCAACAGACAGTACTGCGGATGTAATAAAAAGTTTCCAAGCCAAATTTCCTAACATTATTTATAAAAAGAACAAAATAAATATCGGCGGAAACGGAAATATTGCAAGGACATTTGAGCTTGCTCAAAAAGATTATATCTGGATACTATGTGATGATGACAATTATTGCTGGGATTCCTGGAGTGATGTAGAAAAATACGTTGAGGCCGGTGCAGAAGCTATCGTTGTCGGCGGAGTTGATTACCCGAAAGTCGGAATTGCGAATTTGTTTGCACAGACAACATTTCTTCCGGGTGTAATTTATAAAACTTCAAACATAGATGAAACTGTTATTGTAAATATGCAATACAACATTTCAAATATGTTTCCGCATTTGGCCCTTTCTTCAAAACTTATTAATGAAAATAAAGAATTTAAAATAACATCTTCAAAAATAGTTACATACACACAAAATGAAATGCCTTTAGAAAAGACTTATATGAGAGGGTATGACCCTTTGGATTTGCATCCTCTTATGCGGAACTTGAACTATCTTTCTGCTTACGCGAATTCTATTCAGATGATTAAGGATAAAAATTTGCGTAACAAACTCGCAACCAAGCGCAGGTTCTACATGTCTAATCTCAATTCTGCAAGAGTATTTTTCTTCAATGCAGACCATTACCACAATAGTTTGTACAATCTTGCTTGTATTTTTTGTGCACTCAGCACTTTTGAAAAGTTTAGATTCCTGATAAACTGGATTCTTTTCTATACATTGTACAGGCTGATCTACATATATATTGAAGAAATTTATAATGAAAACACTTTTGAAACAATAAAGACGTTCAAAATAAGATTGTTTTATTTCCTGAAAACAAACTTATTTAAAATCAGATTCAAAGAACAAGGAGTAATGTAATTGAAAGTTGTAATACTGGCTGGCGGTCTGGGCACCCGATTATCAGAAGAAACAAAATTAATTCCGAAACCTATGGTAGAAATAGGCGGTAAACCTATTTTGTGGCATATTATGAAAATATATTCCCACTTTGGTTTCAATGAATTCATTGTCCTAACAGGTTACAAGTCCCACATCATCAAGGATTATTTCGTGCATTACTACCAGCAGTATTCGGACATCACGGTTGATATGATGAATAACAGTGTAGAGATTCACAAAATCGAAACCGAGCCTTGGCGTGTAACAATGTTGTACACTGGTCAGGATACAATGACCGGCGGCAGGATTAAAAAAGCACAAAAATATATTGGTAATGAACCATTTCTTTTGACTTACGGCGATGGGGTCGGAAATGTTGATTTGAATAAACTGATTGCATCTCATAAACAATCTGGCAAATACGTTACAATGACAGCGGTTCAGCCGACAGGAAGATTCGGAGCACTTGTTATAAAAGATGATAATATGATTACTTCATTTATGGAAAAACCAAAGGGCGATGAGTCTTGGGTAAACGGCGGTTTCTTTGTATGCGAGCCTCAGGTATTTGATTATATCCCCGAAGGAGATGATGTGATTTTTGAAAGAGCACCGTTAGAAAATCTTGCACGCACACATCAGTTAAATGCATACAAACACGAAGGTTTCTGGCGCCCTATGGACACTTTAAAAGACAAAAATGATTTAACGGAGATGTGGCAAAATGGTAGTGCGCCTTGGGCAGTGTGGATGAAAAAATTAGTAACTTTATGAGGAGAAGCTATGAATTCAATATTAAAAGAAGATTTAGAAAACATTTTTAATAATATCGCAAATGAAAGGATAAAATTCAAAGGTTCAAATATTTTTATCACCGGATGTTGTGGCTTTCTAGGATATTATTTTTTACATTTTTTTAATAAATATAAAAAAGATTTAGGAATAAATACTATAGTTGCTGTAGATAATTTTCAAGTTGGTCGTCCTTATTGGCTTGACGAGCTTATAAAAGATGGCAATATAGAAGTTCAAGAATTTGATATTATAGATGGAGATTTACAGAAAATAAATAGAGATAAATCTAACTCATTTGTCATTCATATGGCTTCAATAGCTTCGCCGGTATTTTACCGTAAATATCCTATCAAAACAATTGAAGCAAATATATGGGGATTAAAAAGACTCTTAGATGATTATAAAGACTCTACATTAAGAGGTTTTTTATTTTTCTCAAGCTCTGAGGTTTATGGAGATCCTGCCCCAGAAAACATCCCTACACCTGAAACTTATAGAGGAAATGTAAATACCATTGGACCAAGAGCTTGCTATGATGAATCTAAAAGATTTGGAGAAACGATATGTTACGAATATGCAAAAGAATATAATTTACCAATAGTGCTTGCGCGTCCATTCAACAATTATGGTCCGGGAATGAAACTTAACGATAAAAGGGTTCCTGCGGACTTTGCAAAAGCTGTAATAAACAATCAGGATATTGTAATTTTATCTGATGGCAAACCGACCAGAACATTTTGTTATGTTGCAGACGCTATCACAGGATACCTGAAAATTTTATTATATGGGAAATTTGACGTATTTAATATAGGTATCGAAAAGCCCGAAATTTCTATTCTAGAATTAGCAAATATATATGCACAAAAAGGGAAAAAATTATTTAACTATACTGGAAATGTCATATATAAAAAATCAGAAGAAAATCACTATCTTACAGACAATCCAAACCGTCGATGTCCCATTATTGAAAGGGCGATGTCTAAATTAAACTATAATCCCAGAATTTATGTTGAGGAAGGGGTTGAAAGGTTTCTTAAATATATATCAGAAGAAGGAGTAAAATAAATGATTACAGTTATTGGCTTGGGCTTCGTTGGATTAACAACAGCACTTGGATTTAGTGAAAAAGGGATTAAAGTCTACGGTTATGATATAAATTCCGAAAAGATGAATTTGATTGCGAACAAGCATATACCATTTTTTGAAAAAGGGTTGCAGGAGGTTTTAGAAAGGAACCTGAATAACAATTTTATATTATCCCAAAATTTACAATCATCTGTCAAAAATTCTCAAATTATTATATTATGCGTTGGTACCCCTTCGGATGATAAGGGCAAGGCTGATTTAAAATATATTAAATCTGCTTTGGATTCTATCATACCTTTTATTAACAAGGAAGATAAAAAGATTATAATTACAAAATCAACTATTCCACCATCTACTACGGCCAAAGAAATTATACCCTATATAGCAAATAAAGGGTTTGATATAGGCAAAGAAATTTTTATCGCAAATAATCCAGAATTTTTAAGAGAAGGGCACGCATGGGATGATTTTATTAATCCAGATAGAATTGTTATTGGAACAGGTGATGAATATACAAAAGCAACAATGCGTGAAATTTATAAAAATTTCAATGTTCCGATTCATTTTGTTTCAATAAATACAGGAGAGTTTATAAAATATCTTTCTAATACTTTTTTAGCAACATTAATAAGTTATTCAAATGAAATGTCCATAATCGCAGATGCAATTGGTGATATAGATATTAAAGCAGCATTTAAAATTTTTCACGAAGATAAAAGATGGTATGGTAATCCTGCAAATATGCAATCCTACGCCTATCCAGGCTGTGGTTTCGGGGGGTATTGTTTGCCAAAAGATACTCAGGCACTTTGTGCAAAAGCCTTGGAATATGACTATAACCCTAAAATTTTAAATTCTGTTTTAGAAGTTAATAGGGAGATTAAACCTCATTGGATAGAGAAGATAAGTCAATCTGTGTCAGAAGAAGAACCCATCGTAATTCTAGGATTATCATTCAAACCTGAATCTGATGATATCAGGCAAACCCCTGCCCTTGAAATTATTAAACAATTATTGGCAAAAGGATATGAAAAAATTATTGCGTATGATCCTCTGGCAAATGAACTTTTTGCAAAAACATATAACCTGCCTATTGAATATGCCAACTCTTTTCAAGAAGCACTGGAGTTGTCTAATACTTTTGTAATCGCAACTGGATGGCAGGAATTTATATATAACAAAGATTCATTTTTAAATAAAAAAGTTTTTGATTTGAGATATGTATTATAGGAGATAACAATGGGACAGAATATTAAAGAAAAATTTTTACGAAACATTGTGAAAAAAGCTGCTAAGCTATATTGGGATAACGTATATGCTGATAAAAAAGAGCTGACATATATTCCACCATCTGGTAAAGTTCTTGGTTTTGAAGAACTTGCTAATATGATAGATGCTTCACTGGATATGTGGTTAACTACAGGAAGGTTTAATCAGGAATTTGAAGAAAGTTTTGCAAAATATTTAAATGTGAAATACTGCTTAACAACAAACTCTGGTTCCAGTGCAAACTTATTAGCTCTTTCAGCCCTAACCTCCTATAAGTTAGAGGATAGACAAGTAAAAAAAGGCGATGAAGTAATATCAGTGGCAGCAGGGTTTCCAACAACAATTAACCCTATAATTATGTTAGGATTAGTGCCTGTATTTATTGATTGTGAAATAGGGACATGCAACATTGATACAGAAAAAATAGAACGAGCGATCACACCAAAAACAAAAGTTATAATGCTAGCCCATACAATGGGTAATGTATATAATCTTGAAAAAATCCAAGAATTATGTAAAAAATATAATCTTTGGTTAATTGAGGATAATTGTGACGCCCTGGGTGCAAGATATAAAGGACAGCTAACCGGCACAATTGGCGATATCGGAACATTTAGTTTTTATCCTGCCCATTTTATAACAATGGGAGAAGGTGGCGCCGTTGTAACAAATAATTCATTGTTGAAAAAGATTATAAAATCATACCGAGATTGGGGAAGAGATTGTTGGTGTGAACCAGGCCATGATAATACTTGTAACTGCCGTTTTGAACAACAATTTGGTAGGCTTCCATACGGTTATGATCATAAATATGTATACTCACATCTTGGGTACAATTTAAAGATAACTGACTGGCAAGCAAGTTTAGGTTGTGCACAATTACAAAAGGTTGATGGTTTTATTGCTAAACGCCGGCAAAATTTCCATTTACTATATGAAAAATTATCAGATTTAAAAGAATATATTATTTTGCCGGAAATTGGAGAAAATGCTGAACCATCATGGTTTGGATTTCTAATATCAATAAAGCCTGAATGCAAGTTCTCTAAACAGGAACTAGTTGAGTATCTTGAAAAGAACGGAGTCGGAACAAGACAGCTGTTTGCTGGCAATATCCTTAGGCAGCCTAGTTTTGTTGAGAATGACATTCCGCTTAGAATAAATGATAGTGAACTTCTATCCTCAAAAGACCTGACAGAAGAACATTATAAGCTGCTGCCAAATACCGAATTTATAATGAATAACACCTTCTGGGTCGGAACCTTCCCGGCTCTTGGCGAAAAGGAAATTTCGAAAATTTCTGACACGATACATCGTTTTATAGAGGCCCATAAATAAATGAAAAAAATACTCCTTACAGGCGGAAACGGTTTTATAGGTAGGAATATTCAGGAAAGTTTTTTGGCCCAAAAATATGAAATTACTGCGCCAAGAAGTTTTGAGCTGAACCTTATTGATACCGATTGTGTTGATGACTTCTTCAAAGACAAAAGCTTTGATGTTGTCTTGCACGCAGGAGTTAAGCCCGGCCACCGAAATGCAAAAGACCCGACGAATCTTTTTTACTCAAACCTCAGAATGTTCATGAATCTTGAACGACATAAAGACAAGTTTGGAAAACTAATCAATTTTGGCTCCGGTGCAATTTATGACGTGAGCGCTAATAATTCCAACGCAAAAGAAACAGAAATCTTTAAGCGTATGGGAGCGGATGACCATAGCTTTTGTAAATATGTAGAACATAAATTGATTGAGAATCTTGATAACTTTATTGACCTCAATATCTTTGGAATATTCGGGAAATATGAAGACTGGGAAATCCGATTTATTTCAAATGCAATCTGTAAGTCAATCTTTGGTTTACCGATTACACTGAGGCAAAATCGAAGATTCAGCTATTTGTTTGTTGAAGATTTAATGCCTATTCTGGATTACTTTATTGCAAATAAGCCAAAATACAACGCTTACAATATTGTTCCGGATAGAAACATTGAATTATTGGATTTGGCGAAAATTATCAAAAAAATCAGCCAAAAAGATATTGAGATTAAAGTAGCTCAAGAAGGCTTCGGACTTGACTATACCGGAGATAATTCCCGATTAAAAGAAGAAATCTCTGAGGTCAAATTTACGGAGACAGAGGCAGCAGTTAGAAGTTTGTACAGTTATTACGAACAAAATAAAAATATAATCAAAAAAGAATTATTATTACAGGATAAGTAAGGAGCAATATATGAACTTATTAGAAAAACGAATGGTAGATACATTAAAAGATTTGAAAGAAAATCATCACGTAGTCGGTATAAAAGCAGAATTTGAAGCCGAAGGAACTCGCTTGGAAGAAGCATTGAGGCTAAAAGAAGTTGTTACAAAAGCCGGATTAGAACTTACAATAAAAATCGGCGGTTGTGAAGCCATTAAAGATATGTATGATGCAAGAACTATCGGCGTAAGTACAATTGTTGCTCCAATGATAGAAACTCCTTATGCTATGAAAAAGTATGTTCAAGCAACAAAATTTGTTTTTCCGGAAGAAGAAAGAAAAGATATTAAATTTCTTATAAATTTAGAAACAATAACCGGATATGTGAACTTAAAAGAAATGATACAATCGCCGTCTTTTTCAGAAATCAGCGGCATTGTTCTTGGGCGTGTTGATATGACTGGTTCTATGGGATTAACAAGAGAAGATATAAATTCAGAAAAAATTCTTGATATTGCAAAAGTTTTATCTTCCGAGATGGCAAAAGTTAATAAAGACATGGTTATAGGTGGCGGCGTTTCAGCCCACTCTCTGCCATTCTTTAAAGAGCTTCCTTATTTATCAAGATTTGAAACAAGAAAAATTATTTTTGATGCTCAAAAAGCTCTTTCTGATAAAAATGCTGACAAAGGTATCCTAAAAGCAGTAGGATTCGAACTTATGTGGCTTAAGAATAAACGCGAATTCTACAGAATGATTTTTGACGAGGATTTCCAGAGATTGCAAATGCTTGAAGCACGATATAAAAAATTGATAGAAGAAGCCGGCGGTGTTTATGCATAAAGCTTTAATCACCGGCGCTTCCAGAGGTATCGGGAAGGCAATAAAAAATCTGTTTGAAGAAAGAGGAATTATAGTATACTCACCTTCAAGACAAGAAATGGATTTGCGCTCAAATGAAAGTATCGAGCACTACGTTTCTACTCTTGATAATGTGGATATATTAGTTAATTGTGCCGGAATTAATGAGCTTGCATCAATTGAAGAAATGACAGAAGAAAAACTGCAAGAAATGATTCAGGTCAATTTGATTGCACAAACAGGACTTATAAAATACATTACACCTGTTATGAAAAGGCAGAATTACGGCAGAATCG
This sequence comes from Candidatus Gastranaerophilales bacterium, assembly GCA_944324435.1. Taxonomy (GTDB): domain Bacteria; phylum Cyanobacteriota; class Vampirovibrionia; order Gastranaerophilales; family Gastranaerophilaceae; genus CAG-196. Next base: position 77,474 of record CALUWH010000003.1, read on the forward strand.
TAAATTTTGCCTCAATTTGGTGCGATTTTTCCAAAGAGCGCAGAATTATGTATTCAATAGCAAAGTCAGGAGTTAAAGGACTTACGACAGCAGCTGCAGTTGAATTGTCAAAATATAATATTCTGGTAAATGCAGTAGCCCCTGGGTTTGTTAATACGGAAATGACTTCACAAAATAACACTCCGGAACAGATTAAAATGCTTGCAGAAGCTCTGCCAATAAAAAGATTGGCAGAACCTAAAGAAATTGCAGAGTTTGTTTACTTTCTGGCAAGTGAAAAAAATTCTTTTATAACAGGTCAAACAATTTTCATTGACGGAGGCTTTTCATGCGTCTAGATACAATAACTATTAAATCTAATATCAAGGATTACAGCGTTTATTTTGAAAATAATGCGGATTTTCTGGAAAGGATAGCTTCAAAAGAAAATACCATTTTTGTTGTAGACAGCAATGTTTGGGAAGCTCACCAAGAAACAACTCTCGCAAAAATTCCGCAGGATAAACTAATTCTTCTTCCTATCAGCGAGGACTTGAAAAATATTAACACTGTATGTGAACTCTATGAAAAAATTATGTCATTTGCACCTCGCAAAAACCTTACCTTGGTTTCAATCGGCGGAGGAATTACTCAAGACCTTACAGGCTTTGTAGCCTCATCACTCTATAGAGGAATAAATTGGATATTTATTCCTACAACTCTGCTTGCACAAGTTGACAGTTGTATTGGAGCAAAAACGTCTCTGAACTTTAAACATTACAAAAATCTTGTCGGAACATTTTACCCGCCATCAGAAATTTATATTTATCCGGAGTTTCTAAAAACATTAACAAGAGAAGACTTCTACTCCGGCGTGGGAGAAATGGCAAAATTACATCTTATGAGCGGAGAAGATGATACCAAAATTTTTATTGAATCATTAGATAAGGTTGATAAGCAAGACGCCGAAACACTTCTTGCAAGAACACAAAATTGCTTAAAAATTAAAAAATCTTATATAGAAGATGACGAGTTTGATACTGGAAAACGTAATATGCTCAATTACGGTCATTGTTTCGGTCACGCAATAGAGAGTTCTACAGACTTTGCAATTTCTCATGGGCAAGCCGTTGTCGTTGGGATGATTCTTGCAAATAAAGAGGCCGTAAAACTGGGGCTTTTGTCTCAAACTCTTGAAGAATTTATATACAAAAATGTACTAAAACCAATATTAGTTGCTGAAATTCCAAAGATTAATATTGAAAAAACAATAGATGCGATGAGACAGGATAAAAAGAATTTAGGTAAAGGATTAGCACTTGTCATGCTAACAGATGGTTACAAAATGCAAAAAATTACAAATATGACAGTAGAAGAAGCCGGAGAGATTTTACTACAATGCCAAAGATTAAGTTATCAGACTATATAGCAAAAAGATTAAAAGAACATGGGGTAGAACACTTTTTTATGGTGTCCGGAGGCGGCGCTATGCACCTCAACGACAGCCTTGGAAGAGTTCTCCCATATACCGCAAATCACCACGAGCAAGCATGTGCAATCGCTGCAGAGGGTTACGCAAGAGTAAATCAAAGACTTGCGGTCGTAAATGTTACAACAGGTCCGGGCGGTCTGAACTGCCTGAATGGAGTATTCGGACAATGGACAGATTCCGTTCCGGTTCTCTATATTTCAGGTCAGGTTAAATATACAACTACAATGGCATCTTGCCCTGAAATACCTCTTAGGCAGCTCGGCGATCAGGAAGTCGATATCATATCAGTTGTAAAACCTCTGACTAAATACGCTCAAATGGTTACTGAACCAGACAAGATAAAATACTATCTTGATAAGGCAATCTACGAAGCAACAACCGGCAGAAAAGGGCCTGTTTGGCTGGATATTCCGATAAATATACAGGCCTCAATAATTGACGAAAATGAGCTTGAAGAATTTATTCCGCCTCAAAATGCTAAATATAATTTAAAAATTGAAGAAGTTATAAAAAATTTAAAAAAGGCCAAAAAGCCGCTTATTATCGCAGGACACGGAATAAGACTAGCTAATCAAGTAGAAAAATTCAGAAAACTAACTGAAAAAATGAATGTGCCGGTTGTCACAACCTTCAACGGCTTTGACGTAATACCGACCGAAAACCCAAATTATATCGGGAGAATCGGTACAGTAGGACAACGAGCCGGAAACTTTGCACTTCAAAACGCGGATTTAATTCTTTGCCTCGGAACGCGTAACAACATAAGACAAGTAAGCTATAATTGGGAGAATTATGCAAAAAATGCTTGCAAAATCATTGTTGACATAGATGGGGCAGAGCTTGAGAAACCAATCATTAAAGCGGATTTGGCAATTAATGCGGATTTAAAAGACTTTATTCCGGCATTGAGGCAAACTCTGGATAAAGAATTTGACAGTGAATCGTCCCCCAGATTTACCCCATGGCTGGAGTTTTGCCGGAGCTTGAAGGATAAATACTCTTTTGAAAAACATCCTGAACAAATACAGGGGGCAGATGTGATTAATCCTTATCATTTCACTTACGAATTGTCAAAGGCTCTCGGAGATAACGATATTTTTGTAATGGCAAACGGCTCTGCGTGTGTTTGTCCGTTCCAGAATGCAATAGTTAAGAAAGAGCAGAGATACATACTTAATTCCGGGAATGCTTCAATGGGTTATGCGCTTCCTGCAGCTATCGGAGCAAGCTATGAAGCACAGGGAAGGAATGTAATATGCCTGGAAGGCGACGGCTCAATTATGATGAACATTCAAGAGCTACAAACAATTGTTTATAACAAACTACCGATAAAACTTTTTGTAATAAACAATAACGGCTACTCTTCAATCCGTCAGACCCAAAGAAATTTCTTTGAAGGTCATATGACCGGCTCAGGAGTTGAAAGCGGCGTGAGTGTTCCTGATTTTATTAAAGTAGGTGAAGCGTTTGGGTTAAAAACCAAAAGAATAACAAACCCGAAAAATATGGCAGATGAGATTAAAGAAGTTTTATCGATGCAGGAGGCCGTCCTTTGTGAAGTAATGGTGGAGAGGGAATACTCATTCCTTCCGAAGCTTTCAGCAAGAAAGCTTGATGATGGGACAATGGTTTCTCCGAGTTTGGAAGACATGTATCCGTTCTTGGATAGAAAAGAATTTGAGGAGAATTTTATTTGAAAACTATTTTACTAACTGGAGCAACAGGATATTTAGGCGGATACCTTGCTAAAAACTTTTTAGATAAAGGCTTTTTTGTAATTGCATTGGCTCTTAATAAGTCTGAACAATTTAAGTGGAAAAATTATGATAATCAAAAAGTCTATTATCTTGATGGCACGAATATAAAGGAGATTTTTGCGAAAGAAAAGATTGACATCGTCATTCACACAGCAACCATATACGGAAGAAGCAACGAAGATAACGTCGATATGGTAAAAGCGAATTTGGAATTCCCGCTGCGAGTCCTAGAAGAGGCCGTAAAACACAACGTCGAAATCTTTGTAAATACGGACACAATTTTAGAAAAAAGTATTAATGCTTATTCTTTGACGAAAAGTCAGTTCACAGATTGGCTAAAAATATACTCTGACAAGATAAAATGCATAAATCTTCGTCTTGACCATTTCTATGGTCCCAATGACAACCCGGTAAAATTCATAGCCTGGCTAATACAACAATTTTCTAAAAATGTTGCAAAGATTGATTTAACCGAAGGCTCTCAAACAAGAGATTTTGCATATATAGATGACGTTGTATCGGCTTTTGATACAGTAATACAAAACAGCGAAAAGCTACCAATTGGCAAAGTTAATAATTTTGAAGTAGGGACGAACGTAAAAACATCCATAAAAGAAATGGTTTTAATGATAAAAGAAATGATGGGAAATACTGTGACAGAATTAAATTTCGGAGCGATTCCATATAGAAAAAATGAGGTTTTGGATTATCAAATTGACACATCCGGTTTACACCTGCTCGGATGGAAACCTGAGTATATTTCTGTTGAAAAAGGTATTCAAAAAATAGTAGAAATAGAAGGATTGAGAAAATGAAATACATGATAACAGGTGGCTGCGGCTTTTTAGGTTCAAATATTGCATCAGAAGTTTTAAAACAATCAGATGATTTGTTAATATATGATAATTTATCAAGAGTCGGTGGTGAAGAAAACCTGAAATGGCTTGAAAGCTTGGGCAAATTCAGATTTGTAAAAGCAAATACGAATGATTTCATTACTTTGTCAAAGATTATTGCGGACTACAAGCCTGATGTAATATATCATCTTGCAGGACAGGTTGCAATGACAACATCAATACAGAATCCGCGTTTGGATTTTGAAACCAATGTGCTTGGGAGTTTCAATGTTCTAGAAAGCGTCAGACAGTTTTCGCCAGATACAATTGTCGTTTATTCATCCACAAATAAAGTTTATGGTGATTTTGAGTACCTGCATTATGAACAAACTGATACAAGATATATTTGTAAGGAGTATCCAGAAGGATTTGATGAGGGCGTACATCTGGACTTTCATTCTCCTTATGGTTGTTCTAAAGGTTCAGCAGATCAGTACATGCTTGATTGGGCAAGAATTTTCAATTTAAAAACTGTTGTTTTTAGACACTCCTCAATGTATGGAGCAAGGCAGTTTGGAACCTTTGACCAAGGGTGGATAAGCTGGTTTTGTCAGAAAGCTGTTGAAACAAAGCATAATCCAGATACAACATTTACAATATCAGGCAACGGAAAACAGGTAAGAGATGTATTACATGCAGAAGATATGATTATGCTTTATTTATCTGTACCCGAGCATATAAAAGAAGCAAAGGGGCAAGTCTTTAATATCGGCGGAGGTATGGGAAACAGTTTATCACTTTTAGAATTATTCTCCTTTCTGGAAGATGAATTAAATATAAAACTGAACTACACACAGCTTCCACCAAGAGAAAGCGACCAAAAAGTTTTTGTTGCCGATATAAGAAAGGCAAAAAAAACTTTCGGCTGGAATCCGCTAGTTTCTAAAGAGGAAGGAATAAGAAAAATGCTTGAATGGGTAGGAGGGAATAGTCGAGTATGTCTATAAGAGAAAAATTACAAATCATTTTAATTACATATAATCGGGCAAATAAAGTTCAAAAAGTTCTTGAGCAGTTTTTTTACAAAGACTCTCCAGTTTATGACTATGATTTTTTAGTGCTTGACAATAACTCTACAGATAATACAAAAGAAATTGTTGAACAATTTGCTCAAACACATCCGAACGTTAAGTATAGAAAAAACAAATATAATCTTGGCATTTCCGGCAATATCGCCAAAGCAATGGAGATTGCTGATAAAGATTATGTCTGGATAATTGGTGATGATGATATATATGATTTTTCAAACTGGAAGGAGGTCGAAAATGCAATAAATAATAATGAAAAAATTATTTGTGTTGCACGCTATGCACTTCCTGATAAATATAAAAATAATCCTGCATATCAGTTATTACAATTAACATTTATTACAGGGGGAATATATAGTACAAAATTATTCAATGACACAATAATTAAAAATGTTTTTGACAATATTTATACCATTTTTCCTCATATTTGTCCCACTGTACAGTTCATTAATGATAACGGAAAGATTTATGTAGTTCACAAGGCAATAAGTGACAATGGAATGGATATGGCAACAACGGATTATTCCTATATAAGGGGGACTGATGCAGAACAAGTTTATATAAGGACCAAAACATTAAGCTGGATTGTTGGTTATTGTAATGTAATATCTAAACTTAAAGATAGAACTCTAAAAGAACATGCAATAGATATTGCAATACCGCACGAACATATATATCAAAATTATGAAAACTTTTATAACCACATAAAAACAGCATATCACGATAACGAAACATTTATGCAGTTTATAGATATATACTCTAACATAGGCGAAAATCATAAACAAAGACTTAAAAAGGATTTTCTGGAAGATACTAATCCTAATAAATGTGATATTTGTAAATTATCAACTAAAATCTGCATCTTGTATCTGCTAAACAAAATAAAAGATTTTATCTATAGTATGAAAAAAACAGAAGACAGAAGAGTATTAACAATAATGGGATTTAAAATCAAAACTAGGAGAAGATGTAAATGTTATTAATAGACAAGCTGGAAATAATTTTAATTACATACAATCGCAAAAAGCACTTACAAAATACTTTTAACCAGATTTTTGCGCAAGAGTCTCCAATTAAAGATTTTCCCATCACGATTTTGGATAATGCTTCTACTGATGGGACTTCAGAACTTATTAAAACATACTGTAAAAAATTTCCCAACATAAAACATATACGACACAAAATAAACATCGGCGGAGATGCAAATATTTGCAGAGCGTTTGAAATTGGAGCATCCTCCGGCAAAGAATATGTTTGGGTTTTATGTGATGATGATAAGTATGATTTCTCTAATTGGAAAAGTGTAGAGGATGAAATTAATAAAAATACTGATATTATTTGTGTCGCAAACTATAGCTTCCCTAGCAAAAAATATTTTAATAATATAACATATCAAATATTCCAACTGACTTTTGTTCCGGCAGGAATTTATAAAACAGCATTAATAACCGATACTATATTAACCAATATGTATAACGCGACTTATACATTGTTCCAACAGTCTTGTATTGGAATTGAAGCTATTAATAATAAGAAAAATATCGTTGTTGTGGATAGAGCCATTGTAGATAATGGCTTGCATTATAAAGACGCGTGTAAAGATACAGCATATACAAGAGGCACCGATAAAAATAATGTTTTAAAAAGAAGAGAATATATCAGTTGGATTTTGGGTTACTCCAATATACTTTATCTGCTTAAAAATATAGAATTAGAGAAAGATTGCATGGACATAGCCATACCAAATGTTGAAATATTCGGCTCTTGGACAGCTTTTTATATGCGAGTAAAAGAACGTTATTTTAATTATAAAAATTTTGAATATTTTTTGGAAATATTTAAACTGTTAAAACTTCCCAGAAAATTAAAATTATTGTTTTATGCCATATCTCCTATAATAATATATAAAGATTCTAAACGAAACATAATGTGTCTTTTATTCTCAAAGCTGAAAATTAGAATTTATTCATCAAAATGGTTTGAGTCAATATTGTCATTAACAAATAGAGACGAATATAAAATTTTAAGAATTCTTGGGTTTACGATAAAACTCAATAGAATCAATAGCTCTGGGGGGGGGGCAAAACACTGCTCTAGATAGGGTTTCAGCCCTGCTGACTAATATTTTCCTCCCCACAATTTTTGTTTTTGAAGGGAGGAGAATATAATGAACAACCTGCCTCTGGTATCCGTTTTCATACCATATTATAATGACAAAAAATTCTTAGCTGCTTCAATAGAAGCCGTATTAAATCAGACATATTCGAATTTTGAGTTAATTTTATTGAATCATGCTACTACGGATTCCTGCAGAGAAATTGCTCATTCATACAAAGACTCCAGAATTAAGCATATTGATATGCCGTATAATCTGGGGTATGGCGGCTCTGGACTGTTATTAAAAGAATTTCTTAAAATTGCAAAAGGAAAATATGTGAAACTCCTCTGTGCAGATGATATCATAAGACCAAATGGGCTTGAAACTCTCGTAAATTACATGGAAAACCATCCTGAAAAAGACTTTGCCTTTGGAAATATGCAGCTCATTAATGAAAATGGTAACGATATAAATGCCACCTGGTTTGATACAAGAGAAAAATTTTCTATCAATAATGATGAGATAGATTGTTTAAGATTATATTCTAAAGGTATTAGCTCCTTGCCTTACCCCGGAAATATAATCAAAAGGGAAATTCTAAATGACATTGATATTAATGTCACTTATCTTATGATGTTTGATATGTCACTCTGGGCAGGGTTACTATGCAAAGGCTACAAAATCGGTTTTTGTAACGATATTGTTATAAACTATAGGATTCACCCAAATCAACTATCCTCTGCAAACCGGCTTAACTGGGTTCATCAAATATCCTGGTTTGAATGGAGTTCTTTTTGGAAAATATTTTTTGAGATAAAAGATATTAATATTATTAAAAAACTTTGGCCGGACAATAAATATATTAAGTATTTAGACCGCAAAGAAGATATCCCTTTTATAATCTATACAGCATTTTTTGAGCAGTTTGGAATATATGTATATCCATATATTGAAGAACTTTTAAATGATGACAAAACAAGAGAATATTACGAAAAGAAATTTCATTATACTATCAAAACTCTCAGAGAGGACTGTGTATCAACTTTTTCCAACAAAGAAAAAGGGTTTAAAGCGTTTAAGAAAAAAATATATATGAAAAATATTAAAGATTTAGATATAATGGAATTATCATTTTTGTTTATGCGCCAATTTTTTGGTATGATAACTTTAGAAAAACTAAGGAAGAGAAAACAAAAAAGATACACAGCATAATAAAAGAAAGATAAATCTATGAAACTAAGTACAACTACAGCGAAAAACTCATTTAAATACAGTTGGCTTTTGGGGCGGATTTTTCCGTATATTAAGCCTTATATGTTCAGAATAATCTGCGGATTCCTTGTCGCAATCCCATTGGGACTTCTTGACGGCGTGACAGCGTTTGCGCTTAAACCTTTCATGGATTACGTTGTCGGAAAACAAGACTGGATTTTCCACATTTTGGGACACGAGTTTACGCTCACGTGGCAGACTTTTGCATTTATTATTCCGTTTGGGGTTGTCTTGTTTGCGGGATTCCAGGGAGTATTGAGATACTTAAACGACTATATTTCTGCCTGGACAAGCCAAAGAATTACGAACGACGTGAAGATGAGCCTGTTCCATAAGCTTATTTATATGGATCCGCAGTTCTTTGATGAAAACTCTTCCGGAATCATAATTTCAAGATATATGAGCGATCCTCAGACTGCATCAGCAGGGATTGTTGACCAGATTAAGACCATTACAACAAGTCTTTTCGGAGCTCTCGGCTTAATCGGTGTTATGCTTTACAGTTCTTGGAAGCTTGCGTTCATAGGAGTGCTTGTACTATGTATTGCATTTATTCCGGTTGCTCTTATAAGAAAAAGAATTAAAGAAGCTTCTAACAAAAATATGGTTATTGGCGGAAACATAACAACGAATATCAATGAAACGTATTCAGGAAATAAAGTTATGGCGGCTTATAACCTGCAGGAACGACAAGAGAATTATTTTAAAGATCAGATTTGGAAATCTTTTAATATTAACATGTCATTAACCAAACGTGCAGCGTGGATGAGCCCGCTAATGTATGTTATTGCATCTTGCGGAATTGCAACAGTCTTAGCGTACGGAACTCACCTAATCACAAGCGGGCAGATGACAGCTGGTGCGTTTGCATCTTTTGTCACCTCATTATTACTATTATATAAACCGGTTAAAACTTTAGGCGGAACGCTTACAAATATCCAGAATATATTTGTTGCAATGGGCCGTGTATTTGAATTATTCGATTTAGAGCCGGAAATTAAGAATAAAGAAAATGCTAAAGCATTAGCAGGTTTAAATAACAATATTGTATTTGATAACGTATGTTTTGAATATATCAAGGACACGCCGGTTTTAAAGAACTTGAATTTGAATATTGCTAAGAATGAAACGTTAGCGATTGTCGGAAATTCTGGTGGGGGTAAATCTACTCTTGTAAATCTTATTCCGAGGTTTTATGATGTAACTTCGGGTTCAATAAAAATCGACGGATTGGACATCAGAGAGTATTCAATCGAAAGCTTACGACAAAATATCGCAATGGTATTTCAGGACAACTTCCTGTTTTCAGGCACAATAAGAGAAAATATTATGATGGGGAATCCTGATGCTACGGAAGCCGAACTTGAACAGGCTATTGAATCTGCGCATTTACAAGAAATGATTGCAGAGCTTCCGGATGGTTTGGATACAATGCTTGGCGAGCGCGGTTTGACATTATCAGGCGGACAGAGACAGAGGGTCGCAATCGCAAGAGCAATGATTAAAAACACGCCTATCGTAATCCTTGATGAAGCAACTTCGGCTCTTGATAACAAGTCAGAAGCTATTGTACAGAAAGCTTTGGATAATTTGATAAAGAATAAAACTGTTTTTGTAATTGCGCACAGATTGTCCACAATTAAGAACGCTGATAGAATTGCAGTAATCAATGAAGGCGAACTTGCAGAGCTTGGTAATCACGAAGAGTTGCTGCATATTCCAAACGGAATATATAAATCTCTGTATGAAATGCAGTTCAAGAAGCAGGAAGAAGCTCTCGCGGTTTAATTTTTTAGTTTTATTTGATATATAATAATACTATGAAACACAGAGACAATGTACGGAATTTTTGTATAATAGCGCACATAGACCACGGCAAATCTACACTTGCAGACAGGCTTCTGGAAGCAACCGGGACAATTGCAGAAAGAGATATGCAGAACCAGCTTCTGGATACAATGGATATTGAACGCGAACGCGGAATTACGATTAAGCTTAACGCAGCGAGGATGAATTACACCTCAAAAGACGGCGAAAAATATATTTTTAACCTTATAGACACGCCCGGGCACGTCGATTTTTCTTATGAAGTTTCTCGCTCTCTTGCAGCATGCGAAGGCGCCCTTTTGATTGTTGATGCAACTCAGGGAGTTGAAGCGCAGACGTTAGCCAATGTCTATATGGCAATCGAACAGAACCTTGAAATCATTCCTGTAATAAACAAAATTGACCTTCCTTCTGCAGATGTTGAAAGGGTAAAGGAAGAAATCGAAGAAATCTTAGGAATTGATACCTCCATGGCAATTCCTGTGAGCGCCAAAACAGGAATCGGAATTGATGAAGTTCTGGAAGCTATAGTTAAGTTTGTCCCTCCGCCTGTTGACACTACAGAAAAACCGCTGCGCGCTCTGGTTTTTGACAGTGCTTATGACCCTTATCTGGGAACTCTCTGCTTCTTCAAAATAATGGACGGCAAACTTAAATTAGGTGATAAAGTCAAATTCATGGCATCAGGAAAAGAGTACGAAGTAGTAGAACTCGGCTATCTTACACCGCATAGAGTACAGGTGAATGAGCTTGTGTGCGGAGATGTAGGATACTTTGCAGGTTCTATCAAAGAAATTACCCGATTTGTTGGTGATACGGTAACTCATGTAGAAAATCCTGCTTCAGAGCCGCTTCCGGGATATAAAGAAGCGCTTCCGATGGTATTTTCAGGAATGTATCCTGTTGATAATGAAGATTACCACGAACTAAAAGAAGCCTTAGAAAAACTCAAACTCTCCGACAGCTCGATTACGTTTGAGCCGGAAACTTCAAGCGCTTTAGGGTTTGGTTTTCGCTGCGGATTTCTGGGAATGCTTCACATGGAAATCGCACAGGAAAGGCTTGAAAGAGAATATGACCTTTCAATCGTTACCACAGCGCCTTCAGTAGTTTATAGAGTTCACAAAACAAATGGTGAAGTCGTTGAAATTGACAACCCTGCGAACCTTCCTGCGGCACAGTACAGAGACTATATTGAAGAACCGTATGTTAAAGTCTCAATCATTACTCCGAATGACTATGTAGGAACGCTTATGGATTTGTGCCAGACAAAACGCGGTATTTTTATTAATATGAATTATCTTGACAAAGTCAGAGTTGATTTAATTTATCACCTGCCTCTAAGCGAGGTTATAACAGATTTCTACGATCAGTTGAAGTCTCGCTCAAAAGGGTATGCAAGCCTCGATTACGAATTTGTGGATTACAAACGCTCAAAATTGATTAAGCTTGATATCATGCTTGCAGGTGAAGTCGTAGATGCACTCTCGGTTATTTGTCACGAGGATAATGCGTATTATATAGGACAAAAACTTACTGAAAAATTAAAGACTATAATTCCGCGACAGATGTTTGAAGTTCCGATTCAGGCTGCAATCGGGGGAAGAGTTATTGCAAGAACCAATATTAAAGCGCTAAGAAAAAGCGTACTTGATAAATGCTACGGCGGTGATATCACAAGAAAACGCAAACTGCTTGAAAAGCAGAAAAAAGGTAAAAAACGTATGAAGGCCGTAGGACGTGTAGAAGTTCCGCAAGAAGCATTCATGGCGGTTCTAAGCCTCGATGAAGAATAAGCTTGATTTTGTTGACAGAATCAAGCTTATATGTTATAATTTTATTATAGGTCTCTGGTATGCAATATCACATCAGAAAACTTAAATAAGCCGAAAAAGAAATTTCAAATTTAACCAAAATCCAACAAGAAGCATTAAAGAATGACTTTAATATCATTGAACAAAAGGGCATTGAATATGTGAAAAGACGTTACCTAAGAGATGGTCTGTTTGAAATTAAAACCGGGGACATAAGAGCTTTATTTAAATATGAGGCCGATTGTATCATATTAATAGGTCTTGTATATGAAAAACGAACCAATAAAGCTCCTGAATATTATATAAAATTAGCTCTAAAACGCCTAAAGGAGGTCTGATATGACTTATGTATACGTAAAAGACAGCGAAGGTTTTGTTGTAAAAAAGAAAAAAACTGATATACTTCCAGATGAGACGCTCATATCAGAAGCTGAATACAATGAACTTTCAGGTGAAAATTACTATAAAGAAACTTTTTGCCATGGAGGTAAGCGCAGGGGAGCCGGCAGAAAACCCCAAAATGGTATTGTGCTAAAGTTTCAGATGCGTGTCTCTGAAAAAGAAAAAGAATTTCTCAACTATGCAAGAAGCCATAATCTCAACTATGATGAGCTGATGCAGGGTTAAGCCGCCTAAATGTCCAAATCCAAAACAAAAAGACCGGATTTAATATCCGGTCTCCAATTCTGATTTTTCTTCTATGATAAGAATGAGCTGTAGTTCTGCTGCATTTGCGCAATTGCCATTTCCATCTGATAGAATTTATTTTCCAACTGCGTTTGGTATGTGTTAACCTTTTCCTGTTGGGAACTTATCTTTTCTTCCATTCTTGAAATTTCAGAATCCAAAGTAGAAGTTCTGATATCAAAGTATCCTGTAGTCGCAGCCAATGCCTGTTCTACGGATTTTTCCATCATATTCAATATACCGTTATCACCTGCCAAAATTGATTTAACAGAATCCGGATTTTCTTCCAGCGCCTGTTTAAAGGCATCTTCGTCAAGTGTCAATGTATAAGTAGTTGTCGACAGATTGTTAGAATCTGCAGAATCAATATTTATACCGATTTCTGAGAGCAGTTTATATACACCGCCATTTGTAGCATTAGAACCGTTTGCATAGTTTCTCAGAGTATTTGCATAGCTTGTAAGAGAAGATTCCCCATGCAAATCAGCCCCTGAGGCGGTAACTTCATCAATTTTAGCCATCAAATCATTATATGCAGTTATAAAATCGTTAACTGCGGTGGTCAACTCTTCAGTATCCTGAGTAATACTCAAGGTAGTATTACCGTCTTCTTCCGTGTTAGCTCTGTTAAGAGTTAAAGTAACCCCCTGAATTCTTGAAATATCAGAAGTAATTGTATTAGAAGTAGACGTCATGCTTGTCCCGTTGATAGAGAAAATTGCATTCTGACCAAGTTCTTGAGCATCAGTATACATCTTTGAAGAAACAAGATTACCGTCAGCATCCCATTCGGATTCTGTTAAGCCCATTACATCTGTAAAGTTGCTTGTCCCTGCTTCTATATTAATATATGAAGCGCCTTCTTTTGTTGACGTAATACTTAGTTTTCCGGTTGCATCGTCCCAGTAAGCATAAGCCTGAGCATCATCATTGCTGTTAATTTCAGAGATTAATGATGACAAAGTCGTATTTTCATCAATAGTAAAAGTTGCATCACCAATTGTGAAAGTACCTGCAGTAATCTGCTCTCTGAAACCTGAATCGGCAGAGGTTAGAACAGACGCAACACTTGCTTTATACACGGAATTAGTAGAGGCATAGCTTCCGTCTTCCTGTCGTGTAATTCCTAACACAGAGTAAAGGTTTGAACTGTCAGTAGTAGCCCCGATATTAATTTCATCACCTTCATTTTGTGCCGTAAATGTCAGCACTCCTGATTCACCAATATCCGTCTTAATTCCAAATCCTGCAAGCTGTGCCTTTAAATCACCCAGAGTGTCATCCTCTTCGACATTAACAGTATGTTTTTGACCGTTGACATACGTTGTAAAAGTACCTTCGGTAATACCCAAGTTAGATAAAAGCGTACTGTCATCGGCAACATCACTCGCAGCCTCTTTAGAAGCCGCTTTTGTATATGTAGCAAGCTGCTGTACGGTTATATCATAATTTTGTCTTAACGCGGCGCTTGTTGCTGTAGCAGTAAATACATCTTCATTTGAAGAAGTTGCGGTATTTTTACCGAACAAGTCAAACGAGCCGCCAAACTTTGCGTCAGTAAGTTTTTCCAATGCACTTCTAAATGTTGAAAAAGCACTTCTTGTATCATTATAAGTCGTTTTTGTCGCCTGTAATGCTTCAAGCTCACTTTTCAGCGCAGTCACTTTCTCTTGTTTAACACTTACAAATGCTTCAACCCAGCCGGATGTATCCAAGCCGGATGCCAAACCGCTAAACGATATTGTCATAATAAAAAATCCTTTTTGTTGCTATTGGTATATATACTATATATCATATTATAAACCATGTTATAGCTTATTTCAACCCTTTATATGTATGAGATTGTAACAATTGTAAAGGATTTTTTTTGTATATCGGGCATTTATTTACATGAAAAATCTAAAGTTTAAGAGTTTAGGAGAAATTTTTAAACTCTATTCACTAATCACCATTCACCATTTACTAAAAAACACCTGGGCACTTAACCACCAAATTTAACGACTCGATATGTTACATTGAGCGTAACAAACTACATATTGTGTTACATGTGCTACGCACGTAGACATTGGGCCGGCTTCTAGGTGAGACGACAAGCCGGTTTTAAAATTCCACGTCCGCCTAAGAATTTCTGCTACAGGCTTGTACGCGTTGGTTGGGCTGGAAGAACAGTAGGTCAGGCAATGCCTGACCTACTATTCTACTATTCTTTGTTCAGTGAGGGGTGAAGGGAGCGTGTATCAAGTGACCAAGTGATCAGGTGACTAAGTGAACAAGTGTTTAGTTAATAGATTTTTAACTTCTCCTCAACTTCTCAACTACTCAACTTATCAACCCTTTATAACTTCTCCTAAACTTATAAACTACTCAACCTCTAAACCCTAAAACTACTTTTCAACTTTTCAACTGTTCAACTTATCAACCCTTAAACCACTGTCTTGAACAGTTATGCACAAAAGACAAGGAAGCAAGCTTTACAAAACTTAATATAATTGGTATAATTGCAATAGAAAGGGCTGGGTCTTGGGGAATTTTGTTAATCTGAATAATGTAAAGCTTATTATCTGGGATTTGGATGATACTCTCTGGGACGGTGTTTTGGAAGAAGGAGAGATAAAAATCAGGCCGGAAGTTATGGACTTTATCCTAAAAAGTGTGGATAGAGGGATTATGCACTCGGTTTGTTCAAAGAATGATTTTGAGAAAGTAAGAACAACTTTTTATAACTACAAGTTGGAAAAAGTTTGGAATTGTTTTCTTTTTCCTTCGATTAACTGGTATTCTAAAGGAGAAAGAATTCGAGAAATCATAAATAATATGCAGCTGAGGGCAGAAAACACTCTATTTATTGATGACAATGAGATTAATCTAAATGAGGCAAAGTTTTATTGTCCTGAGATTATGACGCTTGAAAACCCTTACGAGGCAATAAAAAACTTGTATTTTGTAAACTCTTTTGATATCAACTGCTCACGACTCAAGGAGTACAAGATTCTTGAAAAGAAAGCTATTGCAAAATCGCTTGAAAATTATTCTAATGAAGAGTTTTTAAAAAAGAGTAACATCAGAATTTGTATCAAGGAAGTAACTCCCGATGTTGAGCCCAGGATCAGGGAGCTTGTGAGAAGAACAAACCAGCTTAATTTTACTAAAAACAGAGAGCCGATATTTAATAACGGAAATGAAAATAAATACGTAATTGTCGAGGATGATTTCGGCAACTACGGTATTTGCGGATTTTATTCTTTAAACAGGGGGAAAAATCTGCTTGAGCATTATCTTTTCTCTTGCAGAGTCCTTGGAATGGGGATAGAAAAATATATTTATAATAAACTTCAGCACCCTAAAATAAATATTATTGAGCCTGTCTCATCTACGCTTGACGGCGAAGTTGGCTGGATAAGCGAAGTTAGTGATTTGGATACAAAACAGAAGGAAAATAAGTCCGATTTTAATGTTTTGTTCAAAGGGCCTTGCGATTTGCTTTCCGCAATAGATTACATCAAGACAGCTTGTAATATTGATACTGAATTTCCTTATTATAACGAAAAATTTCAGTACATTCTTGAACATACGCATATTGCTTATATTGTTCAGGCGCACAGAGAATCACCGGAAAAATTACGCGAGATTTGTAACCGATTTCCGTTCCCGTTTCCGGAGAATTTTAAAACTGAATTTTTCAACCCTAAGTACAATATTATATTTTTGAGCCTTCTTACATCGCTTCACAGCGGACTTTATATTAATAATAATGACGGAACCTATGTTGTCTTTGGCTTTTCCAATGTCGATATAACCAATCCAGATAATTGGGCAAAGACTTTGGAGAATATTCCTAAAGAGTTTCACGAGGCAAACCTGATTCAACTTAGCAAGTTTAAAAATGACTACACATTTGCAGGCGAGATTCCGCAAGAAGAGATTCTGAAGAATCTTGAATACATAAAAAACAATATTTCATCTGATACGAAACTTGTTCTTATTCTGGGAAGTGAAAAAGATACATCTAAGACAGAACGAGGGTATGAAAATCTAGCGCAAAGACACGCCATGATTAATCCGATAATAGAAGAGTTTGCGAAAAAGAACAATATTGAAACCATCAACCTCACGGATTTTATCGAATCCGACGAGGATTATACCACCTGTATAAATCATTTTGAACGCCATATTTATCTGAAACTTGCAAACAGGTGCGCAAATATAATACAGGCTGAATTATCCTCTTCACGCCAGCCGTAAAAGAGCTTCAAATTAAAATCTGGAATAAAATCCGATTTAATGGTAATATGATTATACAAAGAGGTTTTAAAAGATGAAGGCTGCAGAATATTTTAATAATGGCTATACTTGCGCAGAAAGCGTTATAATGGAAGCAATAGAAAAAGGGCTTGTGCCCAAAGAGCTTCTTCCTGTTGCGACAGCTTTTTCAGGCGGTATGGGCTCCGGCTGCCTCTGCGGTGCTGTTGCTGCTTCGCAGGTTGTTATCGGATATTTGTTCGGCAGAGATAACCAGCAGGGAAATGAGGTTACGGCAAGAGCCAAGGCAAAAGAATTTATCGAAAGATTCAAAACAAATCATCCTGCAACGTGCTGCCGTGTTTTAACTCGCGGTATGGAAATGGCTTCTCCGGAGAGGAAGGCACACTGTACAAATATGGTTGATGATTGCTCAAAAATTTTAGAAGAAATTGTTAAGGTAAAAGTTTAGATGTTCAATAGAACTCCGTTTAAAAAAAGAATACTTTTTGTCGGGATTCCTGATATGGCATATATAGGGCTTGATGGTCTTTTGATGTCAGGAGTTAATATTGTCGGAGTTTTGGGGCCTAAAAAAGATCATCCTATGTATTTGGATTTCAAAAATTTTGTGCATTCAAGACATCTGAATTATATTGAATACGATGAACTTGATGAGCCGCAATTGATTGAGACAATTCGCGGATTGGAGATTGATGCTGCGGTTGTGTGTTCGTTTAATTATAAAATCCCGAGGATTCTTCTGGAATCAACAAAGGACGGATTTATAAATGTACATCCGTCAATGCTTCCGAAATATAGAGGCGGAAATCCCTATTCCAGAGTTATAATGAACGGTGAAACCGAGACAGGGGTTACGATTCATTTTATGGATGAGGGGTTTGATACAGGTGATATTATTGCGCAAAAACCTTATCACATTCATTCTAAAGCTACAATGGGCACGCTTTTTAATGAGTTGAATGTTTTGGGGATTGAACTTTTGCTGCAGGTATTACAAGCATACGAAACGCAAGAGCTTCCGAGGATTAAGCAGCCTTCCGGGCAATTTATTTCCGGCAAGGGCTTGAGCGAAAAAGAGTTGTTTATAAATTATACCAGAACTGCAGAAGAAATAGAGCGTTTTATCCGTTCACTGAATCCTTTTATACTTGCAAGCACAAGTTTCAGGGGTAATATGATGAAAGTTATGAAGGCGGAAGTTGCATCAGACGCCTTTTGCGTTCCGCACCCTGCAGGAACTGTTGCAAAAATAGAAGATGATAAATTTTTTATTGCAACCTCAAAGGGGCTTATTGCACCGACTGTTATGCAGTTTGGAAGCTTCTTTATGGGTGACAGCAAAGATTTTATAAGAATTGTTAATCCGAAAATCGGGGAAGAGTTTAAGTAATGGACAAGTTGAATTTTTTAACAGCCGGAATTCCTCTAAGGGCCGGTAATAAGGGTTATGACGAAGGGTTTAAAATCCTTGATGAAATGGGGCTAGACGGGCTTGAACTTGAATTTGTCCGCGGTGTGAGAATAAGTGACAAGAGCCGTGAGGCAGTGGCTTCCGCAAAAAAAGTTATAACTGCGCATGCGCCTTTTTATGTTAATCTTAATTCCAGAGAAGAAGATAAAATTGAGGCCAGCGTTCAGAGGATTATTGAGACCGCAGAAGTTGCAAATGAACTGGGCGGATTCAGTATTACATTTCATGCCGGATTTTATCTCGGGCAGGATGCGGAACTTGTTTATAAGCAGATTGAATCTCAGATAAAGATTATAACGGATACTCTTGATAAAATTGGAAATAAGATTTGGATTCGGCCTGAGACAACAGGAAAGGCAACCCAGTGGGGCGATTTGGAAGAGATTGTAAGATTGTCAAAAGATTTTGAGAGAGTGCTTCCGTGTGTTGATTTTTCTCATCTTCATGCAAGATACAACGGAATTTCCAACACTTATGACGAATTTTGTGCAATATTTGAAAAAATTGGAACTGAAATAGGCCTGTACGCTCTTGAAAATTTCCATGCTCATATTGCAGGTATTGAATACGGGCCGAAAGGAGAGAAAAAACATCTTAACCTTGAGGAGTCTGATTTTAATTACAAAGATTTGTTAAAGGCGTTTAAGGAGTTTAATATAAAAGGCGCTGTTGTGTGTGAAAGTCCTAATATTGAGGATGATGCGAAGCTTCTTAAAGAATATTATTTGAGCTTGTAAAAATTAGCTTCACATCGATTTAATATTTTTTATTTATGAGCGAATTATGCGCCAAAAATTCTATTCTATCATCCAACGGCTGCGGTTTAGCACCAAGCGCAAGTTCTATCATATAATCCGCAAAATGAGGATTTTTGGGTAAAAAAGACCCGTGTAAATATGTACCGAAAACATTTTTAAATCTTGCACCTTCTGTCTTATCATTACCATTGTTGCCATGCCCGACAGAAACCTTACCCAGCGGTACAGTATCACCCTGAAGATAAGTAAGTCCGCTATGATTTTCAAACCCGACCAACGTACGCGGTTCAACCAAATCGGTTTCTGCGGTTACATTTCCGATAAAACGGTTATGCCCTGCTATGGTATATGCATCAATAATACTTATACCCTCAAGCCTCTCGCCGTTATGAGGCTGGTAATAGTGTCCCATAAGCTGATATCCGCCACATATCCCTAAAAATACAGACATGCGCTCACGCTCTTCCATAAAGAAATTTTTATTTTTTAAAAGCTCTTTTGAAACTTCAATTTGCTGTAAATCCTGACCGCCTCCAATAAAATAAATATCATGCCTGTCGATTTTATCTCCAATATCGATTTCATCAAGCTCAACTGCTATTCCTCGCCACTGACAACGCTTGATAAGCGTAAGAACATTCCCTCCGTCTCCATAGATATTCAATAACTTAGGATATAAGTGGGCAATCTTTAACTTTTTCATAATTAGCCTGCCAGTTCTCTTATAAGCTTAACGGATTTTTGACGTTTATTCGTATGCGTTTTTATGTATTCATCCAATAAATTGAAACAAACCTGACAAACTTTTTCTGTTGCTTTTTTGTCATAATCACTTTCAAAATCAAAATCAAATTGAAGCATTGCCTGCAAAAAATCCCTGATTTTATAGTGCATTTTCAGTCTTACACCCAAATGCTCACTGCATTCCTTACATATAATTCCTCCCATTGAAGAAGAGAAGTACATATCTTCATCAAGAACCTGTTCTCTGCAGCAAAGGCAAGTATCTAACTCTACGCAGAATCCCATAATAAGCAGTATTTTAAGTTGAAATTTGATTGCGGCAATTAGCATATCTTTTTTTTCTGATGCGTTTGAAATCCTGTTAAGCGCCTTGTATAAAAGAGCATAAACCTCTTCTGATGCAGCTTCGGAACCTTCGCCAAAATTCATAACAACTTCTGATATATAAGACGAGAGCATAAGCTTATCCATATTTTCCCGTGTTTTCCTGAAGTGATTAACCGTCTGAGCCTGAACAATAGTATCCATAGAACGGCCTTTAAGAAGCTGGAGCGAATTTGCAACAAGTAAGTCCATCCTTGCACCTAGCTTACTCTTTGGTTTCTTAATTCCTTTTGCTACTCCACGGATAAGCCCGTTATCTTTAGAATACATTACGATTATCTTATCTGCATCATTGAGGTTGTATGATTTTAAATTAATTGCTTCTGTCACATAGTTATTCATAAAGAGCCTTTGTACCCTGATATACTCCTCTAAATATCTTTTCAAGCTCGGGTGCATCATTTGAATTTTCAAGCGCCAGTTCCTGAGTGATACGTCCCTCATTGGCAAGCAGGGCAAGTGACGAGTTGAACGAAATCATCTCATCAACAGTGTTGCTGCCAAGAAGTGAATATATCTCCTCAGACTCATCTTTTATTAAGTAATCCTTAATTGTAGGTGTAACAACCATAACTTCACAGGCCGGAAATCTCTTTTTTAATGTTTCAGAATAGATTAATTTTTGTGCAACAGTTGCTCTCAGAGTTTCCGCAAGCTGCTTTCTTACAATATACCTGTTGGATTCATCAAACATATTAACAATTCTGTTAATAGTTTGCACAGCATCGTTTGTATGAAGTGTCGAAAATACAAGATGGCCTGTTTCTGAAGCTTTAAGAGCCGCTTCCATCGTTTCTCTGTCTCTAATTTCTCCGATAAATATTACATCAGGATCCTGCCTTAAAGCGTACTTAATCCCGTCTGCAAAAGTTGCGGTATCAACGCCAACCTGTCTTTGTGAAACTACACACTTATGATTCTCATATACATACTCAACCGGATCTTCAATCGTTATAATATGTTTTGGAGAGTGTGTATTAATCTGATTAATGATGGAAGCAATTGTTGTAGATTTACCGCTTCCCGTCGGGCCTGTTACGAGGACAATGCCGTTCTGATAATTAGCAAATGAATACAGCACTTCCGGTAATGATAAGTCTTTAAGTTCAGGAATTTTGTAAGGGATATTCCTGATTACGAGTGCCGGCTGTCCGAGTTGACGATTATAATTTACACGAAATCTTGATGAATCTTTGATTTCATACATAAAATCAACATCACACATTGTAAAAATCTTATCTCGAATAGGCGCTGGAACAATATCCAGTATAGCGTTATCAACATCTTCCTTTGTAAGCGGAGGAATTTTGGTTTTTATAATAAAACCGTTTCTTCTTATATACGGAGAGGCACCTACCATAATATGTTCATCTGAAGCTCCTATTGCAACAGCTTCTTTTAAAAATTTTAAAATATTAAAATATTCCTCCATAAAACCTCTCTTCTTTATATACTATTCGCTTATACTATACTAGAGTATATCATTTTTCAAGATTTTTGACAACAAGTTAACAAAAAAAAATCCGGTGTTAAGACCGGATAAAATTTATCTGAAAATTTGTTGATTAGCAAGAATAACTGCAGCTTCCGCCGGAGAAACTCGCTCCGGATGATACTGACACTGAAGCTGATGCGATAGAACCGCAGGTTTCGCCGCCGCCTGTGTAAGCGATAGAACCGCAAGTTTCGCCCATACCTGAATAAGCAATAGAACCACAAGTTTCAGAATTTTCACCAAATGCTATTATTGCTGCATCGGAAGGTCCGGAATAGAAACTGCAGGTATCAACTCCACCATCGCTTGGCGTTGATGAAATCAATGATGTATTATTTGAAATTAAGTGCGTTGTTTTTGGAGTAACATCTGCGCCTATAAATTTAAAACAGGTGTTTTGTTTTTCTTCTGAATTTAATGTTAGCATAACCATAATCCTTACTTAGTGTTTACATATATATAAAGTAAATAATTTTCAAAGAATTTCAAGAGGAAATATTTTCTTTACAATTCTTAATAAAAACATTTTAGGCGAATTCAAGAAGCAATCGCAGCCTAATAAAGACGAGTTATGATGGGGAAGTTATGGGGGATATAAGTTTAGCAGTTTAGAAGAAGGTATAGCTTAATTCCCTCTCCCCTTGTGAGAGAACCCCCTAAGTGAGGCAGGGAGAGGGGTTAGAAGGGTTGAAAAGTTGAAAAGGAGTTTATGGTTTAGAGGTAGAGAAATCTAGAAGAAATTTAAAATCTATTCAATAAAATAAACCCCCTCACGCTTTACTAATAATCTGCAGCATAAGTCTGTATGTGTAATTGGAGATATAAATCTGGCAAGATATATACTAAAAGATTAAAAAGACAGCAAGAATCAGTATGTAAGAATGATATACTACTAACAATTGAGTTATATAGCAAACAATATAATTATATTCAAGAGTTTGCATATGCCAATATTCCATATGAACAAGAAATGCTACATACAGAAAAACTTCTAAAATTTATGCAAAAAAGCAAATGATACAAAGTTAAAAGCAGGCGCAATGATTTTTTACAATTATGAAAAAGGTGGTAAGGCACTTAGAAATATTTGTTACAAAAAAGACGAACCTATATTGGATTAAAGGCTGTGAGACTCTTCTAGACCGCTTTTTCAAGTGCGTTGTATACTTCTTCTGAAATCAGGCCTTTGTTTACGTCTTCTCTTAATGCCTCAAGAGCGGCATCTCGTGTCATGGCATCTTTGTAGCTTCTCTTTTCTCTAAGTGCGGAATATTTATCTGCAGCAGCAAGAATTTGTGACGGAATTCCGTATTCAAAATCGTTTTCCAATGCAGGATAGCCGTTTCCTTGCGGATTCTGGTGGTGGTATTTTACAAGGTTTAAAACATTTTCATTTACGCCCTGCTGTTTTAAAAGCTCATACCCTAGCTCGGAGTGTAAATTCATAACCTTCTTTTCTTCATCCGTAAGTCTGCCGGCTTTGTTCAATATTTTATCGGGAATCAATGCCTTGCCGTAATCGTGAAGCATTGCGGCCTGCTGTAAATCCGCAAGATTAATATCTGATTTTAATTCTTTGGGCAGTGATGAATACATTTTTGCTGCAACAACACGAGTATCCATTAAATGTCCCTGTTTTAATTTTTCAAGCTCATCTGCATTTACTTTTACCGGCATGTTGTTATCTTTTAGAATCTGCATAACTCTTGGATTTGATTTTACAAGCGCAGTCAGCGTATTCTTGTCAACGAAATTTACGTATAAAGGATTTGTGCTGAACGAATCTTGATGAGGCTCAAAGAGATACGGTGAGCTTACAGGATTTGACCTGAATTGAACCTTCGGGAGATTTATATTAAATAATGGGGGTATATACGTCATTTTACACTTTCACACGTTTCTAACACTATAGTTCTATAAAGTATTTTTTTAATTATAAATTGCCCGGTTGGCTACCTTTTTTAACAAAACGTAACAATTTGTATTAAGCATATTGCAGGAGTAAATATTTTTTTAATATTATAGTAAAATACTATTATGAGAAGAAAATTTATCGGAACAATCTGTACTATAGCCGTATGTGCGCTTCTTGGCGCAACAGAGGTTTCAGCTGCGCCGTCGGCTGCGTTTACTCAGCATTATAATGCTGCACAGAGCTATTTGGCTCAGAATCAATACTCTTCTGCAATCGTTGAATTCAGAAAAGCTTTGAGGATTAATTATCTGGATAATTCTGCAAGAATCGGATTGGTAAATTCTTATCTTGCGCGCGCTACATATTACGCTAATCAGGAAAAGAATTACGAAAAGGCGGCTAATGATTTCAGAAGTTCATTATTTTATCTTAAAATGTATCCGGGCAAAGACCAGACAGTCCAGAATTCAATGGGGATGATTGCTTCTGCAACAGAGAACCTCAATCAGTGCTTGAAGGTTATAAGCTTTGATACCACTGCGGCTTCTAGGTATAAAAAAGCTGAAGAGCTGCGCGCAATGGGTAATTTCTCGGCTTCTGCCTATGAGTTTTCAAGGGCTGCGCAGAATGAAAAACTCGCAGCAGATTCTAACATGCAGATTGCAGATTTGATGAAGCTTCTCGGAAACGAGCCCCGCTCTGCTGATTACTATAAAACAGCGCTC
This sequence comes from Candidatus Gastranaerophilales bacterium, assembly GCA_944324435.1. GTDB lineage: Bacteria > Cyanobacteriota > Vampirovibrionia > Gastranaerophilales > Gastranaerophilaceae > CAG-196. The sequence continues at coordinate 102,079 of CALUWH010000003.1, forward strand.
GATCTTGCGCCGACAAACGGCGTTTTGAGAATGAAATACGCCCGCACGCTGGATAAATTAGGCCAGTACGATGAGGCTGTTGTTCAGTACAATGAAGCGCTTGCAAATTCTAAGGGCGATATGGAAATTCTGTACGCGCTGGAGAGAATTTATCTGAAAAAACTTGCACAAACACCGAGCGATGCGGAACTTAATGCAAACATTGGCGCGATAAAGCAGGCACAGGGTGATTTTGAAACAGCTTTGAGTTATTATGGCAAGGCTGAAAAGCTTAACCCTTCAAATGTTACAACAAGATTGAATGTCGGAACACTTTTCCAGCAGAGAAAAGAATACCAGAAAGCAATCCAGTCTTACGATTCAGTGTTAACGCTATACCCGAATAATACACAGGCTTTGTTATATAAGGCGGATGTTTATAAGGAAATGGGCGACGGAAAGACCGCTTTGAGCTTATACAAGAAGGTTCTCTCTATAGACCCTGCTAACGCTGTTGCAAAAGCCGAAATCGGCGAGGTTATGAAAGATACAATGGCTCCTTCCGAGTACATTGAGTATCTTGCTGAGAACGGAACTTCTGCGGAGCTTTATGATTATGCGTACAAGCTTCACAAGGAAAATGACCTTGATAATGCAATAAAGGCTTACAGAAACGTGATAGCAAATGACACCTCTAAGGTTGATGCTTATGTTAACCTTGCTATTTGCTACGCGGCAAAAAATGATTACACAAGCGCGGTTAACACCCTAAACACGGCAAAAGCCAAGTTCCCTGCAAATAATCTGGTGTTAAAGACACTGCAGGATGTACAAAAGGATTCTGCTTCAACACAGCTTGCAAGCGCATCTTCAAGCTACGAAAACAAAGACTATCAAAAAGCAATTCAGGAATATTTGGCGGTAAGCCCTGCTACTGCCGATTCAATGCTCGGTGTCGCAGCGTCTTATCAGGCTTTGAATGATTACAACAGCGCAATTGAGTATTACAAAAAAGCGGAAACTCTTGCGCCTGAGAATGCGGATATTCCTTATTATATAGGTTATCTTTATTCCGAACAGCAGAACTGGGCTTTGGCAGAGAATTATCTTAATAAAGCCGTGAAATTGAATCCGGAATCAGAGGCTAAGAATTTGCTTTCTTATGTAGTTCAAAACGGCTCTTTGTCTATACTTAACGAAGGTATTGATTTGTATGAAAAGAGCAACTTCCAAACTGCGCTTATAAAGTTTAATGAAGTGTTGAAAAAAGAGGCAAATAATGCTTATGCTTATTACTACAGAGGCTTAATCTACGATGAGCAGAAACAGCCAAAACTTGCGATTAATGATTACCTCAATGTTCTTAAGTATTCAAACGATTTTCCGATTGCAAACTATATGCTTGCTGTGGATTATGACGGTTTGAGCAACTATAAAGAGGCATATAAGTATTATCAGGCATTTGTATCCAAATACACAACGGATGACGAGTATTTGAAGTATGCAAAAACTCGCATGCAGGAGCTAAAGCCTTATGTCGGGGGCTAAGACACAAATGTCCAGGTAGAAATTTTACTATCAAAAAACGAGAATTTTTCTAATTCTTGACAACATGTTGAACTTAAACTTTTTCCCTGTAGCGTCTGGTTGGTAATCAAAAAGCCTTTTTACCTAAAATAAAAAGCTCTTTTTTCAATCAATTTGTAGCAAATTTGTAGTATTTTTAAATTTTTAAAAATAGACACAAAAAATACCGTAGAGTTTACGAGTTCAGAACCTGGCTGCTGGAAAATGCTGCATGAAAAACCTGAAAGTACAAGCAAAAGAAATATTCTGCTTTTTGTCAAAATTCAGTTGAACTGGATATGAGATTGAAATACCGTAACAAATCGCCCACTCTTATTTCAATTGTAGTTGCGGAATTGAAATAAGAGTGTTATAATAAACATGTTATTTCAATTTCGGAGTTGCTATGAATAATAGAGCAGGAATATATAAAAATAATTTATTAGGTGAAATGGCTTACAAATCATTTATGCCAGCTGTATTGCCACCTAATCCGCCAATAGAACTTAATAAGGATATTGTAGATTTGTTGGTAAAAGCTAATAAGCAACTTGCATTACTGGAAGGAATTTCAAGCAGAATTCCTAATATTCATTTGTTTATTTCAATGTATGTGAGAAAAGAAGCTCTTATGTCCTCTCAAATTGAAGG
>CALUWH010000004.1 GCA_944324435.1 Candidatus Gastranaerophilales bacterium
CTTTATAACTTCTCCTAAACTTATAAACTACTCAACCTCTAAACCCTAAAACTACTTTTCAACTGTTCAACTTATCAGCCCTTTATAACTTCTCCTAAACTTATAAACTACTCAACCTCTAAACCCTAAAACTACTTTTCAACTGTTCAACTTATCAGCCCTTTATAACTTCTTCTAAACTTCTCAACTTATAAACCTATAAACCGAACAATTAGAGTTTTAGTCAGGCATTGCCTGACCTACTGTTCTTAAAGTGACCAAGTGATCAGGTGACTAAGTGAGCAAGAGTGAATAGTGAAAGGTGATCAAGTGATCAAGTGATCAGGTGAACAAGTTAGCAAGAGTGAATAGTGATTGGTGAATAGTGAATAGATTTTTAACTTCGCCTCAACTTCTCAACTACTCAACTTATCAACCCTTTATAACTTCTCCTAAACTTATAAACTTCTAAACCCTTAAACTACTGTTCAACTTCTAAGCCTTCGTTCTATCCAGCTTCTCTACCATGTCAATGTTCAATTATTCAGGCTCGATATGTTACACTCTACTTAACAGAATACATATTGTGTTACATGTGCTACGCACGTAGACATTGGGCCGGCTTCTAGGTGAGACGACAAGCCGGTTTCAAAATTCCATGTCCGCCTAAGAATTTCTGCTACAGGCTTGTACGCGTGGGTTGGGCTGGAAGGCAAATACTACAAGAGTTTTAGGAAGTGAAGTTTTTGCAAAATTTGGGCAAAAATGAGGATTTTTGGCCTCGTACAACATAAGAGCGCCTCTTCACAAATCCAATAATATATGCTATCATGAATGGCAGGGGCGCTCTTATGTAACACAATATGTAGTTTGTTACACTCAATGTAACATATCAAGTCGTTAAATTTGGTGGTTAAGTGACCAGGTGACCAAGTGATTAAGTGAGCAAGAGTGAATAGATTTTTGCGTGAAGGGTGAAGCGTGAGGGGTGAAGGGAGCGTTTTTAAGTGATCAGGTGAACAAGTGATCAAGTTAGCAAGAGTGATTAGTGAATAGATTTAACTTCTTCTCAACCCCTCAACTCCTAAACCATAAACTACCCTTCAACTTTTCAACTATTCAACTTATCAACCCTTTATAACTTCTTCTAAACTCCTCAACCTCTCAACTTCTAAACCCTGAAACTCCTCAACCATAAAACTACTATATTCTTCTTTTTCTACTTTTTTGCTATAGTAAGCATATAGCACCCAAATCATGATATAAAAAGGAGTGTGTATGCAAATTAGTCGAAATTATGAAATCTTAATGGAAATGGTAGAACACTATAAAAATCTAAAAGAGGTTGAATCCATAGGCCTTGCAGGTTCTTCTACTGCGAAGACGGCCGATAATAAGTCTGATTACGATATTTATATTTACGGAAAATCCGAGCCACCGGTAGAAGACAGGCGTAAAATCGCGGAAAAATTCGCAGACAAGCCTGAAATTGATAACCATTATTTTGAAACAGGAGATACATTCCGGTTAAGAGAAACAGGCAAACCTATTGATATAATGTATCGTAATCCGGAGTTTATTGAAGGTAACGTAAAATGGGTTTGGGAAGAAGGGAATGCTTCTTTAGGGTATACAACTTGTTTTGTGGACAATATAAAAAAGACAGAAGTTTTGTACGACAAAAACGGCTGGCTTGAAGGGATAAAAAAACGTGTGGATACGCCTTATCCAGAAAAGTTAGCCTTGAACATAATAAAAAAGAATTTTGATTATCTAAAAGATGCAATGTTTTCATACCGCGACCAGATTGCCTCCGCTGTGGAACGGAATGATTTTGTCAGCATAAATCACAGATGCGCTGCGTTTTTAGCAAGTTATTTTGATGCGCTTTTTGCAAAAAACAGAGTTTTAAATCCGGGAGAGAAAAAGCTTATACCATTTGCTCTAAATAATTGTAAAATCTTGCCTGAAAACTTTGAAAAAGATGTTGTTGAATTATCAGTCGGCGAAGTCTCAAAAAGGCTTCCGGCCGCAGAAAGACTTGTTGAGAATTTGAGGAAAATTCTAAAATAGGTCAATTTTTTGGGTTGAGATGTTTTATTATATATAGAAAGGTTTACTATGTCTGTACAATCTGTCAATAACGTTCAAAAATCTCACCGGCTTCCTGCTATTCAGAATACAGGGGAGAAAAAAACAGATGAGAAAAAATCCGTTTCTACAACAAAAGTCTTGATAGGACTTGGTGCAGCAGGTGCAATTGCACTTGGGATTTTAGCTGCAAAAGGCAAATTCAAAAAGAATCCAAATAATATTAAAGATATTATTGGCAAAGACCCTAAAGTTGATAAACTTACAGAAGAAGAAAAGCTGAAGCTAATCAAAGAATTGCAGGCAAAGACAGACAATCCGGATACCAAAGAGACGATAAAAAAGCTCGTTGAAAACGGCGAATGGGACAAATTGCCTTAATTCTTATTTAATACAATTTGCTTATACATATTGTTTTTAGGAGCACTGTTTCCGAGTTTAATAATTTTTTCGTATGCAAATTTTACCCAGTTCCTTGTTTTGTCTGTTGTAAAGACTATTGGTTCGGATTTTATATAATCAGCCATAGATTGTGGAATAGTAACCTCTTTTTTCGGAGCAAACTTTGTAAAGGAAACAAAGGCGTCACCTTGTTCGTTTATTCCTGCATCCACCAGAAGTCTTGTCCTCAGGGCAGCATTATCAATATTTTTTCTTGCCTGATTGAGTCTATTAAATTTACCTCTTTCGGCCGCGTAATCCGCAACCTGCTTTAGGGAATCACTGTATAAAAACTTTGCTTTAAAACTAGGGCATTGTGTCTGCATAAAATTTATCTCCTTTTATAGGATTAAACCCTGTAAACAAAATTTTTGCGCATTAAAAAATAATTGCCTTAATTCCAAGCGTGATAAGAATAAGCCCAGCCATAATTTCCAACCACTTTGTCGGGAAAGATTTCAATCTGCCGCCGATTCCAAAACCAAGCATAGAGTTTACAAAAGTCACTGCTCCAATCAGGATTGCAGGTTTTATGATATGATTTCCGTACAAAGATAGCGTAATCCCTGCCGAAAAAGCGTCAATACTCGTTGCAATTCCTATAAGCAGTAAACACTTTATATCAATACAAAGTCTCTCAATTTTTTTTGGTTCAAATGCTTCTATTATAAACTTTACACCCAGATACATAAATATTACAAAAACAACCCATGCTGCATAAGGCTCTATATAAGATTTTACAAAGCCTGTTAAAAAATATCCTATAATCGGCATAAGAAACTGAAATGCGCCGGTAAATCCGGCTAGTTTCATTGAATTTGAAAGCCTGTTTTCTGAATATGCAAGTCCATAGGAAAATGAAACTACACAAGCATCTATTGATAAAGCTATTGCAAGTAAAATTATTGCTATATATGACATTAATCACTCCCTTAGAAAACGTCTGTCTTAATAGGATTTTTGAATTTTGTAATACTGCCCTGAAAGAGAAGCTTAACAGTCCCGACAGGTCCGTTTCTGTGTTTTGCAATAATAATTTCTGCTTCGCCTTTGTTTGCGGCTTTTTCTGCCTGCTCCTCTTCATCGTTAGCATTCTTATAATATTCGTCTCTGTATATAAACATTACAATATCGGCATCCTGCTCAATAGAACCGGATTCTCTAAGATCCGAAAGCATAGGACGTTTATCAGTTCTACTCTCTACTGCACGTGATAATTGTGAAAGAGCGATAATCGGAACATCCAGTTCTTTAGCGAGAATCTTCAAACCTCTTGAAATACTTGAAATCTGCTGCATTCTATCTTCTCTGCCCGTTCCCTCAATCAGTTGAAGGTAATCGATTACAATCAATCCGAGGTTCTTTTCAGCCATTGCAAGTCTTCTGCATTTTGCCCTCAAATCAGTAATCGTACACCCTGCAGTATCATCAATATAAATAGGAGCTTCTGAAAAGTTATTCATTGCATCTGCAAGTTTTTCCCAGTCTTTAGCCTGCATATTTCCTGTCTTTAACCTTTGTGTGTCAACTTCGGCCTCTGAACACAAAAGACGCTGAACAAGCTGGTCCTTTGACATTTCTAAAGAGAATATTGCAACAGGGCGGTTAGCTCTCAGTGCAACATTTTGTGCAATATTGAGCGCAAAAGCTGTTTTACCCATCGCAGGACGTGCCGCAAGAATGATTAAGTCTGATTTTTGCAGGCCGTTTGTCATTGTATCCAAATCATAAAAATCTGTCGGAATACCGGTTAAAGTTCCTTTATTATTGTAACGCTCTTCGATTTTCGCATAAGTGTCATATACCAAGTCCTTAATAGGAGCAAGAGATTTCGAAGTTTTTTGCGAGGCTATATCGAATATAAGCTTCTCAGCCTGTTCCAAAGATTCTTCTATAGGGTTCAAATCATAGCCTGCAGATACAATCTCCGAACCAGCCTGAATCAGCGATCTTTTTATAGCTTTTTCCTGTACAATTCTTGCGTAATACTCTACATTTGCCGTCGTAATCGTTTTATAGCTCAAATCATTAATAAAAGCACGCCCCCCGACCAGTTCCAATTTTTGATTAATGTTCAAAATATCAGATACAGAAACAATATCAATCTTAGTCTTATCATCGCCGTTGTTATATAGTTGAAGCATTGCTTCGTATATATGTCTGTGCGCCGGTTTATAAAACGATTCCGGGGTTATATGTTCTACGATTCGGTTCATGCAGGATGGACTCACAAGAATAGCTCCAAGAATAGCTTCTTCCGCGTCAATGTTTTGAGGCATTAACAGAGAAAGATCTTCTGTCTGTTTCCTTTTTTTCTGTGAAGTTGTATATGATGAAGTCATTGATTTATCCTATTATTTAATATTGTGTACAGCAGTAACCACGATTTCTGCGGCTTCTTCCGGTTTAATATTAGAGATTTCACCGGTTTCTCTGGACTTAAACTCTACAAGCCCTTCTGAAATAGTTTTTCCGACAGTAATCCTATATGGGAAGCCGATTAAGTCTGCGTCTTTGAATTTTACTCCGGCTCTTTCGTCTCTATCGTCAATTACGACTTCAACACCGTGTTTTTGAAGCGTTTTGTAGATATCTTCCGCAACTTTCATTTGCAATTCATCTTTTGTGCTGACAGGAATTACTATTGCGTGATAAGGCGCTATTGCGAGCGGCCATTTGATTCCGTGCTCATCGTAATGCGCTTCAACCGCGGCTGCTGCAGTTCTTGAAATTCCGATACCGTAGCAGCCCATTATATAGGGTTTTGTTTTACCGTCAACATCAGTATAAACAGCATTCATTGGTTTTGAATACTTTGTTCCTAACTGAAAGATATTTCCAACTTCAATTCCTCTTGTTACTTTGAGCGGCTTGCCGCATACAGGACAAAGCTCGCCGGCTTCAACAAGTCTTATATCCGCAACGGTTTGAGGAAGCTGAACTTCTGCTCCCCAGTTGTACCCTACGCCGTGCTTATCTTTCTGATTTATTCCAATAACAAAGTTTCTCATCTCTTTAACAGTTTCATCCGCAACAATCGTAATCGGGTAACCGTTATATTCTTTTAATCCGTTTGGACCTATAAAGCCTTTTTCAGCATCAAACCCGTTTACCTCCATCATTTCTTCGATTTCACCTGCGGTTGCAATTCTTATATCAACTCCGCCGACCGCATTCATAAGTTTTGTTTCTTCAATAGCCTTATCACCTCTTATAAGAGCTAACACCGGTTTTTTATCAACTATATAAACAAGTGTTTTAACAATCAAAGTTGAAGGGATTTTCAAGAAATCACACAATTCCTCAATAGAATGGGTATTTGGAGTATCAACAATTTCAGCCTTTGTATAATCTCCGACGATTTTTGCGTCAGGAAGCTTTGATACAGCATGGTTTGAGTTTGCAGAATAATCACATTCACAGTAGAAAACGTCATTTTCTCCTGCGTCAGTATCTGTGATAACCATAAATTCATGGCTTACGCTTCCGCCTATTGCACCGGAATCCGACTGAACCATTTTGGTATTAAGTCCGCAGCGTTTGAAAATTTTTGTATAAGCCTGCGCCATATTTTCGTATTCTTTTTCAAGCCCTTCTTGGGTAGTATCAAAAGAATACGCATCCTTCATGATAAATTCACGACCTCTTAAAAGCCCGAATCTCGGACGAACTTCGTCGCGGAATTTTGATTGAATCTGATAAAGATTTACAGGCAGTTGTTTGTATGACTTTAACCCATCTCGGGCAATCGAAGTGATAATCTCTTCATGCGTAGGCCCGAGACACATTTCTCTATCGTGTCTGTCTCTTAGGCGCATAAGTTCACGCCCGTAGACTTCCCAGCGCCCTGATTCTTCCCAGAGTTCTTTTGGCTGAACAAACGGCATCAAAAGTTCCTGAGCGCCAGCCGCGTCCATTTCTTCTCTTACTATATTTTCAATCTTTTTAAGAACACGCCACATAAGAGGCAGGTAGTTATAAACACCGCTCGTTAATTTTCTTATATACCCTGCTCTTACAAGCATTTTATGTGAAATAACCTCCGCATCTGACGGAAATTCTCTCAAAGTCTGTACAAACAATTTTGACATTTTCATGATTTGTGATCCCCTTTGTTTTATAAATAAATTCTACCATGAAAAAATTAAGAGGCATTATCAATATATAAAATTTAATTCTATTCAATCTTCTGTAAATACAGCTTCAAGTCAATAATCCTTGTATCAATTGTAAGTACCAGATCTCTCATCTGGGCCTCAAGCCTTTTGGCTCCTTTAAAACAGGTATGAAAAAACAGAATTGTTGCAGAACCCTTAACCAGAGCATTCCTCATGTCAAGAATTTTGTTATATATGATAGGGTCAACGATTTCTTTGTTTTCACACAAAGCTATAAATATATCCCCGAACCACCACTGAACTTCTTCTACATTATTGGCTTTCAACCCTTTGAGAGCTTTTTTAAGATACGTTGACACAAGAGAATAAACCTCTACAAGCTTTTCCTTTTTGGCAGGCAGTGTCTTTTTAAAGTAATCCATTGTTTTGTTATATCCGATATTAATCAAATTTCTCCGCGCTTCCTTATTCAGGTTGAAGTCTGCAAAAAATATATCTCCGGTATTAATATTAATATAATCATACCTGTCGTTTTGTCCGTATAATTCCGTTACAAACTCTGTTGCAGCATCTGTTACGCAGCTATATATTGTGTTAATGAACGAAATTGGATTTTTCTCATCCTTACTGCAATCTCCTTCAAGTCGAAATTCCAGAATCCTGCTTTCTGAATTTTTGAGAGTTTCTGCAAGCCTCCACATAGGAGAGGCCTTCTGCAAGTCTCCATCAGCAAGAAAACAGCCCTCATATTCAAAAGGAGCCATCAAGCCCGGCATGCTGGATGAGATTTTTATTGCCTGTGCGACTTCAAAATCAGGTGTCGTCGTTTGTGAAAATTCCTGAGGACAGAACTTTGTCAAATTCGTTGTCATAACAACCAATGTTTTTTCTATATCTTTAAAAGTTACATTACTTCCTTTTGCGTGTTTCACTTTATTTGATAAGAGCTCATTAATCCAATCCTGGAAAATTTCACCTTTACTTAATGCAAAACCTTTACCAAACCCGAGATGAATATCTTTAAACAAATCAAAATTTACTTTCATAAACAAATTCTCAAGTTCATAGGATTTATATCCGCATGCAACAAGCGCGGCAAAAATTGACCCCACAGAAGAGCCGCCTATTATATCATATTCAATTCCAAGCTCTTCCAGAGCACGTATGGTTCCAATATATGCCATGCCCCTGACAGCACCGCCTCCAAACAGACAGGTATATTTTAAAGGATTAGTCATCAATCGCCTCCAAGGTCATCTCTTCCAAATTATTTTCAAAGATTTTTCTTCTATAATAATTTATATCTTCATTCGGTGCAAGTTCTGTGTGTATTATATTTTTATCTGTTCTGAGAAAAATTCCGCATAAAGAGCCTGTATATAAATGTTTCCAACTTTCTTCTTCAAACATAGCTCCATAAGCAGGATCTGTTTTCTCTACCATAACAATATCCGTATCATATTTATTAAGCACCTTACGCCAGCCGCCCCGTTTATTACAAAAATCCATTAAATCTTCCAGAGTATCGGGATAGTATACCTCTTCATACCTTCCATCCATATATATCAGGTTATTAGGATAAAGTTTATAGCTGACGTAACTCCCCATTTCAAATGGAACTAAAATATTACCTTTGATATTGTTAATTTTTAAAAATTCTACCTCCTTCAAAGGGAATATCCCGAAAGTAGCTCTTGGAATCATTGGAGAATATAACGGAATTAAACATGCCATCACCAAAATTACAGCGCTTGTTATTTTTTCTGCTTTTTTCCAAATAGGAATTGAGCAGTACATAAATATTGCAATAAGTGAAAGCCCTAAAAGCTTTATATGTGCTAACCCCATATAAAGAGTTACAGCGAGAACCGCATACTCGATATAATCAAGATGACGCTTCTTTATATCTGTATACAAACGCCATGCCAGCATTCCAAACATTACAACTAATACCGGAAGATAATACAAAAAATGATATGCCTGAAAAACATCATACCATTCCAGAATATAATATCGCTTTAATGTAGCGGCATAAAACAAAAATGCAATATATTTCAAACCATAAGGATTTATTATCAAACCTGATATAGATGCAATCCAAGAAGCCAAAAGCTTTTTGTAAGGTTTCTTTTCTATTATTAAGCCGACAAGATAAATAAAGGCTATTCCAAGTCCTGAAACGACACCGCCATGAAGATTATTCCAGACAACACTCATCGGAAACAACAGCCATATAAGATTTGTGTTTTCTCTTCTATATTTATCCAGTAAAAATATAAAGACCGCAAAAAAGAAAAAGGTAAACGTATGGCATCGTATTAAATCATCATGTGTATAATGCAATGTTACAAGAAATAATGCAGAGGAGAAAACCGACATTGTACCCCATTTTTTCTGAATAAAATAGGCAATTCCGGACAGGAGCAATGCATTTAAAAGGATTAATCCAAAAGCACCGAAAAATTTAAGAAAGGTGTAGAAAATAACACCTGCACCCCACTCATGGTCATACCATACATGGGTCCTTGTATATGAAAAAGGACAATGTTTCAGAATTTGCCCTGTTTTATAAAAAATTTCTCCAACTTCCAGGCGTGCAAACAAATCATAGTCATAATTTGTTGTAAGACAGCTTAAAAATAAAGATAATAAAAATATTAAAATCAAAAGTTTAACATTTTGTATTTTTATGCAAAATTTCTTCATTTAAAACATCCAAAACTCTTTGAACAAAACATTGTGCGCCTGTAATAATCTAACCCGTATTCCGGTTCAAGATAAGAGCTCCTTTCCATACCTTTTTTCACAAATATACCACATAATCTACCGTCAAATATATGTACCCAATCAGGACTGCTCTTTAGAACTTCGTATAGATTATCCGTCTTAGGAGGCATTATTATATCTGTTTGGTAATTTTTATAAATATCCTGCCAATTAGATTCTGCAAGCCATGTATTTCGAAGTAATAAAAATTCTTTGTCATAATAGACTTCTTCATACCGCCCGTCAATAAAGATTAAATTATTCGGATATAATTTGTAGGCCGCATAACTTCCAAGCCCAAAAGGTGCAACTATATTTCCTTTAATATTGTTAATAAGTAAAAATTCGATTTCATATAATGGGAATTTATACAAACTTGCACGGGGATGCAGAGGTGATGAAAGCGGAATAAAGCAAGCCATCACAATAATAACAAGATAAACTGACTTCTCTATTTTTTTCATCCAAGCCTTTATTGGATGAACCAAGCCGCAAAATTCATTATAGCATAGGGCAGCCGCAGCAATAAGTGCAACAGGGATAAGCTTGACGTGCGCAAGTCCCAGATACAACGTAACAAAAAGAACGATAGTTTTTGTCAGGTTAATCTTTTTTAATTTAATTATATTAATGACATTGCACAGGAACGCTAATACTACATATATGGCGCACGGCAAGTAATATAAAAAATGCATTCTGCTAAAAACAGACCACCACTCTGTTATATACTCACGATTTTTAGTGGCTGCAGAAAACAAAAAGTCTAAGTATTTATAACCGTACGGATTTATGATTAGAACAGACGTTGATAATACCAATACTGCCAAGAGTCTCTTCCAAATATTTCTTGAGTCCTTTTGGAAGATATCACCAACAATATACATAAAAATAAGTCCAAGCCCGGAAACGACACCTCCGTGAAGGTTATTCCAAACAATTACTATAAACGGCATAGCCCAGATTAAACCGGTAGATTGCTTTCTTTCCTTTTCTAAAATATATAAAAACATACTAAAGAAAAAGAAACTGAACAGATGACATCTGATTAAAGCAGGGTTTGCTTGCATAAAGAGGAAAAGAAAGATTGACATAAATACAAGCGATGTTGGGTATGCATGCTTTTGTAATCTTTGGGTTTTTATAACAAATATTGCTGTTCCGAGCATCAACAAGGCTTGGAGTAAAAGGAAACCAACCGGCCCTATAAATTTTAATACGCTATAGAAAACGACGCTGGAACCCCATTCATGGTCGTACCATACATGCGTCGGGGTATATGACATAAAATCCTTAAACGGTAAAATTCCATCCTCTATAAACCTTTGCCCTACAATTAACCTTGCATATAAATCGAAGTCATAATCCATTGACAAGCATGACAGAAAAACACAAATCAGGGCAAGCAGTATGTATAGAATTATTGTTTTCTTTCTCATTTATTTTTAAAAACTCCTTTATTTTTAAACATTGTTAATCTGTAGTAATTTTTTATATATGCAGGCTCTAAATAATTTGATTTAGCAGCCTCTTTTTTAACAAATACACCGCAGGAGACGCCTTCATAAATCTGTTTCCAATCAGGATTATTGAGCAGCACAGGATATATCTCTGTATATTTAAGCGGCATAAGAATATCTGTCGGGTAGTTTTTCACAATATCCTGCCAGTTAGGCTCTGCAAGCTCATAATCTCTTAGGACATAGTATTCTTTATTGTTATAAACTTCCTCATACCGCCCATCCATATATATTAAGTTATTAGGATAAAGTTTATAGCTGACATAACTACCAAACCCGAATGGTACTACAATGTTACCTTTAATATCATTAATCTTTATGAACTCTGTTTCATAATAAGGGAATTTATATCCTTGAGCTTTGGGGATATTTAGCCCTTTAAACGGAATAAAGAGTATTGCAGATATCAGTATAGCCGCACAAGCAAGAATATTAAAATATATAAATCCTTTTTTCAGAAACCGGAACAATTTTACTATATCGTTATAACAAAGAGCTGACAGAGCTATAAGCGGTAAGGACAACAATTTAACGTGCGCAAGTCCCATATAAAGAGTGACAATAATAGTCAGAGATTTAGTTATATCAAATTTTTTCTGCCTTAATGCCTGAATAAAATTCACAAGTGCCGTAAAAATAAGAAATGCTGCAATCGGAAAATAATACCAGAAGTGCCGCTTGTGGTAGAATGGCCACCATTCAGTAATATATTTTCTATGCATAGTGCCTGCAGAAAATAAAAACGGCAAATACTTGTATCCCCAAGGGTTTATCAAAAGTCCGAAAGAAGAAAGCGCAAGAATACTCGCGAGTTTTTTCCAGGGTCTTTTTTCTGCTAAGGCACCTATAAAATATAAAAATACAAACCCCAGCCCTGCTAAAATGCCGCCATGCAGGTTATTCCAGATTACAGTAACCGGCACAATAAGCCAAATCCATTTCGTTTCTTTCTGCCTGTTTTTTTCAAGAAGATATAAAAACATCGCAAAAAAGAAGAAGCTAAACATCTGACATCTAATTAGAGATGGATTCAAGCTGGAGAACAAAACTACAAAGACGGACATAAAAAGAATTGAAGCCGGATATCCGCCCCTTTGTACTCTTTGCGTTTTTATAACAAAAAATGCCGTCCCAAAGGATAATAATGCCTGCATCAAAATAAACCCGAACGGTCCCAGATATTTCAACAACAAATAAAATACAACACCCGAGCCCCATTCATGGTCGTACCAGGCGTGCGTCGGGGTATAAGACAAGAAATCCTTAAAAGGCAAAATCCCGTTTTCTATAAACCTTTCCCCGACAATCAGCCGTGCAAACAAGTCATAATCATATTCGCTTGATACACTTGCGAACAAAAAACACAGAATGAAAATAGTTATATACAGTAAAACTTTTTTCTTCATAAAGCCCCTTCTTTTATATCTTATAATAAAAATGTTTTTATGCTAATATATAGTGGATAAAAGGAGAGTAAAATGGGATTGACGTTAGTTGAAAAAATTATATCCGAACATGCCGGCAAGCAGGTTCATGCAGGAGAACTTGTTATATCAAAAGTGGATGTAACTGCAGTTCAGGATGGAACAGGGCCTCTAACGGTACAGGAGTTTAAGAAATTAGGAAAATCTAAGCTAAATAATCCGGAAAGAACTATTCTTTTTATCGACCATGCTTCCCCAAGTCCGAGAAAAGAATTGTCAAATACTCATATGGTTTTGAGAGAATTTCATAAAGAATATGGAGCAGTATTGTCAGATGTCGGAGCAGGTGTTTGCCATCAGAGGTTAATAGAAACCTTTGTTAACCCTGGAGAAGTCCTTGTCGGAGCAGACTCTCACACTTGTACATCAGGAGCTCTCGGAGCTTTTGCAACCGGCATGGGCTCAACAGACGTTGCTGTTGCAATGGCGCTAGGGAAAACATGGCTTAAAGTTCCGCAAACTTATAAAATCGTTGTAAACGGTAAGTTTAAGCCCGGCATTTGTTCAAAGGATTTGATGCTTCACCTTATCGGAATGATTGGAGCTGACGGGGCAACTTACAAGGCATTAGAATTTACGGGTGACACGATTGAAAATATGTCTATGTCCGAAAGGTTTACGCTTGCGAATATGGCAGTAGAAGCAGGCGCAAAATGCGGACTTTTTGTTGCGGATGACAAAACAAAAGCTTTCTTAAAAGAACGTGGGCGGGAAGATAAATTCAGACAGATTCTTCCTGATAAGGATGCCGTGTATGAAAGAGTCATTGAAATTAATGCGGAAGATGTTCCGCATACAGTTTCTTGCCCTCATACGGTTGACAATACGAAAACAGTTGACGAGCTTAAAGATGTCAAAGTTAATCAGGTATTTGTCGGGACTTGCACAAACGGCAGGATTGAAGATTTGAGGATTGTGGCAGAAATTCTTAAAGGCAAAACCGTTCATCCGGACGTTAGAATGTTAATTTCTCCTGCATCAAAAGATGTTTTTAAGCAGGCATTAAAAGAAGGTTTAATAGATATTTTTGTAGAAGCAAATGCGGCCATCTTAGCGCCGGGCTGCGGACCTTGTGTAGGGGTTCATGCAGGAATCTTAGGTGACGGAGAAGTCTGCCTTGCAACACAAAATAGGAACTTTCAGGGCAGAATGGGTAATACTAAGGGATTTATTTACCTTGCCTCCCCTTATGTTGCTGCTTACACTGCTTTAAACGGTTATATTTCCGCAAAATAGAGGTTAAAATATGAATTTATTATTGCTAAAACAACTATCAATTGTAAGTCTGTTCGCAGGAATTATCCTAGGGCTTGTGGGAGTTGTATCTTATTTTACGTTTGTAATTTGTGTTATGCTTGCAATGCTCTGCGTGTCAGTTTTTGTACTTATATATTTCAAGCGGAATGAACTTATAGGAATTATAAACGTTAGGGAAGGATGTATATTTGGTGCAGTAATAGGTTTTGTTGCCTTCTGCGGTTTCTCGGTGGTTTTTGCGCCGATAAGCATGATTCTCGGATGGCTTATTCCTGCTTATACATTAGGATTTTTAAGGTTTTTTATGGGAAGTTTCGGAACATTTGTTGTAATGTTTTTCCTATTATTATTTATGGGCGGACTTGCGGCTTTATTTAACGGTTTTTCGGGACTTGTAACCGCTTATGTGTTTGAACTTATCACCGGTATAAAAAAAGAGAATAACGAAAACACGAGCATAGACTTTGAGATAAAGTAAGAAAAATCGAATAGGACGAGGTTGAAATGGAATTTAAATCAAAAATAAAAACAATAGAATGGGTTGATACATATTCAAAGATGGTTGATCAAACGGTTGTACCTTATGAGTATAAATTTGTAAATATCACAACCGGCGATGAGATGTTTGATGCAATAAGAAATATGATAGTAAGAGGAGCTCCTGCAATCGGGATTGCAGGAGCTCATGGGGTTATACTATATGCTCAAACTCTAAAAGAAGAGTGCACTTCTTGCGAGGAATTTATCGGCAGACTTCTTGAAAAAGCCGAATATATGAAGACATCTCGTCCGACGGCTGTTAATCTTATGTGGGCGGTTGATAAACAGATTGAGATTATCAAAAAATCAAAATCGGATATAAAAGGTATAATAGATGAGCTTAAAGCTAATGCTGTAAAACTTGAAAATGAAGATATAGAGATTAACAAAAAAATCGGAGACTTTGGAGCGGAAGTTGTACCCAAGGGAGCCACAATTCTTACCCACTGCAACGCAGGCGCGCTTGCAACCGTTGGATATGGTACTGCACTGGGAGTTGTACGCTCAGCTTATGCAAACGACAATACCATTCAGGTTTTTGCAGATGAAACAAGACCGCGCCAGCAGGGAGCTCGGATTACAACATTTGAGCTTGCTATGGACGGAATTCCTGTAACACTTATTACAGACGGAATGTGCTCGTATTTTATGAAAAAAGGTATGATTGATATGGTCGTCGTAGGTGCTGACAGAATTGCTGCAAACGGTGATACCGCAAACAAAATCGGCACATACACTGTTGCAATTGCCGCAAAATACCATAACATACCATTTTATATAGCAGCGCCTTTGTCTACAATTGATACATCAATCAAATCAGGAGAAGAGATTCCGATAGAAGAACGTTCCAGAGAAGAAGTAACTCATATTAACGGCAAGGCAATTTGTGCTTTAGAGGGAGTAAATATTATTAATCCTGGGTTTGACGTAACTCCGCACGAATTGATTACCGGTATAATTACTGAAAAAGGTATTTTGAAACCTGATTATAATAAATCTATAGAAAAAGTATTTAATTAAAAAAAAAGCAGATTTTTAAAAATCTGCTTTTTATTATCACTAAACAACCATATTTATTCTGCTTGTTCATCCGGTAGAATATCTGCCTCTGTATAATCTTTACCTGTTTTTTCATTGAGTTTTGTAAGAGCTTCGCCAACCGTTTTACCAGTTGCAGAATTACCATCACAATCAGTAAGAGTTATACTGTTGTATCCTGTCTCAATTCCGACTTTACCGATATAACCGACAGGTTTTCCTTCCGGCTGTCTGAATTTAACTTTACCGTTTTCGTCTCTTTTGCAATCGCCAAGCTGTTCAGGGATTGTAATACTTGATGGAATATAACCGGCTAACAATTTTTTGTAAAGCTGTTCGTCAAGAGTTCCATCTGCCTTTGTAGCAACTGCTCGTTTAAGAGCCTGTATTGCACCGCCTTTATTGTACATTTTGTCGAAACAATCTGCCCAGCTCGGGAAGTATGCTTTTACTATTTCCTCCCAAGAGTCGCCGTATTTGAATTCGTGAGTGAATGTTGTATCAACTTTCTCAGAATCTTTTTCCAAATTACAGCGTACCGGTGTAGGAGGAACCGGGGGTTTCGGTGGTTCCGGCGGACGTTTGTCAGGGTAGAGCACGTTGCCTCTAAGTTCATCACAGTTAAGAACTGAACCAAGTCCTGCTATTTTTCTTAATTGATTGAAGAAGGCTTCGTGATCCCAATCTGATGTTGCTGTTGGCTCTTGACCCTCAGGAAGTTGATATGTTTCAATCAATTGTGCTAAAAGATCTGCCTTCCATTCAGGATATCGGCCTCTGATATATTCTACAAAGTTTTCTTTGAGAGTATATCTTGTATCCGTATTATCGTAGTCTGTGATGGATATGCAAGCCTGTTCATAAGCTTCAGGATCACCGAAGATAAGAGACATCGCCATTGCCTGCAGAGTTCCAAGTGCAGCTCCGGACAATGCATTTAATCCAATAAAATTCAAGACATTTTCTTGAAGAACTACTACGTTAGAAGTACCATCCCCGTTGTCTGTAATATCTGGAACTATTCCCTGAGACAATAATTCTTGTTTCATATCGCTGACGGTACTATTATCGAGGCTCGGAATTATTATACTTTGAGTGTTATGTATATATCCGCCGATAGCTGCAGCACCGCCGAGTAAACCGCCTACTGCTCCGGGGAGTATTTTATTCAACAAATTACGTTTAAGTGTTTCCTTATTTGTTTCCCTGTCAATACCGCAAAGGTCAATAAGCATCTTAACTTCTGTATCGTTAAGCGTTATGTTCAGTTCGTCTTCTAATCTTTTCTTTATATTATGCATTTCTGCCATTTCTGTTTGAGTTGAAGTATTGACATAATAATCTTTACCGACGAGTTTTTGAATTTCTTCTGACAACGGTCTGAGATTATAAGTACCATCTTCATTTTTGTGCTCAGCCAAGTATGAACGGTTTAGTTTTTCTAAAAGGGCTTTTGCTTTTTTTAATTTGAAGCTTAAAAACTTAGCATCGTCTTTTTCTATATCCTTGCCGCACATGCCCCTGATAATAGATTTTTCTGAAATACTTTCTAATTTATCAGCTGTTTTTTCTACATTATTGTGTCTTGCTGCAATTGCGACTTCTTGTTTCAAGTCTTTTCTTGCATCTACGTGATAAGGATCGTCTGCCGTATTTTGTTTTTTAATTTCTTTTCTGACTTTTTTCTCAGTCGTTCCCTCAGTTTCTCTAAGTTGTGCTCTTACGACGTTTTTCACATCATCTTTTATGTAATCTACAAGACGTTCATAAGCTTCATTTGTATAAGAAACGTTCCAAGCGCTTGCAGCAAGTCTGTCTTCAAGTTCAGCTGCGGACATCTTGGTTTTTAATTTTGAAGCAACCTCTTCCATTGAAGGTTCATGTCCAAGTTCTTTTTTAAGTTTTGATTTAATTTTCCTTACTTCTTGTCTTAAATCCTCATTTTTCTTTAATTCGTCTTTTACGATTTCTGCATAAGCTTTAAAATGATCGCCTTTATTTTTTACAATTTCCGTATCGGCCATGATGTCCTTTACATCAATATACATTGAAACCAAAGCTTTAAATTCTTTTTGAACCTGAACTTCTTTTGCCTGTACGACCAACTGTTTCAATATATTTTTGTGGAATTTGTCATCTTTATTTGCATTCTCTAGTTGCTTTTTGACTTGATCATATATACCATCTTTCCTATATACCGTAAGACCATCTGCCGTCAGGTAAAGAACACCCTCGATATCATCTCTAGAATTATATCCAATTTTGTTAACTGCATCTAAAAGTGCTTGTACTTCATTGAGGATAGGCGCGTATTCAGGATTCTTATATTCTTTTTTGAGCTCTGCCATTAAATGTTCAGGGCTAATACCTGCTTTGACATATTTTTCTACAGAATCAAGGACAGCATTTTGGTATCTTTTCTTTTCTTTTTTAGATAATTCTACAGGAGTCGAAGTTGTCTTAACTCCAGAACTTGCTTCAAGACCAAAGATATTTTTAATTTCCGCATTGTCATCAGCGGTTAGTGTACCTTGAGCTGTAAGCTTTGCAATTTCACCTTCAAAAATTGTAATTTCTTTGTCAGTGTCCAGCTTTGAATTTTTGTCCCCATACTCGGTGTCAATACTGCTTGCGAGTTTTTGTAACATTTCGAGTTTTTGTAAATCAATTCCCATAATATACTCCTTTTGCCTAGTATTTATACTCTTGTATATATAAAGTATTTTTACCTTAAAGAATTGCGTATTTGCTTTACAAAACTTTACAATTGGAGGCCAATTATTTTATGGGTATTCTATCAAACCTAATCCTTAATTGATTTTGCAACTAAATAAATGTTAACAAACACTACGTATGTAGAAATAATAACTGAAACTAACGTTGCTGCAGCTATTCCAAAAAGCCCTCTTCCGAATAAGATGAGAAGTATTCCGCTTATGATTCCGGATAAAAGATTGACTAAAACGAATAAACCAACACCTTTGTTATATGTCCCTGGGGCTCTTTTTATATGTTCTGTTGCCTTTTTAAACTGCAGAAAAGAGGTCCATGCTTCTGTTGTTGCAAAAATCCGGTTTAATGCAATTGTATAATATAAGATTAACAAAATTACGGCTATAAAAAGCAGAGAAATTCCTATATAGGCAACTATTTTGGCAGATAACAGTGCTGAAATAACAGCCGTTATAATGCTGAGAATTGCTAATCCTATTCCACAAACAAGAGATAAAATTACAATAGCGACCATTAATTTAAATCCGGTTATAAAATTCCGTTTATAGCTAAATCTCGGTAAAACAAAGTTTTCATTTTGTTCAATCAGGGCTTTAATAGAATTTATAACATAACCGCAAGGAATAAACATGATTATGCTTCCCAGAGTTAGAAATATAAATGAGAACATAACAAGTTTTGTAGTCTGCAGTGAATTTCCAATATTCAACAAAAAAGTTCCGGCAAAAGCAAAAATAAAGTAAGTTAACGCCTTTTGTCCGAACAGATTATCTTTAAACATGTAATTAAAAGCTTTTTTCATATAAAACTCCTATATTTAATAATGTTTAATTATTATATATTTTTTAGCTCATATTAACCTCATATAAAAGACGTAAATAAAAGCATAAACAGAGTAGGGGAGTTTATAAGCCCAGAGGTTGAATAGTTGAAAGAACCTTGGATAAAAAGTCGAGTTAACAATTACTCAGAACAAAAGAGGAAATAGATTCAAAATAACAATTTATTTTTGCCTTTCTGTTTGTATAACGCTTTTTAGCTGATCGCATAGCAGTGCAAGCTTTTCATCAAAAGAAAAGTCTTTTAAATCATACTTTTTGTCTGCATAAGTTATGTTATCAAGTCTTTTAAATTGTTTATCAATGTAAGGCTCGGCCTGTTTTGAATTGCGTTCACTGAATAGATTGTACCTAAAGAACTGTAAGATATTTATCTTATCATCAGTTTTTCTATTTTGTAAAAAGTTATCCAAACTTTCTTTGTTTAACACGTTTTTGCCGGAGATATTTTGTGCATAAAAATCACAAACATCCTTTGCATCTTTTATATGGTTATTTATATAGATATTCCTTGCTAGAAATTTTGGATTACAAATTTCATTAAAAAATGATTGGGTAATTTTTAAGAAATTTTTGGCTGAACTCTGGCGAATGCATTCTCCCCATATATTATGAGGAAGATAAAGCCCAAACCCTCTTATCTTGTTTTTAGCCCCAAGAAGAAGTGATAATTTGGAAGCCTCAGAATCTGCTGCATTAAATACTTCAACTCCGATATTACCGCCTGCGGAGTCTTTTAAGGCAGTTTTAAACTTTGATGTCTTAACTTCTCTCTGTACAAATTTGTCATGCAGCTTTTCATAGAACTGCAGATTAAGACCTATCGCTTTTTGCAACCTTTCCTGCTGTGTTCCTTTTATAGCAGATAGGGGTAGTGAAGTTCTTATTTTATTTATTGAGAATTTAGCCATACTATCTTAAATCACGTAAAAATTATTTTTGCTAGCATGATAAAAAAGAATAAAGCAGCTCATAAGCCGTGTTCTGTTTTTTTCTTTACTTCCAAACCGAAATTAAAAATTCCGAACTTAAAAGTTAAGTGTACTGATAATCATCTGTCTGGTACCGGGATTACTCCCGGTCTCTAGCGATTTTCCAAGCATCGGCGGACACCTCAAGCGCTTGATTCAATCTTGCATCCAACCGGGGTTTAGCTAGCCGATACCTTCCGGTACCGCTGGTGAAGCTCTTAACTCACCGTTGCACCATCGCTCCTGCCTAAATTAGGTGGTTAGCAGTATATTTCCTGTGCCACTTTCCGCCAGCTCACGCTGCCCGGAGTTTCTCCGGCGGTCTGTCCTCGGATGCACGGACTTTCCTCACCCGACTAGGGCGCGATTATCCGGCTGCTTTATTCCTGTTTATTATAACATAATTCCTCTACATCTAAAACTGTTTTTAATTTTAGGGCGTAAATATCAGGCCTGCTAAGAAGCGAGAGCTTCACAGCATCCTTTTCTGTTGTTACAATTACACCATCAATTTTACTAATATCATCAAGCGTGTATTGATGGTGGTCATCAAAAGTTATTTTTGATTTTATTTTATAATCTTTTTCTAAAAACTTATAAAACTGCTCAGGCTGACCGATTGCGGATATTGCAGTGACTTCCGCGCCGGATTCAAGATGCTCGCCAGTAATAATATTGTACGCATAATCCGGCTCTACCTTTGCAATAAAAGTCTTTATTCCTTGCTTTTTCTCCATAATTTTAGCAAGCTTTTCTGCCCTTGTATGCTCTATATTTTTACTTACAATAAGCAGTCTGTCAACGCGCTTAAAAGCCTCCAAGCCTTCTCTTAGCGGTCCGGCCGGAAGCAAATTTTCATTCCCGAACATTTTTTCTGAATCAACCAGCACAATATCCAAATTCCTGTGGATTTTTCTATGCTGAAATCCATCATCAAGTATTATTCTTGTAACTCCGAGCTCTTTTATTGCGTAATTGGCCGCCTTAACCCGATTTGAGCAGGTCAAAACCGCACACATATTCAAATTAACTGCAAGCCAGTAAGGCTCATCCCCTGCCATATCGGCTTTATAATATAGATTAATTCCGTCTGATATTACATTAACCTTTTTATTATTTAATTTTCCGCCGTAACCTCGCGAGATTATAGCGACTTTTTCTCCTTTATTAACAAAATATCTTGCAATCTCAGCTACAACAGGCGTTTTACCGACACCTCCGGTCGTAAAATTACCAACAGAGATTACACAAGCGTCAACCTTTTGCGGCTTTAAAATATTTCTATCGTATAATTCATTTTTAAGCCGGCTTCCAATGCCATAAAAAATAGAGCAAAATTTCAGCAGGCTAAAAAATAAACCGCCGGGATTTTTATCATAATGTATCTTTGAAATTTGGGTTTTTAAATTCACAGCCCAACCCTTCCTGATTTTAACATTCAGCTAATGCCTTAAATCTTTCAAAATCTTCTATTGTGTCAATGCCCACAGGAACATTATTTACAACAGCAACTTTAATCTTCATGCCGTTTTGCAGCGCTCTTAATTGTTCCAGACTTTCAGCCTGCTCACAAGGAGACTGCGGAAGCTGAGTCATCTTAAACAGCGCCTCCCTTTTATAACCATATATTCCCAAATGACCATAGAAAACACCTTTATTACTGCCTCTTTCATAAGGAATCTTTGAACGTGAAAAATACATAGCGTAATTGTTCACATCAAAAACACATTTTACAAGGTTTGGGTTATTAACCTCATCTTCATCGGTAATCAGCCTCACAAGCGTTGAAATATCAGCCTTGTCATCATCCTTAACCCCTTTGATTACAAGCTCAATATTTTCTACTTCAATCAACGGCTCATCACCCTGCAGATTAATAATATAATTTATTTCAGGATGTCTGTTTGCTACTTCCGCAATTCTATCGCTGCCCGACTTATGTTCGGTCGATGTCATCTCAACCTCTGCACCAAAGCTCTTGCATTCATTAAAAATTCTTTCATCATCAGTTGCAACTATTACCCTATCTGCAAGGGTGCAGGAAGAAGCCTTCTCCCAAACCCATTGGATAATAGATTTATCACACACTCTTAAAAGCGGTTTGCCTTCCAGTCTTGAAGAGCCATATCTGGCAGGTATAATTATTGCGGTTTGATTTTCCACTGTAACTCCTTACTTTGTAGCATTAATAAATACTGCATTTGTTTTAAGACTAATTTCTCGTCCGGTCAAATAATTCTGAACATCCTGCATATACTTTTCAACAGTTGCCTCGTCAAAGTATCTTAAATAACGTTCCTTAGTTGATGGCTGATCCGGAGATGGCGGATTAATAAACCATTCTCTTACCATATTAGGTTGAACAACGTATTTTGAGCGGACTTCCTGCAGTTTAACCTCAGGGATTGAGAAGCCTGCTATCTCCAAGTTCATTTTTAAGGTATTTTCATCAAAATTACACAATGAATCAGCAGGATTTTCCATTATCTCATTTTCAACCCTTTTAAAATCCTCATACTTATCTACATAATCAGGATCTAAGATTTCCCAATAACGAGTATTAGAACGAATTATAGGTTCAAATGCGCACAACTTCCCACCCGGTTTAAGAACTCTGTAAATTTCATTAATCGCAGGCTGTTTATTCACAACATGCACAAGAACAGAACGCATTAAAGCCTTATGAACAGAGCTTTCCGGGAGCGCAATATGCTCTACCGGACATTTTAAAAGTTCATAGCCTGTGGTAACACCGGAAGCATCGAGAATTCTTTTGCAGTCATCGAGACAATCCTGAAACATGTCGGAAAATATTACTTTTCCTTTGCAATCCTGCATCTCCAGAGCTTTAAAAGCAAGCATGCCTGTTCCGGTTCCAATATCCAAAACAATATCATAAGGCTTGATTTCTGCATACACAAGAACTACATCTCTTACAGCCTCCAGCCATTTCATGGTTTGTGCCTGCATTTCCGGAGTTTGACCGGCAAATCTGTTTTGTTTAAGCCACTGGGTCCAGTTTTTACAAATCTCACTCATCTCTACTTCCTCTATTTTAGGGATTGCACCAAATAATTATACAATACTTGAGAAAACTTAGCAATAAAAAAGACTTTCCGCAAAGGAAAGTCTTTTTCTTGAAGCTTTTACAATCTACACAGCGTAAACTGAAACTTGTTTTCTGTCACGTCTGTGCGGTTCAAACTTAACCTGACCGTCAATAAGAGCGAACAAAGTATCATCAGATCCGATACCTACATTGTTACCCGGATGGATTTTAGTTCCTCTTTGGCGAACAAGAATATTTCCGGCTTTTACAATTTCACCGCCGAATTTTTTAACGCCCAATCGCTTCGCTTCGGAATCGCGGCCGTTTCGGGTTGAACCCATACCTTTCTTATGTGCCATTTTTATATCTCCTTTATTTTTAATCTAGATTTTATAAACCTACCAGCCTGCCCCCAGTTTTATAACTTAACCGGAAGCTCCGTCAAGCCCACTTATGCTTCTGCTGTTTCAGCAGCTTCTGATTTAGCTTTAGAAGCAGTTGTTCTGATTTTATTAATCATAACTCTTGCAAAGCCTTGTCTGTGTCCTTGTTTTTTTCTGTAACCTTTTTTAGGTCTTTGTTTGTAAACAATAATTTTCTTTGCTCTGTCAGTTTTAAGAATGGTACCTTCAACCTTAGCATTAGCAACGTAAGGCTGACCTACTTTTGACTTTTTGCCGTTAACAATCATAACGACCTTATCAAAAACGACTTTAGCGTCTTTTTCTTCGCCTAACAATTCAACGTCAACATAACGTCCTTCTTCAACTTGGTATTGTTTACCGCCTGTTTCGACTATTGCGTACATTTGTACTTCCTTTCTTTTTGAGGAATCGTAACCCCTGCTTTGCAGAATCTGGTATTAAGTTTTACACCAATACCGCACCTTTTGTTTTAATTCCGCACCCGGGATTTTAAGCACGATTTACCTATCTATACACTATTTATACATATAGTTTTAACATAAGCTATTTGCGGCTGTCAAGGGTAGAGAGTTAAGTTTTGTTACAAAATTACTACCCTTTTTAAATTAAAAATTTAACAAAAAATATTCAGCCTTTTTTATAAAACTATCGTAAAATTCAAAACTGTGTTATAATATCACCATGTTTAAAAGAATTGTTATCACAATTTTATTATCTTTATCAATGTCAGTATACGCAGCAGAAATTCCAGTAGATGCTAAGCTTGACTACAATCAGGGGATTGATTTCTACAAACTCGGGATGTATGAAAGGGCGATAGAATCTTTCCGTTCTGCAATAAGAACTTATCCCGACTATATTGACGCTTATTATAATCTTGCGACAATACTAGAGTATCTGAAACAGTATGCGGAAGCACTCTCAATCTACAAACAAGTATATCTGAGAAATCCTAATGACTATGAAGTTGTTTATAAACTTGCTCTTATGAGCTCCAAGCTGGAAGATTACACAAAAGCGGCAGAGTATTTGAGCCTGCTTCCGGAAACAAGCTCCTATTACCAACGAGGGCAGGAACTTGCAGAATCAATTAAGGTTTCAACAACACTTCCGCCGCAAAAGATGAACACACCTTCAAAAATTGCGACAAACTCAGGTATTTATGAAAATATTTTAAGCCCGACAGGTGTTACAACAGATACACAAGGGAACGTTTATGTTGCAACTTTCTCGGACAATACTATCCTGAAAATTACACCCGACGGCAAAAGACAGGTTTTCTTAAAAAGTTCGCAAATCAGCGGCCCGATAAGCCTTGCAAGTGACGAAACAGGGAATATATATGTTTCTAATTACAACACAAACAATGTTCTAAAGATTACCCCCCAAGGAGTCGTATCAGTTTTTGTATCAAAAGTTGACAAACCTTATGGGCTTCATGTTGACGGAAATATGCTTTTTATCACCTGTCAGGGGTCTAATTCTATTTTAAGACAAAAGCTCTAGTTCTCGTCAGTCTCTATATCCGGAGCATTGATTAACTCTCTTTTCAGGTTAGTCTTTACACCACTTAACGGCCCGTTGTTAGGTGCAATAAGATTTTGGTAATACTTCTTTGCATACACAAACGGAAATTTCGGAATCCAGGAGAAATTCATAATTACGCCTGCAGCGTCCGCACCTTTAGAAAACATAAGCTCATCAATCGTCTCTTCATAGGCAGGAGAAATTGAAGAAAAAATCTTTAGAAAATAATTCGTAGCAGTAACTCCATAATATCCTGTTGTTACTCCCGGCTTTGTAATCAATTCCGTTATTGTAAAATCGGAATTATCCTGTATTGACTGAATATTTGTAGGCAGAGTTAAAGCTTCAGTCTCGCTGCCTCTCGTAATCTCAAAGGTCTGACCATTATACACAAGAACCATCGTATTTGGTTTCGGCATATAGATATCATCAAAAACATTATCCAATATCATCTGGCCGTTCATATCCGTAACGCCGTATTTATAATTTTTGCAGGTCAAAAACATACCGCCGTAGAGCAAGTCTATTGAAGAAAATTCAACCGGAAGAATTGTGAATCCGTACTCATCAAAAAGCCCCATTTTGCTGCCTTTACCGAGTTTTACATATTTTCCCAGAACACGCTCTGCATAGCTGTATTTTGGCTCGACAACGAACTTGCCCGTATTTACCATAAGCCCGAATTTTGAGCCCTTTTGAGTGAGCCAAGAATCTTCTCCGATTCTAATTAATTTTTTATACTGAGCCTCAACAGTAATGTTCCCTTTCTCGTCTTTCAGTCCAAACTCGCCGTCATCATTTTTGAAAACAACCGAGCGCGCCGAAACGGAACTCTGTATAAGAATACAAGATAAAATTAATAAACTCAACTTCTTCATAATAAAAGATTATCACAAAATCCGCTTTTTGTGAATTTAATAATCCTTATTTTTCAACCATTTCTCTTAACTTCTTAAGCTGGTCTCGGATTTCTGCCGCGCGTTCAAAGTCGAGTATTTTAGCGGCCTTATGCATATCTTTTTCGAGCTTGGATATAAGTTTCGGCAAGTCTTTCCGCTCTATACCCAAATCCACCATTTCCTCGGCAACAATATCTTCCAAATCCCTGTAGCTTGCAACCAGCGACAAAAGATTATTTTCAATAGGCTTCTTAATCGTCTGCGGAATAATTCCGTATTTTTTGTTGTACTCCAGCTGAATTTCGCGGCGTCTGTTTGTCTCATCTATAGCCCTCTGCATTGAATCCGTTATTTTGTCCGCATACATTATAACTTCACCGCAAGCATTACGAGCAGCACGCCCGATAGTCTGAATCAAACTTGTATCAGACCTTAAGAATCCCTCCTTATCCGCATCCATAATCGCAACAAGAGAAACTTCTGGAATATCCAAACCTTCTCTAAGGAGGTTAACACCTATCAGAACATCAAACTCGCCAAGTCTTAAATCGCGCAAAATCTCTACACGCTCAATAGATTTTATTCCGCTGTGCAAGTATCTTACCCTTATTCCTTCCTGCAAGAAAAAGTCGCACAAATCCTCTGCCATGCGTTTTGTTAATGTCGTAATCAAGACACGCTCTTCTTTTTTCGCGCGCTTTTCAATCTCGATTTTCAAATCACTAATCTGTGTCTCAATCGGTCTTACGCTGATTTTCGGATCGACAAGCCCTGTAGGTCTGATAATCTGTTCCACAAGCTGGTCGGAAGTATTCTTTTCAAACTCACCGGGGGTTGCGGAGATATAGATTTTCTGTCCTACTTTGGCAAAAAATTCTTCACTTTTAAGAGGCCTGTTATCCTTAGCGCAAGGAAGCCTGAATCCGTATTCAATAAGCGTATTTTTTCTTGAAGCATCCCCGTGGTACATTCCGTTAAGCTGCGGCAGTGTTACGTGCGATTCATCAATAACCGTGAGAAAATCTTCCTGAAAATAATCCAAAAGTGTTGCAGGTGCAGACCCGACAGGGCGGCGTTCAATAATTCTCGAATAATTCTCAATTCCTGAACAGTAGCCCATTTCTTTTATCATCTCTATATCGTACTTCACCCTCTGTTGAAGCCTTTGTGATTCCAGAATTTTGTTCTGACTTTCGAGTTCCGCAACACGATTTTTAAGCTCCTGCCGAATCATGCTTATTGTCTCTTCCTCATTCTCATCATAAGAAATATAGTGAACCGCAGGATAAATCACTACACTCTCGGGAGCTTCCAAAATTTCGCCTGTAAGGCTGTCAATCTTGACGATTTTTTCAACCTCATCATCAAAGAAATAAACCCTTGTTATAATCTTTTCATACGCAGGCATAATCTCTACAATGTCGCCTCTTGCCCTGAAAGTCGAACGCTCAAGAACCAAGTCATTTCTTGTGTATTGAACGGATACAAGATGTTTTATCAATTCGCCGCGGTCAAGCTTTCCGCCAACCTGAATTGTTATTGCCCCCTTAAAATAATTTTCAGGCAGCCCCAAACCGTAAATACAGCTTACGGAGGCGACAATGATAACATCATTCCGCTCATAAAGACTTCTTGTTGTATTGTGCCTCAAACGGTCGATTTCTTCATTAATACTTGCCGATTTTTCGATATATGTATCTGTTCTCGGAATATAAGCCTCCGGCTGATAGTAATCATAATAACTGATAAAATACTCCACAGCATTATTTGGAAACAATTCCTTAAACTCGTTATAAAGCTGAGCTGCCAGAGTTTTGTTATGCGCAATAATCAAGGTTGGTTTCTGTACCTGCTCGATTACGTTTGCAATAGTAAAAGTTTTACCTGAGCCGGTAATCCCCAGCAAAGTCTGGGCATCATCTCCATTATTAATCCCGTCTACCAGTTCTTTTATAGCTTTCGGCTGATCTCCTGCCGGCTTATATTTCGACACCAGTTCAAATTTATTTCTCATAGAAATATTATAAGTCAAATCAAATTATTTGTGTAAAATAACGGCTGAAAATTCACTCTAACCTCCGATAATTTGCACTCTTTTATTTTAATTTATCCATTTGAAGCTGGTGACATAATTATCGCCGTTAATATTCCCCTTAATTTCTGCTATAAATTTTCTATAAGCCTTGCTGGAAAGTTCAATTCCGGGAATTTTATTAATTTGTTCCAGAACTCTTGAATCTTTAGATAAATCAACGCCCGGGATTACATTAAATAACGTGTTCAACGAAAGATTCCCAACCGGACCGAACATTGTCGAAATTTTCTTTGACAAAAGTCCAAGAACTTCCATATTAGCGATAGATGTTGAAAAATTATAGTTACCGCTTATATAAAGGCTGAGGTCTTTGCCGCGAGTTATAATTTCTATATCATGAGCAATACCGTCTTTAATATCCAATTCTCCTGAAATATTTGAAAACTCTCCGGTTTTAAGCGGTGTTACCAAATCTATAACACTATTAATAGATACACCCGTCAGTCCGCCCTTCAAAAGGTTTCCGGCTTTCAAAAGGTACTCAAGAGAACCCAGTTTTGGCATACGCCCTTCTGTAACATTGAAAACAGTTTTTCCGTTTAAAGTTTTCATACAGTGATTAAAATCAACACCGCTGCAAGAAAGATTTATACTCCCTGTCAAATCACCGTATATCTGATTTTGTAAATCAAATAATGCTATCGATAAATCATTTGCATCAATATCTGACGCTTTCAAATTTAGTTCAGTATAATTGTTTGCGAGATTGTATATCAAAGCCCCATCAAGATTACCACGCGCTAGATTAAACTTAAAGTCATTAACGTTCAATATTTTCTTGTCGTTAAATGACATCGAAGCTTCAAAATCCTCTGCAATAATATTTCTTAAATGAATACTGTCAGCGCGCATTTTTAAATTTTTTACAACCGCTGTTGAGACGTCAAACCCTTCAAAGGAGGCAAATGTTGAATAGTTATCAACCTGTGATAGCTTCAATTTGTCTATTATATAGTTCAAATCCAAAACACCCGTATAAATTTGCGCATTTTCTATATAATATGGCGGCGTGAGCTTATTTTTCATAACTCCTTGAATAGAAATATCATTTCCCAAAATTTCACCTTTTGATGAAAGATTTATTGTCTTATCTTTAAATGACACAATAATACTTTTTAGAGTTGTATCCAAAAACGGGATATTTGTTTCAAAAATATGAAAATCGCCAACAAGCTTAGGATTAGAAAGCTTTCCGTTAAACACAAGATCCGAGGTAAATTGCCCCTGTTTTATATTTGGTTTTCTGAATATTATATTAAAAATTCTTGCATCTGTTGGGTTATTGGTTTTTATATATAGATTGTGAAACCCTAAGTCTTCCTTATAGACATCGATTCCGCCCTTTGCTTTAAGCATGTTCAATCGTGTCTCACGTCCAGATTGAGAGGATATTAACTTGTCGTATGAAAACTCTTTTATTTTCAGCTTGTACAATTCTTGTATTTTAGCATCTAAATTAAGTACAATGGCATTTTCCACATCACCGATTGTTGCCCCAAGATGGTAAATGCTGGAATCTTTAGACATATTGACTTCGGATTTAACATCAAAATTATTTTTCTCACCCTTTAAATTTGCGGAATAAACAATATCGCCTTTGATTTTTACCGGATAGATTTGATTTTTGTTGATATATTTATCTATAAATTCCTGTTTAGGCTTTGAATTAAAATACATATCAAAGTTTTGTTTTGAAAGCACATCCTTGATAGTTCCATCCGCAAGTATCGGCATGCCGTCTGCAATAAGATTTATTTTATTTAGCCTGAGATTATTATTCCTCATAATAAGGCTGCCGTTTACAATTTGAACAGGCATATTCAGTGGTACATAAGTAAATTTCAGACCGCCTAAATCAGTATATGCATTAATCTTGCTGTGATTTACCCTGCAATTGAGATTAATTTTACCGTTATCAAATCTGATTTGATTGATATTGTCCCGTAATTCTTCTGATAAATAATTGGCAAATTTGTTAATTTCAGGCAAGCTGAATGATTTTAAATATACAGAACCATTGATATCAGGTTTTTGTGACAGAGGATTTTTAGCGCTGATATTTATATCAAACGTACCTCCGCTGTCTGAAATTGAACCTCTAAGATTTGATATTTTAAGGTTGTTATCATCAAAAGAGACCTCACCGCTTGACAGTTTTAACTTATTATCTTTAGACGAAGCAATAACACGGGCATTAAAATTTATTTTTTCGTATTCTATTTCATTAATTTTGCCTTTGTATTTTGCAATCACATTTACAACAATGTTTCCGGCTTCTTTTACAAAATTATCGCTTGCAGGAATTATGTCTTTTACCGCAAGTTTCGGAATTTCTATGCTCAAATCGGCCGCGTTATTTCGCACCTGAGCTTTTGCAGCAAGAGGAGAAGAACCTATATAAGAACTTATTTCCGCTGCTGCATTTGTTCCGGTTATATTAACTTTGCCTTTTGTATTATGAATTTCCATCCCCTGCATACCGAAAGTATTGCCAAGAAGAATTATCTCTCCGTCCGTAAAAAGATTTTCATTGAATTTTATATACTCGATATCTTTTATTGCACCGTAGACTTTTAGCTTTAAGTTGACCATCCCACCGCATATATCAAGCTTGGGCAGCATTTCCTTGATTTCGTCTATCATTGTTGACGTCTGTATGGCATTGTACAGATAGCTTATCTCCTGATTATCAGAAGCTACGTCAAAATCAAACTTGCCATAGAGATTACATGTTCCGTTAATCTCTACAGTTTTGCCGTTTATATATCCCTTTTTAGTTGTAAAGACGGCATTTTGATCATTAAATTTTAATACTGCCTGAGCATCTTTTAAAACCAAATTTGGAATTTCGTTGAAAAATGTTGTTACATTATAAAAATTCAAAGTCCCCCATACATGCGGATTTTTTCGATTACCTTTAACTATAATGTCAATATTGCCGCTGCCTTTTATATCCATAATCGGAACAGGCCCAATGATAAAATTCAGTATTTCATGGATTGGATTTACTTTTGATTCTGCCAGCTGTAGATCAACTTTTGGTGTGCTCCAGACTCTCATATCTGCATATTTGACGTTATAAAGTTCAACTCCCCCTTTTACCCAAACCTTTTCAGTACCGCCTGCAGGAACTGTAACATCGAAATTTACATACTTACCTTTAAAACTTAGTTTTACGGTTGCACCATTAGCATTTTTTATGGGAGAGATTAAAATAACATTGTCAACAAAGACATCACCGTTAACTTCAGGCTCCGCTATATTACCTTTGACCGTAAAATTCGCAATTACGTCGCCGTACATTTTGTATTTCTTGAGCTTATAGGCATTTATCTCCTCTATAACAAACGGCGGAAGCAGACTTATGATATCTTCCACTTTGGACGTATCCAGCTGGACATTTAAATCTACGGTTGTTGTGGGTCTGTCAAGATAATCAAAAACTGAGCCGGATATAGTTGAGTGGATATTCTTTGAATTTATTTTTACGCTGTCAAAGGTAATGAATTTTCGTGTAATATGAAATTTTGAATCAACTTTAAGATTATCCGGAAATACCAGTGATTTTGCAGAATCCTTCATTATAAACGAACCATTATTGAAAACCGCGTGTAAATTATCTTTATCAACACTCGCATTTATACTCCCATTGATATTGACAAGGTCGGCCGGAAGATAGTTCTTCAAATATTCTTTGAGAGGTTTCAGCTCAAAATTGGAGATTTTTATGCTGACCTTACTTTTTTCTATGTCATTATTCTTTGGTAAAAACAAATCTACATTTATTTCAGACATCGATTTTTTTATATTTACACGGCTGTTTGTAAAGAGCTTGATAAAACGCCCGTTATTTTGATACACAATGTTATCGGCCGTATAGACAAAAGGTTCTGTAACATTGTTCTGATTGAGAGTGAGTACAAATTTGTCTATTTGAAGCTTTTTGCACTTGAGTTTGAGATTATCAAGATTAGTGATAAAATTTCTGTCAAGTTCGGGCTTTTGCCGGAGTCTCAGATTTATATTTATACTTGAAGAGTAAAAATTATTGATGTGAACTTTGCCGGATAATAACGGCAATATTCTTATTGAGATATCCGGATTCTCCATTTCCGCCTTTGTATTTTGCGCCTCTATAATAATCTTATCTGCTCTGAATCTTGCTGTTGGAACAACATTTAGACGTAACTCCGGATTCTGCACTACGATACTGAATCCGCAGGCAGCTGATATTTTTTGACTGACTAGAGGAAATACCTTTGGAAAAATTAACGGCAAGCCTAAAAGCCAAATTATATAAAAGACCAAAATTAATATTATATATTTATTTAACGGAATTTTCTTCATTTTTCTATATCATACCAACAAACATGTATAACTACAACCCAAATGTAACATTACTTTAATTCGTTGGTTGTTTTGATTTGTTATGATATAATCATATCGTGAGAGATTTTTTAAGAATATTGGCAGTAGGGATAATTCTTTTTGCGGCTCCGTATGTCTATGCGGCGCAGTATAAGGTTGTAATACTGCCTGATAATATTGTTACGGAAAACGAAGCTCTGGATTCGTACATCTATAATGCGACTGCGGAATTTTTTGCAAACGAGATTGCTAATATTCTTAATCAAACGGACTATATTGTGTCACCTACGGTAAGCGAGGTGAGAAAACTTCTAAAGAGTTCCCCCACGTATATGCTGCCTGCAAAAAATCTTACAAACCGTTTTAGAACAACATACAATGTCGATTTTGTTGCATTAAAAAAAATAGCAGCGAAAAATCAGGCAAGATATGTTCTTTTGATAACTTCTTCCATTGATTCCGAAAACTACATATTAAGAAGAACTGTCTGGGATTTTTTAAATGTTCCGGGCGCGACCGTTGTAGATCCGGCCTATAAGATATCGACTTATGCGGCTCTTGCCGACACACAGAAGAATGTTATTCTTTGGTCTAACACATTTTATAAAACAATCAGTGTTGTAGAAAACAGAATAATTACAAGGGGGCCTTCTCCTCAGACAGAGCAGCTTCAAAAAATTCGGGATTATTCAAGAATGCTCTGTCCGGAAATCGCCCAAAATGTCCAATTAAAGGTGTTACCTGCCGATGTTTACGGAAAAGAATCCAATCAAATTTATTATGACATGGCAAACTTTGACAACGTATTTACTAAAAAATACAGGAGATGGCATAAAGAGGGTTCAAAGGACTATAATGCATTTAAAACAAAAGTTGATGCACAAATAGCAGATACTAAAGAGAAAATAGACGAAACAAAAGAAAAAACAAAGTCCAAATTCCAGCAGTTTAAAGAAAAGCAAGAACAAATGAAACAGGAAAAACAACGTCAAAAAGAGCTTCAAAAACAACTGGAAGTTAAAGCAGAGCCTGTAAAAGAATCCTCTGACAAGACAACAAAAACAAAAATTGAAACAACTCAAACAGAAAAAAATATTGTTAAACCTAATGATACCGAAACGGAAAAAGAGAATAATATTCTGAACATTAATCTTAAAAAGCCGGCTCTTGAAGATCAGAGTCTTTATGAACCGATAGAAATTCAAAAGACAAAGAAAAATAACTTATACGGTGAATTTGACAATTCTCGTCCTCCGCTTAGAGATTACGCTTACTAACATTGATAATGAATGTTTAACCTTAAAATGAAAAATTTAGCAGTAATACACATCGGTACTACTGCTAAACTGTTTGTCGAAATTTATTTATTTCAAAGCGACCGTCATGTCTGCTTCAATGCAAACTTTTCCATCAACATAGCCAACACCATGGCTCTTGCAGATAGGACCTTTTACCTTAACTAATTCAATAACCATATCAAATCTGTCACCAGGTCTTACTATGTTTTTGAACCTTACATTGTCAACGCCTGCGTATAATGTCAATTTTCCTTTATACTCAGGAAGTGTCATAAGAACAGGAGCAGAACATTGTGCAAGAGCTTCAAGCTGCAAAACTCCGGGCATTACAGGGTTGCCGGGGAAATGGCCCTGGAAAAATTCTTCATTCATTGTAAGGTTTTTGTATCCCTTAGCATATTTTCCCGGAACACATTCTGTGATTCTGTCTACCAAAAGAAACGGATATCTGTGCGGAAGCATTTGCATTAAATCCTGAATATCTAATGATATAACTTCTCCTTCTTTTACTTCTTCAATCATAATTTTTCTCCTTATATTTTAACTAACTTATTTTTCAATATTTGTGCGACTTTTGTATGGACAGCATGCCCTGCTTCCTTTACTAATATTTGGGCTCTCATATTAAGAGGGGAAACTCCTGTGAGGTACAAATCCCCAATTAAATCCAGTATTTTATGTTTTACAGGCTCAAGTTCAGAACGTAATTCGGTTGTGTAACCTTCGTCCTTTAAGCCCACTGTATTATCAATCGTTACACCTTTTGCAAAACCCAGCATCTGGAATTTTTTAAGATCTTTATAGAACCCGAAAGTTCTTGCCTCAATGATTTCATCAAGGTTGTTATTATCCATCGTAACCCATCTTTGGCGTAAGTCAGGATGGTCGTAATTAACTGCATAAGTTATTCTTAACTCTTTGTCAGGAAGAATCACAAGGCTGGTCTTACCATTAAGGTAATATACAGGCTCGCTTACTGTATAAAGGTCATTATTTACCCCATCAATACCCGCTTGTTTGAATAATTCAACCCAAACTTTAGAGCTGCCGTCTAAGATAGGCATTTCCGTTTCAGAAAGGTATACGTCAATAGAGTCAATACCGCAGATTGCACAGGCTGCAATAAAGTGTTCGCATAGCATTACTTTGTATTTATAATCACCGAGTAGAGTTCTGTGCTCCTTACTGCAAAGGGTTACACAGTGCTCTGTCGAATACAAATTTTCTATGCAGACATTAAACGGAATATCAGAGCCTTTGGAAAATATTCTGATATTACCGCCTCTGGACGGCTTTATAAGCACATCACAATTACGGTTTTTCATTAAAGATTTTCCAAATGTCTTTATTTCGTTCTTTATTGTAACCATTTATTGACCTTTCTAGTGTTTTTCAGCCCCGACGCTTTCTTCAAAAGAGCGTAACAGCGGTTCGTATTTTTTGAACTTAGCTATCAAATCGCCGGCGTCTTTCATTATTTTAAGCTGTTTGATAAATTCTTTTCTCGGAACAGCAGGAGCGCCAACTACAATAGATTTTGCAGGGAAACTCTTAGTAACACCTGATTGAGCTGCAATAATTGTATCATCACCGATGCTGATATGATCAGCAAGTCCGGCCTGACCTGCTATAACAACTCTGTCGCCGATTACACAGCTTCCTGCAATACCAACTTGAGATACTATCATGCAGCCTTTTCCGATACGGCAGTTATGGCCAATCATTACGAGGTCATCAATTTTTGTGTTGTCGCCGACGGTGGTATTTTCTATTGTACCTCTGTCAATTGCAGTATTTGCACCAATTTCAACGTTATTACCGATTTCAACTGATCCGATTGAAGGTATTTTAAATATTACTTGTTCAACGTCATTTCCCTTAATTTCGCCGTCTTTTCTTGCTTGTTCAATGTTATTAGGATTTTCTGTAACAAAGCTAAATCCGTCAGCGCCCAGAGATACGCCGTGGTGAAGAATAACCTTGTTTCCGACTTTAACTCTATCTCCTACGCATACAGCAGGGTGGAAGAAACAGTCTGCACCGATTATTGCACCGTTTCCAATATATCCGTTTGCAAGAATTTTTGTATTGTTTCCGATTTGTGCGTTTTCACCTATTACTACATTTGGCCCCAATGAAACATTTTCGCCGATTTTTGCAGAAGGATGAACAACTGCAGTCGGGTGAATGCCGGAATTTACATGCGGCTCTTCATAGAACATTGATATAAGTTTCATCATAGCCAAACGAGGACGTTCAACTTCAATCGTAGAAAATCCGTCTATATTAACTCCCAAAGGAACAAGAGCAGCTTTTGCTTTTGTAGAGCTTAAGTTTGCAATCTCTTCTTCTCCAAGAGCAAGCGCTAATGTATTTTCATCTGCCAGAAGCGGAGGCGCTATTCTTGTGATGGCAACATCTTTTGCCTTTGAAAGCATTCCGCCGGTAATTTGTGCTATCTGTTCCAATGTGAAAGTTTTCATAGTACACTCCTTTATTTATCCTACACACTTATTTATAACATTTGTTGTTGACTTTCCCTGAACAAAGTCTATGAACACTACTTTTATATTATTTTTTATAACTACATCTCGTTCGGGCAAAGTCTCCAAAGAGTAGTCTGCACCTTTTGTATAGATATCAGGTTTTATAGCTTCCAGCAGTTTTGCCGGTGACTTCTCTTCAAATAATACCACATAATCAACACATATCAAAGCATTTAATATTTCTGCTCTGTCCTGCTCGCAATTTATTGGTCTGTTTTCGCCTTTTATCATCTTTACTGACTTGTCTGAATTAAGCATAACTATTGAATAGTCTGCAAGAGACTTTGTCTTTTGAAGATATCTGACATGCCCGACATGGAGGATATCAAAGCAGCCATTCGTAGCAGCAAATGTCTTGCCCTCTGCCTGACCGTTTCTTACAATATTGATTATTTCTTCTTGTGAGACCAGTTTTCCCAAAAATTCCTACCTTTTCATTTGATCTATGCTTACTTGAATCTTATCTTTAATTCTTTCAAACGAGTCTGAATTAGTTTCTAAAAAAAACTTCTTTTCTATTGGCATTTCTTTAGGTAAAACTCCTGAATGTTCTGCCATTTGCTTTGCTTTTTTTATTTTTCTATCAGTCGGTTTAATCGAAATATTTGCTGCAATCTTCTTTATATTCATAATCTGTCCCCTTAAAACAATTGCATTTCAATAACTTTTTTGCATAATCTTACCGTATTTAAAGCTGCACCTATTCTAAGATTATCAGCAACACACCAGAGAGATATACCGTTATTGAAAGCCAGATTCTTTCTTATACGTCCGACAAATACCGGATCAACTCCGCTTGCATCACGTGTTGTCGGATATTCATAATTTTCAGGATTATCGATTACCTTAACCCCAAAAGAATTACTCAAAATTTCTCTTACTTCATCCGGAGTTATGTTCTTTTCAAATTCTATATCAACAGCCTCACTATGACCGTTAAATACCGGCACTCTCGCTGCCGTACAAGAAATAGGGGTGTCATCGCTCAGGTGAAGAATTTTCTTAGTCTCATTGACAACTTTCATCTCTTCTTTTGTATACCCATTATCGCAAAAGACGTCTATTTGAGGAATAACATTGAATGAAATTGGCTTTTTGAAGCATTTATTTTCAAAAGGTTTGCCCTCAAGATTAGCGATAGTATCTTCTCTCAATTCATTAATAGCTGCAAGCCCGGCTCCTGAAACAGCTTGATACGTAGACACAATTAATCGTTTAATTTTGGCGATTTCATTAAGAGGCTTTAAAACAAGCATTAGTTGAGAAGTCGAACAATTCGGATTTGCAATAATTCCCTTATGCTTGCGCAAATCATCGTCATTTACACCAGCAATAACAAGCGGCACGTCTTTTTCCATCCTAAAAGCAGAAGAATTATCAATAATAACTCCGCCTCGTTTTACAATCTCAGGCGCGAATTTTAAACTTGTAGAACCGCCGGCTGACGCCATAACGATATCAACATCATCAAAAACTTCCGGCACCGCTTCAATTACCGTGTATTCTTTGCCTTGAAAATTAATCTTTGTTCCTGCACTTTTTGCGCTTGATAAAAATTTAATACTTTCAAACTCTACATTGAGCTCATCTGTAATCTTTGTAATCTCTCTTCCGACTACACCTGTCGCACCTAAAATTGCAATTCTTGGTTTTCTCATGTCTTCTCCTATAGTATGTTCTCAAGGCCGTATATAAACTCTTTATGTGTATTAATATATCTTGTTGCAAGCAGAACACCATCCATATAGCATTCTCTATTCATTGAATCATGTCTTATTGTAAGTATCTGTCCGCTTGCTCCGAATAAAACCTCCTGAGAAGCTATATATCCGGGCATACGCACCGAGTGAATATGTATATTATTATATGATACACCGCCTCGGGCACCTTTTATTGTCTCAACTTCCGGACAATTACCGGATGTAAAATCGGGGTTCTCTTGTGCCATCATTAAAGCAGTCTTTACGGAAGTTCCGGACGGAGCATCTTTTTTCTGATTATGATGAAGTTCTATAATCTCCGCGTTTTTAAAATATTTAGAAGCCATCTGGGCAAATTTCATCATTAATACCGCACCAGTGGAGAAGTTTGGTGCAATAAGACAGCCGGTCTTTTCACTTTCTGAAAGAGACTTCAGTTCACTAATCTGTTCATCGCTCAGACCTGTTGTTCCTATAACTATAGGGATTTGATTATTTAAGCAGTACAAAGCGTTTTCATATATTGATTTGGGCTGTGTAAAGTCTATCAACACATCGATATTTACGGAATCTTTAGCCTCTTTTATTGAAGCAAACTGACCGTCAAGAATATCAATTTTGGCAACAAGAGACATGTCCTCTGCATTAGTGACCGCCCTAACTACCTCCTGCCCCATCTTTCCGTTTGCGCCGCACACTGCAACATTAATCATTCTTTATCCTCCCATAAAGCATAAAAGAATTATACAATAAATAAAATTTGAATAAAAGTTTATATTAAGATTTCAAATTATTAAGATTTGTAACAATATTATATATTTTAGATATATTAGTGTTATAAAAAACTTGATTGTGGAATATATAAAGTATAATCTCTTTTCTTTATTTTCTCCTCCACTCCTTTATCTAACGTGAGTTAATGCCGCAACAGATTGCGGCTTTTCGTTTGTTAGGGATAAATTATTCAAAGCGTTTGAAAATAACATCAATATTTTTAAGATAATCATTAACATCAAAACAGGATTCAATTTCTTCGGCTGATAGGTTAACTTCTCTATCTTCCATCAACTCCTGCTTAAAATTACCCCCATTTAAGGCATTTAAAGCGTGTTTTTGAACAATTCTATATGCGTCTTCCCTTGTATGCCCTTTTTCAATTAGGTTAAGCAAAACCTTCTGAGAATACACTATACCGCCATACAGATGAGTATTTTTAAGCATATTGTCTTGATGAACTACAAGGTTTTTCATAACGCTGCAGAACCTGTGAAGCATAAAATCTATAAGAATCAAAGAGTCTGGAAATATAATCCTTTCAGCAGAGCTGTGAGAAATATCTCTTTCATGCCAAAG
This sequence comes from Candidatus Gastranaerophilales bacterium, assembly GCA_944324435.1. Lineage (GTDB taxonomy): Bacteria > Cyanobacteriota > Vampirovibrionia > Gastranaerophilales > Gastranaerophilaceae > CAG-196. The sequence goes on from CALUWH010000004.1 coordinate 39,035, forward strand.
ATTAATATTTTCGAATGCCGCAAGCGCATTTGAGCGTACAACCCTTGCAAGTCCGCATAAATTCTCGCATAAAACAGGGTTTTTCTTATGCGGCATAGCTGATGAGCCCTTTTGATGAACACCAAAACCTTCTTCAACCTCTCTAACCTCTGTTTTCTGTAAATGTCTTATTTCTGTTGCAAACTGTTCTATAAGACTTGCTATAAGAGCCAAAGAGGCCATAAATTTTGCGTGTCTGTCTCTTGATATAATTTGTGTTGAAATTTTAGCGCTCTTTAAGCCCAGCTCTTTGCAAGCTATTTCTTCAACATCCGGAGGAATGTTGCTGTAAGTTCCAACCGGGCCGGATATTTGTCCGACTGTAATTTCTTCTAAAGCAGCTTTAAAGCTTTCATTCGCACGAGTAATTTCATCCAGCCAGTTCAGAAGTTTAAACCCAAATGTCGTGACTTCTGCATGAACCCCATGAGAGCGTCCTATGCAAACAGTATTTTTATACTTGAAAGCAAGTTCTTTAAGAACATCTATAAGTTCTGCCAAGTCTTTTAATATAATTTCTGAGCTGTCTTTTATCTGCAAAGCAAACGCTGTATCTATAACATCAGAGCTTGTCATGCCCATGTGCATATATTTCGCGTTTTCAGCGCCCAAAGATTCGTTAACCGCCGTTAAAAACGCTATGACATCATGACGAACTTCCCGCTCAATTTCATCAATTCTTTCTACCGTAAAAGATGCCTTCTCTCGTATTTCCCTTAAATTTTCACCGGGAATAACACCCAGTTGATAATAAGCCTCACAAACAGCCAATTCTACTTTTAAATAATACGCAAACTTGACTTCTAAATCCCAAATCTTTTTTATTTCTTCTCTTGAATATCTCTCAATCATAAAATCATTATACAATAAAAAAGGAAGGCATAACCTTCCTTTTTCGATTAATCATTATTAAACAATGACTTCCAAAAGTTTGTTTCAGCCTCAATAGCGTTTTTTGTATTTTCCCTTCTTGCTTGAGCTTCCTTTTGTTTCTTTTTCAAAGCTTTTTCACGTTCTTTCTGCTGTTTTTTTATAGCTTTTTGTCTTTCCTTTTGTTGTTTTTCATACTGAGCTTGTCTTGCTTCTCTTGCTTTCCTCTGAGCCTCAGCTTGAGAATTTAGCTCTTTTTCCTTTGATGTAATTGGTGAAATTAAATTATCAACAAATTTTTCAACACGTGATTCTGCAGCGTTTACTGCCATTGAAGAAGTTAAAATAGCTATTATTGCCGCTGTAAGAAACTTTTTCATCAATTCAATCCTTTCTATTTCTTAATCATATTATTCCAGTAGTCTTTTTCTGCCTGGATAGCATCTTTGGTTGCTTGTCTTCTTGCTTGAGCTTCTTTTCTTTGTTGTTCCATTTTTGCTTGTCTTTCAGCCTGTTGTTTTTTATACTCAGCCTGCTTCTGCTCATTAGCCTTTTGTTGAGCTTCCATCTTAGAATTAAATTCTTTTTCTTTGTCTGTTATCGGAGAAAGTTTTTTGTTTACGTAGTTTTCTAATCTAGACTCAGCAGCTGTTGCGGCAAGCGATGCTGTTAATGCAATAACTGCAAACATTGTAAGTAATTTTTTCATTATAAAACTCCTTTCTTTTGCGTATAATGAATTTTAAAACACATTTTTTTATTTTTCAAGTATAATGAAATTATGGGTGTTGAATTACTGGGTCTTAATATTGATAACTATACGTTTGAAGAAGCTATTACTACCGCAAAGGAATTAATTGACGGTCATAAGGTTTCTCAGGTTGTAACTATTAATCCTGAAATGTTTCAGACTGCTGAAAAAGACCCAAATTTTGCGAATATAATCAAAGAAGCGGAAATGGTTATTCCTGACGGTGTCGGGGTTAAAATAGCACTAAAATTAACGGGGAAAGATGTAGCAAGAATTCCGGGAATTGATTTTGCTAAAAGACTGCTTAAAGAAGCCGCCTCCAGTGGGATTCCGGTTGCTATTGTCGGCTCAAAAGAGGAAGTGATAACAAAAGCAGTAACTAATCTTCAAAAAGAAATTAGTGGGCTAAATATAGTGTATTACCATAATGGGTATTTTAATAACGACGAAGAAATTTATAATGAACTTAAAGCAAAATCGCCTAAACTTATTCTTGTTGCACTAGGTTCACCAAAGCAGGAGCAATTTATTTATAATGCCAAAAAGCTTCTGAACCCAGCGCTTATGATTGGAGTTGGCGGCAGCCTTGATGTTTGGTCAGGATATGTCAAAAGAGCACCTAAAATATTCCAAATTTTAGGTTTGGAGTGGTTATATAGAACAATATCTCAGCCATCCAGATTTAAGAGAATATTTCCAACGCTTCCCTTGTTTTTGATTAAGGTACTCAGCAGTAATAATAAGATATAGAGGGGTAAATAGGGGTGAAAGATGTTAACTGATACAGAAAAGAACGAGCTTAAAAAATTTGCCAATGAAGTTAGAAAAAACATTGTAAAAATGGTTTACAATGCAAAATCAGGACATCCGGGAGGCTCTCTCTCTGGTGCTGATATTCTGACTGTATTGTATGAAAAATCACTTAATATCCCTAAAGACTGGGATAAATCGCCTGATTTTGATAAAAGAGACAGATTTATTTTATCAAAAGGGCATGCATCACCTCTAATGTATTCTATTTTAGCAAACCACGGAATTATTAATAAAGATGAACTTATGACATTTAGGAAATTTAATTCCAAATTACAAGGACATCCGGCAAAAAACTACATTCCAGGAATTGAAACATCAACAGGCTCTCTTGGGCAAGGTTTGTCCGTTGGCTGCGGAATGGCTTTGGGTTTAAAATTAAATAGCAATCCTGCAAATGTCGTTGTATATCTTGGTGATGGAGAGTTACAGGAAGGTTCTTGCTGGGAAGCTTTTATGCAGGCAGCACACAGAAAACTTGATAACCTTATTGCAATAATTGACAGAAATGGATTGCAAATAGATGGAGAAACCGAAAAAGTCATGGCACTTGATAACCTTAATGATAAATTAAGGGCGTTCAATTGGGATGTAATTGAAATTAACGGACACAATTTTGATGAAATATATTCTGCTATAGAAATGGCCAAAAAGTGCACAAAACCGTGCGCAATAATTGCTCATACAATAAAGGGCAAAGGTGTTTCATTTATGGAAAATCAGGCCTCATGGCATGGGAAAGCCCCAAATGAAGAACAGCTAAAACAAGCATTAAAGGAGCTCGGAGATGATTAAAACCTGCCCATTTTCTTCAGCTAAAGAATGTAATAAAACCTGCCCTCTATATATTTCACCAGAGGACTTGAATGAATTTGTCACAGCAAGGCTCTCCAGCATCGGCGTAATTGGGCGCACTGAAGGGGAGTGCTCGCTAAAAATGCTTGCTTTAAGCCAGAGCAGAATGGTTTTTGAAAAGACTAACACACGCGGCTAGTTTTTATGAAAAAAATCTAAACATAAACTTTTTAAATACTGAAGAATGTTTTTTTACAGTTCTAAGGACAACACTTTCGGTTTGAACTAGGAACATTCGGGCTTTTAATGTTTTAGGATACATTTCTTTTAGCTGAGAAGTAAATTCATCATTTAGTTGTTTGATTTTGTGGTTTCTCAGCATAGTATTTCGATTCCTCTCATAACAGGCAGGGTACATAATCCCCTTTCTTGCAGCTTCTTTTCTTGCAAGAAGGCCTCTTGTAGGATTTTCCTTACAGTCCTCAAGGTGTGAAATAGCATCTTTTGCCCAATCTACATCCCAACTTAATCTTGTATCAAGATGGGCATGGGTCCAATGAGCATTTCTCCTGATATTTTCAAATCTTGGTGCGCCGAATTCGATTTCCATATTTGCTCCTTATAATACACAACAACGATAAAAAAAAAGGCCAGCCCGAAGGCCAGCCGTAAATATCAACCAACAATTTCTTTTACTTCTGCTTGTAAATTTTTAGAATCAATCTTAATGCTTGGTCCCATTGTTGTAGTCAAATAGATTGACTTAACATAAGTACCTTTTGCTGCAGAAGGTTTAGCTCTAAGTACAGCATCAACTAAAGTACCATAGTTTTTAACCAAATCATCAAGAGCAAATTGAACTTTACCGATAGGACAGTGAATCATACCCTGTTTATCAGCTCTGAATTCAACTTTTCCTGCTTTAGCATCCTTAACTGCTTTTGCAATATCCAAAGTAACAGTACCTGTCTTAGGGTTTGGCATTAAGCCTTTTGGACCTAAAACTCTACCTAATTTACCAAGCATACCCATACAGTCTGGAGTAGCAATTAATGTATCAAATTCAAACCAGCCGCCAGCGATTTTATCAATAATATCTTCTGTGCCGTAGAAATCTGCACCTGCATCCTTTGCTTCATTAACCTTAGGTCCTTTAGCAATAACGCAGACACGAACTTCTTTACCAAGACCTGCCGGTAATACAACAGTAGATCTGATTTGCTGTTCAGCGTGCTTAACTTCAATACCTAATCTCATATGACATTCAACTGTTTCGTTGAATTTAGCAACTTCTTTTGATACTTCTTGTAATTTATTAAGAGCATCACGACCGCTAGCCGGTTGAGTAAAATCTGCCAGCAATTCTTGAAGTTTCTTTTGTTTTTTAGTTATTTTTGACATTTCTTTATCCTTTCATGGTATTAGCGGACAACAAGTCCTTCCATTCTGTCTAGTTTCCCAAATAACCGCCTGTGCAATCAAAGATTGCTTCGCTGCATTCACTAACGTTCATTCCGCAACGGCAGTGTCGTAGTGTTTGTCCTCATTTCACCGGCTCACCGCCGCTGAATTCGGACTTCACACCGGCTTACGCATTTTCTTCTTTTACTGTAACGCCCATAGCTCTGCAAGAGCCTTTAATCATGTTTACAGCAGCTTCCATAGAAGTAGCGTTCAAATCGTTCATTTTGATTTTAGCTATTTCTTCTAACTGAGCTCTTGTAATTTCAGCGACTTTTGTTTTATTCGGCACAGCAGAACCCTTAGGGATATTCAATGCCTTTTTAATTAAAACAGGAGCCGGTGGTGATTTAGTTACAAAAGTGAAACTTCTGTCTTCATATACATCAATAACAACAGGGATAATGTAGCCTGCTTGAGATTCAGTTCTTGCATTAAACTGTTTGCAGAAATCCATGATGTTAACACCGTGCTGACCCAATGCAGGACCAACCGGAGGTGATGGGTTTGCTTTACCTGCTTCGATTTGCAGTTTAATTTTTCCTACTACTTTTTTTGCCATTTTGAGTTCTCCTTTCGTGGTACTAACGGGGGGCATCCCCTTCCACGTTATTTGTGTTGTTTTATTAGCTGAGGCAAGTGAATAATTGGAGAATAGGAACATTCTCCTTTCATTTACCCCTTATAATTTTTGAATTTGTTTATATTCAAGCTCAACCGGAGTTTCACGACCAAAGATTGAAACCATTGCTCTGAGTTTTGCTTTATCAGGATAAACTTCCGTGATATCACCAACAAACTCGGCAAACGGACCGGATATAATTCTAACTTTTTCGCCAACTTTAATATCCATTTCAATTTTCTGGGTTTGGGCTGTTGAGCGGTGAATAATCTTTTTAATTTCACTGTCTTTTGCAGGGATAGGTTTCTTTGCAGAACCAACAAACTTTGTAACCCCTGCTGTATGACGGACAACATACCAGCTGTCTTCGTCCATAATCATTTCAACAAGGACATAGCCCGGGAAGATTTTTTCTTCTTTTTCCTGCTTTCTTCCGCCTTTAATCTGGGTAATAGTCTTTTGAGGAACTTCTACTCTAAAGATTTTATCAGCCATGTTCATGTATTCAATACGTTTTTCAAGGTTGTTTTTTACCTTGTTTTCATAGCCGGAATAAGTGTGTACTATGTACCAGCGCTTTTGATTCTTCTTGTCTGAAGTTTTATGATTCTCAGTTTCCTGAGTTTCTTCCATCTGTTCTTCATTTACAATGTTTTCGTCTTTTTCACTCATTATTCTTACCCTTTATGGTTTTATGCGGTTACCGGTTAATTATAATTTAGATAATAGTGCATTGAATATAATATCCACAATATAAATAAAGACAGTGAATATAAAAACAATTGCAACAACAAAGAATGTTTCCACAACGACCTGATGTTTTTCGGGCCATGTAATTTTGCCCCATTCAGTTCTTACGCCTTTAAAATAAGTTATGATATTTTTCTTTGCTGTTTCTATAGTATCGTTCATTATAAATAACCTTTATTTTTCATAAATCGCGCCCTGAAGGACTCGAACCCTCGACATCCGGTTTTGGAGACCGACGTTCTACCAACTGAACTAAGGACGCTTAGTTAGTGACGTGACTAGTGAATGGTGAACAGAACTCTACTCACTATTCACTAGTCACCGTTCACTGTTACTTTGTTTCCTTGTGAGTTGTGTGTTTTTTGCAAGTCGGACAATATTTGCTTAATTCCATTCTGTCCTTAGTGTTCTTTTTGTTTTTAACTGTTGTATAGTTTCTTTCCTTACAGTCTTCGCAAGCTAGAACTACCATTCTGTCATTTTTACCTTTGATACCCATGTTTGTATTCCTTTATTTTCCTTGTTGTTATTGCTATTTTAAACCTATTTAAAATAGAATGTGAATTTAACACATTCTAATAAAATCGGCGTATGAGTTTATGTTATTATAAACATTTTGAAATTGCAAATAAATTATGAAGTTTTTTTAATATTTAGATGACAGGTCTAAGGACTCTGCATATCGTTGAAACAAGGGACAACAGTAGATATGTGAGAATTTTGTATTTGCCGGTATAATTTGATTTTATCAATTTTGTTAAATATAATAGAAATGGAGAATAGCTTAAATTTGCAAGGACTAATAGCAAAGGAGAGGTATGTGAAGCAGCAGTTAAATGTATTAGATCTTTTTTGCGGTGCAGGTGGTTTATCCTGCGGTTTTGAGCAAGCCGGCTTTAATATAATACTAGGTATTGACAATGATGCTGCAGCACTGGATACATTTCAATATAATCATAAAGATTCGCAAATTCTATGCAGCGATATTACTCAAATTTCGTACAAAGATATAAAAGAGAGCATTGGCAATAAACAGATTGATGTAATTATAGGCGGACCGCCCTGTCAAGGGTTTTCTCTATCCGGACCTCGGAATTTCAATGATCCCAGAAATAAATTATATCTAAGTTTTATCAGATTGGTTGAAGAAATCAAGCCCGGAGCTTTTGTCATAGAAAACGTTCCAGGGCTGGTATCTCTATTTGGAGGTGAAGTTAAAAATAATATAGTAAAAAGTTTTGCAGATATGGGGTATCGTGTAGCATATAAAATATTGTGTGCTGCCGATTACGGAGTCCCTCAAAATCGTAAAAGAGTTATTTTTGTAGGCATTTTGAACGGGAATAAGGACTTCGATTATCCTAAAGCTGAAAATAATATTGTAACCTGCGAAATGGCGTTATCAGACTTACCGCCTTTAACAGAGAGTTTAGGAGAAGAATTGCAAGATTATACGACTCCGGCACAAAATAAATATCAGTCTGTTATGCGCAAAAATTCTCAAAAAGTTAAAAATCATATAGCCGCCCGACATTCTGATAAAGTGCAGCATATTATATCGTTAGTTCCTGACGGCGGAAACTACAAGAATTTACCGGACAAATACAAGTCAACAAGGAATTTTCATGTTGCCTGGACAAGATTTAACAGTTCGCTGCCGGCACCTACGATTGACACCGGACACAGACACCATTTCCATTATAAATATAATCGAGTTCCGACTGTAAGAGAATGTGCAAGACTGCAGTCTTTTCCCGATAACTTTGTTTTTTGCGGCAGCAAAACCCAGCAGTTCCGCCAGGTTGGAAATGCTGTTCCGCCGCTTTTAGCTCAAAAAGTCGCAGAACAGCTTCGTAAAGAGATGGGAGTGTAAGCTAAAATGGGTATTTATAGAATTCCTGATGAATACTATTTCAGACTGCATCATGTCCGGCCGCGCTTCAAAAATGATGTTGAAAATGTACTTATATATATGGCGGAAGAATTATCCAGAATTGATTCCGCACCTAAAAAAGAATTTATAAAGTCAATGAATAATGCCATATACTGCTATCCGGGAAATGCAAATAAGCAGTTAAAGACTATTAATAATTGGCGTACAGAAATTTCTGCTTTATTTGGATTTATTGTATATAAAAACGATAATTATTGTGTAGGGAAAAGGGCGAAAGAACTTGCTGAAAAACAAGATTTGGTAGAAGCTTTTAAAATATTCTTGTATAATTTTCAATACCCCGGCGCGCATATTAAGCCCAAAGCTGTTATTGAACAAATTCAGCACGGAATACATTTTAAGCCTGCTCAATATATATTGAAACTCTTGAAGTATGCCTCAGAACTTGAGAAATGTTCAATAGGAATAACCAAAGCGGAAGCGTGTCATTGTATATTCAATGATTTGCGAGTAACCTGTCATAATGAAGATGTAAGTCTGACCTGGAATAGAATTCTAAAGAACAGGCAGAATAACATTTCTTATGACTGTGATGGTGATATAGTCCGCTACGCCGGCGACATTTTAGATTATATGGAAATTGCTAACCTTGTAAAAACATACGACAGCAAGACATACTATTTAAATTCATTAGAAAATGAGATGATTATGAAATTCTGTGAGTCTAATGAATGGTTTTCAGGTTATGATGATATGCTAAAAGAGCGCAACGCTACACTTAAACAAGTACAGGCATGTACAAACAGCTGGTTTGATTATGTTAACAGAGATATGTCAAGCACGGATTTTTCAACTGATATTTTAACGTTTATTGCCCAAAATAATAATGATTATAACCATCTGCTTGACTCTGCTGCTCGATTTGAACAAGACAAGTCCATAACCGAAAAAATAATTACAAACAGGCTTAATAATGAATATGAAACATTTACAACTAAGGACATCGGCGATATTGGCGAAAATCTTGTTCACGGGCACGAATGTATGCGCCTTAAAAAGAGCGAACGCAGTGATTTAATCCATCTAGTCCAACGTATTCCTACCAAATTCGCAGTCGGATATGACATTAGTTCTGTTGAAACAGATGAAAGAAAAAGATTTATTGAAGTAAAAACGACAATCTCATCAAAACCGCTGAACTTTAACCGTATTCATCTGACAAAAAATGAGTGGAATACGGCTGACAGTACAAGAGAACGTTACTTTATATACAGACTTATGCTAAGTAAAAATAAAAGGACATTATTTTTAATTCAAGATCCGGTAGGCCTGTATAAGACCGACAAAATTGATATGATTCCGTGTGACGGGGCAGATATTATATTTGATCCAAAAAAAATAGGACAATTTGAGGAGCTTTTAACATGGGAAAATTAAGGGTAGCATCACTTTTTTGCGGCTGCGGAGGAACAGATATTGGTCTGCTTGGAGATTTTACTTTTTTAGGAAAATATTATTCACCAAATAATACCCAAATAGTTTATGCAAATGATATAGAGCCTTCTGCCTGCAAATTATTTGAAGATAATTTTGGAATCACTCCTGATAACAGAGATATTCGGGAGGTTAAATCATCTGAGCTGCCCGAATTTGATATATTAACAGGCGGTTTCCCCTGTCAGTCTTTTTCTATTGTGGCACAAAATCCCAAAAGATTAGGCATAAAAGACGAAAAAGGAAAACTTTTTTTTGAAATGTGCAGGATTTTAAACGACAGACAACCTAAAGCTTTTGTCGCGGAAAACGTAAAGGGAATTTTGTCGGCGAACAAAGGAGAGGCTTTTCCCTTAATAATTAAAGAATTTGAACAAGCAGGATACAATGTAGTTTATAAATTAGTAAATGCCGCAAATTACGGAGTTCCGCAAAAGAGGGAGAGAGTTATTATTGTAGGAATCAGAAAAGACTTGAAAAGACAATTTGTATTTCCTGAAGAACCTATATTAGCAGAAGAAAATTTTGTACCGTTAAAAAGTGTCATAGAGCAGAAGGTCTCTGAGAAATATTATTTTAGTGAACGAGCAGTTTCAGGATTAAAGAATGCAAATAAGAATATGAATAAGGGGCGTGCTCAAGATATTGAAAAACCCTGTAATACAGTAGGTTCACATCTTGCTAAAGTTTCGTTAAACAGTACAGATCCGGTCTTACTCATAAAAAACAGGTACAGACGTTTTACCCCAAGAGAAGTTGCCCGGATACAATCATTTCCGGAAAATTATAAATTGTCATATTCAGAAAGCGCGCAGTACCGCGCATTAGGAAACGCAATTGCTCCTCTGGTAATGTGGTATATTGCAAGAGATCTTGCAGGCATGATTGAATAATCACTACATATACAAAAACGGACAGTAATTTTAAACTGCCCGTTTTGTGTATTAATTATTTTCAGCGTTATACGCTTACTTTCATTGTATTTGCAATAATTTCGTTAAAGCTGTCAGCTTTAAGGCTAGCGCCTCCAACCAATGCTCCGTCAATATCAGATTGAGACATTTGTTCTTCTATAGTTGAAGGTTTAACTGAACCACCGTAAAGAATTCTTATAGAATCGCCTGCTTTTTCGGAAGAAACCTCTTTTACAACATTTCTAATCATAGCAATTACTCTGTTGGCTTCCTGACTGTCACAGGTTTTTCCTGTACCGATAGCCCAAATTGGTTCGTAAGCAATAACGGATTTAGAAATTTCTTCTTCTGATAAACCATTTAACGCAGCTCTGATTTGGGTTGCAATATGTTGATCAGTTACGCCGGCTTCTCTTTGTTCCAGAGTCTCTCCGCAGCAAATAATAGGAATCAAACCGCCTGCAAGAATTGCTTTAGCTTTCTTGTTAATCATCTCATCAGTTTCTGAGAAATATTGTCTTCTTTCACTGTGTCCGATAATGATATAAGAACATCCAGCATCTGCAAGCATTTCAACAGAAACTTCTCCTGTATAAGCACCGGATTTTTCCCAGTGACAATTCTGTGCAGCAATTGCAATTTTGTCTCCGCCGCATCCGCAATTGCATCTTTCGGTTTGAACAACATTTAGTGAAGTAAACACAGGTGCAATAACAATAGAAGGTAATTGTTGTGCCGTAAAATCTTTTGTAAAGCTTTTTATTCCTTCAAACAAAGCTTTTGCCTCGTCTTGCAATAGATTCATTTTCCAGTTGCCTGCAATAATTGGTTTTCTAGACATAATTCATTCTCCTTTATTCAAGTAGTGGAGCACTGCATTATTCAGGGAACCACTCTCCTTATTATTACAATCGAATTTTAGAATAAACAAGGCCCAAAATCAAGAATTGTAAAATTTGTTTTTTTTAATTAAAATGAGGATATGAGAATTCAGCCGAATTATAATATTAACAATAGAATATATGCATATAATGATGGCAAGTCAACTCCCTTTAAAGCGCAGATATACTCGCCAAAAAAATCAATATTTACTCGCATAAATCCCGGGAAAATGTATTTACAAAAGATGTTTGAGCGGACACTTGTCATTTCCAGAGCAAGAATCCAGCCGATTATTCCGGCACTCATAGATATTACAAAAGAGATCCCTCTAAATAGCAAAAAGAAAACTACTTATGCCTGGGATATCAACGACGGAACACGAAAAAAATATGCTCTTATTTTACATGGGATGAGCCAGAATGTTTCAAATCTACAGCCGTTGTATAAAGAAATTACAGAGAAAACAGATTTTGCAGTTTTCGCCCCCGAATACAGAGGCTTTGGAAAAAATCCAAAATCTGTAGTAAGCACAAAGACATTTGCAGAGGATACAGCTCTCGCTCTTGAATATTTAAAGAAGAAAGGAATCAAACAAGAAAACATATATGTTATAGGGCACAGCCTCGGGGGATACATTGCATCACAACTTGTGCAAAAAAATCCGGATTTGGGAAGGTTAATTCTTGTATCTTCTATTGATTCTTTAAAAAAGGATGCTACGAATTTTCTAGCGGCAAAAAATAGTGCTTCACCAGCGATATTATACTTGTATGAACATTTTAAGATACTACGCAGCCCTATTGAGCGCTTATTCAAGACAGGGGATTGTCTAAAAAAAATTAATACCCCAATAGATATCATACATTCAACAAATGATACTGTTGTAAAATCAATTTCTGCAGAAAGAATAGCCAAAAAGTGCAAAAATCTCCAGAGCCTTCATCTATTAAAAACAGGAGGACACGCCTGGGACAATCAAAAAATTAACACAATAATATCTATTTTAAGCTGACAGAGAGGTTGAGATTCCTTCCATAATGTTATAAAAATCTTCCTGAGGCAAGGTCGACATGGTTTTTAAAGCGTAAGACAAAACACTTACTTTATCATACCATCTTCTAGAATTAGATATCTTATAAAGCCCGAGAACACGATCAATCCCAATACTAACCTCTTGTTCTTCATCTTCTTCATGCATCTCTTTTATTTGTCTTACAACTGTTGTCAGATCTCTGGATAAAGCACGTCTTTTATCTTCATCCATATCTTTTAGTAACGACAATGCTTGTTTTGTATACTCATTTGAATCATACCAACGTCTGTTCATTCAAACCTCTCCCAATACACAATATATATACTAGTATAGTCAAACAAGCTTATTTAGCAATCATACATTTAATGTAACATGGCCGAAGCATTATAAATACAAGACAACTAGATCGCCCTCTTTAAACATTGTTTCACCATCCGGCACAATATGTTTGCCTTCTCGTTTTATCATAACTATCATTATATTTTTTGCTATGTTAAGCTCTTTGATTTTTTTATTGCACCAAGGGTGGCTCCTATCCACAATAAATTCGCGCAGTTCAATCTTATCATCCGCCTGGCTTTCAGGAAGGCTCATCGTAATATTATCGCCCTCTTGTATTATTGTGTAACCCTTAGGTACGATTTTTTCTGCACCGCGTCTGATTAAAAGTACAAGTGCTTTGCCGGGAAATGCAATATTTCTCACTTCCTGCCCTATCCACTCATGGCCTGTGGGAATATTTATTCTGAGAAGTTTTATTGCGCATTCTTCCTGATAATCATTAAATGTCTTTTTCACGTCTGAAAACTCATCGAGCATGTTTGTTTTTTTAGAAAACCACGGAAGCAAGCTTCCCTGAAAGGCGACGGAAAGTATTGATATTAAAAATACAAGATGGAACAAATCATAATGGAGCGTAATTCCGCTGTCTACAGCGATTATTGCAAATACAATCGAGGCAACGCCCCTTAACCCTGCCCAGGATATAAGCAGGCATTGATTAATACTTGATTTGAACGGAAGAAGCAGTGCAAATATTACAATCGGTCGGGCAATGAAGGTCAAAAACAAGAATATTAATGTTCCGGTAACCAGTATTTGCGGAACTTCTCTTGGGAATGCAAGCAAACCCAAGATAAAGAATATACCTATTTGAGCAAGCTTTGTTATGCCGTCAAAGAAGTTTATCATAGAAGATTTGTTGTGGATTTTTGCATTACCCAGAATTATTCCGAGAAAATACACGGATAAAAATGGGTTGCCGCTGTATAGTTCGGGCAGAGCGTACGCTGCAAGTACAAGCGCGATGATAAAAAGTGTGTCGTTTCCTTCTGTTACTATTCTAGTTTTTTCAAATATAAAAATAGCTGCTTTAGCGATTATGACACCGGTTAGAATCCCGAGAATCATCTGTTTTAAAAACAGAACAAAAACAAATCCTGCACTCTGCCCCTGCAAAAGAGTGATTGCAAGGATTACCAGAACATAAGACATCGGATCGTTGCTTCCGCTCTCTATCTCAAGAAGCGGCGCTGTGTGGTCTTTCAGGTTCAGTTTTTTAGCCCTCAAAATCGAAAAAACCGAAGCTGCATCCGTAGAGCTTATTACAGAGCCAATAAGAAAACTTTCAAGGAAATTCAGATTAAGTATAAAGTGGCAAAAAATGCAGGTCAGAGCAGCTGTTCCAAAAACACCTATGGTGGAAAGAATAGAAGCTTTTGCAATAATCGGTTTTGCAGTCTGCCATTTTGTGCAGAAACCGCCGTAAAAGATTATAAATCCGAGTGCTATTGAACACAGGTCCTTTGTTGTTGTAAAGTCCGCATAATGAATCTTGAATATTCCGTCTGAGCCGAACAGCATACCGAGACACATAAAAAACAACAACGCTGGGATTCCGAGCGTGTTTAAAAATTTGTTAGTGAAAATTGCCGAGAATATTACAACAGCACACAATATAACTATAAAAACCATTAGCACACTTTTATTTTGTCCATTGAGATTTTATTATAACATATTTTAACTTTTTAAGTAAGCCTCAATGAAACCGTCTAAATCGCCGTCCATAACCGCATCAACATTTCCCATTTCAAATCCTGTACGGTGATCTTTTACTAATTTATACGGATGGAAAACATAAGAACGGATTTGTGAGCCGAAGTTTATATCAAAATTTTCACCCTTTAGTTCCGCAAGCTTTTTTTCGTGCTCTCTCTGGCGGATTTCAAGAAGCTTTGATGCAAGCATTTGCATTGCGTTCTCTTTATTTTGAAGCTGAGAGCGCTCCTGCTGACATTTAACAACAATCCCTGTCGGCTTGTGCAGAATTCGAACAGCGGTTTCAACTTTGTTGACATTCTGGCCGCCCGCGCCGCCTGAACGCATTGTATCTACTTCAATATCCTCCGGGGGAATTGTAATAGTTTTCTCGTAATCAGGAATTATCGGAGAAACTTCGCAGGATGCAAAACTCGTCTGCCTTTTGCCGTTTGCATTAAAAGGAGAAATTCTCACAAGCCTGTGAACGCCTTTTTCAGCTTTTGCGTACCCGTAAGCGTATTTGCCGGTAATCTTTATGGTCGCAGATTTTATTCCGGCCTCTTCACCTTCTGACTTATCAATAAGTTCAACCTTCCACCCTCTGGATTCAGCCCATCTGGTGTACATCCTGAGAAGCATGTTTGCCCAATCCTGTGCGTCTGTTCCGCCGGCTCCTGCATTAATACTCAAAAACGCATCAGCTTCGTCATACTCGCCGGAAAGCATTTTTTGGATATCGTATTTATCAAGTTCTTTTTCTAGTGTATGAAGCGCATTCTCACTTTCTTTGAGAAGCTCTTCGTCTCCTATTTCCTGAGCGGTTTTGGCGTCTTCTATAATATTTTCCCATCTGGAAAACATCTCTAATGTTTCTTTGATTTCTCTTGATTTTTGCCCAAGCTCAGATGCAAGGTTCTGATTTGACCAGACCTCGGGCGTTTGCAGCTTTGATTCTAAATCCTTTAATTCCTGATTTAACGCTGCAAAATCAATGTTCTGTTTATCCTTATTTATCCGTTGTTCAAGTTCCTGCAAATTCATAGACAGTTTACCAGCTCCAAAACCTTTTTGTGAATATTCTCTATTGTATCAGAAGAGTCTATAACTTTCACCCTGTCAGGCTCTTTTCGAGCAATATCAAGATAACCGTGTCTTACGCGGTTAAAAAATTCTACTCCCGCAGATTCCATTCTGTCTTTATTTTTGCCGACCCTTGCAAGAGATGTTTCAACATCAATATCGAAAATGATTGTTAAATCCGGTTTCAGACCGCCGGTTGCAATATTGTTCAGATAATTAATTTGAGTAATATCCAACTCTCTTCCGTAGCCCTGATAAGCAACTGTTGAATCCGTATGCCTGTCACAGAGGATAATTTTCCCCTCTTTGAGCGCAGGTTTTATAATACAGTCAACGTGCTGCGCCCTGTCTGCGAGAAATAAAAATGATTCGGCAGTTGGAGACACTTCGCTGTCATAATTAAGCAAAATTTCTCTTAATTTTTCGCCCAATCCCCTTGAACCGGGTTCTCTGGTGAGAAGAGTATCACGCCCAGCTGCGCGTAAATATTTGTCCAGAAGTTCTATCTGGGTCGTTTTTCCGCAACCGTCTGCACCTTCAAATGTTATAAATAAGCCTCGCTGCATACTAAATCCGTACCAAATCCTTTTCTATAAGTTTATAAAATTTTTCGTCTATTGTGTCATAATCTGTAAAGTTGACAACATAAGGTAAATTCGATTGGTCAAAAAGAAATTTGATAATTTCCAATTTTTCATAAGGTATTTTACTTTTAATTAATATATCCAAATCGGATGTTTTTTCAAAATTACCCTTAACCCTTGAACCGTAATAGTAAAATTCGTAATCTTTTTTATACGCTGCAAGTATGTTTTGGATTATTTTTTCTTCTTCACTGCTTATGCCTTTTATCATGACAGGGAATCCCATTTGTTTAATAAGAATTTTACATCAAAAAGAAAATCAGGAATAATTTCAATTAGTCTGCGTGATTTTTCAAAATTGTATTCATGAGAAGTATTGTTTCTCTGGGTGTAATAATCTTTCCATTTTAGCCAGGAATCAGTAAAACCGTAGCCTTCCATATATCGGAATATATTGTTCATAGTAAGCTCTTCTTCCTTTTTGGAATATTGGAGCTTGAAATATTTTTTCATAAGCTTCCAAGCAGTTTCAAAAGTGTATTCAAATCGTTTAACACAGGAATCAGCATAAATATCGCAGATATCCTGCTCCAGACTACCTTTTTGATAAACCGCAAAAGCTTTTTCCAAAGAATCGTATGCTTTTCTTAAAGATTCTATATCAAGTTCAATATTTTCCATAAGTTCATTTTACAAAAAACAAACTTTTTCGCAAAGGTATGGTTAGAGCCCAATTTTCTGAGCCAGTTTAAAATGCTCAATAAGATTTACAATGGATAGAATTTCTTCAAACATTGTGAAATACTGTTTAGAATCATCTACTGGTTTAAATAGTGAACAAATGGAAAATAAATCTTTATTGGTATGCAGTCCTATAATTAGATACTTATCATAAAAAGCACAAGATACATTGTCTGCCGAGAAGGCTACCTGCATGTTATTTAATCTTTCCATAAAAGAAGTTGTAATCAAATATCTGGCCTCAACTTCATCGTCTGTATAAACATCAAATTTCTTTTCAAACACCACATCTTCTAATGTTGTATGTTTAAGATTCTTTGCAGGAGATGAATGCATAAAGCTATCTGGTCTTATCACAGTATTTCCGGTGAAATTCTTATTCATATCAAGAATTACCACAACACCTTTGAAAATAGTACGTCTATTCTTTGTGCTACTGTTGTCGTGATTTATAGGTTTGTTTTTCTCATAGTCCATAATAAATTCAGATTCTACAATTCGATACCCAACACCATGATATTTCCCTTCAAAAATATCATCAAAATTCTCGATATTGTATTTATCAATGAGGTGGGATTCTAATAAAATCTTACCGTTTATATTTGTTTTTTCCTTTAAAGTAAGCCATTTTAAATCTTCAAAACATGAGCATACTATTGGCATAATTTTTTCTTTAATCTTATTTTCAAAAGTTTTTTTGAATATGAAATAAACACCAATAGCAACGGCAAATAGTATACCTAATGCTTTTCCATCAATATTGATATTATGTTCAGGACTGGCGTAGAAAGAGTTAACCAACATAAAAACTAGTCCCGCAATAAATAATCCACAGCTTAAAGAAATTGCCAGTACAAGTTTTGTTTTGCGCTCCTTTTCAAATCCAGCCACAGCAGGAACAATGTTATTCCTGTATTTGGCGTAAAATTCTTCTCTCATTTGTTTGTATGTTTTTATTTCATCCATATCCGCGTCTTTCTTTTATTCTAAGCGGCACACAAATATGCGTACCGCTTAGAATAATCAAATATTTATTTCAGAAAATCAGCAGCGTTGACAGCCTGTCTTTCTTTCTCTTCTGCCTTAAAGAAGTCCGTTGGTTTGATATTCATCATACGTGCAAAAAATGATGAAGGAAAAATCTCAACTGCGTTCTTTAATTCAAGAGCTGCAGAGTTATAGAATCTTCTTGCTGCTGCAATATGCTCCTCTACTTCATTATAAGTCTGCATTGCTGTAATCATTGTCTGATCTGATTTTAACTGCGGATAATTTTCTACCGCAACCATAATCTGCCCCATCTTTTTAGCGATTTCGCCATCTAGAGCAATTTTGCGGTCAATATTTTCAAAATTACTCGGAAGCTCCATTACTTGAGTTCTCAATTTGGTAACTTCTTCCATTAATCCGCGTTCATGCTCCATAAATTTCTGAGCGATTGTAAGAATGTTTGGAATCAAATCGTATCTTTTCTTTAATTGAACATCAATTGAAGAGAACGCTTCCTGTGTTTTGTTTCTCTTCTGAATCAGAGATACATAAATAGAATAAGCCCAGCCAATCACTACGACCGCCGCAACTATTGCAATAATTGTTGATGTCATAAATAAACCCTTTCTACTTTCCTGTTTACACCAAAAGCATATCATATTAAACAAATGACGAAATCATCCGTTTAATATACATTTCCATACACCCAGTAAGAGCGCAGAACTTTTTTAACATAGTTTTTAGTCTCAGGATATGGAATCTGCTCGACAAATTCATCTGTATCACTGTAGATAAGCTTGGAAAACCATTTGTTAACCGAACCTATTCCGCCGTTGTAAGCTGTTATTGCATACAAATCCTTATTGCCTAAAACTTTCTTTAAACCTTCATAATAAAGGCTTCCTGCCGTAATATTTGATGTTTCAACATTAAGGTTAGAAGGCAGGTTGTGTTTTTTTACAACTTCATTATAAGTTGCAGGCATAAGCTGCATTAAACCTTTTGCGCCTACGGCACTTGTAGCAAAAGGATTAAAGTGGCTTTCTTCTCTTATAATCGATTGTAATATTATCGAGTTATTATCGCCTTTGACCTTATCTACAATATCGTAGTAGTGCATAGGATAGACTAATCTCCATCTCAAATCACTAAACGGCGGTTTTTCCTGCAATTCTTCCATCGCGTTTCTTGCAAGAACCACTGAAATTGTATAATTCCCCCTTTCGTAAGCAAGCCAGCTCTGGATAAATTTATCTTTTTTGCAAAGCTCCTCAACTAAATCATAGTCGCCAAGATAGGCAAGCTTCACTACCAGATTATTATCCAGCGATTTCTTGTATGGAAATATCACCGGTTTTTCTATTAACTCGCCGAAAGGAAGTGTTCCGTCATCTTTATAGAGATTATAGTTTGCTCTATACGCGTAATATGTATCAGGGTATGTGTCTATAACTTTTTTGTAATAACTGTTCGCGCTTTCATAATGTTTTAGTTTAAACGCGATTTTCCCCATAAAATAGGTAACAGCAGGGCTTGATTTTACGTTAGGGAATTTTTTCAAATGCAAAAATCCTAAACGCTGAGCGTCATAGTATTTTTTCTGTAAATATTTGGTTATAAAAAGATTATACAAGGAATCTGCCGAGAATTGACCGTTCGGATAGTTTTCGTATAACGTTCTAAAGCAGGCTTCCTTAAAGTTGGATTCAACAACTTCATTACAGTTCAGATAAGCTATATAATCAGCGCCGGTTGATTTTGCATTCAGGCTGACGAGTTTTTTTATGCCCTCGCCTCTTGTGGGGAACATTGTAATATAATTGTCTATAACTTCCAATACATCCGACTGATTTGTAGTTGCTGCGTGTTTTTGCAAGCCTAGTTCAGTATAGTATTTTGTTTTGTCATTGTTTTTAAGTTTGTATTCATTTTTTGCAAAGTCCGACCAGCTCTCAGCAAGAGTTGTTTTATTCAGATATGATTTAGCCTTTTCATACTCGCCGTTTTGATAAAACCCTTTAACAATAAGCAGATTGTCATAGTTTGTAAGCGTTGTATCTAATTTTATAATTTCATCAATAACTTTTAGGGCAAACCTTCCGTCCGGAGCTTTTTCAAGATATGTTTTAAAATGTATTAGGGCTCTTTCTTTTGCCTTTGCAATCTGTTTTTCGCTTTTATGCGGAGTTTCAGCCTCTATCATGCCTAGATAATACTCTGATGCTATTGCATAATCACTTGAAGGATATTTTTTTATTATCTTTTTAAAATACTTTTTAGCGTTTTTATCCTGAGTTTCATACATCAATGTGGCCATATTATACTGGCTTATAGGCACAATAGTTGACTTTGAGCTTGAACTGACAATGCGTTTATATTTTTTGATTGCAAGTTCCTTTTTATCCATATTTGTAGCACATCTTGCCTGACGAAACAGGGCGGATGATTTAAGGCTTGAACCTGAAGGAACTTTTCCGAATTCCTGATATGCCTTTTCGTAATCACTTGCTTTGTAATCTTCCAGAGCTGCCGCATAATTATTTACACCTCTTGATTCTGATGAAACATGGTTGTATACAAAATAACCTATTGTAATAATTAATAAAGCTATAACAATATATAAATCATACTTTTTTCTTCTTCTTCTCATTCAAATCCAGCCCAACTATTTAATAACCCAATGTAGATAATAAAAGACCAAGGTCTTTTCTATATTAACATTTTAATATAGAAACATGCAAAAGGAAAATCCTGTAATAAAAAATTACATTTTCTCTCCGCAGAAATACGTCTTAAAGGACGATGAGGACTATTGGAAATTAGATATGTCGTGCACTCTCAAAGCAAAGTACGGTTTAGATTTTGTTTTTTCTTTGAGGAATAGAACGAAAGTATCGTCAAAATAGAAGTTTCTGACTTCTTCCGGAGGCAGCAGAGCTGACATAGTAGCAATCATTGCAGCTTCGCTTTTGAGTTCAACACCTTTATTATTCATCTCAAATTCGATAGTTTCCATAGCCTGGTCAATTACCAGATTTGTGCCTTTAATTCTTTTTCCGGTGACTTCATCAAAACTTTTTTCTTCATAGAATTTTAAGTTTGGAACTTTTAATTCATCATCTTTGTTTAAAGTTTTGTCTCCGCTGTATTGAGCCTCTTTCTTCAGCATATCAGCGTATATGTAATTGAAAGTTTTAGTATTTTCAGTTTTGTAGAGGTATACTTCATCCTTACCATTTGTATCAAGAGCAACCGCAAAGTCAGACGGAGAATTGTAGAACAAAACTCGGACGCCTTGGGCTAATTCACTTGAAGAATTTTTATCTATACCGAAGAATTCAGCTTCCTGATCTCTAAAATTAGATTTTCCAAGCTTATCAAACGGCTTCAAAAACTCGAAGTCTTTTTTGAGCATTGCATATACAATAAATTTATTCTTATCAGGTGTAAGATTCAGCTGTTCCAAAAGTTCGCTTGTCTCGTCGAATTTACGTTTTATTGCCTTTGCAATGGTTTTCTTTGTATTCTTTTTAACTTTGCCTGAATATTTGTAATAGCAATTTTCAGACAAATCTTCAACCGTAAAATCCTGTTTGTTAAGTTCATTAACAATTTGCGGAGTACCTTCAGGAAACTTAATCACGGTATGGGCAATTTTATCCATAAAATCATTCCATACAATTTGGAAAGTTCCGACCCATACTCTGTCCTGAATATTTGATTTGCTCTGCATAGTTGCCAGAACATCGATATTACCTGCAAATGCAGGTGAGAATAAAAATAATGTAGTTAATAAAGATATAATTAATTTTTTCATAGCTTTATGATTTTAGCAGGAATAAGAATAAATTACAATATTAACTAAAAATTTATCAAGTACGAGTTTAAATAAATTTCTTTTTATATATGTTTTTGATAAAATTAAATTCAAATGGGAGTGAGCTATGAAAATTTTTGAATCCGGATTTAAAGAGTTTGTATATAAACATATTGAAATGTTTACCATTTTAGGATTGAGTATTTTATTTTATTTTATCTTCTTCCATAATATTTGGGCTTATGCCTTGATGGATGTTGATGAATCAAGGTATGTTTCTATGGCAAAAGACATGTTCAATACAAAGGATTTTTTAACTTTGTATTTGAACAAAGAATTTTTCTTTGAAAAACCTCCGCTTTTCTTTTGGGGCGAGTGTATTTCATTTGCAATATTCGGCAAAATTACGGAATTCACGGCAAGGTTTCCGGTAGCATTATACGGAACATTATGCGGATTTTTAACATACTTTGTCGGGAAAAAGATTGTATCAAGAACTTACGGCGTTGTATCAGCATTAATACTTGCGACTTCTTTAGAATTTGTTATCCTTGCAAAATTCGCAATTCTGGATATTGTTGTTGCAACTTGTATCTGGTTTTCACTCTGCTTTGGAATGTTGACAAATTTCTGTGAAGAAAAAAATAAAAAATATTTCTGGTGGTTATTCTACATATTCTCAGGTCTTGCTGTCATGGCAAAGGGAATCCCTGGGTTTGTTGTTCCGTTTGGTTCAATGTTTTTTATTTCAATTGTATCTAAAAGATTTAAGGAAATCTTCAGACCTCAATACTTTCTTGTCGGGTTTTTCTTGTTCTTTTTAATAACGCTTCCTTGGCATATTGTAATGCTAAAGATGCATGATCCATTGTTTTTCAATGAATATATAATGAAACACCACGTTGCAAGGTTCCTTGGAGCGCCGGAAATAGGAAGGGTACAGCCGTTTTATTTCTATTTTCTGACTATTCTTTGGGGATTTTTCCCTTGGATTATATCTTGTATTACGGTGCTTTGCAGGAAAATTTATAAAAGAGACTTTAAATTTAAAGATTTAAATGATACTCAAAGATTTTTACTCTATAATGGAATTATTGCAACATTTACCTTGTTATTCTTCTCTTCTTCCAAGACAAAGCTGATTACGTATATTTTGCCGATATATGGTTCACTCGCTTGTTTGGGCGGATATATCTGGACTAATTATGTAGAAAGAGGGGAATATAGCCGTTTTATTAATAAGACTGTATATATTTTAGGCGGAATCTTTATTATTGCATCAATTGCAGCTTTGTTCACTCCTTTATATTTACCCCCGGAGCTTAACCGCGATATTTATATTGCAAAACCTCTTTGTATTCCGTTATTGTTCTTTGTGGGTTTAATTTCCATAATATTTGCTAAAAAAGAAAAATTTTTGGGAGTATTTTTTACTTACGTAATATTTATGCTTGCTCTGTCTGCTTTTGGGACTGAGAAATTTTTCAAAATTGATTACAAGTTCGGTCAAAATGACTTATTGAGATTTGCACATTATGCAAAAGAGCATGATAAAACGCTTACGGCATACAGATTCTCTCACAAGTATTCTTTAATCTATTACGGCGGAAAACCTGTTGAATACGGAAAAGAATATGGGATTCCGGAGCTTAAACGAGCTTTGGAAAAGGAAAATAATCTTGTAATTATTCCTTACAAGTTTAAAGATTCGGAAGTCGATAAACAGAATTTCAGGGTTATTGATACAGGAAGAAAGTATATTTTGGTTGAGAAAAAATGATAGGCTGCGAACTACTTTTTAGAATATTTTATCCGTTGCTTATCCTGGCGCACAAACGCGGTGGGTATAGTGAAGATGCTATAAACCGTAAACTCGGAAAGTTTGAGGCTCACTTTGAGGGGAATAAAACAATTATGTTTCATGGTGTCTCTGTGGGCGAGATTAATGCTATTGAAAAACTTGTAAAAAAGGTTAGAGAAGAATTCCCTAATATAAAAATTGTCGTAACTACCGGAACAAACACAGGGCAAGAAATTGCACATAAAAAGTTAGGAGAAACGACAGATTTAATAACTTACTTTCCTTTTGACACGCCTTCTTGCGTAAAAAGATTTTTGGCGAATGTAAAACCGGATATTGTTCTTATGGCAGAAACTGAAATTTGGCCGAACTTTCTTGAAGGTTGTAAAAAAAATAGAACCAAAGTTTTTATCATAAACGGAAGAATATCAGATAGAACTTTTAATTCTTATAAAAAGCTAAAATTCTTTTTCAAGCCGCTTTTGAATCTTTATTCAGGAATTTTTACCCAATCAAGTGAAGATATGAACAAATTTTTGTCTTTGGGAGCCAATCCTGATACGACAGAGCGTATGAATAATCTAAAGTTTGATATAACAGCACCTGCAGTTGATATTGAACTAAAAAAAGAAGGCAGAATATTTCTTGCAGCTTCAACACATTCCGGAGAAGACGGTATTGCCTTTGATGTATATAAAAAACTTAAAGAGAAGTATTCTGATTTAAAATTCATTATTGCGCCGAGACATTTAACAAGACTGGACGAAGTAAAAAGTGTTGTTAAGGAATATGTTTTGCGCTCAGAGGGCGGAAATTTGATTGAGCATGATGTTATGATTCTTGATACAATGGGCGAGCTCGGCAAAATATTTGCCTTTGCGGATGTTTCTTTTATCGGCGGAAGTTTTAACAAAACAGGCGGACATAATCCATTGGAATCAATAATATTTGGAAAACCTGTAATTTCCGGCCCTTCTATCAATAACTTTAAGGATATTTACTCTATTATTCAAAATGCTCATGCCGGATTTGTAGTTAAAACAGAAGACGAATTTTTCCAAATAGCTGACAAGTTATTTTCAGATAAAGCCTTTTACGAGAAAACCGCAAAAGCCGGCAAGCAGGTGTTTAAAGACCAGCAGGGCGCGTTAGAGTTCGTTATAAATAGACTTCGCACTATCTTGTAAATTCGGTCTTGATAACAATTGCTTATTTAAGCGTTACACAATTTTTTGTGCAAATTTAACTTCAATATCAGCCCCCAGGCCCCTTAAAATTTTCATTGTTGTGTCAAAACTTGGCTGAACCTTGCCTTTTAAAATATTACATAAATTTGAACGGTTAAGGTCAATTTCCTCTGCAAATTTGCTTACAGACCCTCTTGCTTTTATAACACGCTCTAATGATTTAAAAAATAATGTATAGTCACCGTCTTTTGCATATTCTTGCATGCTGAGTCTTAGGTAGTCTTTTTGGTACTCAACATCTTTAAGAACTTCCTGCATGTGCTGTTCATGAGTTATGCCTCTTTTTAAAACACTGGATTTAATTTTCATATTAAGTCATTCCTTTATTTCTTTAATAATAGCTTTAGCCTTTTCAATATCTTTACTCTGCGATGATTTATCACCTGCACAAAGAATCAAAATGATTACATCCTGTGACTCTGTAAAGTATATTCGATACCCCGAGCCAATTTTGAAACGAAGTTCAAAAAGGTCATTAGACAGTCTTTTGCAATCACCGTAAATGCCTTCTTCAAGCCTGTCAATTCTGCGGTCAACCTGCTGCCTGATAGATTTATCAAGTTTTTTGTACCAGTCTTGATAGGGACATTTACCATCTATGGTTGTGTAATAGATGATTTGTTTCATAATTATATTGTATGTTATAACATACAATATGTCAATATTATATTGAATTGTTGTGCGCAAGTATTTACGAATTTTGAAACAGCAAAAGCCGGCAAGCAGGTGTTTAAAGACCAGCAGGGCGCGTTGGAGTTCGTTATAAATAAACTTTGTGAAATACTATAAACGCGTTCTTCTATAAAATTGCGTAAATCTTTAGATAAAATAATTTTATGAGTTTTCAAATATTAAGTTTTGTAAAATTAAATTTTACGCTTGCAATTCAATAATATAATAATAATAATAATAATATAATAATAAATTTGCGCGCCCTAAAGTTTTGGGCAAATGTGCCGTTATATATTAATAAAGGAATCATTATGGTAAATATTAATCCTGACGGCAAATTTATTATTGAATCCGGACAAGGTTTAACTCAAGGAATACAGAAAGAACTTGGGTTAACGGATGAGCAGTGCAAACAATTAGGCAGCATTTGGACTCAAATTATAAATGAATTTGATAATCCTGAAAATATGAAAGTTACAAATAACGGCAGCACTGCTCCAAATAAATCGAATAATTATCTTGTGTTTGCTAATGCAGTAGTAGAGTTTTCCGCGAATTGCTGGAATAAGATTGTAGTCTGGATAAACAACGCTTTGAAAACAAATATAAGTACATTGGAGGATGCAGAGGATATCCATGATGAGCAGCAAACTGCTGAGGAAAAAGAACAAATATGTAAACAAGCATACGAGAAAATCCGGGCCAATATTAATAAACTGAATTTACCGCAAGGAGTAGATAAATCAAATATTGAACAGAAATTATTGAACATTTATCAATCTCATCTAAAAAACTTACCTGAAACAACTCAAAATGCGGATATGGCGAACAGTATGCTTTATGAGCTGGTAAAAGACAGTCCGCTTTCAGAGAATGAAAAGTTTAAGTTTTCAATAAAAACTGCAGCAGCGTTATTTCCGGACGGGGTAATAGGCGGTATAAAATGTTCTGAAATCTCCGCAGACGAAGCGCAGTTAGATAAAGCTGTTGAGCTTTATGTTTCCTCTGTTGAAATGGAAAAAAGTCCCGAGCAATCACAATTAATCAGGGAATGTGCAAATGAATTAATTAGCGAAATAAAAGAAAACAAAATTAAGCTTCCGGAAAATGTTGATAAAAACAAGGTTATAGAATTTCTGCAAAGTGAAAAAGCATTGAATCCGCCTGATGGAGTTGAAGTTCCATCGGACAGAGCTCAATTAAAATTGGTTTTAATAAATATTGCGATGAGATCCTGTATTACCCAAATTAGATATAGTGAAAATGAGTTAGAAGTCAAAATAAACAATGTAAAAAATAGACTAAATGAGGTCTTGAAGGGAAAAATTTTCAAAGGTCCAAACAATACCACAATTAGCGGAGAACAACTTCTGGAAATAATTAATAAAAAGGACGGAATTAGTGTTTCTAACGACAATTACGGTGCGGCAAGAGCGGATATTGAAACCGGACAAATTATTATCAATACAAACGCCCAATACAATACGAATTCAGATGCAGAGTTAATGAAAATTATAATTCATGAAGCTTTGCACTGCGCGTATAAAACTAGCACCGGCAATACCTGGGATGAAGAACGTTGTTGTGAATCACAAGCAATTGCAATAACGGCAGAAATCGTAAATAGTGAGAAGAATCGTCCTGATACTACATTTACGAGCTTTCCGATATATAACAGGAATATTGAAGATTTTACCAATCGGGAATTGTTGGATTCTGCAATAGAGCTTTGGCTTGAAACAGGTTATTCTAACAGGCCTAAGAATTCAAATGGTGATATAACAATTATTAAAGACAGTTCTTTGACAGGCAGCCGGAATTTAGCCGCCGGAGATAAAAGCTTTATGTCCGCAGAAAACAGGATAGAGATTAAAAGCGGAGACGAAGTCTTTATAAACGGACACAAAGTTACAAATATAGGCAGTGCGACGTTAGAGAGTATAAAACTTTCAGAAAATGGAAACAGTAATATATGCAGGTTGAGAACTTCCGAGGTTGATTTTGGATGTATAATTTTTGACGGTACCGTAGATAAAACAGGAGCCACAGCAGAAATTCCAGAAACAGAGCCTAAAACAGTTGAAATTAGACGTAATGGAGTGGTAATTTGCACCGGCAAGATTTATAGGAATGAATAAATATTTTACATTCCTTAATATGATTCTGTGCTAAATTTATAGTATGTCAAAGCTTATTCCACTACACATTCACTCGGAGTATTCACTCCTTGACGGAACAATAAGGGTTGGAGATTTAGTAAATTACGCAAAGGACAATGAGCTTCCTGCGATTGCTATCACTGACCACGGTGTAATGTATTCTGCTATTGAGTTTTATGAAAAAGCAAAAGAGGCAGGTATAAATCCGCTAATTGGATGTGAATTTTATGTTCATGACGGTGATATAAAAGTACACGACAGCAGTCATAACCCTTTGTATCACTTGATTATAATCGCGAAGGATTCTCAAGGGTATAAGAATCTTATTAAGCTTGTATCTGTTGCCTGGTGTGACGGATTTTACTACAAGCCTCGTATAAATTTTGATTTATTAAAACAGCACCACGAGGGCTTAATCTGCGCTTCTGCCTGCTTAGGGGGTGAAGTTTTGCAGCATCTTTTGAATAATGAATATAACCTTGCAAAAGAGGCTGCTAAGAGATACAAAGATTTATTTGGTGATGATTATTATATTGAGCTTCAAGACCACAATCTGCCGGAACAAAAACGGACAAACCCGGATTTAATCAAGATTGCAAAAGAGCTTGATATAAAAATGATTATAACCAATGACTCTCACTATTTAAGACGTGAAGACGCAGACGCTCAGGATTCGCTTCTGTGCTTGCAGACTAACGCTGATAAAGATGACCCGAACAGGTTTCATTTTCCTAATAATGAATTTTATATCAAGTCTAAAGATGAAATGCGTCAAGCTTTTGCTTGGATGGATGATGATACCTTTGAAGAGTGCGTAAAAAATACGGAAGAAATTGCCGGAAAATGTCATATTGAGATTGAATTAGGAAACGCTCCGCTTCCGCATTATGATGTTCCGGAAGGATACACTAATGAAACGTATCTTGAGCATATTGTTTATGAAGGTTTGAAAAAACGTTACGGTGAAATTACTACTGAGCTCAAGGAACGTGTTGATTATGAACTTAGAGTAATCAACAAGATGGGATTCCCTGCGTACTTCCTGATTACGTGGGATTTTATACATTACGCAAAAACTCATAATATTCCTGTAGGCCCGGGAAGAGGTTCGGCTGCAGGAAGTGTTGTAGCTTATGCACTTGAAATCACAGACCTTGATCCAATCAAACATAATCTGTTGTTTGAGCGTTTCTTGAATGAAGAGCGCTTTACCATGCCTGATATTGATATTGACTTTTGTATTGAAAAAAGACGTCAGGTTATTGATTATGTTACTCAAAAATACGGAGAAGACAGGGTTTGCCAGATTATTACCTTCTCAACCTATGCTCCGAAAGCTGCGTTTAAGGGTGTTGCAAGAATTCTAAAAGTTCCGTTTGCGGAAAGTAACAAACTTACAGGGCTAATTGAGCCTGCAATAGAGCTTGCCCAGGCAACAAACCCTAAAGCTAAATGGATAAAAGATGCGATTCAGGTTGAAGGCTCAGAGCTTAGAAAGCTTTATGACGAGGATTATCAGATAGTTAACCCTGAGACTGGGAAAACAATAAGTTTCAAAAAGCTTATTGATATGTCTATTGCAATAGAAGGGCTAAAATGCGGAACCGGTACGCACGCAGCCGGTGTAATCATATCTCACGCGCCTCTGGATACAATAATCCCTGTTCAGCCTTCAAAGGACGGAATTGTTCAGACAGGTTATCCGCCGCATGAGGTTACGGAGGTTCTTTCCCTTTTAAAAATGGACTTTTTGGGCTTAAGAAACCTTACAATGATTTATAAGACCGTTGATATGGTAAAAAAATACCGCGGAGTTGATATTGATATTAACAATATTCCTCTTGACGATAAAGAGACTTACAAAATGCTTGTACGCGGTGAAACGGTCGGAGTGTTCCAGCTTGAATCACAGGGTATGATTAACCTTGTAAAACGTCTAAAACCGGACGTATTTGAAGACTTGGGCGCTCTTGTTGCCTTATTCCGTCCGGGGCCGCTTGGATCCGGCATGGTGGATGAATTCGTCGCAAGAAAACATGGGATTAAAAAGGTAACTTACGCACATCCTCTTTTAGAGCCTATATTAAAGGATACTTACGGAACCATTGTTTATCAGGAGCAAATTATGCAAGTGTTCCAAACTCTTGCGGATTACTCTCTTGGTGAAGCTGATATTGTACGCCGTATGATGGGTAAGAAAAAGGTCGAAGAGATGCAGAAGCAAAAGGGGCGTTTCGTTGAGCTTGCATCTACTCATCACGATATGAAGCCTGAGGATGCAACAACTTTGTTTGAACAAATTGAAGCGTTCGCTTCATACTGCTTTAACAGGTCTCATTCAGCTGCTTATGCGTTTGTTGCATACCAAACTGCGTATTTGAAGTGCCACTATCCGGTAGAATACTTATCAGCACTTCTCTCCAGCGTTTCCGATAATAAGGATCAGACTCAGCTTTATATAGAGGAGGCTCAAAAGTACGGAATCAAGGTTTTACCGCCTGATATCAATAAGTCATTTTTAGAATATACGCCGGATGGGGATAATATAAGATTCGGGCTTGCAGCTATTAAGCAGGTAGGGGAGCCGGTTGTAGAGGCTATTATCAAGGAACGTACGGAAAACGGCGAATTTACAAGTATTTTTGATTTTTGCAAACGTGTAGATGCTAAATTTGTAAACAAAAAATCCTTGGAAGGTTTGATCAAGGCAGGTGCGTTTTCTAATATCGAAAAGAGCAGAAAGCAGCTTTTTGATAACATTGAACACATTCTGGATGTAACCTCAAAAGAGGCAAAGGATCGCGCTATGGGGCAGGTAAGCTTATTCTCGGCTCTTGGCGGAGATGATGACTTTGCAAATGTTCAATATCAGCTTGTCGGAAGTGATGCTGAGTATACAGAAAAAGAAATCCAGATGTTTGAAAAAGAGTTTCTCGGATTTTACGTAACTTCACACCCGCTGTTTTCTTTAAGAGATAAGATGCAGTTTTTGATGACACATAGAATATCGGAGCTTGCTGAAGTCAAAGAGGAAGAAGAAGTAACAATCTGCGGACTTGTGACAGCAACAAGACAAATCCCAACCAAGAAGGATCCGACGAAGTTCCTAAGATTCGTGACAGTAGAAGATTTAACCGGGAAGGTTGACTGTGTTTGTTTCCATAAAAAACTGCTTGAATTTGGCGATATGCTCCAGCAGGAGAATAAAGTTGTTATAACAGGGCGTGTCCAGCATAGGGGAGAAGACCAAATAAGTATTCTGATTGAAAATGTCAAATCTGTTGAGAATTCAAATATTGTAACCGTAAACTTGAAAAAAGAAGTTAAATACGAGGAATTGTGCGGTATAAAAAATATTTTGGCAAAACACCACGGCGATGACCCCGTAATGTTTAAACTCCCAGAAGTCGACGGTTACAGTGCAAAAATTCTTACCTCTCCAATGTTTTGGGTTAGTTCAACGAATGATCTGGTAAACCACATGAGACAAATTTTCCCAAACGAAGTTGACGTTTCTATCCGCTCGCTGGATCAACCGCTGGAAGTGGTATAGAAACTGCTATGTTCATGCTATCTCAGTTATACAATGAAAGCTCAATGTATTCCTATTTGCCGTGTTTTTCACAAAGACTAGGAATACCAATTAGCGCAAGGTAGAATATACATCCAAATAGAACTAAATTTAAAATTTCCATAGATACTACTCCTTTCCTAGTGGCAAAATTATACCTGTATATTATTCTTATTCCACATTTTGAAGATTTTATAACACCTGGCAGCATAAATCGTTACAAAACTTTACAATGATTTGTTTACATTGACATACATTTGAGTGTACAATTATATAAGGAGGCTTTATAACTTTGAGTAAAGGCTACGAAAACTTTAATAATTTGGAAACATCCTTTAGAAAATCCACACTTATCCAGGAACGAATAGGGCTTGTATCAACCCACATGTACAAGCAATTTTTGGATTATCAACACGCAACGCTGAATACTGCCGAGATTTTTGTAGAAATGATAGATAATCTTAAAGCTATAGCAGATTCTTTAAAACAATCATTTGCATCGCGTGGAGTAACAACAGAAAATATATACGTGGAGTACGATAAAGATAAAACAGTTGTTATTATCAATATTTTATGGCACACAATAAGCCTTACAACCAGATGTAATTATGAACCTCAGGCTTTGTTCAGGGAAAGTGCACCCCCGATGTTTTCAGGACGTATAATGGCAATTAACGGCAATTATAATGAACTTCTGGATGGAATCTCCTCCAGAAGCGAGGTTATGCAGGTACTGCTTGACAAAGAAGTTGCTTCATTGTTTGTACCGGCCGACAAAACTCAAAATTCAATATTTAAAATAAAGCATCTGTCTAATAGAGAATTTTTCCTAAACAGCTCAGACGCTGCAAGAGAATTTGTTTTGAAGGTTATAGAAACAATTTGCGGCGGCGGTGTATACCATGAGGAAGGCTCCAGAAGAAGTTTTAATATATAATGTGCGGAGCTGTTCGTCTCTTTCGCATAAATTTTCCCTTGCTGTATGCATTCAAGGCTTTGTGCGGCTTCTCATCGATTAATACATCGATTAATATACAGGGATGTCTATCGGATTAAGCAGTTTGACGCTCAGGATATCACCTTTATTTATGTAAACATCCTGTCCTTTCCTAAACATATCTGCTACATCATCCCACAGGAAGTATGCAACTCCCCCGATAAAACCGCCTACAGCACAAATTGGGGTTGTAAGGTATTGGATGCCTGGTGCGGAATCCCCTGCTCTCAAACCGTAGTTAGTTGCATTTTTGGTAATCTCAACTCCACGATTGTAGTTGTTTTTAACAGCTTCGCCGTAACCGAGATTCTTGTATAAACCACCGTCATAATAGATATTTTCAAAACTGCAAACTGCCATATCAAGAGGAATCTGTCTGCCTGTTGGGGTTACGACGTGGTCAAAATCAAGATACAACTTTGCACCGCGAGAAAATCTTTTGGCAGTATTCACTTTAGAAATGCTTCCTCTTACAACTGTACCGGATGGCAGGATAACATTACTATCTGCTGCTTGTTCATTCTTTAATGTTGCAACAAAAGAATCCCCCTCGCTTCCTGAAAAAGTTGTCACAGGCTGCAAGAATTGGAGTTGAAAAACTGTTCCGGCAGGAATTCTTTTAGTTTTTGCATCTGCTTTAAAAGCTCCTGCTGCCATAACAGAGTTTGATACCAAACATAATGCAAGCATTGTTATCAAAAATTTTATTTTATTCATAATTAAAGCCCCCAAAATTTATCCTCTCAATTATTACCGATGAGTATATCACACGGAACATCTAAACGCAATCTATTTTTATCTCTAACGGCTCTTTTTTACAGATTTTTTTTATCATAGTCGCGGCGGCAAATGCGGTCAGAGGTACGCAAATTACAATTGCAATACTGCCAATTAGGGCAGATGCGACTTCTGTTACAACCTGATTAAGATTAAAAAACTTTTGCATATCAATATTGCTGGCAAGAAGTATCAACGGAAGCGCGCCGCCCAGATAAACAAGAATCAATGTATTGGCCATTGTTCCAATAATATCGCGCCCTACATTCATGCCGGACATAAACAATTCTTTAACCGTCTTTGTTTTATCAACACTATAGATTTCATTCACCGTACTTGCGATAGACATTGCAATATCCATTACAGCACCCAGTGTCGCAAGAACCATTGTTACGATTGTGATACTAATAAAGTCAAGTTCCGGATGTGCTGTGTATAAAAACATTGAATTTTCATCGGAAAATCCTGTTAAATGCGCAGTATACATTGTTATATAAGATAAAATCCCTGCAAATACCAGACTCAAAAAAGCCCCGAAAACAGCGGAGGTACTTTTAGCATTAAATCCGCCGACAAGATACATTGTGACCGCAGTTGAGATTATACAAACAAGCACTGATGCCAAAACAGGGTTTATCCCGAAAAGAATCATCGGAGACATTACATGAGTAATTAAAAGCAGAGTAATTACAATAGATACAAGACTAAACAGTCCTTTTTTGCGCCCTATCCAAACTAACAGAGCACAAAAAGATATTGCAAGCCACATTAATGTTCCCGAGCGCTTTATATCCTCTATTGAAAACTCGGCTCCGGATCCATTATCTTCTGCATGGAGTATTACTTTGGTGTTCTTTTTTAACTTTATATCATAATAAGGGTTTCCGGTAAGAACATTATCCAGTATAACGCTCTCCCCTTTAAACTCTCCTTTTAGAATCTTAACTTCTACCTGCTGCTTAGTCTGAGAAATATTCTCATCATTCATATCAACGTATTCTACCCGAGTGACTTTTCCCAGAGCAGAAGGCAATATTTCCGGCTCATCTGCAAATACAGGAAGTGTAAATATAAGCATTAATAAAAGTAAAACAATCTTTTTCATTATTACTCATCTCCGAATAAGCTTGTCTGGAGTGAAGGCATTTTTATACCGAGGTGCCTGTAACCTTCCGGCGAGACTTTTCTGCCTCTCGGGGTTCTTTGCAAAAAGCCTGCCTGCAAAAGGTATGGTTCGCACACATCTTCTATAGTTCTTACATCCTCACTCAAAGCAGCGGCAATGGTCTCAACACCAACAGGGCCACCGTCGTATTTTTCGATTATAAGATTCAAAAGCGCTCTGTCTGTTGTATCTAAGCCGTATTTATCAATCTTTAATATATCAAGAGATTCGTTTGCTACATTTTCATCAATAACACCGTCATATTTTACGATAGCGAAGTCCGAAACTCTTTTTACAAGTCTGTTTGCAATTCTTGGAGTTCCTCTGGAACGCATTGCAATAACTTTAGCACCACCTTCCGTAACTTCAACCTCCAAGATTTTTGCGGTTCTTTGAACAACCTTTGTAAGTTCTTCTATTGTATAAAATTCCAGTCGGTGAATCATTCCGAATCTGTCTCTTAATGGGCTTGAAAGTTCTCCGGCCTTAGTTGTTGCTCCGATTAGAGTAAACTTCGGGAGCGGAACTCTAAGTGTTTTAGCGGTCTGGCTTTTGCCTGTTGTCATATCAAGAGTAAAGTCTTCCATCGCAGGATATAAAATTTCTTCTGCGACTTTATTAAGTCTGTGAATCTCATCAATAAAAAGAATCTCTCCGCCTTTCAAAGACATCAGAATCCCGATAATATCTCTTGGGCGTTCAAGAGCCGGGGCAGAAGTGATACGAATTTCCACTCCCATTTGGGCTGCGATAACTCCTGCGATTGTTGTTTTGCCTAAGCCTGGAGGACCGTAAAAAAGGAGGTGGTCCAACGGTTTACCTCTTTTTTTTGCGGCTTCAAGCGTAATCTTCAATGTTTCTTTTAATGAAGACTGCCCTATGTAGCTGTCAAAATCCTTTGGGCGGATACTGTTTTCAAAGGTGTTATCATATTCTATATTTTCGGGCTTTATTATAGGATTTTTTTTCTCCCTTTTCCTTATCCCTTCATCGTCTGATATTATTGCCATAAGTTAATAATAACACAAATTTTTAACAAACTCTATTCGTATTCATGCCCTTCAGGTAATCTCTGATATTATTGAAAGTTTCTTCAAGCAAATAATTTACGGTTTCATTGGTATTATATGCAATATTGGGTGTTATAACCACATTTGGCATATTAAATAATTTTTGTGTAATAAGTGCGGATTCTACGCAATTGGGCTTGCTGTCCTTAATCGCATCTTTTAATTCCCCTGGATGAATACATAGAAATTCACATTCTAAAACATCAAGTCCGGCTCCTGCAACTTTTCCACGGATTAGATTATCATACAATGCCTTTATATCAATCAGTTCTCCTCTTGCAGTATTGATAATATAAACGCCGTCTTTCATCATATTAAATTGCTCTTCTCCAATCATGTGATAATTATCGCCTGTATACGGAATATGCAGAGTAATAATATCAGCCTCTCTTAATAATTTTTCAAGCTCTACATAATGACAAATATTGTCGATTTCCTGATTTTTCATATAAGAGTGAACAAGAACATTCATCCCGAAGAAATGCGCAATTTTAGCAACAGCACCTCCGATTGCGCCTGCACCTATTATACCTATTGTCATAGAGTTTAATGTTCTTCCCTCGTACGCGGAGTTGTCGACTTTTCTGTTTTTAAAATCCATGGCTGCCGGGAGCATGTGTCTTACTAAGCATATAATCAATCCGATTGCATACTGTGCGACGGCTGTTTTTCCATACTGTTCTATATTTAGAACCGCAATATTTTTTTTCATACAATAACCCACATCTATATGGTCAAAGCCTGTTGAACGTGTTGCGATAACACGCAAATTCGGAAACTTATTAAGAATTTGTGCAGTAAGGTTAGAAGCCGTAAAGACACTTATCACGTCTGTTTCTTCAACTTGTTTGTCAGTTAATACAGTTTTTTCATTTAGCGGCTCATTAAAAAAGGTTATTTCAAAATCATTTAATTTATTCTTCTCGAAAAACTCTTTTTCAGTATCTCTGAAATCAAACATTAACATCTTCATCGCACAATCTCCTTTTAAGAGACAGTATCAATGTTAATAAAACTTTAGCTATTCTACACACAGGCAGTTTTACTGTTATCCCATAATTGCATTAAACAAAGAAACCTGATTAAGCAAATCATGTTTTTGTCCGGCTATATCTATAACCTGATGAGTATAAGAAAGCTGTCTGCCTAAAGCAGTATTTTTTGCGGAAGAATAATCTGAGCCCCGAGCAAGCAGCGCTTTATATTCTTCTTGATGCTCTGCAGACATTGAGGACAAATCTTTTCCGTATTCTTTGACAAAACTCATTCTTTCTTTTCTGTTTGCTCTAACACCTGCAATGTTGAAATCAAAAACCTGTCCCCAAAAACTTGCATTTTCTTTGGCCTTATTAAGCTGTTCAGTTACTTTATCAAGCTTTTTGGTGTAATATTCCGCGAGTTCCTCCTTTTTATCATTAACGCCGAACAGGTCGTTCCAATCAACAACTTTCGTTTCACCATCAATAACGATAGTACATTTGCCGGTAAATTTGTCATAAGTTTTTACCGTCACTTCCCGGCCGTCATAATATGCTCGTTGATTAAGATTATTCGTTACTGGTGTCATAATTATCCTCTTTATTATATAAAGTCTTTTTGTTTGAAAAAATTGCCTTTTTTGAATATAAAAACTTAATATTTCTTAATCAGCAGCAAAGGGTGCTTTGTTTAAACTTATGAAATACTCTGCAATGACAAGCAAAAAACAGACAAAGTGGGCTCCCTACTCATAACACCACATGTTAAGTCAGGACAAAACGTTGCAAAATCTTCCAATCTCATGTAAAATTGAAACCGTAGGATTATAGAGAACGAATGAATCTGACAGATATATTTATAAATATTTTCATTATTGCATTTTTACTCTTTGTTAACGGTTTTTTTGTAGCTGCAGAGTTTTCTCTGGTAAAAGTCAGAAAAACTCGTTTAGAACAACTTTGTAATGAAGGTAACTATCAGGCAAAAAAAGCGTTGAAGCTCGTAAATAATGTTAATAAGATGCTTGCTGCCGCTCAACTCGGGGTTACGATTGCAAGTATTGCGTTAGGCTGGGTCGCAGAAGCTACTATCGTTCAACTTATTGAACCTGTAATAAATCTTTTACCGCTTGCCAACAGTGTTGTAACTGCTCACGTCATAGCGGTGCCGATTTCATTTATACTTGTAACTTATTTTCATGTACTTTTAGGAGAACAACTTCCTAAATGTGTTTCATTAAGACATCCCGAGACACTGGCATTATTAATATCAACGCCGATGGATATGTTTATAACCGTTTTTAAGCCTTTTGTATGGCTACTGCAGGTTTCCGGAGACAAGATTCTTGCGGCTTGCCATGCTAACTCGGAAGATGCATCTCTGGTTCATTCGACAGAAGAACTGGATATGCTAGTAGATGCAAGCTACAATGAAGGTGTTTTGAACGAAACGGAAGCAGAGATGCTTCATAACATGTTCAAATTCTCAGACCTGCTGGCTAAGCAGGTTATGATTCCAAGAACAGATATGGTTTGTATTCCGAGCGATATTTCGTATGAAGAACTTAATAAGGTTGCATTAAATAACCAGTATACAAGATATCCTGTTTATGAAGAAAATATCGATAAAATTTTAGGGTTTATTCATGTCAAAGACTTATATTCTTTGTCCATGAAAAAAGAAAGTTTTTCAATGGATAAACTTATACGCCCTTTGATGCTTGTTCCGGAGACAATGACACTTGATAATTTAATCATAGAATTTAAGAAATTGCATTCTCAAATGGCGGTTGTAATTGATGAGTTTGGAGGCACATCCGGCCTAATTACACTTGAAGATGTTCTGGAAGAGATAATTGGGGATGTTCAAGATGAATTTGATGAAGATACGGAAGTTGATATAAAAGAGGTTGCGGAAAATACTTATATTGCAAATGCAATGATGAGAATTGACGAGTTTTGCGACTTTTTTGATCTTAAAGAATCAAATTTTGAAGAAGATGATGTTGATACGATTGCCGGGCTTGTCGTTAAACTTCTGGGCAGAATTGCAAATGTTGGTGATTCGGTTTCTGATAATGGTCTAACCTTTACTGTTATTGAAGTTGACGGGGCAAGAATTACAAAACTCCAAATTTATAAAGAACCGGTGACGGAAGCTGAAGAAACCGAAGAAGCTTGATTGGTATAAAATCCGATTCTTCTTGAATCCAACTCAGGTTATTTGTAAAGTTTTGTAAAATTAAATATCTTTTTTGAAATTTAA
Organism: Candidatus Gastranaerophilales bacterium; assembly: GCA_944324435.1. GTDB lineage: Bacteria > Cyanobacteriota > Vampirovibrionia > Gastranaerophilales > Gastranaerophilaceae > CAG-196. Next base: position 77,304 of record CALUWH010000004.1, read on the forward strand.
CTTGAGTATAAATACTTTATATATACATAAGACATTAACAAAGCTTAGACACGAGAAACGAGAGAGAGAAAAAAAGAGACAAAAAACTTCCCCCTCGGGGAAGCTTTTTTTAATGTAAGTAATTAACAAGTCCTTCCAGTGCGAGGATGTAACTTAGTTCCTTGAAACCTACAACCTGAGCAACGCATACCCCCGAAAGCAGAGATGTATGACGAAATTCTTCGCGAGCATGAATATTGGTCATATGAATTTCAACTGTTGGAATCGCAGTAGCAGCAATTGCGTCACGGATTACTACACTTGTATGAGTGTAACCGCCTGCGTTTATTAGGATTCCATCGTAAGCCCCCTTGGCCGCTTGAATTTTGTCTACAATATCACCTTCATGGTTACTCTGCCAAGCATCGACTTCTGCTCCGAGTTCACGAGCTCTGGAAATAACAGAATTCTCAATATCTTTGAGAGTTGTTGTTCCGTACTTTTCTGGTTCTCTTTGCCCGAGCATATTAAGGTTCGCACCATTAATCAATAAAATTTTCATAATCTTACACCTTTTATTAATAACAATTTTATACTACAATAATACTACAAGAATGCGAGGAAAAAATGATTAACAAACGCTGGTATGATAAAGACCCTATCTTAAAAGAAGCTTTAGAACTTTTACGTCTTTCTCCTGATGAGACAAAAAGCGAGGCTGCAAATTTTATGCTTAAGCTTCAAGAACAAGTTGCCGGCGAAGTTATCGAGCATGTATACGACATTATCAATACTTATCAGGGTAAAGGCAACCGTTGGTATGATAATGACCCTATGATGCTAAAGGCTGTTGAACTCTTAAGAAATGCGCCTCCGAAGGTTCAAAGAGTCGCTGCTTTAAAACTCCTCATTGCACTTGAACAAAAGAGCTTTGAGGGAGTTGAAATCTAGATGAAAGATGTTCAAAATCAGTCTGACTCCAGAGGGGTTGATATACAAAAAGTCGGTATTAAAGGAATTGAGATTCCTTTAATTATACAGCGCAAAGATAAAGAAGATATTGTAATATATTCATCGGCTACAGCAGGTGTCTCTTTGCCTTCTCATTATAAAGGCACGCACATGTCCCGTTTTGTTGAGGTTTTGAACGAATGGCGGAGAAAACATACTCTAGGCGTTGATATTAAAGGTTGTGTTGAAGCTATTATAAACAGGCTCAATGCAAAAAGCGGGTATTTAAAATTTGATTTTAAGTATTTTATTGATAAAAAGGCGCCTGTAACGGGAATTTCTGCACCTATGTGCTATGACTGTTTTTTTGAAGGTATTTTGGATAATTATGGAGAAGAGGATGAAGAATACAGATTTTTCCTCGGTGTTAAAGTCCCTGTAACGACGCTGTGCCCTTGTTCTAAAGAAATCTCAGACTATGGAGCGCATAACCAGCGAGCTATTGTGTCTGTTAAGATAACCTATCCTGAGGATGAACATATTTGGCTTGAGGATTTGGTTAAGGATATTGAACAGTGCGCTTCTTGCGAACTTTATCCGCTTTTGAAACGAGAAGATGAAAAATATGTTACGGAAAGGGCGTATAACAATCCAAAATTTGTTGAAGATGTTTTAAGAGACGTTGTACTGCTTTTAAGGAAAAATGAAATTATTGATTCTTTTGAAGTCGAATGTGAATCTTTAGAAAGTATTCACAATCATTCAGCCTGGGCTTATCAGGCAGAAGGGTAAAAAGATTCGGCCCCCTTGTATTTAAACTATTATGGTTCTATAATATTTCTTATAAAGGACATTCGGGGAAATGAAGAGCAGAGTCTGGTTATTCATAGTTATACTGATAACTTTCATGTGTAATATTGTTTTTGCACATGATGTTTATTCTCCATACGTTCCTCAAAATAATGAAGTTATATTTAACCAATCAATGTTTAAAATTGACGTAATAGACCCCAAAGTAAGTACCAATTGGAAAGGTTTAAACTATCCCGGATTAAGAGGAAACAACCAGCTTGTAATCTACACCCCTGCTTTTGGTTACAGAACAAATACCAATGAGTATGGCACTGAGGCTATTGTTACAGGCGATACCGTAACTTCTTTAAGCGGTGCAGACTCTCTTATTCCGGCTAACGGTTTTGTCATAAGCGGACACGGGCTTGCAAAAAAATGGATTAATGAAAATATTATGGTGGGTACTAAAATATCCATAGATTTAAACAAAAATGTCATTACCTCTTATATAACTTCGGACACTTTTCTATACACTGCGAGAGAGCGTATAAGAGAAGTTCAGGAAATGATGCTTTATTACGCCCAAAACTCCTCAAGTTACAATATAAAAAGGACCCAGCAGAATATTCAAAAAGCTAATGACTATATAGAAAAGGCGCAGAAAAACAGTGACGATTCTCAAAAATACGCGTCAAGAGCAATAGAATATGCAGATCTTGCAATGTCAACTGTTATCCCATTCAATCCCGGTGAATTAAAGGGAGTTTGGATTCGGCCGACGTATTATAATTCAAAAGACATAATTAAAGTTTTGGATTCATTATATAACTCAGGGATTAACAATATTTTCCTTGAGACTTATTATCACGGCAAAACTATATTCCCGTCACGGACTATGGAAAGGTATGGATTTATAAAACAAAATGAAGAGTTTGTTGGATTTGACCCTTTAAGAGTTTGGATAACAGAAGCTCATAAACGTAAGATAAAAGTTCATATCTGGTTTGAAACTTTCTATGTCGGCAATAAACCTCCTGAGACGAATCCGGAATATATTCTCGCCAAACGTCCCGAGTGGGCAAACTGTCAGAAACAAAATGCCGACTCTTCAACAATTGCATATTCAATATCAGAACATAACGGCTACTTTATTGACCCTGCAAACCCTCAGGTTCAGACTTTCTTGTATGAACTTTTAGGCGAAATTATTACCAAGTATCAGCCTGATGGGATTAATCTTGACTATATAAGATATCCGCAGTCTCTTGCTGCAACTTACCCGACATACGACTTATCCAATTGGGGGTATACAAAGTATGCACGCCAGGAATTTCAACGTATGTATGGCGTTGATCCGATTGTTTTAAGACCAAATGATTCTCTCTGGTATTATTGGAAGTTCTACAGATGTAATAAGATTACAGGATTTGTCAGAAAAGTAAGCGTATTATGCAGGGCAAACAATGTAATGCTTACGGCTGTTATTTTTCCGAATAGAACTGTTGCTTTAGATACAAAACTTCAGGATTGGAGAAATTGGTCTAAAAATAATTTTATAGACGGCTTTACACCGCTGTTTTTAACATGTGATGCCAAAACTGCCATGAATCTTATGGATGAAATTCTCAGAAATAAATCCGCAAGCACAAAGTTATACGCAGGCTTGTTTGTAACATTTATGAACGGTTCAACTTCCGATTTAATAAAACAGGTTCATGCTGCAAGGAAATATTGCTTAAATGGGCTTATAATATTTGATTATGCCCACTTAAATGAGACATATCTGAATACTCTAACTGAAAGTATATTTAAACCGGTTAGGAAAGAGGTTGTCATAACTGAATCAATGGCACCTAAAAATACTAAAAAGGATAAAAAATAGTGACTGATGAAAATCATAAACGGCAATATCTTGGAATTTGGTTTGAATGCTGCCACACTTATGGCAGACTTTATAAAAATAAAGAAGGCACTGCTTATGTAGGAAGATGTCCGCATTGTTTAAGACCGGTGCATGTAAGAATCGGTAAAGACGGTGAAGGTACAAGCAGGAGATTCTTTAGAGGAAGCTAATATTTTATAATTATAAGGGGGCGCTATGAGCTTAGGAGAATTAAGAAAAGAGAATGAAGTTTTAGATATTTTTTGTAACCTTGTATCAATACCATCACCATCTTTGAAAGAGGAAAAAGTGATTGAATGGATTCTTGATTTTTGTGCAAAAAATAATATTGAAGCAAGAAAAGACTCATACGGAAACGTTTATATTAATGTTCCGGCAACGGACAGCTCAAAAGAGCCTATAATGTTATCCTCTCATATGGATGTTGTTGGCGATGACAGCCCTGTTAATATATATCTGGACGGTGATTATATAAAAGCGAAAGGCAGAACTCTCGGTGCTGATGATAAAGTCGGCGTTGCGTGCGCTTTAATGCTGGCAAAAGAATTATCAATGGCGGATTTTAAACACGGAGGTTTGGAAATCACATTTACAAGAGATGAAGAATCCGGCATGAGTGGAGTTGAGCATGTTGAATATGATAAAATTAAATCAAAGTACATTTTGGTGTGCGACGCAGACAAACTCGGACAATTACAGATTTCCGGGGCAAGCTATACAAATGCAAAGATTACCGTAAAAGCTCTAAAAGGCGGCCATTCAGGAATCGATATAGGTGACAGCACCAGACTTAATGCTGCTAAACTAATTGCGGAACTTATTGCCGAATTTCCTCAAGGTGCCTACTATACAGACGAGACAGGCGTAATTACTTCCTGCAACATAGGAGCTATTGTAGCCGGCGGAATCCAAAATTCCGTAGCTTCTATTGTTGAAAACGGAATTAAGACAAATGATTACATATCAGAGATTATGAAAAAGACCTCTACAAATGTTATTAATACTCTTGGTATGGCCTCTTATTCAATAAGAAGTGCAAGTGTTCAAAAGGAAAATGAATTAAAAGCTTTGATGCAAAGTATTGTTGATAGATTTAATGAGAAATATCAAGGGCTTGCAGAAGCCTCCATTGAATTTGAAATACACCTGCTTCCGTTTGAAAAAGCTGAAGATGACAGGATTGAAAAAGTTCATACAAAGGCTTGTGAAATGGCAGGGATTAAAAACGATATTTCATCATTTCACGCAGGCGCTGAAACTCACATTTACTGCCACAATAAAAATAAGAACGGTGAGACATTTATGCCGTCACTTTTAGGGCTTGCTGATGTGTATAATATGCACTCTGCAGCGGAAATGGTTGACTATAAAACTATAATCAAAGGATATGAAGTCATAAAAAATACTTTCTTAGTATTTAATGAAAACTAGCAAATTATTTTTTTAGAAGTTTTAAACTAAAAAAAGGAAATTAATATGCTCAAAACAAATCCTGTAAAATTCGCAAAAAGTTTATACTATGCAAACACTACAAAAATTCCTCATAAGATTCAGCCAAGACCTTTTAAAGCTGATGTATTTATGCCTGCCTCACAAAAACATATTAAAACAAATTTTTGTAAAAAAGTCGGTAACTTTTTTAGAACTCTGTTTAAATAATATGCTGCGGCATAATAAGTGTCCCCTTCTCTAACCGTTTTTGGAGTTCTCCTGACGGTTCGTAGAAAGGTGACACCGTCATGATTCTTGCTGCAATATCAGGATAGTGATAGATAAACTTCAATTCGCTTTCTGTTAAAGGCTTTTGGGTATGAACGTTTGCATACCTTGCAAGTTCAAGAATATTTCTTGCTTCGTTTTCATCTTTAAACTCAATTTCCAGCTTGTCATAAACATTACGGAAACCTTTAATTCCGCCGTATTCACCTGTTGTAATCATACGTCCGGTTTCAATAATCTCAGGCTCTCCTCTTCCGAGTTCCTCAAAGTCATACAGTTCGTAATTTCTTCTGTCTTTCAACGCACCGTCTGCATGAATACCTGATTCATGCGCAAAAGCATTGTCACCGACTGCCGGCTGATTTATAGGAATCGGGAGCCCAAATGCGTATGCAGTATATTTAGCAAGTTTCCAGGCTTTACTTAAATCAATTTGTTCATCAATTTTGTACTTTCCTTTAAATCCTGCAGATTTTAAGACCGCAAGCAGGCAGGAGACTAAGTCTGCATTCCCCGCGCGTTCACCCATTCCGTTTATTGCCGTATTAATATAAGCATCGACTCCGGCATCGACGGCGGCTCGAGCTCCTTCTACGGAACAGGCAACGGCCATTCCTAAATCATTATGATAGTGCATTTCTATAGGCATTTGTGTTTCTTTCGCAAGGCGATAAATTCTTTCATACGAAGTTTGAGGATCTTCGTATCCTAAAGTGTCACAGTATCTGAATCTGTAAGCACCGCGTTTTTTTACTTCTTTTGCTAATTTTATTAAAAAATCTAAATCGCTTCTTGAAGCATCTTCTGCGTTAACACCAATAATCTTAGCACCTTTTGAAACTGCGCATTCAACCGCTTCACACGTCATTTTTAAAATATCATCAGGAGTTTTTTTGCCCAAATATTTGCCATAAATCATCTGTTCGGAAGTGGATTGCGAAAGGTTACAGTTTTCAAGCAGCGGACAATTTGTAAAAGATTGCTCTACATCAGATGCAATCGCTCTCATCCATCCTGAAAGTTTTGTCTTAGTAATAACGTGCCTTCTTACAAGTTCCAAATTTGCGTTAAGGTAATTTAATTCGTGCATTGTGGTCGGGAATCCGAACTCAGATTGAGTAATTCCCATATCATCAAGCATAAGATTAATTATAGTCTTTTGGAGTTTAGCAAGCCCCAATCTTGAAGTTTGAACCCCATCTCTGTTTGTAACATCCACGAAATAAATTTTTGGCATAACCCCTCCTTAACTGTTTAAAATATTCTACAATATATTTCACTCACTCGCAAGTAAAGAATTAATAAAGAAATACTGTAATTTTTGCGCTACAATAAGAGTATGAATATTTTGGAAGAATTTGATACGATTGCCGCTCCTGCAACACCGTTGGGTGCAGGAGGTGTTGGTGTTATCAGAATTTCAGGAGATAAGGCGTTCAATATTATTGGGCAAATATTTACAAATCCGAAATTTGAGCCGCGTAAATTTAATCACGGCTGGATTATAGATAACGGTAAAAAAATTGATGAAGTAATTGTTCTTCCGTTCTTTGCTCCTAATAGCTATACTGGAGAAAATGTTATTGAGATTCAGTGCCATGGGGGGATAAATGTTGTAAAAAATATTCTTAACCTTGTTCTCAAGCACGGCGCGAGAATGGCCGAAAAAGGAGAGTTTACAAAAAGAGCATTCCTGAATAAGCGAATGGATTTATCTCAGGCAGAAGCCGTGGCTGATATTATTCATGCGAAGACTTCTAATTTCGCAAATGTGTCTATGAAAAACCTTTCAGGAGTTTTACGTGAAAAAATTAATGATATAAGAAATGATATTTTTGAAGTTCTGTCAAAAATTACAGCCGGCATTGACTTTCCAGAAGATGTAACAGAGCCCGAATATGATTATTTGCAGGAGAGTTTTCAAAAAATAATTTCTCAAATAGATGATGTCTTAAAAGGGGCGGAAACTTCTAATATTTTTCGTCAAGGGGCTACTGTTGCAATAATCGGGAAACCAAATGTTGGTAAGTCTTCGCTTTTCAATGCCCTTTTGAGTCTTGATAGAGCTATTGTTACCGATATAGCAGGTACAACAAGGGATGTTCTCAGAGAAAGTTTAGATTTGGGCATACCGGTAACTCTTGTTGACACTGCAGGAATAAGAAATGATGAAGAGGTTTCCAAGGTTGAACAAATTGGGATTGAATATTCAAAGCAGTCTCTTGATGAAGCTGCTCTGGTTCTTTTTGTATATGATGCATCACAAGGGTTGAGCGAGGAAGATAAAGAGGTTTTAAAACTTTTAGAAAATAAAAAACATATTATTATTGCAAACAAAGCGGATCTAATCTCTGAAAGAGGTACAGATGCTCTTTACATATCCGCTCTTACGGGTGAAGGTATTGCGGAACTAAAGACGGATTTAACCTCCAAAGTTTGTGATATTGAACCAGAATCATTAGACTTTGTAACCAATACCCGTCAGCAGGAATGTCTAAAAAAAGCAAGAGCTTCAATGGAACAAGCGCTTTTAGCCGCCCAACTAAAGGAGCTGCAGGATCTTATCTCTATAGACGTAAAATCTGCAATACTTGCGCTGAATGAACTAACAGGCGAATTAATAACGGATGATATTCTGAATAATATTTTTGAGAATTTCTGCATAGGGAAATAATATATTAACAATTCGCTTTAATATCAGTTATTATTTCAAGCTCTTTTTCCTGCTTTTCAAGAATTACATTTACTCCTGTTATAAAATTCTGAGTTTGTGGGGTAAACGGGATTTTATCCTGACAATATTTTTTGAGCTCCTGTAAAAGTTTTTGAATCTCTAATATTGAATGTTCCAGCTCATCAACGGTTTCTACAATCTTGTTATGCATATATGCTCCTTTTTTGTGTATGATAGCACCATTCTTGAACAAATGTAAGATTGTAATAATATCTGTTGATTTACTATAAAAGAACGCTAGATATGATTAATTGAATAGAAATATCCGCACAAACCAAACAAAATTTGAAAACTAATTTAAACTATCTAAAAATGCAGAAATTGCATAAAGTCTTTTATTGTTACCTTTAAACTTCTCCAATTTTTCAACTACATCATCAAATATGATATTTGGTGGAAGGTCTTTGTCAAAAATAAATAATTCATAAGGTTCTATATCAAGGGCTTCAATCAATTTTTCAATGTTTGATAATGCCATAAAGTGTCTGCCTGTTTCAACATTTCCCAAGCCTCTTGTTGAAAGGCCAATTAACTCTGCGAGTTTTTCTTGGCTTAAGCCTCTGCACTTTCTGAGATACTTTATTCGTTGTCCTAATTGTTTCTTGATATCTGCCACTTTAAATCCTTTTATGATAATTATAGATTCCAATAATATAAATTTTAAGGAAATTAAACATGTGTTTAATTGTTTTCAAATGAAATATTTCCTATAATTAAGAAGTAAATTATGGGATTTGAAAAAACTCGCAGAATAGAGGAATGATGAAATTACAAATATTAACACCTAAGGAAAAACAAATTGTTATGTTATTATTGAAAAATTATAGTAATTCAAATATTGCTATAATTTTAAATTCGACTCCTAAAGCTATTTCAGTAAGGTTATGTCATATATATGTAAAATTTGGATTAAACAAACAGCCAAATCCGAGACAATTGCTAAAAGACAAAATAAACGAAATTCTAATATCTGAAAATCTGTAATTAAATCTAATGTGAGTCCAGCGTTATGATTGCGACATTTTCTATGTGATATGTATGAGGAAACATATCAAAAGGCTGGATATATTCTATCCTACATCCTTTTTCTTTCAAATATTTTAAGTCTCTTGCAAGAGTAGCCGGATTGCAGCTTACGTATATAATTTGTTTTTTAGTAAGTTTGTACGCATAATCAAGGCTCTCCCCAGAACATCCCTTGCGTGGAGGATCGAGGATTGTAATATCAAATTGCTGTCCGGACTTAACCTCCTGCTCAAAAAATCTGCCTGCATCCATATTATGAAGCTCGATATTCCCAATCCGATTTTCTTTCACGACCTCTTGTGCAAGTTCTACGGATTCTTTGACCTCTTCAACACTTACTACTTTGTCTACAATATCGGAAAGACAAATCCCAAATGCCGTAATCCCTGCGTAAGCATCAAGTATTGAAGGGGCAGAAAAATTGGTGGAGACATATTCCTTTATATAACGAAAAATATTGTCAGCACTTTGGGGATTTACCTGAAAGAACGTTTTAGCTCCGACTTTAAAGATTTTATCGCAGAGTTTTTCTTCTATAAACCCTTCTCCCTCAAGAATTTCTGTTTTATCACCAAGAATTACGTTTGTGTTTTTTGTATTGAAATTAATCCCCACTCCTGAAATGTTCTCCAGATTTTCATAAATTCTGCGAGCAAGTTTTTTTATTCCGTCACTCGCGCTTTTTGAATTAACAACAAGAATAACCAGACTTTTTTTATTATATTCTGATGTCCTTATAACAATGTGTCTCAGCTCTCCGGAGTTTTCTCTGCAGCCTGTAACTCCGCAATTCTTTGCCTCGTCTTTTATAAATTCAATAATCTTATCACAATAATCCGGCTGAATAGGGCAGTATTTTATATTAACCAGCTCGTGAGTGCCGGATTTATAATATCCTGCAATAATTCTTTTAGAGTCTTTTGTCTCCGAGACAGGGTATTGAATCTTGTGCCTGTATTCTTTTATCTTGGGGCTTGGAATAACCTCTCTGATTTCGGGAATCTCTCCGAGAATATTCCGCATAGTATCTTCAACGACTTGTTTTTTGAACTTGAGCTGAGCTTTGTAATCAATGAATTGCAGCTGGCATGCTCCGCAGATTTTTTGCATGGGGCAAAATGGCTCAACCCTGTCTTTTGATGGTTCTATAACCTCCAGAACTTTTGCGTTAGCATAATTTTTATTTTTTTTGCCGATTCTTATTTTTACCGTATCTTCCGGGCATGCGCCTTCTATGAAGATAACGTAACCATCTATTTTTGCGATTCCGTATCCGAGGTTTGAAAGTTTTTCAACCTCAACAGTAATTTCTTGGGGAATATCTTTTTTGTTTATTGTTTGCATGGTTTGATTATCTGAATATTTCTTGTCTCTGAAATTTCCTGCCTTGCATCTTTAATGATTTGTTTGTATTCTTCTGAAAGGCTGAGACCGTTACATAGTCTGTCAATAAATCCATTATTTACTTTTACGGCTTTTTCAAGAGCCCCGACATTTTCAAGCACATCTTTAATATCTGCAAAGTCATACCCGAAAGATTGTTTAGACTGATAAACCATCATTTCGCCGGTCTCTGCCACAAGCGGTTCTCCTCCGAGTTCAAAATGGAGTTTAAAAATTGATTTCAAATCCTGAAGTTCTGCCTGCATTGTTGCAATACTCTGCTGGATTCTTAAATATCTGTCAAAAAGATAGTCTACATTATCAAGCTGTTTTCTTTGCCAGTCAAGTCTTTGTAAATATAGCTTTTTAAGCTTAGGATACGCAAGCGCAAGCGCCATTGTATCAGCCATCGCTCTATGGTGGTTTGAAAGTTCAATGTTAAATCTGTGAGATAGAGCCTCTAGTCCGTGGGATTCCAAATCAGGCGCAATTTCCTTAAACATAGCTTGAGTATCGATTCTCGGGTTTTCCAGCCTCTCTCCTAATACTCTCATCTTAGCTTCATTCAAAAAGGAATAATCAAAAATTGCATTATGAGCAACAATCGGATAGTCCTCAATAAATTCAAGAATTTTAGGCAGAGCTTCTTCTTCGGATGGAGCATCTTCAACCATTTCCTGCGTTATACCGTGGATTGCCATACTTGATTTTCTTATATGTTGATGAGGATTAATCAGAGTTTGAAACTCTTCTTTAATTTTTCCGTTTTCCAGCCTAACTGCCGCAAATTCAATAATTCTTTCTCTAGTGTAATCTAATCCAGTAGTTTCAGTGTCCAGTACAATTTCAATTTCTTTTTTTCTTGGCATATTCCTTACCTTTGGGGTGATTTTTCAGTATATCCCCTATTACTCCTCTAATAGAATAATAGCATAAAAATATAATATATGGTAATATAAAATTTGTTCAAATAAGGATAAGGAGTTTTAAAAATGGTTCAGGAAATTAACATAGAAAATTTTGATACAGAAGTTATAAATTCAGATAAGCTGACTGTCGTAGACTTTTTTGCAAACTGGTGCGGTCCTTGCAGAAAATTGGGGCCGATTCTTGAAGAAGTTTCTGAGGAGCTTGCTGAAAAGGTTAAATTTGCAAAGATTGATACTGATGAGAATTTAGAAGCTGCTAAAAAATATCAGGTAAGCGGTCTTCCGACGCTTCTTGTTTTTAAAAATGGAGAGGTCGTAGAAAGAATGGTCGGACTTATGCCGAAAAGCTCTATTATTACAAATATTGAAAAACACCTGTAAATTTATCTGGAGGGAAGTATGTTTGAAGATAAAGATGTTATCAAAATTCTGTCAATAGACGGCGGCGGAATAAGAGGTATTATTCCGGTAACAATTCTTGCTGAAATTGAAAATAGGTGCGGAAAACAAATCTATGAGCTTTTTGATTTTATCGCCGGAACTTCTACCGGCGGATTGTTAACTCTATTTTTGAATAAGAAAAATCCTGCCCCTGCCGCAGCTTTGACAGAATTATATGTAAAGCACGGTAAAGATATTTTTCCACAAAAACCAGTGGATAATTCAAGTTGGAAAAACATGTTTAAGGATAAAATTAAAAATACCCTTACGGATTATTTGTCGGGGCCCAAATATAAAGTGGCAGGGATTGAACAAATCCTACGATATCTGGTCAAGAATGAGACTTATGAAGAGATGATTAAACCCTGCTTAATAACGTCTTATGAGACAGAAAATAATAAAGCCGTGTTTTTTACTAATTATACGGAAAGGTATAAAAAAGTTTTAATAAGAGATATTGCAAGGGCAACATCTGCAGCTCCTACATATTTTGAACCTTTAAAGATTAAAGATAAAGGAACTTTTATAGACGGGGGAATGCATTCTAATAATCCTGCGATGTGCGCCTATGTTGAGGTCTTAAAACTTCTAAAAAATGAAGGAATTAATATAAAAGACAAAAAAATAGTGCTGGTGTCTTTAGGTACGGGCGATTGCCTGACATCTTATGAATATAATGAAATGAAATCCTGGTCAGCTTTAAATTGGATATTAGGGCCGCTGTTACCTTATTTTTTCAGCGGAAACGCAAGCACTGTTGAATACCAGTTAAAGCAGCTTTTACCGGAGGACTGTTATTACAGGTTGCAGCCCAAACTTCCCAAGGAGCTTGAACCTATGGATAACGCTGAAGAAGAAAACGTGCTTACCCTTCAGCAAAAAGCGCTTGAGTTGATAAATACAGAATGGAGCTATGAGCTTGACAGGGTTTGCGCTGTATTATCCTCCGTTAATTGTCAATATAGTTTAGAAAAGCCCTAAAAGAGAGATTATGCTCTTTTCAGGGCTTTTTCAATTATATTTTGATAAGGAAAAATTTGCTATCTTTGAGGGCTAAAACTTTGTGTTCTTTATCTTTTTTGAACATAAGAATTTCTCCCTTGTCGACTGTAAATTTTTCTGCATCAAAATGGATTTCGATCTCTCCGTCCAAAACATACACAGCTGCATCACAAACTGATGTATGCGTATCAATGATTTCATCTTTCTTAATTGCAATTATGCTGAGACAAGAGTCTCCGTCCTCCATTAACACCCTGCGCTCAAATTTGCTGCCGTCAAGATTAATAATATCTTTTGCTTTCAAAACATCGTAAAACATAATACTCTCCTTTCTTGCACATTAAACTCTAATTTATAGACAAAAACATCCGCCGCCTGTATATCAGCAAAAAAAAGACCTGACTCTTTGAATCAGGCGCTGTCAGATAAGTAAGTTTTGGGGAATTAAATTAGTTAAGTAAGTAAGATTAAGATTGGTATATAATGAAGTAAAATTTATTTTACGATTTAACTCTCGAAATAAATGTAACCCTAGATTTCATATCCATTGCAAACAGCCTCATCTCGTCCATTAGTACATAGGATTTGTCATCCGGCTGGTTGTCATTGATATAAAATTCTCTTGAAATTTGGGTAGCCATCGCATTGATATTATAAGATTGTAGTAATGCCATATTTTACGCCTTACCTTTCTGGACATATTTACTTGAGCCTGCAAATCAAATAAAAGTTGATTTACAGAATTTATACTCAAGACCTGCAGTCAATACTAACAGGGTTTATATTTGATTTTACTCTCTTGAATTTGTCTTACATATATATAAAGTTTATATAAACTTTTAAATTTCAAAAAGGATTTTCATTGTTACATTTCTTTACATATACTCATAAATTTATGAAATCTAGCAAATTTTATTTTTTTCATTTTTATAGTAATCGAAGGAGTTTGTTTATGTGTCCACTAAATATCAATTTAACCTCAAATTCATATCATCCTGTAAAAACAGCAAAAGTTGTAGGAAATTTTCATGACTATCTTTTTAGAAATGGAATGACTGTAAGTCTAAATAAGGGCGTGCGAACTGAAAACATCAATAGTTGTACAGCCGGAATAATTAACGCCGGCAAAAGGAATTTTATGTTTCGTTCTGCGCCCGAAATGGAATCTCTAAGGTTTCTGAAAAAAGAGATAGAAAACCAGGTAAATATACTGCGAGAGACTTGTGATAAGGTAAAAGCATTTATTATTGGCGGTTTGGAGCTAAATAATAAGGACAGAGAATCAGTTCAAAGTTTTGATTTGTATAACACAATTGCTGATACCTTTGATGAGCTTAATGTTCCATTTGCGATGATGTGCGGAAAAAAGAAAGGTGCTCCGATGGAAGGTATTTACGCTGTTAATGATAATATTACGGTATGGAGCAAATTATTTAAAAACTTGTTTACTCCGGAAAATAAAAAACTGAAACAGGATGAAATAATAGATTTGCTTGAAAATAACTATCAGTTTATAGAAGTCTCTCCGGAGCAGAAAATCAGCATTCTGGGAGATAGCATAGCAAAAGACGCTGTGAATCTAGCCTGCTAAAAGGCGTGAATAGTGGTCATTATAGAATTGCTCAAATTTATCATTTAAGATTGCTTCTCTTGCTTTTTGAGAAAAATCAATCAAGAATTGAATGTTATGAATTGACATCAGAGCCTGCCCTGTTCCTTCATTACATTTATACAAATGTCTTAAATACGCTCTTGAATGGTTTTTGCAGCAATAGCAGTCGCAGTTTTCGTCGAGTGGACGTGGATCATCCCAATACTGAGCATTTTTAATCTGCTTTTTGCCTTCATAAGTAAAGAAAGAACCGTGTCTTGCATTCCTTGTCGGCAGAACGCAATCAAACATATCAACTCCGCGTTTAATTCCGTCCAATAAATCTTCCGGCGTTCCGACGCCCATAAGATAGCGAGGTTTGTTTTCCGGAAGCAGGGGGGCGGTAAGTTCGACAAAATGATTCATTGTTTCTTTATCTTCTCCCACACTCAATCCGCCTATTGCGTAACCGGGTGCATCAATAGATGAAACAAAAGCCGCACTTTCGCGTCTAAGATCATCTTCAAACGCTCCCTGACATATCGGAAAGAGTGCTTGTTTAGGGTTGGTCTTTGCTTTTATACAACGTTCAAGCCATCTGTGAGTCCTCTCCATTGCTTCCTTTGCTGTTTTATAATCACAAGGATAAGGCGCGCACCAATCAAATGCCATAATTATATCTGCACCTATTGACTGCTGAATTTCCATAGAAATTTCAGGGCTGATAAAATGTTTTTTACCGTCTTTGGGGTCTCGAAATTCTACCCCTTCTTCCGTAATTTTTCTTAAATGAGCGAGAGAAAACACCTGAAATCCGCCTGAATCAGTGAGCACCGGCTTATCCCAATTCATCCAGCCGTGAATTCCTCCAAATTTTTCTATAAGCTTATGTCCTGCTCTTAAATACAAATGATAGGAGTTTGCAAGTATTATTTGCGCTCCGGTATCGTAAAGATTGTTATTTGTAACAAGTTTAACGGTTGAATTTGTACCGACAGGCATAAAGATGGGTGTTTTTATATCACCGTGAGGAGTGTGTAAAACACCGGCGCGTGCACCGGTGTTTTTATCAATATGTTCTAATGTATAACTAAAAAAATTTGTCATAATTTTTAGTAATTATCCCTGATATCTTTCTTCGTCATAAGTAATCATCTCGAGCATAGACTGCCAGTTGTCATAGATTTCTTGCGGTTTGAAGTAAATATCAATTTCTCTTTTAGCGCTGTCAGGAGAATCAGAAGCATGGATAACATTGTATTCCATCACCTGTGCAAAGTCTGCTCTAATTGTTCCTACGTCAGCTTGCATCGGATTTGTAGCCCCAACCATGTGACGTACGCTTTCAATGGCTTCGTAACCTTCTATTACCATAGCAACAATAGGGCCGCTTGTAATATAGTGAACAAGTCTTTTGTAGAACGGCTTATCTTTGTGTTCTTCATAATGTTTTGCAGCAATCTCAGGTGTTACCTGCAAGAGCTTCATTGCAACAATTTTAAATCCTTTGTTTTCAAATCTTTCGAGAATTTTTCCTATTAAACCTCTTTTCACGCCGTCCGGCTTGATTGCAACAAATGTTCTTTCCTCTGTTTTCATAACCTCTCCTAATATAACTATCATTGATATTAGACCATAAACATAAAGAAATGTAAATATTTATGCACAAATCAGCAAATAAAATATTTATGCGTATTAAATTAGTAAAAGGAAGTTTTGATGTCGACATTTGGTGATTACAAGCTTTATAAACAGTATGAACCTGTCTATCCTAAGTGGAGGTCAGAGCGTAATTTGCTGGAGGCAAAGAGACAGGAATACGTAAAGCAGAATCCTGAAATTATTAATGAGGCAGACATAAAGAAGGGCAGAGCATTAATCCGTGCAATTGATATAATGGATGAGTATTCTCAAAAACGTGCGGAGAATATGGAAGTTGCAACCGAATCAATCGTCGGAAGCGGATTAGAACTGACGATGCTGGGGGGGGCTGCCTTAGGCGGTCTATTCGGGAGTCTAAAACCTGTTCAGAAATTAATGTGTAAGTTTATAAAAGGCCAAAATCCCAAAAAGCTTAAACTTTTATCTATTGGAATACCGGCAGTTATCGGTGCTATGGTCGGAACATTAGCTGCTTTTCCTCTTTATGCCTGGGCCGCAAAAGCCGAGGTCGGAGCTTCAAGAAAGGGCCGTTTTGAGGCGATGAGAAAGGAGCTTAGCAGTCCTAACGGGTTTGCTGTTCTCACGGAAGAACAAAACCTTGAAGCCTTAAAAAGAGCGCAAAATATACAGCTTGAAGAAGATAAAAAACACAAACTGTTTAACATAGGAGGCGGCCTAGCTTCTCTCAAAGATATGGCTATTGACAGCAAGGAATACAAGCGGCAAAGAAAAGAGTTTGAACTTGCTCTTGCGGAAGAAGAACAGCATTACGACGATAAGCTTACGGATGAACAAATACTGGATGCAAAGAAAGACCAGCAGCTTTTAACCAAACTTGTTGATAAGATTGATATAGCCTCCCAAGATTATGCGGAAAACGCAGAACTTGCCGCAGGAATATTAGTCACAGGTATTCTCGGATGCGGTGCGCTCGGAGATTTATTGCTTAATAAAGCTCTTACCGCCCTGAAAGTTAAGTCAGCTCCTGTTATTTCAGTAGTGACCAAAGTGTTGACTCTGGCGGCAGGTATCGGAGCAAGCATTTTCTCTGCCCAAGTTTCCAAGCAGGCTTCAAGAGTCGGAAGGTTTAAGGCCAAGCAGGAACTTTTGAATAATCCGACAAATTTTGTTTACGTTGATAACAAGGATGCTTCAAATCTTCAAGATGTTGAGGCTCTACAGGAGAAAAAACAAGGTTTTGTTGATTTTCTAAAAGAAGCCTGGAAAAACAATGAAGAGTATAATAAATATGTTAAGGGTGAAGGTAAGGATGAAAAACGCTTCTTTAAAGCTATAGAGACCCTCGAATTAACTCCTGAGCAGATAAAAGACGCTAAAAGGCTGCAAAAAAATACTTTTAAAACATTTAACAAAATAGATGAAAACTCTCAAAAATACTCTGAAAGTATTGAAGCGCTGGGGCAAGCGGCAGCTTATCCGATTATACTGCTCTTTTCAATGGCAGGTGCTGCAATCGGCGTCAAGTATTTGTCGAAATCAGATGCTGCTAAAAATTCCGTAGATAAAATCTCAAACCTTACAAAATACATGCTTACGATTTTATTATCAACAGTACCTGCAACTCTTATTAATGCTTATATAACAAAAGAACAAAAAAATGCCTCCAGAGTTGCGAATATGCTTACAATCAATGAAATGAAGGATTACAGGGCTTTTGCTGATTACACAAAAGAGTAGACTTCGAGAATTTGCTTTTTGAATTCACTTTGGCTTAAATGTAACGAAATGTGACAAAAGATATAGAAAGTGTTATTACTTATTCAATATGTGG
>CALUWH010000005.1 GCA_944324435.1 Candidatus Gastranaerophilales bacterium
AGTTTAACGTCCTTCGGGGGTAAATGGACTTGGTCGGTTGGTAGAACTACAAGTTTAACGTCCTTCGGGGGTAAATGGACTTGGTCGGTTGGTAGAACTACAAGTTTAACGTCCTTCGGGGGTAAATGGACTTGGTCGGTTGGTAGAACTACAAGTTTAACGTCCTTCGGGGGTAAATGAACTTGGCTGGTTGGCAAAACTACAAGTTCAGCATATATAAAACCTTTTAACACAATTAATTATAACTACTCTCTTATATTATCTTACATCTTAATTACAAGTTTCAGCCCCAATTTAGGGGCTTTTTTTTCAATATAATTTTATCAATATGTTATCTTCTTTGATTGCAAAGAATAAAGCGCAAAAGCGTGCTCTAGCAATACAACCAAAAATTTTAGCGTACAGGTTTTCTTCTGTAATACCCATTAACCCTAACCCCATCCGCACGTTGATAATTCTCTACATAAATTAGCTCGCCACTTCTCACTCTTTTATCTAAATTTTCCTTTGATGGAGCTTCCCAATTATTATCAATCGCGTAGTCCAGGTATTTATCCATTACAAGCGCCTTCATCTTTTCATCAAAATTTCTAAACTCACCATCAGCATAAACCCTGTCATTTTCTGTCAACCGTTCTAATTCCATATTTTCAAATTTACGTTTATCATTAGGAGTTGTGATCAACTCGCCTTTTTGCATTCGCTCATAAATTTTTCTTGAAGCAACATCAGAAACAGACTCATCGTCTAATAAATCAAAATTACCCTGTTTCATTTCATAAGCAATTTCTCTGCCGATTGCATTGTTCCACAAATCCATATTACGTTCTCCGCTAGGAGCATTTGGCGTTTCATTTTCATGCATATCACCCAATTCCCTTGCCTTTTTTTCTCCTGCATACCA
This sequence comes from Candidatus Gastranaerophilales bacterium, assembly GCA_944324435.1. Classification (GTDB taxonomy): domain Bacteria; phylum Cyanobacteriota; class Vampirovibrionia; order Gastranaerophilales; family Gastranaerophilaceae; genus CAG-196. Next base: position 905 of record CALUWH010000005.1, read on the forward strand.
AGATAAAAACCACTGCATATATGCATGCTTAAAAGCATCAGCCTCATTATTCCAAGTTGCGTGTTCACCACTCCCGATATCAAATCCATATTTTCTTTGTGCCTTGTAAGTTGCATTCAAGACAATATCATTGAATGAATCCCTAAATGATATCTTTTTCATAAGTTTCCTTTCTATGTTATACTACTACTATGAAAATTCCATGTTTCCACAAATTCTATTCTATAAATATTTTTCTATACTTAATTATCGTTCATGCAATATCTATTACTGGCGGATTTTTTATTAGAATAGAGGTTTTAACATCACTATTACTATGCTTACTAATGATATTAACTGATGTACTACTCCAAATAAGTATCGGTATGATTTTTTTAGAATTAATACTGCGCAAATTTAAATATATAAAAAATGAATGTAGAAATATTATTGGTGAAAAATTTCAAAAAATAATTTATGTAATCGCTGTAATAGCAACTTTCTATACATTTTGGTTTTGGATTTATTATTACCCAATTATAGAACAACGAACTCGTTTTGATTAAGAGATTTAATATTATGAAAATTCCTTGTTTCCACAAATTCTATTCTGTAAACATTTTTTTATATTTAATTATTATTTATGCGCTTTCTCTTGCCTGTACGCTATCGTCATACATTTGTATAAACTACTTTTACATATGGATACTGTACGCCTTATTATTTTTAATAACAATGGAGCTAACTCCGATAAGTTTTGTTTTGATTTTTATAGAATTAATCCTGCGTAAATTCAAATATATAAAATCGGAATGCACTAATATTGTCGATGAAAAAATCAAAAAAACAATTTACGGAGTAGCAGTGACAGCTCTAATCTATATCCTGTGGTACTGGATTTATTATAACCCTATTCTGGAAAAACAGATGCAGTTTGATTAGATGTAATCCCTGCAATTTATATATTCCAAATCGTTGAATATTTGGCTATCTTCCACTAACTTTAAGCCTTCTCGTTATTTATATAACCCATCCAAACTTTGCGTGATTTTATACTGTTTTTCATATATAGTATCAACAAGACTTGCAATTATTCCAACATTTGCAACATTATTATCTATATTATACTTACAATAATCTTTTAAAATGCTTATTAAATTAAAATTATCAAAAATAAGAAATTCAAGTTCTGAAAAACTGTCTTGTATATCTTTATCCATAATCGTTTATCCCATACAATAAGCGTATCAGTCTATACACATAATAAGCATACCAGTCTATATTGTCAAGTATGAATATAAAAATTCTTGACAAACTTGGCAAAAGACTAAAAGAAATTCGTCTTTCAGAAGGACTCACACAGGAAGCCCTTGCTGAAAAAGTAGGAATACACCCGACCTATGTCGGTAAACTGGAAGCAGGCAAGAGCAATTTATCAGTCAAATTACTTTTTAAAATTTCACGTGCCCTCAACGTCAACCTTGCACAAGTTTTTGATTTTGATAAATAAAAAAATTTTATTAAATATGTTGTAATTGTATTATAATAAGTTTCATTTATACGCCCCTTTCTTGTGCCGGCAAGAAAGGGGCAGAAAGAACCTCGTGGGCGAAGTTTCGTTCGCTAATCAATTGTATTGCTCAACCCAAAACGAGTGAACTCGGTAGGGCTCATATTACTGTTTTAAAAATTAATTTACCTCTCACCCCCTCAGACAGCACTCGTCTTTGTTGTTGTTTCGCAAACATTGATTGCTTACTCCACAACGCCCACAATTTTTACAAGCACCTATCGGATCTTGTTGCGAGCCTTAACGGAATGAGCCAATAATACTTGCGAGAAAACAGTGGAAGCAGGCATTGTCTGAGCGTAAGCGAGTTTGCCTGCTTTGGTTCGAGCAATGTAATTATTGTGCGAATGAAGTTCCGGCTCGAGAGTTTCTTTGCGCCGCGTTTCTTTGCGGTCAAAGAAATGCGGCTATAAAAATTACATTTCAAAATTAATAATGTGTTGTAATTTAATCTCCCCTTAAAATTTAATTGCCTTATCGAGCCCCACCCCCTTAGAGTATTTAATTAATAGTCTGTATGCAACTTCTGATTGTTTTTTGTACGCAGAATAATTCTCATCACCTTCTGATGCAATAGAATTAAGCATTGTTCTGGCTATTACCGCATTTTTCATAAGCTCTTCCAAATGCGTGGGCACAGTCAGCGTATCTGTCGGATTTTTTAATGCAAAAATTTCATTACCATCTGCATCCTCACCTATTGCAAGAGTTGTATAATCAATTGTTATTAGCGATTTCTCAACAGGTTTCGGATAAAAAACAATCTTATCACTCTTAATATAAAATCTGTCTGGAATCCCGATTTTGCTATCCAAATTCTCCGCAGACTCAACAAAACTCAATAATTTAGAATTAAGCTTCACCATATAATTACCGTTATCATCACGATTAATCAATCCCGGCGGTAAGTCATAAGTATTCACATCCGGCAAAGTCAGGATTACATGCGTACGCTCTCTAAAATTAAACGGATAAGAATACAAAATTTCCACAATTGCTTTATTCAAAGCAAGAACAAGCGCGGATTCCAACTCTTCTCCGTTTGCCGCGTCATTGTCATACATTGACCATTCCTGAGTTGCAGCCGTATTATATAAATCTAATAAATTTATTGTCATAATTTTCTCCTTATTTACAAAGGTCCGACACATCATATCCGGAAAACTTCCTGATATAGCTTTCTACAGATGTTCCAAACGCATCTTTAGGGTTGTTTTTACCGTTGGATTTCAGATAGTTAATCACAGAGCCCGGCCCCTTCAGGTGTGCACCGGCCAGCAAACCGGAAGGCGTAATATTAATTCCGTTTATAACCTGCCCGACATATTTATCCGCTCCGACCGCTTTTAAGTACCCCCATTGGCGTTTTTTGAATATTATCTGTGCGTTTTCCTGTGCGTGTGGATTGTTTAAAAAGTCATTGATTGAGAAAACTCCGTCCTTTCCGGTAAAAGTTCCGCTCCAATCATTATTATAATTAGCAGAGGCCTTTTTGTAATATCCGCTGTCAATAAGCGCAGCTTCTCCCATCTGATATTTACCTGCATAACCGTATTTATTAAATGCTTTATAATTTCCTCCGGATTCTCTTGCCCCTAAGTCATTTAAAAAATCTGCTAAAGTCTTCATTTCTTCTTCCTCCCCTTTGCCTTAGGAATCTCTTCATCAAGAACCTGCAGCAGAATAGATTTTGGATTCGGGGTTTTTGATTCTACCTGAATCTTATCTTTAATTTTTTTACCGTCTTTTTCTAAAATTTGATAATCAAAGGGATTCTTGTTTTTTAACTCCATGGCGACGGCTTCCGGCAAGAGAAAAACATGTCCTGTCGGAAGATATTTGATTTTATACATTATAATTCCTTTCTTTAAGAGCGGGCAGAGAAAAATCCCTGCCCGAAAACAAAATTATTCTACTTCCCTTACGCCTGCCCATTTTGCAATCGCAAAAATATTTCCGGTAAATCCGGCTGCAAAATCCAAATCAATAGAGCCGTCAGCTTTCTCAAATCTTGATAAATCCTGAAGCTGTATTGCGGAAGTTCCGTCCGGAAGCTCAATTACAATATCACCAAGCATTGAATTAGGATAAGCATCCCCGGCTTTCACTGTCAAAAGTGAATCTGTACCGGTATTTTCTATCACTATGAATAAAGAATTATTCTTATTAGAAAAAGCTTCTGCTATAGTGATACCATTTGCCTGAGTGACAGCTTTTGTTTCTATGCAAATATTTGCAACTGATTCTGTGTGATCTAACGTAGGATATTGTACTTGAATAACATCTCTTGCCATATTAACATTTCCTTTCTTTATTTAAAAACTACTAACCGATAGTAAGAGCTGCAGAAACTTTTACTGTACCTAAATAATCAGCTCTCGGAGCACCAACACCATAGAGGCCGTAACCTTTGTAGCAAGTGTTAAAGTTCTTTTCAGGAGTATAATAAGTTGTATTCAAGTCAGAAGAAATACCGCCCGCAAGAGTTTTGTCCTTAACCCCGAATAGAGGATAGAATACGCCGCTTTCAGGCTGTGCAATATTGTTTGATACAAGAATCTCCCATCCGCAAAGATTACCGATATACCCCTTGGCAATTTCAGATTTACCTGTTTCTGTGTATTTCAATTCATCCAGCTTGCCTAAGAAGAATTGATATTCAGGAGGAATTACGCATACCATAGAACCATCAATCCAGTTAGTATGGCCTTTTCCGTCACCTCTTTGGAATTTAGCCTGCATGTATGCAAGAATATCTTTTGCGGTCTGTGCAGTAAGTGCGATTGCGTCACCCTCGTCATCCAAATAATGTCCGGCTCTTGTGTATAAGTTAGCATAAGCACTGTCTACGGCTGCGGCAAACTGTTTGATAGCATCATTTGTATAATCTTTTGCAAGTTCTACCTGAGCTTCCGGATTATCAGCAGAACCTCTCATCATTTTTTCTTCCATCTCAGAAAGTTCAAAATGGAAGGCTTTACCTCTGTCAATTCTAACTTTGCAGGTAGAAACGGTTGCAGCTTCCGCTGTAGGCAGGTCTCCTCCGTCATAATCAAAAAGAGTTACCAGACCGGGCATTGTAACATCGACTTCATCGCCTTTATTAATATGTTTTTTCATTTCAGAATGCGCAAGTTTTCCGACAACAAGTTCATTGTAAAAATGTTTGTTGAAAGCTTTTGAAAACGCATTTACAATCATTTGTTTTGTAGTTGTCATAAATTTTCCTTTCTTTTTTCCTAAATTAATCTTTCAAGAAGTTCGTCAACTTCCTTAGGTGTCATCTCATCCAATCGTTTTTTCGGGGGAGTAAGCGAAGACTTCTCGTTTTTAGAAAACGTCATCGAATCAGTAGCTTTAGAGGTTTCGGCTTCTGCAGCCCTTTCCCTTTCGTGAGCAAAAATCCTTGACGAAACATATCCTTCAAGCAGGTTTACGAACCTATCAACGTCAAGATTTTTACCCATCGCAAGGTATGCTTCTTTGTACATCTGCTTGAAAGAAGGGTCAATAAAATATTTTTCATACTTATTAACAGCTTCTTTAATGCTGTCAGCCGCCTCTTTAACGTTTTTTGCTTTGTCCCAAATATCGGTAATATCTTTCAACTTAACCGCATTTTGTCTTAAAATTCCGAGCTCCTCAGATTGAATCCCCCTTTGCTTTTCAATCTCTTGATAAGCCTTTGATAAATCTTCGACGGATTTAAATTTGCCTAAGATTAGATTAGAAGGGTCCTCAGATTGTCCTTCATTTTCGATTTGTTCAGTCTCAAAGTTATCGGTATCCGGCTCTGAAACTTCATAGTTTTCTTGTTGATTTTGTTCTTGAATCTCTTCCATAAAAATTTCCTTTCGTTTTAAATAACTACTTTAGCCTATAGACAATAGGCTAATTCTTTGATAATATAGATTTGTGATTAGAAAATGTATTAAAAAATTAGATGGTATAATCCAGTGGAGTAAAAGATTTTACTTCGCTCATTTCTTCGTTTGGCTTACCTGGTTTGCTAATATTCTGTATGTTACAGTCATTACGCTTTTCTACATTGAAGAAGTGATAAAATATTATCCGACTACTCATGCTATTATTTTAGGCTTAACCAGTTCCGACTTTGAAGGATTCTTAGCCTTATATTTACTCTATTTCCCTTTCTTTTGCGGAGTAATTTTATATGCTATTATCCCTGCCACATTCTTGATAATGCTGATTAAATTTGCTTTTTCTAGAAAATTCACAGTTACAAGCAAATATTTACTGGATAATAAGAAGTACAACATTTTTTATACTATAGGGTTTATTTATGCTGTCATAATTTGGTTTCTATTATTAATTACAGGTATCGGTATTCTAATGTTAAGTTATACAATAACTATTTTTCCAAGATATTAAAACACTTTTTTCTTTATTTGATATGGTCAGTTTATGCAAAAAAAATGTATCCAAAAATTAAATATTATAATCCAGTGGAGTAAAAAATTTTACTTCGTCCATTTCTTTGTTTGGCTTATGTGGTTTGAGAATATTTTATTTTTTGGCACATTTTTATTTTGTATGTGTGGAGACGCAATACACAATATTACCTCTCCTAACCCTGTAGAATACAGCATAAATAGTTCTAATTGGACAGATTTAATCGGGTTCTACTTTTTGTTTATACCTGCTATATCAGGATTTGCTCTATTATACGCGCTCATCCCCTTTACCCTGATAGTAATGCTGATGAAATACCTTCTTAAAAGAAAATTCACCGTTACTGGAAAATTTCTTTTAGAGAATGCAAAATATAACAGATTTTATAAAATAGGCTTCATATATACCGTACTGATGTGGTTGTTTGAACTAGTTTCAGGTATCGGAATATTAATGCTAAGCCTTGCTTTTATATAAAATTTTTGATAACGTCAGTTTATGCTAAAAAAATGTATCCAAAAATTAAATAGTATAATCCATTGGAGTAAAAGATTTTACTTCGCTCATTTCTTCGTTTGGCTTACTTGGTTTGCAAATATTCTGTACGTAACAGTCATTACGATTTTCTACATTGAAGAAGTGATAAAGTATTATCCGACTACTCATGCTATTATTTTAGGCTTAACTAGTTCTGACTTAGAAGGATTCTTAGTATTGTATTTACTTTATTTTCCTTTCTTCAGCGGCTACGTGTTATTAGTGATTATTCCTGCCACGTTCTTGATAATGCTGATTAAGTTTGCTCTTTCCAGAAAATTTACAGTTACTAGCAAATATCTACTGGATAATAAGAAGTACAACATTTTTTATATTATAGGACTTATTTATTCGATAGTTATTTGGATTTTTTTGCTCGCAACACAAGTCGGGATTTATATGCTAAGCCTGATCCTTATTTAAACTACCTGTAATATTTCCTTAAAATATCCTCCAATTCCTCTTTACTGTACCATATTGGGCTTTTTAGCAGCAGTCTCACCCTCCGCCTGACGAATAATTTCCTGCAAAGCCTGCTCTATCTCTGCAGGGTTAATTTCCTGCTCAGTTTGAGGATTTGAAACGTCTGCATTCAGCTGTGAGACAAGATTCTGAAGACCGGCTCCAGCTCCGCCCTGAGCCAAAGCATTAGTATTTACACCCTGATTTGCCCCAAGATTTACCCCTGGATTTACCCCCTGGTCTATCCCTAAGAATCTTTCAGGGTTATCGACACCTTTTTGCTCAAAGTACCAGACAAAAATCTCCTGTAAGTTCAGAGGAATCAGAGATGCAAACCGCTCTACAGATTGAACAACCAAATCAGCCTGCTCCGACTTTTGCGCAGTCACGGAAGAATCAGAATACGTATATTTATAATCACCCTGACGAACAAAATCATCAACTTCAATCAACTCTTGATTGTTCTCATGGTTTACAAAAATCGTCTCCACTCCGGATTTAAAATCAGCACAAAGTTTTGCGACCTTTTCCACATTCGGGATAATCAAATCCTGATTAATTGTATCCACAATCATAGAAAGTCTTGTCATTTGTCCCTGTGTTTTTGTATTAATCTCAGTTGCGGTTTTTGAAGCAGACGACTCTACCGCGCCAATCATATTCGGGAATATACCCGAAACCTCTGCCATCAAATCATTCAGGAAGTTTATATCCTCCAAAAATACAGTCGGGTTAAACGAAAGCTGCTGGAATGCAGCAGCCGGAGAAAGATTATCACCATATTCAATAATTTTTCCCGGATACAACTCAATCTCATCTTCATCAAAAAATCCCTCCGGAGCAAGAAGCGGCGGATTCTCGTTAAGCGCCTGCAGGTCACAAGTCTTGTTCATCAAATCTTCCTGTAAATGTGCAAGCGAAAGCACTGAATACAGAGGGCTTATGCCTCGCTTTGTATCAGGGTCGGTAACAAAAGCGCCATAAGAAAATGGGTTTACAATCCTTTCGTTTTTGCCGAAGGCTACCAGATACTTACGCGCTACAATAACCGCATGCCAGTTCTTCAAAAGTGTTCCGTCCGGCAGCTTCAAATCCCCCCAGTGTTCTAAAACCTCTACAGTGGAACCCTTTGTTACATCCTCTGAAAAAGGAGAAGAAGAAAGTATTTTGTTGTTATTTTCACTATTGCATAATGAATTAATCTCTTCTGCCTGTTCTTTCGTTATTGAATACAATTTATTTGAGATAATTTCAGCAGGAGTTTTGTAGGTTCTATAAATTTTCGGACAAGAATCCCAATTGTCTTTCTGCAAAGGATCAAAAACCAAATCAGCCGGATTCACCGGATAAATATAGGGATTATCGTAAATTTTCTTTGTATCAACCCAGTAGTTTTTACCTTTAGAAATAGCATCCAGTATAAGCGGAAGCTTAGTTACATCTTGTGAAAACAGGTTTTTAAAAAACTCAATCGGACGTCTGTATTCCTCATAATTCTTTTTCCACGCAGTAAAAGAGATTAATTCTCCGTATAAAAGTGCATTATCTATAATCTGATCGCAGGTTTTTTGGAACCCCATTTTTTCAAGAATATCAACCAGCATCGCTTTTTGCTTGTTGGAAGCATTGTTGGAATCGTGATTCTCTCCTGAAACATCAAACATTGAGTTTACATTTGCGTAGGTATTTCTCCAGATAAAAGCCTTTAGGGTCTGATAAAACATAAAAGTTTTGCACATCTTAATCTTAGACTTCCACTTTTTAGTCTTGTCGGAAATTGATTTAAAATCGTTCTTGAAAAATATTTCATTTGCGAGATTAGAAGCCATTTCCAAATTGGAAGAACGTTCAGAATTAAGCTCGACAAATTTTGACGCAATTTTCTTCACAAGACGCTCTGACATTTCATCACTAAGTTTTTTTTGAGAATTATCTTTTTCAATAATGTATTCAAAAGACATAAAATTTCCTTTCCGGAGAGTTTCTCCAAATTAATTACTAAATTCTATCTAACAGGTTTTCTCCTATAATAACCATTAACTTTAACCCCATCAGAACGAGTATAATTATCAACATAAATTAAACTCTCTGATTGACCTTTCCTAACTCTTTCTATATAATCTAGAAAATGAAAGTTTCAAAAGCTAAATTATATAGTTTAACTTTTTTCTATTATCTTGTTTGGGGTAGCTACATTCTTTATCTATTCTATTTTATTGTTAGCAGGCTAAAATATTCTTTGTATGGTTCTGAATTACTTTTTTTTACATTACCGGTTGATACATTTATATACTTGTCTATATTGTTTATATTACTTACGATAAACAGCATCATAATTATTGCGGAATATTTTATGAAAAGAAATCTATACCCACAGCTAACTTTAAACAAAAAATTATTAAAACTCACACTAACCAGTCTTATAATCGTTTTAAGTATATATATTTATCTAATATTTTTCCTCAAAACGTAAACCGAACCTACCCCATTAACCAGCTTAAACCCGCATTTTATAAGGCACAAAGCAGAGGCTCTATTCTGTGCCTGCGCGTAAATATCACAATCAAACCACCGGGTCGACAATTTGAGACATCGGAGTTTTTGTTCAAACATTTTTCTTTTTGCAAACCCATTCAGAAAGAGCTTTCCATCACTATCAACAAAATAATAAATAGCTCCGATTAACAAATCATCGTCGGTGAATAAGTAAAAAAATGTATTATCCCTTATAAAATCAAACGAATTAGAATCACAAATTTTACCCTGGAGCCTCTGGTACAATGCCCTGCATTCCGGCTCAAAAAATTTAAAGCCCGAATCAGAGGGTATAAAAACTTTTATCATACACCCCTTTCTTCTGTGCAAATCAACAAATTTTCCTGTTGCAATATAAGAAAATATATTATAAAATATATACATGCTTAAATATTTAAAAATATTCTACGACTTCCTGATGAAACTAAAGCAGTACCACGCGGTGCATGTTATTGTAATACCACAAATTTTAACACTACCTATTTGTTATTGTTATACATTCTATATTGCTATATGTGGATTCAAACCGGAAGATGATATCTATGGTTTTACTATAATTTCAGCACTAGGATTGTGTTTATTTTACATATATATTCTTCCTATTTTATCACTTTTTACAGCTACTATAATATTTGTAATTCAGAAACTAACAACTACAAAGCTCAAAATTACCTCGCCTTTTTTATTATATAATAGCTTCTTTAATGTTATATATTTATTAACGTTAATTAATTATATAATAACGGTATTAGTCTTTATTGTTGGAGATTTAGGGAAATACCTCTGCTTCATATACACAATACCATATAAATTTGTATCACTACTTAATAATTTCTGATTCAGTTTTGTAAAATTGTTTCCAACTCCTTTTGGGTAAATTTCACCGGAACATAAAGTATATATGGCTCTAATTTACTCGCCTTTTACAGTCCCTACGCATTTAAAAAGTAATGAAACCAACTTGTAAAACAAGAAAATATATTATAAAATACATATATGCTTAAATATTTAAAAACATTCTACGACTTCCTGATGAAACTAAAGCAGTACCACGCGGTGCATGTTATGATACTGCCTCCTTTTATTTATTTTATATTATTAGCTTGGCTATTATATAGTAGCCGGAATCAAGACTATTCACAGACAGAGACCGGCACCTTTATATTTGCACTTTTAATTTTGTTATTACTTGGAATCGCAGAAATTTCATTTTTTATAGCATTATTTGTAGAAATTATAATATTAATTAGACAACACTTCACACGAAAAAAAATCATAATTAAATGGAAATTTATATTAAATAACCGAATATACAATATCATCTTTTTATTGAGTTTAGCAGTATATTTTACTATATCTTTTATAATTTTTATGGACATATTATTTAGTAGCTTTTAGTCTAAAATTTTTTCTAGTTCTTTTGTTGTAAACTTTATCGGGATATAAAGAATATAAGGCTCTAACTTACTCGCCTTTTACAGTTCATACGCATTTAAAAAGTAATGAAACCAACTTGCAAAACAAGAAAATATATTATAAAATACATACATGCTTAAATATTTAAAAATATTCTACGACTTCCTAATGAAACTAAAGCAGTACCACGCGGTGCATGTTATGATACTGCCTCCTTTTATTTATTTTATATTATTAGCTTGGCTATTATATAGTAGCCGGAATCAAGACTATTCACAGACAGAGACCGGCACCTTTATATTTGCACTTTTAATTTTGTTATTACTTGGAATCGCAGAAATTTCATTTTTTATAGCATTATTTGTAGAAATTATAATATTAATTAGACAACACTTCACACGAAAAAAAATCATAATTAAATGGAAATTTATATTAAATAACCGAATATACAATATCATCTTTTTATTGAGTTTAGCAGTATATTTTACTATATCTTTTATAATTTTTATGGACATATTATTTAGTAGCTTTTAGTCTAAAATTTTTTCTAGTTCTTTTGTTGTAAACTTTATCGGGATATAAAGAATATAAGGCTCTAACTTACTCGCCTTTTACAGTTCATACGCATTTAAAAAGTAATGAAACCAACTTGCAAAACAAGAAAATATATTATAAAATACATACATGCTTAAATATTTAAAAATATTCTACGACTTCCTAATGAAACTAAAGCAGTACCACGCGGTGCATGTTATGATACTGCCTCCTTTTATTTATTTTATATTATTAGCTTGGCTATTATATAGTAGCCGGAATCAAGACTATTCACAGACAGAGACCGGCACCTTTATATTTGCACTTTTAATTTTGTTATTACTTGGAATCGCAGAAATTTCATTTTTTATAGCATTATTTGTAGAAATTATAATATTAATTAGACAACACTTCACACGAAAAAAAATCATAATTAAATGGAAATTTATATTAAATAACCGAGTATACAATATCATCTTTTTGTTAAGCCTAACTCTTTATCTAATTTTAACTATTGTTTATTTATATAACTTTGTTTAAATTATATCACTATTTGACAATTATTGATTCCATTTACTATACAAAACTTCTTCAAGCTCTTGTTTAGTAAACTTTATCGGAATATAAAGAATATAAGGCTCTAGCTTATTAGCCTTCTGTTGTCTATACGCATTGTTATTGATGTATTTTATTCCCTTTTCTTTCCAATCATCATTTTCATTTTCATACAAATAATCAAAATCAAAAAGATCACTAATTACAAAAGAAATTGAACCGTCATCTTCTTTTTTCATATCATAGATATCCGCTCTATGAAGCACATAGAAGAATACACAACCAATGTTATTTCCAATATGGCTTAAAATCTAAAATATCTTTTAATGTTTGATTATAATCCCTTTTAAAACAAATTGTTCTGTCATCAATATAAAGAAAAGACGGAATTTTATTATTTGTCACATCCCTAAAATATTTATCCAAATCATTCTTTATAAGCCACTTGCTAGCAAGTAATAAATTACGAGAAGTAAATAAATAGAGTTCATTGTCATTTGCCAACCTTTTAATAAAATCCCTTGCACCATCTTTTAAATCAGGGATAAAATTTTCATCAAACTTGGTTTGCCCATATTGGTTTAAGACACCATCTAAATCTACTAAAATTTTTTTCTTATACATAATTGGACTGTCATTCCTGTAAATAAACATCAGCATACCACATAATTGGAATATGAGTCAAGATAAGATAATTGCAAACAGAGCCATTTTAGCAAAGAATCTAATCCATCTAAGAGCTAAACATAATCTTTCCAGAGAAGAATTATCACTAGCTCTGGGTTTTGACAATTCATATATTTCAAAATTAGAAAAGTGTAAAATTAATATCACTATTGATAAACTAACCTTAATCTCAAACTATTTCAATATTGAGTTAAAAGATTTATTTGAAACAGTATAATCACCCAACACGAAGCGACAAACACAGGGAATTTTAAATCCACACCCCCATCAGCGGCCGACAAACTTGTAGTTTCTACTAACCCAATCTATTAACCCCTCCCCGAAATCAAAGATTTCGACCCTCCCACAAGGGGAGGGTTAAGTTGACCACATATAGCAGGGCTTTTTCCTTTCCCTAGGACACCAAACTTGTAGTCTCCACTAACCCAGCCAAATCTATTTCCCCCCCCCTAGGCTGCCAAACTTGTAGTCTCTACCAACCAGCCAAATCTATTTACCCCCCCCCTAGATTTTGTCTTGATTAACCCCTTCAATAATATTAATCTCGGGTTCCATGTTTTCTACGAGTTCATTATCAAGTCCGAGCGCAAGCCTGTGTCCTTTTTGGATTTTGCCGACGGCAGAGATTAGAAAATCCAGAGTTGAGACAGAGTTTTTCGGCATATCTAAAAAATCAAACTCTGCAGACTTTAGTTCCTGCTCATAATTCTTTATAAGAAATTCGACAATTCCTAACGTTTTATCATAAAGAGCTATATGTTTTTCATTAACCTTTTTTTGCAAAGCTCTTGTTTTCTTGATATCTGACATAAGATAATCCTGTCTCCATTTATAAATTAAATTGACCAAAATAAAAAAAAGACCGGAAGCAGGAGCAAATGTACAGAGCATACTACAGAGAGGAGTAATGCGAGAGAGAAAGGTGAAACGAAAAGCTCCCGGTCAGAAATTTATAGAGAAGAAGTTTTAACCAGTTCCTTGTTACCATAAAAATCACAAGCGTACTGTTTTATATATTCTTTATGTTTAGCCTTTTGCAGTTTATTAACTCCGTAAACCCAGCCCCAGGGTCTGGATTTGAACCTTGAATAATTATATTCACGCATAGAATACCAAATCTGGTTTTGAAGAGAAAGCATCAAGTCATTTGCCCGAATCCCTGACGCAGATTCCTTATACACTTCGCCGTCAAAGCGGAATTGTATAAGCTCTGCAACAGGCTTTGAGCAAATCGGACAAAACCCTATTGAGAGTTTCCTTGATGAAAACAAATCATTGTCATACAAATAATAGACATCGTCAGGCTTAAACCTGCAGCAATGACGCATAAAAACCTCCTAATTCAGTTACAATAGGGAATAGTATCCCCTCATACCCTTCAAAGATTTATCCTACGCGGTTTCCCTTGTTTCAAAATCGAGTACAAGAATATACTACAACATTTTCAAAATCGACCACCGAATTGTAAAGACTTTTTTACATCTAAACCTAGAATGCAGTATTTATGGTATCTTATAAAAAGTGAGGGAGGTATAAAAATGAAAGCTATTGTATTTGATAAAGAATTAAAACTTGATAAAAATTACCCTAAACCAACCCCTAAGAAAGGCGAAGCTCTGATAAGAGTAACCCTTGCAGGGATTTGTAACACTGATTATGAAATAACTAAAGGTTATATGGGGTACGTAGGAGTTTTGGGGCATGAATTTGTCGGAGTTGTAGAAGAGGTTAACGGCGAAGACAAGTCTCTTGTCGGCAAAAGAGTTGTTGCTGAAATAAGTTACGGATGCAACGACCCTGATTGTGAATGGTGCGCCAAAAAGAATTACCGTCACTGCCCAAACAGACACACCCTCGGAATTTGGAGAAAAGACGGCTGTTTTGCCGAATACATGACAATGCCTGTTAATGTTTTGTTTGAAGTTCCGGATAATGTAACGGACGAACAGGCTGTATTTGTAGAGCCGCTTGCTGCAGCTTGTGAGATTACAGAGCAGCTTCATATTGAACCTACCCAAAAAGTTGTTGTATTAGGGGATGGAAAGCTCGGGCTTACAACAGCATTAACCCTAAACGCACAGAATTTTGATGTCCTTCTTGTCGGCAAACATCAGAACAAACTGGATATTGCAAAGGCTCAAGGTGTAAGAACCGAACTTCTCAGTTCTTTTACGCCTGAAAAAAAATACGATGTCGTGGTAGAGGCAACCGGAACAGCCTCCGGATTTGAAACATCAATGGCGTTAACAAAGCCTCGCGGAGTTCTTGTTCTCAAAAGCACAGTGGCATCAGGAAAAGAATTAAACCTTGCTCCGATAGTAATTGATGAAATTACTGTTTTGGGCTCTCGCTGCGGTCAGTTTGCACCAGCACTAAGACTTCTCAAGAATAACAGAATAGATTTTACACCGTTTATAAGCGGAATATACTCAATAGATGACGCCTTAGAAGCTTTTGAAGCAAACAAGGCTAAAGACAGTTTAAAAATCTTAATTAGAATATAAAAAAAATGGCGGACTTTTTAAAAAGTCCGCCATTTTTTATTTACTTACATCTTAAAAAGTTTGAGCAGGTTTTTTCTGCTGAGTAGCGCCCGGAATAGCTTGCCAGTTAGCAGCCATAATCTTTTTGAAAGATTTTAGAGCAGTATCTTCAAGTTCTCCAAGTTCTTCTGCTTCCATAATCAATTCTCTTAGCGGAAGCAAAGCTCTTTGGTCTCTTAGAACACCAAGTGCAGCTGCAGCGCCGGCTCTAACCAAATCATTTTCAGAACGATTTTTCATAACATCGATTAATGCAGGAACAGCCTTTGTATCGTTTAGTTTACCTAAAGAAGTTACTGCATAAATTCTTACGTTAACCCATTCGTCATACAACATGTTAATAATCTTATCAACACATTTTTTGTTTCCGATTTCACCCAAAGCTCTTGTTGCATCGCAGCGAACATTAACTTTTTCGTGATCAAGTGATTTCATCAAAGCATCAGTTGCAACGTCGCCGATTTCAATAAGCGCATCTGTTGCAGTAATACAAACCTGAGAGTTTTCATCATTAAGAGCCTCAACCAGCGGTTCAACAACGATTTTGCCGCCCAATCTTCCGAGAGCACGAGCAGCTCTAACTCTTACGTCAACGTTACGGTCTTCTCTTAAAGATTCAATTAAGTGTTCTGTTGCTTTAGAATCGCCCAATTCACCTAATGCACGAGCGGCATATAAACGAACAGAACCGTTTTTATCGTTTTTAAGAACATTAATTAATGGTTCAACAGCTTTGGAATCACCCATCTCGCCTAAAACACGAGCAGCATTATATCTAACTTTTTCAGAGCTTGATGTCATAAGATCATTAATCAATTCCTGAAAAGTCTTTTTTACCTGCTTTTTCTTGCTGTTTACTGTAATTGCCATACACGTTACCTCCGTATGTAAACATATTCTATTAAACTTCTACACAGTTATATAAAGTTTTACTATTTAAAAAAATTGCCTTTATCTTTCGATTTGTTAAATTTTTGTTACATTCCCTAATAATTAGGGTAAAATTTACACTTAATCTCGGTAGTATTAATATAACATATTTTTACATATTTATGACTAGTCTTCCAGATAATTTTACAAAACTCAATTCTAATTATAATTCTAATACTCCTAAAATTTAGTTATATTAATAAAATTAGAGGTTTAAAAAACTTAACACTTATTACTCACCAGGGATAGTAATACAAAACTCGCTCCCCTTATTTAATTTTGTTTTAACTCCGATTTTCCCATTGTGTTTTTCTATAATTTTTTGTGAAATTGCAAGCCCCAAGCCGGTTCCGACGCCGACACCTTTTGTGGTGTACCCTGCAAAAAATATCTTTTCAGGCTCTTTTATTCCACAGCCGTCATCTTTAATTTTTACAATCAGTTCCTTCTTTTTAAAAGCTGTGTCAATAGTGATTGTACCCTCGCCTTTTATAGCATGCGCCGCGTTTACAAGGATATTCATAAACACCTGATTTAACATGTTTGGATAACACTTTATTGGCGGAAGCTTACCGTAATTTTTTACGATTTTAATTCTATTTTTTGTCTCATGCCTGATTAAATCCAGTGTTAAATCAATTTCTTTATTTATGTCGGCCTCTTGAAGTTCCGCCTCGTCCAATCTTACAAATTTCCTCAAAGATATAACAAGCCTGTTTATACGTGCGATTGCCTCTGA
This sequence comes from Candidatus Gastranaerophilales bacterium, assembly GCA_944324435.1. Classification (GTDB taxonomy): domain Bacteria; phylum Cyanobacteriota; class Vampirovibrionia; order Gastranaerophilales; family Gastranaerophilaceae; genus CAG-196. Next base: position 17,805 of record CALUWH010000005.1, read on the forward strand.
GTCTATATTATTTATCTCGTTCAAAATTTCTTTTAATTCGGAATTTTCCACCCTATCAATCAATTTTTTAGATATCTCATTGTTAGACTTAATTGATGCAACCGGAGTATTAATTTCATGCGCAACTCCTGCAACAAGCTGCCCCAGAGAAGCCATTTTTTCGGAATTTATAAGCTGCAGCTGAGTTTCTTTCAATTCTTTTAATGCTTTTGTTAAATCTTTAACCATTATCGCATCTTTTTTATAAAGCTCAGCTTGAATGATTGCGTTTCCAAGCTGGGAAGATACACCTTCAAGAACTTCCAGCGTATCATCAAGTTTTGTTTTTTGCTTTGTTGAGAGAACAATTATCCCGAGCAGTTTGTTCAGATGGTAAACCGGCATTACAATTCTCTGAACAGACTCTCTGAAAGGTTTGGCTTCGTTGTATTCTTTAATACACATTGTGCAAGAGACCTTGCCGGAATTAATATATTTATTAATATCTTTATCAAAGGAGATTGTTTTATTCATATCCTTTTTTTCAAGGGATTCTGTAATAATAAAGTTCTTTTCGTCTTTGTAAGAAGCATAATACGCTCTAAAAGCACCGAACATCTGCGATAATTCTTTAAGGGCTGAAATTAGTATTACGGAAGTATCAATTGATTCTCTTATAATATTAGAAATATTATTAAGCAAAAGTAGTTTCATTGCCTGAGATTGCGCCTGCAGTTTTATTTTAGAAAGAGTTTTGTTTTCTCCCTCAAGTAGTGCAATCTTTTTCTGAAAACTCTGATTTCTTTGCAAAGAATTTTCGAGCGCAATTTTAGCTGTCACATCAGTAAAAAATATTATTGTATAATTACTTTTTTTTGTCGTATTCATATCATAATAAAAGTAGTCGTTATTAGAAGTCTGATACATAACATGCGCAGAGAAGTCTTCCGGCGAGACAATTGCCTGCAATATAGGAGAGTGGACGCTCACATCGTTGCTTACAAGCGCGCATACATTGTAGTTGAGTTTATGGGAAAATTTTTTCAATGTTTGGAAATCTGAAAAAACTCTTTTGAAAACATTGTTTGTAAAAACAGTTTCATTTTTTTCATTCAAAACAATAACAGCACTATTAAATTTATTAAATAAATCAAACTTCCCCATAATAATATTATATAGTCACAGAAAAAATGAAGCAATAAAGTTATTACAGATTTTTTGGCAAAAAGAAATAATCCTGTTATAATATAATAGGTTATGTGCCGTGTTATAATCAGACAAATACTCCAAATAATGGTAGTAAAGAAAATATTAGAGCTGATATAATGATAATGTAGTATAAGTGGAGAAAAGTATGGCTGAAAACGATAACCAGGGAGCTGGTAAACAGCAGGATTTAACAAAATTTATAGGAATTGTTCTTGCCGCAATGGCAATCCTTTTTATAGTTTCAACGGGTGTAAACTACGTGCTTGTTGATAACCTCGTAACGCAGAGAGTGAACAGCATTTCTGTTTCACAAGAAGAGCTGGGGGACGAGGGTTCATCTGAAGACGAAGTTCAAAAAGGTATCATTGTTGATCTTGGTGATTTTATTTTAAACTTGTGTGACGAAAGCCAGAAAAAATATTTGAAAGTCAATGTCGCAATAGAGGTTACACAAAAAGAGACCGACTTTCCTGCTGAAACAGAAGAGCCCAAAAGCGGTGGTCATGGCGGTCATGGCGCAGCAGCACCTGCTGTAGATCCGATGGAAGCTATACAAAAAGAAATGAATCAATATAAGCCTGCAATCAGAGATGCAGTTATTACTAATCTTTCCAGCAAAACATCTACAGAGCTTGCGACTGCTGCAGGTAAAGAGCTTGCAAAGGAACAGATTACAAATGATATAAATTCAATCCTTGGCGGAGAAAGGGAAGTTTTGAGAGTAAGCTTCGGACAGTTTATTATTCAATAGGGTAAATATGACAGAAAGCAACAACTTGATTTCACCTGTAGATACTTTTGAAGAAGATTTTTCGGATTCGGAACATAAGAGTTATAAGCTGTATAACTTTAGACGTCCTGATAAATTTTCAAAAGATAACCTGAGAGCATTAAGAGATATTCATAGAGAATTTTCTAAAGCGATATCTCTTATCTTGAGCGGTTATCTTCGTATGCGCGTAGAAATTGAAATTGTATCTGTTGACCAATTGACTTATGAAGAATTTGTACGTTCAATGCCATCTCCTATAAGTGTCGGAGTATTTGAGTTTGAACCTTTATCAGGTCAGATTCTTCTTGGTATCAGCTTCGAGGTTATTTCCTGTATTGTTAACAGAATGCTTGGCGGTGGCGGCACTATAGAGACGCAGACAAGAGAGCTTACAGATATAGAAAAGGCTCTTGCTAAAAAGGTTATTAATATTATTATTAAGTCGCTTGAAGACTCCTGGAATGCCATAATTCCTGTTACAGGGAAATTCATAAGCCTTGATGACAACTACCAGTCAATCCAGGTCGCAACCGCAGGAGAAATTGTTGCTCTCTTAACATTTGAAGTTCAAATACAGGGCAAACATTTCGGTTTATTTAGTATCTGTTTTCCTTACCCCGTATTGGAAACTGTTCTGGGTCACTTGAGCACACAGCATATTTTTCAGACGAAAGGCCTTGTCGCTTCTAATGATGAGCGTATGAAAATGATATCCAAAATCAACTCTTCTACGGTTGATTTGCGAGTTCAATTCGGCTCTTGCAGTATCACTCTGGATGATTTTTTACAGCTTACAGAGGGTGATATTATAAAGCTTGATAATAATGTAAAAGACGATTTGATTGTAAAAGTTAACGGGGAAAAGAAGTTTTTTGCACGCCCCGGTACAATGAAAGACAAAATTTGTGTTAAAATAACAGATGTCTATGATGAAATGCATGAGTTACTAAGAAACTATTTTTAGAGAGGTTTTAGATGATAGATGATGAAGATATAAATGCCGAAGAGAACTTAACAGGCGCTGCAAATACAGAAGATGAGATGGAGGATATGCAAATTTCGCAAGAACATATTGCGCCCCATGACGAGCATGCAAAACCTGATAGTACAGTTACGGTTCAGCCGGTACAATTTGCTTCATTTGAGGATTTAGATCAGGTTCAGGGCCCTCAGAATCAGAATTTGAATATACTTTTAGATGTAAAACTTCAGCTGACTGTAGAGCTTGGTAAAACAGAACTCCCTATAAAAAAAGTTTTGGAGCTGACAAAAGGCTCTATCGTAACACTAAATAAGGCTGCAGGCGAACCGGTTGAACTTTATGCAAACGGCAAACTGATTGCTTACGGCGAAGTTGTTGTAATTGAAGATAATTTCGGATTAAGAATAACCCACATTACGGATCCTGCACGACGATTAAACACTATAAACAGCGGCGCAAATAAAGAAGACTAGCGTTTGCTAAAATAACAACCGCATTGTGATATGTATATGTTGGCGCAGACTATTTGCGTAAAGAATCTTCAACAGTCCGTTAGGAGCCTATTTTAGTAATTTCGTCAGGACAAACAGGAATTCTCTATGAAGTTTAAACACCCCTTTGGGCTGATGCACAGGCTATTGCCAATGCAATTTCCTCATCTTCAACAGAAGCTCTTTGCTTAATTTTTTCATCCGCGGTTTCTTCCGGGAAATACCGGTTAACGAATTTAAGAATATATCCGTTCAGATACATTACCCAAATCATTACGGTAAGGAATACAAAAACTGTAGACATACCGATTATCATTACAAAAAAACCGTCTTCTAATAATGTAAAATCCATTATATTTTTCTCCCCGTCATCTGTTATTTCGTTTATTATCCCTTAAAAAATGAATAAGTGCAAATAAAAATTATTTTTCAGATTTTTATCAAAACTAATTATGCCATATATGGCGTCATTACTATACATCTAACCCTTGAAATTTTTAATGTTAATAGTAAAATTGTTTTAAGGAGTTAGTTTAAAGAAAGGTTAGATGATGCTTAAATTAAATTACAGAAACACAGATTCAATGATTATCGGAAGCGATAACGGCTTAAATCTTAGTGAAGAATTTGCAAATTATCAACAAACAATTTCTGATATTATAAAGAATTTAAACCAGCGCAAAGATAAACCGGGTCAGTGGCTTCAGTGGATGAATTTAGGCTATAATGAAGAGACTGTATGGTACGTCAAGGAATTTGCCTCAATGGTTAAAGGCAGATTTGATAATATTCTCGTACTCGGAATCGGCGGCTCGGCATTGGGAGGAATTGCCGTTACAGAAGCATTGTTAAAACCGTATTGGAACCTTTTAACTCCAGAACAAAGAGAAGGGCTTCCAAGGATTTTCTTTTTAGATAACATTGATCCTGATACAATGAACGGACTGCTTGGTATTCTTGATTTAAAAAGAACTCTTGTTAATGTTATTACAAAGTCAGGCTCTACAGCGGAGACCATGTCTCAATATATGATTATCAAAAATTTGCTTGAAAAAGAGCTCGGAGATGATTACAGAAAAAATATAGTAGCTACTACAGATAAAAAGGTAGGAGTTTTGAGGCAGCTTGCGGATCAGGAGGGATATAAAACGTTTGTAGTTCCTGATGACGTAGGCGGACGGTTTTCTGTATTTTCAGCGGTAGGGCTTGTTCCATTTGCGCTTGTCGGACTTGACATAGACCAGATTATGAACGGTATTAAGGATATGGATTTGGCGCTAAAAAATACGGACATTAACCAGAATATTGCGGCTCAAGGGGCTTTAATCCAGTATCTTTTGGATACTAAAAAGGGGAAAAATCTCTCTGTTATGATGCCTTATTCAAGCAGGCTTAAATATGTTTCTGACTGGTATGTACAATTGTGGGCAGAGTCATTGGGCAAGGAAGTTAATAACAACGGCGAGAAAGTTAATGTCGGTCCTACTCCGATAAAAGCACTCGGGGTGACTGACCAGCACTCGCAAATTCAACTTTACAATGAGGGACCGAACAACAAAGTCATCACATTTATCAGGGTTGAAAATTTTGACACAACGCTAGAGATTCCGAGAATACTTGACTATACGGGAATCGGGTATCTTGGCGGTAAAACAATCAACGATTTAATGAATGCGGAAGCCGATTCAACAAGAGTTGCTCTTGCGGATTATTCTCGCCCTACAATGACTATTACGCTTGAAAAAATAGATGAGTATAATATTGCACAGCTTCTTTATATGCTGGAAGTTCAAACTGCAATTGCCGGCGAGCTGTACAATATAAATACTTTTAATCAACCTGGTGTAGAACAGGCCAAAAACTATACTTATGCCCTTATGGGCAGAGCCGGCTACGAGGAGTCTGCTCATACACTTCAGGAAAAAATGGCAACTGTTTAAACATTATTTGTTTAGCAGCTGTCAGGACTATATTTTTACATCCTTTGTTCTGCATGGATATATTATTATCCAAGATGAGTTCGTAAACAAAGTTACTTTGTTTTAAGATGCTGTCTTCCAAAGAAAATTAGTTCTGCAGCTTCTTCGCCGTATTGATTTTTTATCCTTATATAATCAGCCGTATTGCGGATTTTATTTTTTTCGCTGACCTGCTGCGGCAATCTTGGGGCTTTTGGATACTTAACAGGTTCTTGCTTTTTTACTTCCGGTAAAATTTCGTTCACTTCAGGTTCTTTTTCAGGTTTTATAAGATTTCTTTCGTAACGCCTTTGCAGCTTCATTTCAGTAGACATTTTTTTCATGTTTTTGCCGACCTGTCTATAATTTCTTGTATCAAGCTGCTCTTTTATGTAATAATCCAGTTCTCTTTTGTCAATATTATGCTCCTCAAATATCTGAAATATCTTATATCCTATATTTTTAAGCTTTGTTACAAACGCATTGTCTTCACTTTCCGGGATTGATAACCTTGCATAACCATCCTTGCCCTTTCCTACCATACCATTAGGATATGATTTAACAAGTTCTGATAGTCTTGCTTTTTTAGCAGAATTAATTCCTGCCTGTGTGACTTTTATTCTATAAGTTGAGCCAAAGTTTACATTTGTCATATTATATTTTCCTCCATACTATAATAGCAGAACACCCCTAAAAGAAAAATTTGCTAGTTAATTTAAATCCTGTAATGATTTACATTCACTATACACTAGATTTATCTATAGGGCTGTTAACCATTTGAGGTATTTTGATTCTGCTGATATTTTTCAAGGTCTTTTTACGCTGTTTTGCGAATTCTTTTTTTACCGCTTCTATATCAAACGAGTTGCTGACACTGTAACGTTTTGCGTATTGAATACCAATAGTACCGCATTCCGGGGATTTTTCATATTTAAATACATTAAATTCAAGTATTATAGGGAGTTTTTTCCCGTCAATCAAAACAAAATCAATAATTCCAGTATTATTTTTTTCATCCAAAGTTATTGCACTTGGACAGTTCATTTCATCAAGATATTCTCTAAAACTTTCTGCTTGATCAAGTGGAGAGAACATATTCGGGAAATGATGAACCGCAATCATTTCCGTCCATGTATTCATACCTTCGCCATCTTTAAAGTATTCATTCAAATAGCCGTTATTTTCTTCGCTTTTAGAGCTGTAAATAAGATGATATTTACTGCCCTCAAAATTAATAACATTTATATCTTTTCCTAAAGCAACACCACTTAGAACACAAAAAATAACCAAGATAATTCCAAGCTTTTCCAAAAATATCTTCATAACATGAGAATAGCACACTAGAATAGAAAAGTGAATATCATTAACTTACAAAAGCTCTGGCCAGAAGTTCTGCAGGTTCAGCAATAGCAGTGCTGTATATGATGAAATCATTATCAGGAGCAAAGTATTTTCTCATAGCAGTACGATTTGTTATTTTTTCATAACAAACATAAGAGTCCACATTATCCTTTAGATAGCCAGCAAAAATCCTTTGCTTGTGGGACAGATTATAGTCCTTCAAATTTTTGACGATATACATATACCTACATTATATACCATTTAAATATAAATTTATAGTGTTAAAGTTAAACTTTTACATAACTTAAACATAAGCTCTTCCACAGATTTTGTAAATAATTGTAAATATTTAAAAAAAAATCCTAAAGTTTTTCTAAAAGATGCCGATATAAAAATTGTAAGCTAAATACATAACCCCGAGAATTTAGGAAAGGATTAAATGAATATGCGTATCGAAAATGAAATGTTAGCAAGATTCAACAAAACAGAAGAACTGGACTTAACAAAAACAGAAACCGCATTGTCACAAGAATTGGACTTCTTCTTTGATAATGTAATGGACACGGTCATTGATTATTTCAAAGAAGAAGTCACTGTATAATCTCCAAATCTGCCCTCAAAAATATACATTTATCCTAAAGTTACAAGTTTGTACTTGTAACTTTTTGTTATATGATATGTGTATGGCAATAAAATCTTGGACAGATTACTTTTTAGATATGGCAAAAACTTGCTCTTCTCGTTCAAACTGTCTTCGTGCACAGGTTGGCGCGGTAATTGTGGGACAGGACAAGAAAATTAAGGCAACTGGTTATAACGGCACACCGTCCGGCGTAGAATCCTGCTATGAACGCGGCGAATGCTACAGGATTAAGAACAAAATCCCCTCCGGTACGTGTTATGAGACTTGTCGTTCGATTCATGCCGAGCAAAATGCCATAATTCAGGCTGGCCAAGACAGGTGTATGGGGGCTTCCATGTACATATACGGGCATAACTTTATTTGTATTCTATGCAAGAGGTTTATTGTACAGTCCGGCATTATTGATGTTTACCTCAAAAAAGATGATGAAGCGCCGGTAATCCACGTTTCGGTTCAAGACATAAAACGAGAGCTTGAAAATCAGGAAGCTTATACTACAGTCTCTCCTGTAAACTAATTTTTCGCCTTAAACATAAAATATTCTGTTATAAAACTATCTAAATAAAGAATCTACACTTAATTAAATTGTACGATTTTGTACAATGATGTGTAAAAGAGAGAACTAACACAACATTTTTAGAATTTTGTGATATACAAGGCCGGTTGACTTACACCCGAATTGCTGCAGCAGGCAAGCCTGCCCTCTTTCGCGGACTATTGCAATGCTTTGAGCATTGCACGTCCGCGGTTAGAATGGCGATATTTTGTAACGATTTCGTTACAATAGACATTATATATAGCAAATTTATTAATGAGATAACTTTATACCTCCGAAAAGAGGCATGATTATTCGCGACCCAGCCGGAACCAGTTTACAAATTTGTTAAACAGAGTGCTGTGCGGAATGTCTTCTTCCCTTATTTCCGGGTCTAACTCTATTTCATGTTCGTTCTTGTCGTCCCGGCGTTCAAACATATCTTCTTCGTCTTCTTCCTTACGTTTTTTACCCTGACGCATATACATTCCGCCGCCGCCTAAGCCGCCGCCATCTTTGTACACTGATTGAGCTTTAATTGGGTTGATATTGTTGAAATCAAAGGACATTTTTTTGCCTTAATTATACATTGCATGTTAATTATAACCTATTTTTGAATATTTTCCAGTATTTTTGTGATAAAATCATACTGTTGAGGTATAAATGAAAAAATTTTTGAGTGTATTTTTAGTTTATTTGCTTTCAGCATCAATAAGTTTTGCAAAGGATTTAAGATTTGTACAGGTCACTGACGTAAGGTTTTCCGAAAAATCTGAAAATAATATTCTAAAAAAAATTGTAGATGATATCAACAAACAAAAGGATGTAGAATTTGTTGTTTTTACGGGAGATAACATCAATAAACCTGATAAAAAAGAGCTTAGTGCATTTTTATCGGAGGCAAAAAAACTCAACTGCCCTTTTTATTTAGTTATAGGGGATCGTGATGTTAACAAGCACAAAGATTTAAGTAAAAAAGAATACATCAAAACAATAAAAAAAGAGGTTCGCAGATATAGACCGGAAACTCCGAGCTACACCTTTGAAAAAGACGGTGTTGTGTTCATTGTTGCAGATGGCTCAAAAGATGTCATTCCGGGAACTATGGGGTATTTTAAAGAGGACGTTTTAAGCTGGATGGATTCGGAATTAAGCCTCTATCCGGACAACAATGTCATCCTCCTTCAGCATTTTCCTGTTATACCGCCTGCGGAAAAGGAGACCTATTATACGTTTAAACCGGAAAATTATTTGAAGGTTATTGCAAAGCACAGCAATGTAAAGGCCGTTATTGCAGGACATTTTGGTGTCAATAAAGAAGAAACGGTGAATGGAGTGTTGCACATTTCAACAGCGCCTGCACCTTATTACAGAATCATTGACATTTTGGACTCCGAAACCAAAAATCCCACTATTTGGGCTCAGTTGAAAGAAGTAGAATGAATATGATATATTTGATATAAAGAGGTACAAAATTAATGAATGAAGAGCCGCGTATACTGATGAACGAATTACAGGGTAATGCACAGGAAGTTGAAAGCCTGCTGGAGATTTTATACGAATATACAAAATCCGGTATAGGGAATCCGGATGTTGCAGGCAATATTCTTCCAATGCTTGAGATTATAAAAACTAAACAGAACAATTTGATTAATGAATTAGAAACTAAGAGCCTTAGATTTTTTGAGAAAGCGTTATAATGGTATCTGATGTAATATTTAACAGGATTGTTGATGAAGGATATATGCGCGAGTGTTTTAGACTTGCCCAAAAAGGAAAAAAGAGAGTTTTACCGAATCCCATGGTCGGATGTGTGGTTTTAGACAAAACAGGAAAGATAGTTGCTAAAGGATACCATAAAAGATACGGCGCAGAGCATGCGGAAAGAAACGCTTTACTTAAACTGGAAAACAATGAGGCAGAGGGCGGAACTTTGTATGTTAATCTTGAGCCGTGTTCTCATTATGGCAAGACACCGCCCTGCGTCAATCTGATTATTGAAAGAAAGATTAAAAGGGTCGTTATCGGGATGAAGGATGTTAACCCTAAGGTTAATGGAATCTCAAAACTTATAAAGGCTGGAATTGAAGTCAGTATGGTATTAGAAAACGAAGCCAGGTTCTTAAACAGAGTTTTCATAAAGAATATGACTCGTCAAATGCCTTACGTTGTACTTAAAACCGCCTCCACAATGGACGGTAAAATAGCCACCCAAACAGGCTCATCAAAGTGGATAACTTCAGAAGAAGCAAGAGAAGAGGTTTATAGATTGCGAAAGGAGTTTGGCTGTATTTTAACAAGCTCAAATACTGTTATTGCTGACAATCCGAGGATGGAACATAAGTTTAAATGTATTCTGGATAAGGATTTACGGGTGGAAAAGGAGGCCGAGATTTTCAAACAGGGAAAATTTTATGTTGCATCAAGTAAAAATACTCCATTAAAAGACGATCAGCTTGATATTGAATATGTGCTCAGAAAATTATACCGGCGAGGGATTTACACCGTATTTGTGGAATGCGGAGGAACTCTTGCCGGAGCCATGTTAAGAGAAGGTCTTATTGATGAGGTTTATCAGTTTATTGCTCCGAAAATTTTAAACGACAATTCCGGATTAAGCTGTTTTAACGGTGACAATATTTCGGATATTTCCGAGGCTCGCGGATTAAAATTTTATGAAATAAAAAACGTAGGCCCCGATTTACTAATAAAGGGTGTTTTAACCACTTGAAAAATCTAAAAAATGAGTTATAATGTTATAATATAGTCTACCAACAAAATATAATGAGGGCCCCAACATGAGTGATATAATGATGAATCAATTATCGCTGAACACTCAGCTTTTGCAGCAATCTTTAGATACCGGAAACAGGATTAGTGAAATGGCACCAAAACAGGCTGTAAATCCTCCAGCGGCCCAGCCCCATTATGCGGTCAAAGGCGATGATGCTTATGTCGAGACCATGGACGCAAACGGTGACGGCACAATAACTTATGATGAATATATGGAATACTGCAAACAGAACGCAGTATCAAACAATAATAGTGAATCCGGAAGAACGGTAGTACAAAGGGATGCAGAGACAATCAGACCCCTACAGGTCGGCAGAGCTTTTGAAACCTATGCAAGAGCAGAAGCCTCAGGGCTTCCGCAATCAATGATTTTTAACGAGGCTTAACGAATCTTTTGTAATCTCTTTATACAGTTCAATTCCTCCGGCAAGGGAGTAAATATTATTAAACCCGGCCTGCTCCAAAATCCTCGAAGCCACATAGCTTGTATGGCCTGTGTTGCAAAATAGGAGCACTTTTCTGTCTTTTGGGATTTCATTGAGCCTGCTTCTGATTTCGCTTATCGGGATATTAACCGCGCCTTGTATTGTTTCGCGATTGAATACGGCTTGGGGTCTGACATCAATCAGGTAAGAGTTTTCAATATCTTCATAAAACGCAGGTTTAAACAGCCCTCTCAAAATATTGTCCGCATTCATACCCAGAATATTTACGGGGTCTTTGGCGGAAGAATATGGCGGCGCATAACATAGTTCGCTATCCAGCAAACCCTGAACGGTTCCGTTTTGGCGCATCACAGAACTTATTACATCAATCCTTTTTTCAACACCTTCTTCGCCTGCTGCTTGTGCGCCGAGGATTTTACCTTCTCTATTAAATAATAACTTTATAGCTATTTGCGTGGAATCAGGATAATATCCGGCGTGAGAACGGCCATAAATAAAGGTTTTCCAATAAGGAATCTCTTTTCTCTTGAGTTGTTTTTCACTGTTTCCGACGCTTGCAATTGTAAGGTTAAATACCTTGATAACGGAAGTCCCTTGAGATTTTTTATATTGAGAATTCAGACCTGCAATATTATCCGCAATAATTCTCCCCTGCCTGTTTGCAGGGCCTGCAAGAGGAATGAGCGTATCAGAATCGTCTACAAAATCTTTCACCTCAACACTGTCTCCTGCAGCGTAAATATTTTCATCTGACGTTTGCATAAATTCATTAACGACGACTCCTCTTCTTACTTCTAAACCGGCGTCTTTTGCAAGCGCTATTTCAGGCTTAACACCGATTGCCATAATAACGATGTCGTACTCAATTTCTTTTCCGGAGTTCAAAACAATTTTGTTTCCGCTAAAACGCTTCACTCCGTCTGACAAAATTAACTCTACGCCGTTTCCGCGCATTTCGTTTTGAGCAAAAGCAGCTATTTCATAGTCTACAGGCGCAAGAATCTGGTTTTGGAGTTCCACAAGTGTTGTGCGAATCCCGAGCTCTGCAAGATTTTCTGCCATCTCAACTCCGATAAAACCTCCTCCTATTACAACAGCTTTTTTTGCACTGTGGAGTTTAATAAAATCTTTTATCCTGTCAGCATCAAAAAGCGTTCTTACAGTGAACACTTTTGAAATATCCATTCCCTCAAACGACGGAATAATAGGACTTGCACCCGGTGTGAGAACGAGTTTGTCATATTTTAATTCTTCTCCTGTCGACAAAATAACTTTCTTATTAATTCTGTCAATTTTTACGGCCTCTGAATTAAGCCGAATATCAATATTAAACCAGGTCTTAAACTTTTGAGGAGTTGATACAAGCATTTTATCTCTGTCGTTAATAACGTTAGAGACATAATACGGCAGACCGCAGTTTGCAATAGAAATTTCGTCTGTTTTTTCTAGAATCGTAATCTCCGCTTTCTCATCCAGCCTTCTGAGCCTTGCTCCGCAGCTTGCGCCGGATGCTCCGCCTCCGATTATTATAACTTTCATTACTCCTCACTTTCGTTAGTCTTAGTATACACCTTTTGAATTCAGAAATTCTGTATATTTTTTATCCAGCACAAGAATATGGTTAACTATCCAGTTCTTAATAAAGACAGCAATCTCAAAGTGTATAAGCTGCTTATCATTATTAAAATCATCCGCAAATTGTGTCATTTTTTCAATAAAAATTTTATGCTGTTTTCTCTGCTCATCATAGCCGGGATAATTATGTAATAAAAAACAGGTTTCTTCTTCTGTCAGGTGCTCTTTTGCATAACTGAGCAAATCATTAATAACCTGTGCCAGAGCAAGCTTATCACGTTTATTTTCCATTGCTGTATAAAGATTTTCTAAACACTTAAAAAGCTTCTTGTGTTGTTCGTTAAATTTCTGGATACCGACATCCAATTTGTCATCCCATTTAAAATCCGTCATATCTATTCCCCTTTCAAAATAAACTCAGCTGGAGTGAATTATCCTTAGGTTTTGCCTCAAACCTGGTAAGAGCTAATAAATCCTGTTCAATCTTTGCAAGATAGGGAGAAATTTCAAGATTTTTATACTGCCCCATCCACATTCTTTTTATTGTTCTTGAAAGAAACAGCCTTTTCTCTGCCCTTGTCATACCGACATAGAGAAGTCTTTTCTCCTCTTCCTTTTCCTCCGGAGTTTCCGCTCTGTACAGAGGAATTATGCCGTCTTCCAGACCAGCAATAAATACGCACTTAAATTCCAGCCCCTTTGATGCGTGAAGCGTCATAAGAGAAATTCTGTCCGCCCTTCCGTCAAGCGCGTCTGATTCTCGAAGCAGGCTTATGGCATGAATAAAATCTTCTGCATTTAAATTCTCCGATGCAATTTTTACAAGAAATTTCTGCATATAATCCTCAAACTTGCCAAACTTTTCCAGCTGTTCTATTATTGTCTCATTTCTATTAAGATTTTTCAAAAATTCCCTCACAGCCTTGTTATCACACAAGAGGTCATCAGACAATTTCACATAAGGCATGCCGGAGCGCTCAAGCGCTTCTATTATTGGTTTTAATTGGGCTGATGTTCTATATAGAATTGCAAAATCAGAAAAGCCCAAATTCTCATTTATCCCCTCAGAGCGGTCTGAGTCAAGTGAAAATAAACTATTTCCCCCAATCAAACTTTCTATAGTGTTTACTATAAATTCAGCTTCAGCCTTATCTGTCGGCGCCGTATGAATTGTAATTTTTTCGTGCGGCTTGTGGTATTGAGAAACTATATTAAAAGATTCAATCATCTGGTTTGAAGCATTAACGATATTTTCAGTCGAGCGGTAATTATTTACAAGGCTTATAACCTCAGCGTCTTTGTAATCCTCTTCAAAATTTTTGAAAAACCTTGAATCTCCGCCTCTGAATCCGTAAATTGCCTGATTCGGGTCACCTATAATACAAATCTTCTCCGGCGCAAGCAGCTTTATTAATTTATACTGATTCTCATCAATATCCTGATACTCATCCACTGACATATAATCATAATGCTCAATTGTTTCAGGGTGTTCTTCAAAAAGTTTTACCGTGAGCGTAATCAAATCATCGAATTCTATTGTATTTTCAGGAAGAATTTTATACAAAGCTTTTTCCTGTTCGCTTATTACGTCAAAACCTTCATCCAATCCTGCTTTTTCGTAATTTTGTTTCAAGACTTTAAAACAAAAAGAGTGGAAAGTGTGAATATTAATTTCATCAGCCTTGTCAGGAATCAGTTTTTGAAGTCTTTCCCTCATCTCCTGTGCGGCTCTGCGCGTAAAAGTTATTGCAAGGCACTTTTCTGCGGCAACTCCCCGACTTTGAATCATATAAGCAATTCGTCCGGTGAGTACGGTTGTTTTGCCTGCCCCCGGCCCTGCCGTGATGATAAGTCTGTCTGATGAACTTTCAACCGCAGCTTTTTGATACTCATCAAGTCCTGTTTTCTTTTCTTCTTCCAAAGCAGCAGGCTTCACGGTTTTAATAACCGGCAAAGGCGCGGCTGCTTTCGGCTCCTCTTTTTGAGGAAGATTAATATCCAGCTTTAAATTCATATACTTTTTCTGGATTAATTCATCTTTATCAAAAAGCCTTATCACACCATATTCGCCGTCATATCCTGCCTGTTTAATAACCCTGCCTTCCCTTAGGCGCTGAATTCCTTCTCCAAGAAGCGGAGAATCTTTCGAAATATCCTCAATCGGAACTTCTCGCAAGATTGAAAACTCGGAGCCAAACTTGTGAATCAATTTTTCGTACTCCAGAGTAACAGATTTACTTGAGACACCAACCTGCAGAATTTCAGATAAGATTTCCGGCAGAGGAACAAGGCTGAAAACTTTTCCTGCAGTTTTCGGCACAACCAGATTCCCTGCAGGTCTGTCCGCAAGTTCGCATACCCTGTTTAGAACACCTATAGTAAGCGGCTTTCCGCAAACAGGACATATTCCTCCAAGCCTCTTTGTATCCTCGGGATTAAGGCAGACATTACATTTTCTGTGACCGTCTTCGTGGTATTTTCCCTCTTCCGGGAAAAATTCCACTGTTCCGACATAACCCTCGCCCGATTTTAAGGCATTAATAATACTGAAATAATCGGGCGCAGTATCAAATACAGTCGCTTCTCTTGCAAGCTTCGCAGGGGAATGCGCATCGGAATTGGAAACAAGTCTGAACTTATCAAGCTTTGATACTCTCCAATTCATCTCAGAGTCAGACGAAAGTCCTGTTTCTACCGCAAAAATATGTTCCGCAAGGTCGCCGTAGCAGTCTTCTATACAATCAAACCCCGATTTAGAACCCAGAACAGAAAACCACGGCGTCCAGATATGTGCAGGAATAAGGCACGCACCCTCTCCTGATTCCAGCGCAACCTCCAAAAGGTCTCTGGAATCCAAACCCAGAATAGGTCTTCCGTCCGATACAATATTCCCGATAGCGCCCAGCCTGTCACGGAAGCGCCCTGCTGTTTCAATATCAGGTGCCATAATAACATGGTGAACTTTTCTTGTCTTATCCCATTTTTTATAAATCGTAGAAATCTCGACCGAAAGAAGAAAACGAACAGGCTCACCGTTTTTCAGGATTTCTTTTTCAATCTCAGGCTTTAGCCTGAACGCTCCGTTACCTTCCGGGACAAGTTTTTCTTTAATCTCCTCAAACCACGCAGGATGAGTAAAATCTCCCGTGCCGATTACGCTCAAGCCTTTTCTCTGCGCCCAGAATGCGAGTTCTTCAAGGTTGCAGTTCTTGCTCGTCGCGCGTGAATACTTAGAATGTATGTGTAAATCTGCAAAAAACATTTATATATCCTCTACAAGGTCAAATTCCTCGTCGTTAACTTCTCTCAAAAAGTTTGTCCAGCTGTTATAATACTCGGCAAGCGCCTGAGCATAGCCGATAATTATAGATTTATAAGATTGTTTCATAACAATCAAAGCGGTAATGTCAGACTTTCCCGCTTCGTAGCTGTCTTTTGAAGTATTAATTAACTCCTCCGAGCCCTTAACAATTTTGGATTCATAGTGGTTAAGGTTCTCTGCCGCTGTTAAAAATCTTTCGTAAGCCGCGCTTACATCTTTTACTGCTTTGTTTTTTACGGAAGTATATTTTAGTTCTGCCTGTCTAAGCTTTAAAGCAGCGTTTTGAATTTCAGGCGAGTAGTTGTAAAAAAGCGGAATGTTTACAAGGCTTGCTCCTGCGTAAGCTCCGTTATTAAAATTCCCGTTATCAGCATAAGAGCCTGGTATGTAGCCGTATCCTCCCATAAGTTCTATATCGGGAATTCTTTGACGCGCAACAACAGTCAGATTTTTCTCTGCCAAATCAATTTCCTGCTTCACGATTTTTATGTCATAACGATTATTTAAAGCACTTTTCAGAATAAGAGAAAACGGCGGAAACTGAATATCAGGAGGCGGTGTCATCATCTCCGCAAAGTTGTTTTCCTCCGAAAAAATATTGTCCTTGCTGTCATATACTATATCATTCGGGTCATTTATCATCTTATTAAAATTAGTAAGCGCACTTTTAACGTTAACCCTTGCGGTATTAACCTGTGTGATAATCTGGTTAAGAGCAATTTCCGCCTGTATTACGTCAATATCCGGCGCCTGATGAGATTTAACCCTGTTTTTTGCAATTTCAAGAAGCTCCTCCTGCAATTCCTGCTGCTGGCTCAAGGTTTCAAGAATAGATTTTGCAGCAACAAGATTTATATACGCTTCTCTTACATCCATTTTCAAATCAAATGTTGTATAATCAACATTTTTTTCCACAAGCTCTAAGTTAGATTCGGCAAGCTTTTTTCTTGCGCTTCTTTTTGCAATTTCAATATTCTGGCTTGCCCCAATCTGCCGCGGCTCGCCCCTTCCGGCTGCACCCATAAAATAAAACACGTCAAGAGATGGATTTTGAAGGCGGTTTGCTGCTTTGATATTATTTTTTGCGATATTAATCTCAATTTGCGCTGCCTGCAGGTCAATATTGTTCTTTAAAGCCGCATCAATCGCTTCGTTCAAATAAACCTTTTTTACATTCTCAATTCCGAATGCCGAGGCTTGAATAACGGCGAAAAATATTCCCAAACAAAGCAGCTTCTTCATAATTTAAAATTTTATCATAAAGAAATCTTTAAGGCTTGCAAATTTCAACGCTTAACTGCACTGTTTGATTATCCTTCACGACGCTGATATCTTGCAGCCTTGGCATTAATTGCATAGCAAGTATTGCTGAGTCTTTGAGAGAGCATAAACATGTTTCTCTGGATAGCTGCAACATCGTTCATTGCTTCAAGCATTTTTTCCGGATTAACCATCGATTCCATCGCATCATGGTTATCAACTTTTTCATCTGCATATTTTTTGACCAAAAGTTTGTCAATATAATCTCTTGCCCCAATTGCCATAATAAAACTCCTAATAACTTAAATTTCCCTATATATAAATAAAAACAATTCGGGTAAAAAAATTGACTTAATTGTAAAGAATTATAACAATTCTTTATCTTTAATATATCTTGGTCTTGCTTTCACTTCGTTAAAAATCTGTCCCATATACTCTCCTATTATGCCCAGACAGAAGATTTGAAGCCCCCCAAAAAATGCAAGCAGGATTACGAGTGTTGCCCAGCCTCCGGGAGTTGTGTGAAAAATATATTTTTCGACTATAACTTCCATCGCAAGCAAAAAGCTTCCCAGAACTGTCAGCACACCAATTGCGGCAATTATTCTCAAAGGCACAATACTAAAAGCCGTGATTCCATTAAGCGCAAGACTTGTTAAACTAAAGAAGTTGTATTTTGTAGAACCTAATGCCCTCGGTTTTACATCAAAATGGACATACGCTGTCTTAAGCCCGATTTCGTGGAAGAATCCTCGCAAGAAAAGTCCTTCTTCGGAATACTGTTCTAAAATCTCAAGTCCTCTTGCACTCACGAGTCTAAAGTCAGAATGATTGGGAGGAATCTTAACTCCCAGAAGATTCATGAGTTTATAAAAACAAAGAGCCGTATATTTTTTGAAAAAAGAATCTGTTTTTCTGTCATTTCTGATACCCGATACAATATCAGCCCCCTTATGGAACTCGTCAATAAACGTTTCAATTGCGTTTTCATCCTGCTGCAGATCTGCATCAATTGAAATTACACAGTCACATCCGATTGCTTTAACCCCTAAAAGCCCAGCAATAAGCGCTTTTTGGTTGCCGTAATTTCTGATAAACTTTGTACCCTTGACTCTTGAGCCATAGGTATTATGCAATTCTTCAATGAGAGACCAGGTGCTATCCTTTGAGCCGTCATCTACAAGATAAATATAACTGTCGGAAGCTATTTTGTCTTTCGCAATTATTCTGTCAAGAACCTTTAAAAGTGTTTCAACTGTTGACTTAACCACCAGCTCTTCATTAAAACACGGAATTATTATCGCAAGTTTTGTTTTATTTTCGCTCATTGTAATCCTCGTTATATTATAATACAATTAAATTATCAAAAAATAAAGGAGAAACTTTTGGCAGCCAAGAGATTCATACTCAATGCAGACGATTTCGGAATATCACAAGCGTTTAACAGGGCTGTGCTTGAAGGTTATTCGGAGGGAATACTCAAAAGTGCAAGTCTCGTTGCCAACGGAGAAGCTTTTGAAGAGGCTGTTAATAAAATTATTCCCACCTGCCCTGATTTGGGAGTCGGAGTGCACCTTAATATTATCGAAGGGAAATCTCTCTGCAGAGGGTTAGATTTGCTGACAGACGAAGAAGGAAATTTCAACAACTCTTTCGGAATGATTCTTATTAAATCTCTGAACACAAAAGACGATACTTTTATGGTACAGCTTGAAAAAGAATTCCGCGCACAGATTGAAGATATTCAGGCAAAAACCTTTGTCACACATATTGATTCACACGTTCATACACATTCAATTCCGAGGATTTTTGATTTGGTTTGCAGGCTCGCAAAAGAATACGGAATTAGCCAGATAAGAACACAATTTGAAAAACCATACATTATACCTGATGTTTTCAAACATTTAAACCGTGTATATCCGATTAACTTAATCAAAGTTGCACTTCTTAATTTTTTCACGCTTATAAACGAAAATACCGTCCCAAAATACGGACTCAATACGAATGATTACCTGATTGGGGTTGCATATACTTCAATGATGAACAGCCTCACGGTTTCTTACGGACTTAAAGCAATAAAAAGAGACAACGTTACTGTTGAATCTTTGATTCATCCTTGCAGATATGAAGACGGTAAGATTGATAATCATTTTACGGAATTTCAGATTACGAGAAATAAAAAATTAAAGGAAGAAATTGAAAAACTCGGATTTGAGATTACTAACTATAAAGATGTCCAAACTCCTGTAGAAGTATAATGTTGAAAAATTTAAGCGTCGTTATTCTAATTCTTGCATTTGTAATTTTCGGAATCTTCTTTGTTCCGAAAGATGATTATTATCATGTTACAAGTGTAGTTAATCCGTATGAACTTAAACTTGATAACGGAGAGGAGATTAATCTTAAAGGGTTTGAGAATTTCAAAGACAATCAGGCAAATTTGGGAATAACAGGGGATGAAGCTTTTATTCTGGATAATTTTGCCAAATACTGGGCTAAAAATATTCTTGAAGGCAGAAAGGTTAAACTTGCGGATAATGATTTAATCTATTTAAAATACAGTTATACTGCAAGATTCAGGAATTCTCCCTACTGTATAGAAAATGGCAGACTTACAAACCAATACGCTTTTGACAAACTTATAAAATCAATCCGCAGAGGACAATATGTCATTATCGATAATGACAATATTTACCCAATCTCATCCCACAGAGACGGAATAATCATCAGAAAAAGATATTTTACAAAGATTAAAAATAACGAAGCACTATTTGAGGCGGAAAAGACATACAAATCATCAATAGATACCAACAATATCAAAATTATTGTCTCTGACAGCACCACAAAGCTTAAACCTGACAGAAACTGCTCCAGCGAGATTTGCAAAGAAATCCTCGCCGGAATAAATAACTCCAAAAGTTCAATTGATATTGCAATTTACGGCTACTCTTCAACCCCTCAAATTGAAAAAGCAATAAAAGATGCAATCTCTCGTGGGGTTAAGATTCGGCTTGTATATGATACAGACACAAAAGGCGAGAATATTTACCCCGATACATTTGATTTTGTCAAACTGATTCCCACAAGCCGAAATGACGGCGTCTCAAAAGAGGCAGCATGCACAATGCACAACAAGTTTTATATATTTGATAATAAAACCGTAATAACAGGCTCTGCAAATCTTTCGCACACGGATATGTCAGGCTATAACACAAACAGCATTATTGTAATAAATTCAGCCGAAGCCGCAAAGATTTACAAGCAGGAATTTGAACAAATGTTCAACGGTCAATTTCATACTGACAAAATCCAAACTCCTTACAAGCAGAGCTTTGATAACATGGAAATCTTTTTCTCACCGCAGGATAGAGCAATAACAAACGGGGTTATACCCCTTGTAAAAAACGCAAAAAAATATATTTATATTCCGACTTTTGTTATCACTCATAGAGAACTGACTTCCGAACTTATAAAAGCACATTCAAGAGGAGTTGACATCAGAATAATTGCGGACGCTCTGAATGCTTCAACCAAACACTCCAAACATCAGGAATTAAGAGATGCAGGAATTGCCGTAAAAACCGAAAATTATGCAGGGAAAATGCACTCCAAAACAATGATTATTGATAATGAATACCTAATCATAGGCTCAATGAATTTTTCTTTCAGCGGCGAGAACAAAAACGATGAGAATATGATTATTTTAAAAAACCCCGAATTTACTAAATTTTACAAAGACTTTTTCCTGTATCAGTGGGGCCGCATTCCTGATAAATGGCTTAAATTCAACGCAAAAGCCGAAGGTTTTGATTCAATCGGCTCTTGCTCGGACGGAATTGATAATGATTACGACGGACTTACAGACAGTGCAGACCCTGCTTGTATAAAATAATTTATATGTTCTGCGCCGCAATAGCTTTATAAAAACTTATATAGTCAATCATGCAGTCAAATTCGCTTGAATAAACCATCTTGTTAACGCTCAAAAGATTCTCTTCCATCTGGTTCAAATCAAGTTTTGCAATTACACCCTGATTGAATTTGTCCTGAGAAAGTTTGAAATCTTTCTGCTCAAGTTCCTGAATCTTTCTCTGCTTGCTCAATTTTTCCTTATCCATATTTACTGAAACCAGAGAATCATTAACCTCCTGCATTGAAGTCAAATTTGTTTTCTCATAATTTTTCAGGCTCTTCTCATACGCAATCTTTTTAGCCTTCAAATTAGCCTTAATTCTTCCGCCCATAAACAGAGGCTGCATAATTCCGCCGCCAAAGCCCCAGAGCATATTAGATGTCGTAAATAAACTCTCAAAATGCTTAGAGTTAAACAAAACACCGCCGCCCAGATTGAGTGTCGGAAGCATTTCTTTTCTTGCAACTTTTACGTCAATTCCTGCTTTCTCAAGCATTTTCTCTGCCTTCATAAAGTCAGGACGCTTCATTATAACATCAGAGCTTACATACTCGGGAATAGTTCCTGAAAATGCAAGTTTTTTGTAATCAATTCTTTTATATTCCTCAATATTGTTAGGGCTGTCGCCTATTAAAACAGCAAGCTGATGCAAAAGCTTTGTGCGCTCTTTTTTGTAATCCGTAAGTTCGGTTACACCCGTAATATAAGACTGATTTGCCTTTACCAAATCAGAAGTTGATACAATACCTTCCGCATTGCTTACCAGCATCATATCAAAAATCTCTTTTCTAAGATTTACAATATCTTCCTGCAAATCTATCATTGCATCCAGCTTAACAATGTTTATATATACACTCCCGACAGATGAAGCTATAGAAATATAAGCTGACTGCTCATCAAGAATTGATGCTTCATATAGCTTTCGAACAGCAGTTGTCTTATTGTGATTCTTACCAAACAAATCAAGCTCATAATTTGCTATTATAGGAAGCATAAATCCGCCGGCTGATGAACCCAAAAATTTACCGTACCCCGGCATAAATCCCGCCTGAATAGTAGGAAGCTCGTTCGCACGCTGGGCAACTACATTCTGATAATACTCGTCTATCGTTAATGTCGCCATCTTCAAATCTTTGTTATTTTCAACAGCTCTTATAATATAATCATTCAAATACTCATCATTGAACTGCTGCCACCACGCAAGATTAATATATTCATATTTGTTCTTGACAGGTTTAACCTTATCTGATTTTTTCTTTTCTTTTTTCTTTTTATCTGTATCAACAGTCTGCTCCGCCCCTGCACTCAAAACTGTCTTTTCTGCTGCTATAACAGGAACTATATTTCCTGCTGTCATTGATATTAATATAGCCAGTGTTAAAAACTTCCTCATAATTCTTTTCTCCAAGTACTTGATTTTTTCTAATGGTAATGATAACATAAGTATGTTGCAAAAGCAACATGTTGTAAAAAAAACATACTTCAAACAGAGGATTTACAAAATTGAAGAATCATTTTACTAATACTATATTCTACCAAATAGAATTAACTGCAAAGTATTGCAAGCTCCTCGGTCAGCAGGTGTTTGAAAAATACGATGCAGGGATTACTGTGGAGGAATTCTCTGTTCTGGATACACTTTCCTGTAATCCGCAATTGTGCCAGAGAGACTTGGCTAAGCTTATTCTTAAAGATAGAGCAAATACAGGAAAACTGCTTGACGGATTAGAAAAGAAAGGATACATTGCAAGAAAACTTTCAATAAAAAATAACAGACCTGTTAAAATAGTAGAAATTACAGAAAAGGGGATACACAAAACCGAAGAAGTTACAAGTAAAATAAAACCGCACATGAACGCTGTTAAAGAAAAAATTGACAACAGCGACCTTGCAAAAATAAGTGGGCTGTTAGAAGAATTAAGAAATGTATTAAATGAGACTTTGGAGATAAGGATATGAGTGAAGAAAATAAAATTGAAGAAGAAAATACAAGAAAGCTTCCGGTTAAGAAGCGGTATATATTTGCTTTCCTGGGCTTGATAGGCGTTTTGATTGCAGGATATTTTATTTATGAATATCTTGGCTACCAATCAACAGACGATGCTTATGTTGAAACAACAACCGTTTCTGTTTCACCTAAAGTATCAGGGCAGATTGTAAAAGTTCTTGTGGAAGATAACCAGCCGGTTAAAGCAGGGCAAGTCGTTGCAGTAATAGATAAAATAGATTATCAGGTTAAGCTTGACCAGGCAACCGCAGCTTACGAAAGAGCACTTTTAGACCAAGAAAATGCACACGCTGAACTTAATGCAGCAAACGCGTCCATTGAACTTGCGAAAAAAGATGTTGAAAGATATGAAAACCTTTATGCTGCAGGTGCTGTTTCAAAGCAGACACTAGACAGAGCAAGAACAAATCTTGAATCTATGCAGGCAAAACAAACGTCAGCTGAACAGTCTATTTTTTCAAAAGACCCTTCTCAGAACGCAAAAGTTGCCGATGCTGATTTGAATGTATTAAAAGCACAAAAAAGAGCGGCAGAACTTGCGCTTGAATATACGGATATTAAAGCTCCTATTGACGGAACTGTCTCTAACAAAAAGGTTGAAGTCGGTATGATGGTTCAACCGGGCTCACCGCTGTTTGTTATTGTTCCGCACGATGTTTGGGTGGTTGCTAACTACAAAGAAACTCAGCTTACTCACATGAAAGAAGGTATGGATGTTGATATCAAGATTGATACTTATCCGGACAAAGTTTTCAAAGGGAAAGTTGACAGTATCCAAAGAAGCTCAGGCGCTAAGGCCAGTTTGTTCCCACCTGAAAACGCAGTAGGTTCGTTCGTTAAAATTGTTCAAAGAATTCCGGTAAAGATTGTTTTCACTGAAAAAGTTGATCCGAGTGAATATTCAATAATTCCGGGTATGTCAGTCGTGCCAAAGGTTAAAATTAGAGATTACTACAAAAATCATAAAAACTAATATTTTTCAGTATTACGACTCTGAGGTGTCAAGGTTTCTTCATACTTGCCACCTTTTTTTTGTGCTACGCACGTAGGGGTAAATATACTTGGTCGGCAGGTATTGGTAAACATTTAACGTTTATAATACTCCTACTTACCTGCCTCGAATTACCTCTACCAGCCGGGGTAAATATATATCGTCGGCAGGTAATGGTAAACATTCAACGTTTGTAATACTCCTACTTACCTGCCTCGAATTAACCCTACCAGCCGGGGTAAATATATATCGTCGGCAGGTAATGGTAAACATTCAACGTTTGTAATACTCCTACTTACCTGCCTCAAATTGTCTCTACCAGCCTGCACGTAGGGGGGGGTAAATGTATTTGGTCGGCAGGTATTGATAAAACATTCAACGTTTGTAATACTCCTACCTGCCTCTAATTGCCTCTACCAGGCCTTGTCTCTCAAATAAGCTATGCCGGCAAGTATGGATGAAATTTATACAATCTCTATTATTTCGATTAGGAGGCTTTTTATACTAATTTAAATAGCAATAAATATAGCTATAAAATGTCAATATATTTTGCTATAATTACAAAAAGAGGTGCTTGTATGATTACTAAAAAACTACGCAGTATCGGAGGAAGTTGGGGTGTTATAATCCCTAAGGCAATACTGGATGGGCTCGGTATTAATCCGGTACTTGATCAGGTCGAACTATATCTGGAAGATAACGAAATTAGAATAAGAAAAATTAAAAAGGATTAAAATATGGATACAAATGTTATGTTTAAAATTGGCTACGGACTCTACGTCCTGACCGCGGCAGAAGGGGAAAAAGATAACGGATGCATTATTAATACCGTTATGCAGGTTACATCAGACCCTCTTCAAATTGCTATTGCTGTTAACAAAAAAAATTATACAAATGAAATGATACAGCGGACTAAAAAATTTAATGTATCGATTCTGTCTGAATCTGCAAAATTTGATGTATTTGAACACTTCGGCTACCACTCGGGACGTGATTCGGATAAGTTTGCTTCTTTTTATGATACTAATAGAAGTCCCAACGGAGTTTTGTATATAACTCAAAACACTAATGCGTTTATGTCAGCCTATGTTAAGCAAGAAATTGATTTAGGTACTCATACACTGTTCATAGCCCAGCTTGTTGAGGCAAAAGTGTTGTCAGAAGAGCCTACAGTAACTTACACTTACTATCAAAATAATATAAAACCAAAGCCCCAAAAAACTGAAAAAAAAGGCTGGATATGCAAAATTTGCGGCTATATATATGAAGGGGAAAATCTGCCTCCGGATTTTATCTGCCCCTGGTGCAAACACGGTGCCGCTGATTTTGAAAAAATAGGATAATACCTTCACATTATATAAAAATCTTATTATAAGAAAACTCTTAAATGAATTTCACAAAACTTAGAAATACTACCATGAAAAAATTATTTTTATTACTTTTAATGTTGATTTTTTTGCTTCCGGTCCTCGCGGAAGAAAAAATCCTATCTGCAGGTGTCTCGGTAAATGACGTTCCGGAGGCTTTTTTCGGAAGCTGGAGAGTAAGTGCAAAACTTGAAGAGTCAAACAGTTATGGAACCTTTAAGCCTGCAAGTGTCGACTTCTGGAATCTCTCAAGAGTAGGTGATAAAATTACCCTTGAAAACCCTTTTTCTGGTGCGAAAGCAGAAATATCGCTAAGAACTGTAGAGGGAAACGTCGTTGTTTTCTCTAAAAAAGCTCCTTATGATAATAAAATGCTGACGGATATTGTAACGCTGAGGCTTTCGGATAACGAATTCAGCGGCATCAATGAGTTGACTTTAGAATCTTTTTCTCTTGTGGATAATCATTTAATGAAAACAGAGCATGCAAGGTATACTATAAAAGGCGAAAAAATAGCAGGAGAAAGCGTCCTTGGGGATAAGTAGTTTGAAATCAAAATAAACCTCAAAAAACAGATTTACTGTCTGCCGTCAAGCAATATATAAGAAAGATATTTTAATAACGGCCGGAAAATAATTAAGTTTGTATGGCGTATTGGAGAGGCTCCCTTTTTGAATGACAGATTTTGATTTTAAAAGATGTTTAACGCGATAAATTTTCCCCACATCAAATATCTTGAATTCATCCGCCGTAAACATGTAAAAAACTATAAAGCATGTAGCAATTAAAATCTTTTAGGCGGTTTAATAACACTGTGCAGAATGAAAGGAGTATTTATGAACAATTCAATCAATCCGGTTGTAAGTCCTAACTTTAGAGCAAAATTGGACATAAGTAAGATTAAAGGAGACAAAGAAAGATGGAGCAATATAGCAAAAATTTTTGAAAATAAGACGAAAAAAATTGCACCAAATGATACATTCAAGATAAGCGGCAGTTTTAACAGCGGTCTAAAAATGCCTTTTAGAGATAAAGTCCATGATTTTATGTTTTATGGCACAAAAGGTGTAGAAAGAAAAATTCTCCAATTATTGAAAGATAATGGATACATATTTACCGGAATAGCAGGTATTGATAAAAACACCTCGAAATCCTTAAAGTCATTGTCAGATAAAGAGATCGCACAAGAACTGACTAACTTCGTCAACGAAAATCGTATTACTCGTGCAGACTGGCTTAAAACGGATATTATAAAAAAAGAGTTATAAGAACGCGGCGGATTAAAAAATCCGCCGCGCCTTTACAAAAATTTTAAAAGTTACTATTTACCTCTAGCCCTTCATAGCGTTTTCAACAGCAACTGCAACAGCAACTGTTGCACCAACCATCGGGTTGTTACCCATACCGATAACACCCATCATCTCTACGTGAGCCGGAACTGATGAAGAACCTGCAAATTGAGCATCACCGTGCATTCTGCCCATAGTATCCGTCATACCGTAAGAAGCAGGCCCTGCAGCTACGTTATCAGGGTGAAGTGTACGACCTGTACCGCCTCCGGATGCTACCGAGAAGTATTTTCTGCCGTTTTCCCAGCACCATTTTTTGTAAGTACCGGCTACAGGGTGTTGGAATCTTGTTGGGTTAGTTGAGTTACCGGTAATAGATACATCAACACCTTCTTTAATCATGATTGCAACGCCTTCGTTAACATCATCTGCGCCGTAGCATTTAACTTTCGCTCTTTCACCTTCAGAAAAAGGTGTCTCTTTAACAACTTTCAGTTCGCCAGTCTTATAGTTATATTCAGTTTCAACATGGGTAAAGCCGTTGATTCTTGCAATAAGATAAGCAGCGTCTTTACCAAGACCGTTTAAGATAACTCTTAAAGGTGATTTTCTAACTTTATTAGCGTTTCTTGCAATACCGATAGCGCCTTCTGCAGCTGCAAAAGATTCGTGACCGGCAAGGAAGCAGAAGCAGTCTGTTTCTTCTCTAAGAAGCATAGCTGCTAAGTTACCGTGACCTAAGCCTACTTTTCTTGTATCACCAACTGAGCCCGGAACTGCAAATGCTTGAAGCCCGATTCCGATAGCTTCTGCAGCCTCTGCGGCAGTTTTAATACCTTTTTTGATTGCAATAGCGCAGCCTAATGTATAAGCCCAAGATGCGTTATCGAACGCAATCGGCTGAATACCTTTTACAATTGCATCAACGTCGATGCCCTTTGATAAGCATAATTCGCGAGCGTCTTCAAGTGATTTAAAACCATATTCAGGTAAAACTTTTTTAAGAGTCGCTTCGCGTCTGTCTTGTCCTTCAAATTTTACTGTCATAATTTATATCCTTATTTATTGTGTTTCATTACTAATTTAAAAAGTTTAAAAGTTTTGTAGTTTTTAAGTTTAGAAGAAGTTATAGATTTATTTAGATTAAATTCTTCTAAACAGCTAAACTTATCTTCTTCTCAACTGTGAACGAAGCTCACCCTATTCTTTTCTCGGGTCAATTGTCTTAACCGCATCAGCAAATCTGCCGTAAGTACCGATGTTCTTTTCGTAAGCTTCTTTCGGATCAACGCCTGCTTTTATTGCGTCCATAACTTTACCGAGGTTTACGAATTTATAACCGATAACTTCGTCATTTTTGTCAAGACCAAGTTCAAGAATATATCCTTCTGCAAGTTCAAGGTATCTAACACCCTTTTGTTTTGTAGAGTGAATAGTACCGACTTGAGAACGAAGTCCTTTACCTAAATCTTCAAGACCTGCACCGATTGGAAGTCCGTTTTCAGAAAACGCAGTTTGAGTTCTTCCGTAAACAATCTGCAAGAATAATTCTCTCATAGCAACATTGATTGCGTCGCAAACAAGGTCTGTATTTAAAGCTTCAAGAATAGTTTTGCCCGGAAGAATTTCACCTGCCATAGCTGCAGAGTGAGTCATGCCTGAGCAGCCTAAAGTTTCTACCAAAGCTTCCTGAATAACTCCGTCTTTAACATTCAAAGTAAGTTTGCAAGTACCTTGCTGAGGTGCGCAGCATCCGCATCCGTGAGTTAAGCCTGAAATGTCTTTAATTTCTTTACATTTTGTCCATTCACCTTCTTGCGGAATCGGAGCTGGAACTCCTTTTACACCGCGGTGTACACAACATTTTTCTTCAATCTCGTGTGTAATTTCAATTTTGCCCATTTGACCTCCTTATTAATCAAAAAATAAAGCTATTTAAATTCCAATAACTTTATTATATTACAAACAGGGTGCAAATAAAGAGGGGCATTAAAATTTTTTACACTAAACCCTTTATATCATCAACAAATTCTGTAAGATTGGTAATAACATTTTTTGAGTGTTGGTTATAAAAATCTGTAGCCTGCCTGCGAGCAAAGTCAAATAATTCAGAGCGAGCTTCCTGACCGGTTGAACCGTTATCTAAAAGTGACGTAAAGAATGTAAGCATCTCCGAGCTTGTAACATCACCGTCATTATTTAAATCCATAATATTATTATTTTGGTTTTCTTCTTCATTTTCACCATCAGTTTTAGCCCCGAGAGCCTCTGCCTGATCAAAAGCTTTTTCCGTAAATTCTGTACCGTCCATACCGTCTATCTGCATGCCGGCAGGAATACCAAATGAGCCTAAAAGTCCATTAGCTGAGCTGTTTTCATCTTGACCTTTTATCTGTTTTTCTAAAAGGTCGGAAAATGTTGTGTCGTTCAAGTCAAAATTCGGGGCTAAAGCTGCTCCATTACCCCCTATGCCTGAAACTCCGCCAATATAATTTGATACTAAACTCATATTAATATTATATATATATTCATTGAGAGACTCATCCTTCAAACAGTTGAAGTATAAAAGATTATCCTGTATAATTAAACTCCAGGAGAGATTTATTATATGAAAAAGATATTTTGTTTATTTATATTATTGGGGTATACTCTAAGTGCTCAAGCGGCGGATTTGCTTTCTATTCCATATAAAAATATTAAAGAAGAAGGAAAGCTTAAAGTTTTTGAAGACGTCTGGACGACAAACGTCAATAGAAAAGATTCCGATTACTTTATCAAATTTATATCCTCAGGAACAGCAAGTTTTTCTGAGTTTTATAAATCAAACGGGGATTTTGCATTTACGACAGGCTGCCAGTATGAATTTATACATAACGGCGACTTGATAGGGTATTCAAATGATTATTTGAAATTTTATGATTTTTCCTATCTTGACGGTCAGGTGAATAAAAGAGAACTCTCTCCTGATGAAGTTCAGGCGCTTTTTCCTGATTTTAAAATAATTAAAATATCGGAATTTAGTCCTAATACAAATTCTTTAAAGATAAAGAAGGATAAACATAATTTTAAAATTATTATCCTCAATGACACGGACAGATATTTTTACAACTACTCGTTTACGTCCGGAAACTCAAAGTTTAAAACATATCCGCTTGTAGGATTTATTAATATTAAAAAAAAGGGAATGATACAATTCTCCCACTTTGGCGATAATACAAAAGAATGGCCTTGGTTTATTCTGCTTGTAAGATAAAAAGCCGTGAACTGTTAAGACAGCCCACGGCCTTGTGCATTATAAAGCAAACATCTTTAAGTTATCATCTATAACCTCTTGTGTCACGCCTATGTATCGAAGAGTTATGTCCTGCGACGAATGATTTAGGATTTGTTGAAGCATTGCAATATCCTTGGTTTTTTTATAGAAATGATAACCAAAAGTCTTTCTCAAAGAATGTGTGCCCGTATGTTCAATACCAATAATCTGACAGGCATCTTTGATAATTCTGTATGCTTGAACTCTGGATATTGGTTTGTTGGCCTTTTTGCTTTTGAAAAGGAATCTTGCCATGGGTTTGCGCTCAACATATTCGTCTATAAAAACCTGTATATCTTTTGGTATCGGGAATTTTTTAATCTTGTGTGTCTTTTGTTCAATTATCTGAACACAATCCTTATCTTTAACATCTCGCACACGCAGCATTAACAAATCCGAGATTCGCAAACCCGTATTTATTCCCATAAGAAATAAAAGAAGGTTCCTTGTCCCACTTTCTCTAAGTACGCGTTTTATCGCATTAATATACTCTTTGTTCCGAATAGGATCTACTACATTCATTTTTTACTCCTTTTTGACTACTATTACACATAAAAAACATAAGCAGTCAGACTGTCAGCACCCAGCCATATGGCTTACGCCTTTTTACCTATATAAGGAGTTAAAATAGTATTTTTTTACACTTAAATTTATATTTTACCTATAAACTTTACATTAGAGTCACTAACCAACTCTTCATAAGCTAAAACGGTTATGCCGCGCATAAATTCCGATAATATAACAAAGACCATATGTCTTATATCCATTGGTACAACAAGTATTGGTTTTGAAATTTTCTTTGATTTAATCATTTTTGCAAGTTTATCCGCTATAACCTGAACATCCGAAGCATCTATGCGCAATATTGCTTCATCATTATGCTCACTCTCCCTGAAAAATGAATAAATTTTTTCTACAGTTGAGTCTTCCAACTCCACAACCTTCAATTCGCCATCTTCTGCCAAATCTCTTATTATATGCTTAGAAAGAGCCAATCTTACCTTATCCAGCAAATCTTCTTTTGTTGGCTCATTTGCATAATCATTTATTTTCTCAAAAATATAAACAATATTTTTTACAGAAACTCTTTCTCTGATAAGACAGGTCAAGAGATATTTCAAATCAGACGCCGTAATAAAATCAGGAATGATATTATCAACAAGGAATGAATTATTTTCAATAACGATTTCAACATACTTATTTACGTCATTATAATCCATTATATCCGAGACTTCGTTAACAGCTATATATTCAATGGCTTTTCCTATATATTCCGCTGCGCTCATTCCTTTAAGCCAAAAATCTTTCACCTTGTCACGCTGTATCCAAATAAGTTTTCTGCCGGTAATTTCATCAACCGTAACGTAATCCTCTTCCGTAACCTTATACCCCTTCAGCTCGTCTTTATAAAAAGATATACAGTCCGGAAAAACAACCGAGCGGAAAACTTCAATATCATGAACTTTAATGCTAAATTCATTCTGCATTAAATCATCACTATTATGAAAATGTATATGAGGAATAACATATCCCAATCTGTCCGTAAGGTTTTGCCGTATTTTTACTGTTTCAGAAAGCAAATTGTCACCGGCCTCCATAGAAATAACTTCCAAAATTTCTTCAGAAAGATTAACAACAAACTTTTCTTCTTTAATCATTGAATACATGGTGTCGGGCGATATCTCATTAACAAGAGCCTGTTTTAACGCGTCAAGTTGTTTCAGCTCATCCGACATCTGATTATTAAGCTGCTTTTTACCTCCGGGAGAAAGACTTTCACTTTCAAGTTGATCTTTTATCTTTTTAATCCTCTCCTTCTGGTTAGAAATTTTAAGCTGTATTTCCTTGCAGGATTCATAAGGACTTGAAGGTGCCGCAAGCATTTTTTCCATACGATATTTGAAACTTGTTATATTAACGATATCATCAAGATCCGTAGAATCATCCTCTTGTCTTTCGCGCATAAATATACAGTTAAAATCAAAGCCGCTGTCAGTCTCAATTTCATGCATTGAATACAAATCCCAGCCGGACTCGGACATCTCGTTCAGGAGATTTTCCAACGCCTGCCGATCGTCTGTCGGAACAGATTTTATTACGTACTGCATCTTTTTATTAAACATCATCATCCTCATCTGTTTTTACAATTTCATATATCAAGCCATTCTGAGCAGGTTTACTGTCATTTATGGAAAAAGCCCCATCACAAAGCCGCTGTGCAATACGGGTCGACTCCTCATCATTTGAGTATATGGTATATAATGTTTCCCCTTTATTAACATACTCACCGCTTTTTTTATTCAAATAAACACCTACGCTATGATCAATCCTGCCCGTTGCACTTTCCCGGCTGCCTCCTAACACTCCAAGCGCATTTGCAATTTCACAAGCGTTAATATTTTGAACATATCCGCCCTTTTTAGACTCACATTCAATTTTAAATGTAGGAAGGTTAAACTTGTCATAATTATCTATAATTTCAACATCTCCGCCTTGTACCGATATAAGCTCTTTGAATTTCTCAATAGCTTTCCCCGATTCAATAAGGCTCTTTAAATAATTTCTGACTTCGGCTTCATTATCATAGTACCGCAGCTGCATCAGAATTATAGAAGCAAAAGAATAAGTAAGCTCTGCAAGGTCACCGCTCGTAATGTTACCCTTTAAAAATTCAATTGCTTCAATCACCTCCAGAGCATGCCCTACAGCCCTGCCCAGGGGCTCTTCCATTGATGTTACAACCGCGGTAATAGATTTATCCAAATATCTTCCTATCTTTACAATCCGTTTTGAGAGCTGTACAGCATCTTCCGCTGTTTTCATAAATGCTCCGGAGCCGTATTTTACATCAATGATAATATGGCTCGCCCCGGAGGCAATTTTTTTTGAAACAATAGATGCCGCAAGCATCGCCTCACTATCGGCCGTTGCCGTGGTATTCCTAAGTACATAGAGTTTTTTATCCGCAGGTGCAATATCTTTTGCCTGAGATGCAATAACTGCAGAAATTTCTTTTACCTGTTTAACAATTGAGGAAATTTCAAGTTCAGTATTAAATCCAGGTATTGATTCCAATTTATCAACCGTTCCGGCAGAATGCCCGAGTCCTCTATCAGCGAGCTTTGCAACCGGAACACCGGCCGCGGCGAGAAGCGGAACAAGCGTTATTGTTACTTTATCACCGACACCGCCTGTTGAATGCTTATCAACGATTAAACCTTTCAACTCCTCGAAATCTATTGTTTTTCCCGAGTTTGCAAGTGCCTCCGTAAAGTAAGATGTTTCTTGTTCTGTCATACCTTTAAAATACATGGCCATTAGCCAGGCAGAAATCTGATAATCATAAGCCTCGCCGTTCATAATTGAGTTTACAATATAACAAATTTCTTCCCGGCTATGTACACAACCCTGCTTTTTCCTTTCAATCAGGTCGACAAACTTCATTATTTTTTAGCGCCCTTTAATTTTGAAATTACGCTGTCAGTAATATCAACACCACCGACAAAAACTCCACGAATATCCATTATTGCATCGAGCTTTTGTTCTACCATCACAGCTTTTGCGGCATCTCTTATCTTCGTATAAACTTCTTGTTCTCTTTTTTCTTTAAGAGTCAAATAAGCTGTTTGTTTAGACTTAAATTCCTGAGCAACCTTTTCTTCAAAAGTTTGCTTTTTTAACGGCGTGTCCAAAGATTTATACTCTTTTTCTTTATCTACAAGATATTGCTGCATTTCAAGTCCTTTTGCGTCAACTTCTTTTGTAACCTGTTTGGCATAATCATAATTATCAATAACTTTGGCATAGTCGATATACCCGACTGCTGCATTTGCCGTGCCCGTTATTGCAGCCATAAGAAGAACTGCGAGTGCCAGTCTGATTTTTTTCATTTAAATACCTCCTCTGTTAATAATCATTATACATTACCTGTCAACATTAGTACATCATATCGCCTACACCGAACGTAAAGTATCCGTTTGGCGAGCCGTTCGGGCCCGGATTTGTGAGCGGAAAACCATAATCTACAGACAATGGCCCGATACCGGGCATGTTAATTTTCAAACCTATACCTGCAGTAATTGCATGAACCGGTCTGTCATACAACACGCTTGCAATTGTCGGGTCAAAAACTTTACCTGCATCAACCCAGAAGGTTAATCTTAGATTTTGCAGGAAGTTAACTTTCAAACGATCAACAAACGGAATCGGAGTAGCAAGTTCTGCCGACCCCATAATAAATGCCCGGCCTGTACCAACTCCGTTGACCTTATACCCTCTGATGGTGTAAGGGCCGCCAAGACGAAATGCCATAATCTCAGGAACATCAGAGCCGTGAACGGTCAAGCCGCCCCGTCCGGTGAAAGTAAGAGAGGATTTCTTAGCAATCGGAATAAACTTCTTAGCCATACCTGTCAAACGACCGTTGGTTTTTCCAAAACCGTCAAGTCCAAAATTCTCTTCATACCTTACAGAAGCCAAAGCTCCGTGACGTGGGTTTGTCGCAGAATCTCGCGAGTCATACGCCAATCCGGGAGCCAGTCTCAGGAAAAATCCGCCTTCCAATTGTTTGGCACGGTCTGCTATATTTAAATTGTGCTCGCGGTACAGCCTGTTTATTGCAGCAATATCCCCTTCAGACAGGTTAATATATTCAACTCCCCCGGTTAATGTTGTTGACATACGTTTATTGAATTTTAATCTATGCGCAATTGTTCCTTCGATACCAATTCGGCGTTCTATTGCAAGGGGCACCTGGTAGCTTCCCAAATCTCTAAAATAAATCTTGCTCATAAGCGAATTGTCCGCATTCAGGAAATGCGGTTCAAAAAAACTAAGCTCTGCCTGATAGTTCATGTGGTTTTTGATAGAAGAGTCACTCATTAAAATACCTGACCCGACCAGACCCGTTAAGGAAACTCTCTGATTCATACCCCTAAAGTTATTGTCAGAAATTCCCAGCGAGCCAAAAGCTCCGGTTGCGGAATCCAGACCGCCGCCTACAGAGACCGATGCAGTTCTTTGCTCTTTCAGTTCAATGGTGATATCAAATTTATCAGGATCGTCCTCAGAAACCTCAATCGTTCGGTTGACATCTTTAAAAGCTTGTGTGGAGTAGAGGCGGACCAAATCCTGTTTTATTTGATTCTCATTATAAACCGTACCCGGTTCTGTCATTATATTACGTTCTATGATATATCCTTTAGTTTTCTCATTACCGGTAATCATTATCTTATTAATTTTACCCTCTGTAATGCTTAGGTTAAGTGTACCATCGGGGTCATCGTAAATTGAATCAATCTTTGAAAGTATATACCCTTTTGAATAGTAACTTTCATTAATCTTCTCCATTGCCTCGTTAATTGCTGTAATATTCTGGGGTTTACCTTTTAATGGAAGCAGATAACGCATAATTTCGTCGCTTGATACAACAGTATTCCCTTCTATAGTAAAATCAGTAACAGGAATATTTTCTTCCAAAATGATCTTTAGAGAAATTGTTCCATTAGGATTTTTTACAGGAATAGCCTTCATTCTTTCAGTAAAATATCCGAGGCGGTAAATGGTTTTCAGATCTTGCTGCATGGCGTCTTTGTCATACAAATCGCCTTTTTGGAGTGACATTTTTGATAAAATATATTCAGGTTTAATAATATTCGCGCCTAAAATTTCTATATCGTTAATATATGCTGTGTTGCTGTCATAAGCAGCTTCTTCAACGTAATCTGCTTCTTCCTCCATTATTGAATCCGGTGTATCAGGCATATCAGCATAACAAACCTCACCGGCCCACAAAAAACTTACCAAGATTAATAAAAATAATATTAAATTTTTATATAAACCTGATAGACTAATCAACTATCCACTCCACAGCATTATATTTATACATTCTATCACAAACATATAAATTAGTGTAGTTTATTTTTTTTACAATGCCTGTGGATTTAGTATAATTACACAATAGTTTTCAAGTATTCAATTATGTCATCGGATTCATACATTTGAATATTCCTATCTTTATCAACCAAGAACGGAACTTGTCTTTTGCCGCCCAGCTGAATAAGCGCTTCTTCCGCAACTTTATCACTAATATCAATTTTATTGTACTTTATACCTTTTTCGTCAAGATAATTCATAACTTTTCTACAGTAAGGACAAGTTTCCAAAATAAATAAATCAAGCATTTTTATTCTCCTGTGTTATCCTTATTATACAGAATTTACACATACAAACTCATTCGCCATGTATTTAATTTTTTTGTGTTAATATTATTAAGAGAGGTAAGTGTATGTTAAGACAATTTTTAAATTCAAAAATACATAGAGCTACGGTTACTGATGCCAATTTAAATTACGTAGGCTCGATAACCATAGATGAAGAATTTTTGGAGCTTGCCGGAATATATGAGTGGGAAAAAGTTGAAATTTTAAATATAAATAACGGTGAGCGTTTCCAAACTTATGCAATAAAGGGAGCTCGGGGCTCAAAATGTTTTTGCCTTAACGGAGCAGCCGCAAGAAAGGCACAGCCGGGAGATAAAATTATTGTAGTGACTTATGCAATGCTGACTCCGGAGGAAATAAAAACGCATAAACCAACTATTGTTCAAGTTGGAGAAGGTAATAAGATTGTCAAATAATCCTTACAAACCGAAAAAAAAGAAGAAGAAATTTACAGTTAATATTAAGAATATGGGTGTTAATATTGACAAGAATGAGTATTACGAAATCGTAAAATCGAATTCCGCGCACCCCGAACAAGGACTTTAGTCCAAAATTTTAACTCCGGTTGTTGAGCCGGTTGTATAATTATAATTCCTGTAACCTTGATTAAAAGGACTTGTTCCATAGCCAAAGCTTCTGCCGTTGTCATATACCGTAGGATACTGATTATAGTTAAAGTTTCCCATAGAGTTGTAAGGGTTTACCGGATTAAAGGAAGTTGTGTAAGGAAAATAGTTAGAACTCCCGATTGATGGAGTAAAGCCCGTCATTTGTCCATTAAAATAGTTGCTGAGATTTCGAAGCCAGGACGTTTTATAATTTTGTTTCGGGCGTGACAGGATAGCGCTTCTTACATTGTCGTACCTTGTGTTGACATCACCCTGCTGAATTGCACCAAAGGCCTGCATTTCAAGTCGTTGTAGCCTCTCTAAGTCACTATCTTTTGAGAAGCTTTTATTGAGAGCGTATTTTTCAAGTGCATTCAAGTCTGTTAGAGAAGAGACTTGATTATAAGCGCTTCTGTTAATAAGCCGCCTTCTGTATGGAGAAGGCTGGTAGATAGTTCTGGTCCTTGAGTAAGGATTATAGTAATTATTGTTATTATAGTAGTATGGTCTGTTATATCGACGAGCAGGTGAGGCATAATAAGGGCGATACGCAGGCCTGCTTGTCACAACCGTTCGCGCGGCTTCTACTGCAGTCTGAGCAAATATTAATATAATTAGTAAAAGAGTGCAAATACGATACATAAGAAACCTCCTCATTAATGTTATTAAATAATGAGAGGATGTAATTTGTATTAGCTTACCGGGCGATTTTGTAGTATATAAGGTCGGTTTTCGTAAAAAAATCAAGACTTGATAAGAGGACAGGCTGACCGCCTATGCGCGCCATATCACACCTGCCAAGAAAAATACTCCTAAGAGCAATACCTTAAAGGACCCTAAACCAATTGACCGCTAACGCGTTTATTTAATTTGAAAAATACACTTAACACAGTGTGCTTTTGGTTCCAGAACTAAATTATCCTCTAAGTCATACATTTTTGCTACACGAGTTATAAGCGGTTCTCCACACATAGGACATTGCAGATTTGTTTCTCTATTTAAAATTCTTTTTTTGAGATTGTCAATACATTCATCAGATATAACTTCAAACTCGTAGTCCCGTTCATATTTTTTTAGTTCTTTGGGAGAACATTTCAAAACTCTTGCAATCTGCTGCCGCTGCGTAACTGATAAAAAAAGCTCCTTACCCGACTCAATATCTTCTAGGACTTCAGGCTTTATATTGGCTTTATTTGCGAGTCCGCTAAGAGATAATCCTGCTTTTTCCCGTTTTTGCTGTATAAATTGTGCTAAACTTTCCATATAACATTATTATAGCGTAAATTTTAAAATTTAAAATTATATGTTTTTAATTACTTGCACTGTTGAGTGCTTACTATGTATAATAGGGATATGAATAAAGTTATTATTTGCGGTTTAGGGGCTGTGGGGCTTACTTTTGCGGTAAAGTTTCGGAGAAAATGCGAACTTAGGATTCTTGTTGATGAAGAAAGACTTGCAAGGTATAAGAAAAATAAGCCGACTCTTAACGGAACAGAGCAAAATTTTGAATATATTCTGCCGTCTGAGGTTTTTGAACCTGATTTGATAATAATATCGACAAAATCGTCCGGCTTAGCAAGCGCAATTGAAAGTATTAAAAACTTTGTCAGAAAAGATACGATAATAATATCATTATTGAACGGAGTTTCTTCAGAAGAGATTATAGCCAATGCGTATCCTGAAGCTAAGGTTTTAAAATCTTATTTTATCGGGCACAGTGCTGTAAGAGATGGCAATCTGGTAACTCAGGACGGTGTCGGGGAAATAGTTGTCGAGAATGATTCTGATATTGTAAGAATTCTGGAGAATGCCGGAGTTGATTACACTACGCCCGAGGATATGAATTACTCTCTATGGCTAAAATTTACAATGAACGTATTTTCAAATCAGGCTTCCGCAATATTAAACATGACATTCGGAGACTTGAAGAAAAATTCTGCATTTATTGATTTTGCGAAAAAAGTTATATCGGAAGTTCGTGCAATTGCGGAGAAAAAGGGGATAAAGAATTTGGAAAATCTGGAATCCGATGCTCTGAAAGCTCTTGCAAGAATGTGTGATGAGGGAAAAACCTCCATGCACCAGGATATTCTAGCAGGCAGAAAAACAGAGGCCGATATTTTTGCAGGCGAAGTCATAAGATTAGGAAAAGAATTTAATATACAAACACCTTACAATCAAGTGATGTACGATATGATAAAGATTTTGGAGGAGAAAAATGAACATAGCCTTCATTCCGGCAAGAGGGGGCAGTAAGTCTATTCCTCTTAAAAATATTAAAGAACTCAACGGAAAACCGCTCATATACTGGACAACAAAAGCCGCAAACGACGCGGAATGTATTGACAAAGTTATCGTTGCAACGGATTGTGCGAAGATAAAAAGCACTGTTCTTTCTTTCAACCTTCCAAAAGTCGAAATTTATGACAGGAATTCCGAAAACGCTCAAGATACTTCGTCAACCGAGAGTGTCATGCTTGAATATATTGAAAAGGCAGGTTTGGATATGAATGACAAATTCTTTTTGATACAGGCAACGTCTCCTATGCTCAAAGCAGAACATATAGACGGCATGTATAAAGAATTTTTAGAAACAAAAGTTGATTCCATGTTCACAGGCGTATTGGAAAAACAATTTCACTGGACTTTTTGTGAAAACGGAATCAAACCCGTAAATTACGATTACAGAAACCGTCCGCGCAGACAGGACTTTGAAGGCTTGATTGCAGAGAATGGCGCCTGCTATATTAACTCTATTGCCAATATCCTGCGTGACAAGTGCAGACTATCCGGCAAAATCGGGTTTTACGAACTTCCTGCTTACACTGCTTATGAAATCGACGAACAGGATGACTGGATTATAATAGAAGAACTGATAAAAATATATGGTTCTCTATAAACAACTATCCTAAACCACTTAATAGATATGTGAATTACTCAAGAATCTGCGGCAATTCAATATTGGGTGTGCCTATTGTTCGTACAAGCTCCAAAACTGCAGCTTTCATCTGGCATTTTTGCGCTGTTGCACTAAAAAAATCACTATAAAAGCAACCATCACACACACATCCGCGTTTATAACACTCTAATGCCGTAGGTGTCCATCTCTTTACGGCAATAGCTCTTCCCATATCACGACTCTTAAACACTTATTCCTCCAAATTCTATTTTCTGTTCTTGATAATACTGGTGTATTATATCTCTTCCCCTGTAGAAATTTTCTAACTATATTCTTATTATATGGCTTAACCAAGCTTTTACAACCCATAAAATCGGTTTTGTAACGTTTTTGTAATACAAGAAAATTGCCCAAGTTTATTGACATTGCCTATTTGAGCGCATGCTTATGGCTGATAATTCCATGGTTACAGAGATTTTTTGGCTTAAAAACCATGCAGCCAGCATGTTTGCATGCATTTTATAAACAGTAAAGTTTTGTAAAGAAGTTGGCATGTACTTAAAATCAGCTGAGATTTTCTATAATTTTTTCAAATTGCATGCTTCGGGAAGCCTTTAAAAACATTAATTCCGTATGTATATTTTCTTTGATATATAAAACCGCCTCTTCTATCGTATCAAAATGTTTTGTTCTAAATTTGTTAATTGCATCCGTAATGTTTTTCGAAAGCTTGCCGATTGATATAATTTCCGTATTATCTGCAAGGTTTTTGGCATTAATATATTCTCCAAGCTCCCTGTGATAATCAGCCTCTTCGTCTCCGAGTTCGCCCATATCTCCAAGAATTATTGTGTAATTTTTATAAAGCTCAGCGATTGTATCAATAAACGCACGCATTGATTCCGGATTAGCATTATAGCTATCATTGATAATCTTAAATCTTCCGGCTTTCACGCTCTCCCAGCGTTTTTCAATGGGTTTGTATTTTTTTAAACCCTCTTTAATTTCGTCAGGTGTCATTTTTAATACAAGCCCTGCATTGATTGACGCAAGCGAATTTTCTATATTATAGTCTCCGCCAATATTAAGCTCATACAGATTATTTTTGTACTCAAATTTTGAATATACAGCGGTTTTTTCTAAAATTTTAACATCATTGATTGAGTAATAAATTTTTTCTCCGTTAAATTGAACCGTTTTTTTGATTAATTCATCATCATGTGCAATAAAAACATTTCCGCGCTGATGTTTAACAATTTCGCATTTAGCTTTTGCAATGTTCTCTCTTGAGCCCAAGCGCCCTATATGTGCACTCCCTACGTTTGCGATTATAGTAATATCAGGCTCCGCGTATTTTGACAGGAGTTCAATCTCTCCCAATCCGCGCATTCCCATCTCAAGTATCAGAATCTCTGTATCGTCAGGCATTTCAAATATTGTCTGGCAGAGGCCTACTTCATTATTGTGATTAAGCGGAGTTTTAAAAGTCTTAAATCTTTCATTAAGAACAGATGCCGTCAATTCTTTGGTCGTTGTTTTTCCAGAGCTTCCGGTAATTGCAACAACCATCGGGTTAATTTTTCTCCGCCTGCAATTCGCAAGCTCCAGGTATGCAATAAGCGTATCTTTAACCTTGAGGTTTCCATAATTGCCTGTACAAAACGCTCCTGCAGCGCCCTTTGCAAACGCGGATGATATAAACTTTTCACCGTCAAAATTCGCTCCTTTAAGAGGAAGATAAAAGTCTCCTTCTTTTATTGTACGGGTATCTGTCGATATCACAACATTCTGTTCTAAATCAACCGGCTTTATTATTTCTGCCTTAGTTACTTCAATTAATTCTTTTATTTTCATACAATATAAGTATAACGCTAAAAAACAAAGAATGCATTTATTTATAATTAACAAAAAAATCCAAGAATAAAATAAATGCTTATGCAAATTTTGCTTTTGTGCTACAATTAATAGTATAGATAGTATATTAATATTGAGGGGGATTAATGGCACAAGGGTATGACGCTAGTAATATACGTGTTTTAGAAGGTTTGGAAGCAGTTAGAATGCGGCCCGGTATGTATATCGGTTCAACTTCGCAAAGAGGGCTGCACCACTGTATCTATGAGATTGTTGATAACTCTATCGACGAATCTCTCGCCGGATACTGTACAGAAATTCATGTAACAATACATAAAGATAACAGCGTAACGGTAGAAGATAACGGACGCGGTATCCCTGTTGATATTAAACCCGAAACCGGTAAATCAGCGCTTGAAATTGTACACACGGTTCTCCACGCAGGCGGAAAGTTCGGCGACGGCGGCTATAAAGTATCAGGCGGTCTGCACGGCGTTGGCGCATCAGTTGTTAACGCGCTTTCCGAAAAAATGACAGTAGAAGTCTCCAGAGACGGTTATGTATGGAGACAAACTTACTTGAGAGGCGAGCCGACTTCACCGGTTGAAAAAGTAGCACCTACAACAAAAACTGGTACTAAATCAACCTTCTGGCTTGACCCTGAAATATTTACTGAAACGACTGAAATCGATGTTGATATCGTGTCTACAAGACTTAGAGAAATGGCGTTTCTTAACAAAGGCTTGAAAATTATTCTCCATGACGAGAAAGATACCAATAAAGACGAAACTTTCCACTACGAAGGCGGTATCGCAAGCTATGTTGCGTTTTTAAATCATAACAAAACAGTTATGTTCGACGAGCCTATTTATATGGACAAAATTGTCGACAAAATTAAAGTTGAAGTTGCTATGCAATATACTGATTCATACAACGAATCAATTTTATCTTTTGCCAACAACATCAATACCCATCAGGGCGGAACTCACCTTACAGGCTTCAGAAACGCTATTACAAGGGTGTTAAACGATTACGCAAGAAACAACAAAATTCTTAAAGATTCAGAACAAAACCTTTCGGGTGATGACGTGAGAGAAGGTTTGACCGCTATAGTTTCCGTTAAAATTGAAAACCCTGAGTTTGAAGGCCAAACAAAAGAAAAACTCGGAAACTCAGAAGTTATGGGTGCCGTACAGGATGTTGTAAAAGAAAAACTGCAAGAGTGGCTTGAATTTAATCCGAAACTTGCAAAACTTATTATTGAAAAAACACTGCAGGCGCAAAGAGCGCGCGAAGCTGCCCGCAAAGCAAGAGAGCTTACCAGACGTAAATCCGTTCTGGAAAACTCAACACTTCCGGGTAAACTTGCAGACTGTTCAAACAGAGAACCTGAAAAATGCGAAATCTTCATTGTTGAGGGAGATTCTGCAGGCGGTTCTGCTAAACAGGGCAGAAACAGAATGTTTCAGGCAATTTTGCCGCTAAGAGGTAAAATCCTGAACGTTGAAAAGGCAAGACTTGATAAAATCTATGCTAACAACGAAATTCAATCAATGGTTCAGGCATTCGGGATTACGATAAGTAAAAACGAGGATGAATTTAACCTCGAAAAACTGCGTTATCACAAAATTATTATCATGACAGATGCTGATGTTGACGGTGCGCATATTAGAACGCTGCTTTTAACATTCTTCTTCAGGTACGCAAAACCGCTTATTGAGAATGGTTACGTGTATATTGCACAGCCGCCTCTGTTTAAGGTTACATCAGGAAAAACTTCCGAATACTTATACGACGAGCACGCACTTGATAAAATGCTTAAAGAACGCGGTATCAAGTCTTTGAGCCTGTCAGATAAGTCTAAAACAAAAGTTAAGACAGGTGATGAGCTTCTAAAACTGCTCTCAAATATGTCAACATTCTACAAATCTTACAACAACCCGATTTTGAATATTATTCCGTCAGTTGTTTTAAGAGGTTTAATCCGCTCTGATGTTAAGCCGGAAGACTTTGAAGATCAGGCTAAGATGAATGAAGTTCTTGCGTATCTTGACCATTATCTGAAAGATCACGCAGAAAATTATAATATTGCGGAAGCAAAGAATTATGCGGTTTCTCTCAAATACAATCCGGAAAATGCAAAATATGCAATCCAGCTTGACCTGTTTGAAAACGAGCATGAACTTATTACTTCAAATATTATCAAGAGTAATGAGTTCAAGCGGCTCAAAAATTCTTACCCTCTAATCAGAGACTTTTTGATTGAAGAAGAAAAGATGCTTATTTTGGAAACAGAAAACGGCGAAATTGAGATAACGTCATTCGAACAGCTTCAAAAACTTGTAGACGACAGAGG
The DNA here is from genome assembly GCA_944324435.1 of Candidatus Gastranaerophilales bacterium. Taxonomy (GTDB): domain Bacteria; phylum Cyanobacteriota; class Vampirovibrionia; order Gastranaerophilales; family Gastranaerophilaceae; genus CAG-196. Next base: position 61,933 of record CALUWH010000005.1, read on the forward strand.
GCAGAAAGGTCTTGCAATCCAGAGGTTCAAAGGGCTTGGTGAAATGATGCCGCAGCAGCTCTGGGAAACTACTATGGATCCTGAGACTAGAACGCTTCTCAAAGTGAACATTGAAGATGCAATGATGTGCGACCAGTTGTTTGATATTCTTATGGGAGATAAGGTTGAGCCAAGACGTGACTTTATCGAATCAAACGCTGTTTACGCTACAAACATAGACACCTAGGGGGTAAATGGTTTAGAAGGAAATAAGTTTAGAGGTTGAGAAGAAGTTATTGACTAAAATGTCATACTGAACTTGTTTCCACAACTGTCCAGGATAATTTTGTATAAAAAACTGAAAAATGAGTAAAAAAATGTCATCCTGAAAGATTAGAAAAACAAACGAAAGTGTAGTTTTTCAATCTGTTCAGGATCTTACCAAAAACTAAATATAATATCTGGTTTGTAAGATTCTGAACTGTGCGAAAAATTAACCGTTTTAAATAAATTAATTTTTCAGCACTTTCTCAAATGACAGAATTTTTAAATTTATTCGGGACAGCAGGGGAACTTGTTTCAGCTTCTTACCGGACAGCAAATATAACAACACACCGGCGTAAGCCCCCGAAGGGGGAAATAATCCCTATAGGCTTCACGCCAAACTATTCGGATTGATATAAAATTCCAGATGACGTTTTAATCTATTGTCTATCCACGTTTTTTTTGAGTTCAATACCCGTCGTTACTTTTTCAGATTTTCTCATAAAATTGTCCCGAATACTTGTACCACGCAGCAAAACTACAGGATATGCAAATAATCTGTTATAATATTTTTATACAGAACAACAAAAATTGTTTGAATATGAACATTTTTAAATAATTTTCGTTATAATATTGTAAAGGCAATATAAGGTATAAAAATGAATAATAAATGCATGAAATATGAAGGATTATTTATTTTCTCCGATGATGAAACTCTAAAAAAGCATCTTGCAGAATGCGAAGAATGCCGAGCAGAGCAAGAAACAATGGATAAAGTATCATCTCTTATCAGCGAGGTAAGGTTTCATTATTACCGCAAACGTAAAATAATGCCTAAGCTCAGAGCCGTCTGCGCTGCAGCGTTATTGCTTTTCTCAACCTTGACTTTGGGCATTGCCGTAAATGATGAGGATTTGATGGATACTTTAAGGTACGGAGAAACTCTGTCTGCTGAAGAGTTAGGCTTTCCGGTCGATTCTTACGGGCTTTTAATGGTGGATGAATGAATTTTAACGAAATAATCAAAGCTAACAAACAAAACGTTAAAAATATAATAAGATTAATTACAAAACAGGATAATGAAGACTTAGAACAAGAAGTCTATATCAAACTGTGGAAAAATGCGGATAAATACGAAGAACGAGGTACGTTTAAAAGCTGGATAAATACAATTGCAAAAAACACTTCAAAAGATTATTTGAAATCTGCCTCAGTGAAAATGGAACAAAATTCTACGTCAGATGAATTTGTACTAACAAGTATAAAAGACAAAAAAATAACGCCTGAAGAGCGTATGGCGGCATCTGAACGCCAAAAAAAAATTATTAGAGCCATCGACGGCCTTAAACCTAAGTTTCGTGAAGTTATAATGCTATGCGAAATATACGGATATACCTACGAAGACGCGTCAAAGAAGCTTGATTGCCCGATAGGTACTATAAAATCAAGGATTTACAATGCAAAAAAAGAGTTGGCAGAAGTCCTGAGTGACTTAATGAATGAATAGAGAGGTACAAGATGAAAAAATTATCAATTTTAATGTGTGCGGTTTGTATGGTTTTATCATCAGCCAATGCCGCTGAACAAACACAAGCTGCTAATGATGATGTTAAGGTTATGGAATGCCCTGCCGCAAAAACGAACGAAGGTGTTAGAACTCCAAGCGTACGTGAAGAAATGATACGATTAAAAAAAGCTAAAGAAGCAGCTTTTGAACAAAAATTGGGACTTACTGAAGAACAAAAAATTAAAGCAAAAGAAGTAAGGCTTGAAGGACACAAGCAGATGAGACCAATTGTAGAACAAATTTATAATAAAAAACAAGAAGCCAAAATGATAAAATTGTCCAGAATGGCAGTAGAAATGCAGGAAGAAAAGCTTGCTGCAATCGACAAAGAAATCAGCGATTTGGAAAAGCAGGCAGATAAGATTAGAAAACAAAACATGAAACAATTTGAATCTATACTTACGAAAGACCAGCGTAAAATTTTGAAACAGATGAAAAAGGAAGGCAGAGAAAGATTTGAGCAACAGCGTAAAAATCCACAGCCAATTCCTACTCCGCCTCAAAGAAATAATATTCCACAAAACATTCAAAATAGTGAAAGTAAATAAACAAGCTAAAAAAAGACTCCCAAAACAGATATACCATTTTGGGAGTCTTTTTTATCTGTATTACTATTTATTAGGAATATCCTTTATTGATAACGCGATTCTATGTTCTTTCGGCGTGAATTTCTTGATTAATACATCAACTTCAGAACCTACTTTAAACATATTGAACGGGTTAACATTTTCTTCAGACATTTCCGAAACAGGAAGAAGAGCTTCCACACCGGGGAAAATGTTTATAAAGGCACCGAATGTGGTAACTTTATTAACAGTACCTTTTACAACCTGACCTTCTTCAAACTGTCCTTCAATTTGCTGCCAAGGATTTTCGCCCATTCTCTTCAATGATAAAGAAATTCTTTTAAGCTCATGGTCGATTTTGATAATCTTAACTTCAATTGTATCGCCAAGAGTTAAAACATCAGAAGGGTGCTTAATTCTCTGCCAAGAAATTTCAGAGATAGGAAGCAGACCGTCAATTCCGTTGATGTCAACGAATGCGCCGAAATCAGTGATTCTTACCACGTTTCCTGAAACAACCTGCTCTTCTTCCAGTGAAGAAAGAACATTGTCAACAACCTGATCTCTTTGTTCGGCAACTGCCTGACGTTGAGAAAGGATAAGTTTGTTTTTCTTAGGATCTGCCTCAAGAACTTTTACCTCAATCTTCTGATCTATAAGCCCGTCAAAAGGAGTTCCTGTTCTCAGTTGAGACGATGGAATGAAACCTTTCAAGTCGGCAACATCAACAAGTACACCACCCTTAACAGTTGAAACAACTTTGGCAAGAATAGTATCACCCTGAATTTTTGCATCATTAAGCTGCGCCCAAGCTTGAGCATAAGCAATTCTTTTCAAAGATAACTGCATCGGCTCTTCGTTATTTTCTTCTTTTAGTACATAGAACTCTCTGATATCACCGACTTCCAATTCCGGCGTATCGTTTGAAAGTTCTTTGTTAGGTAGATAAGCTTCCATTTTTGCACCTTTAACGCTTACCAAATAACCTTCCGATTCTTTTTTTATTACCGTACCTTCTACGATATCTGCTACTGTATTAGATTTAGCAAAGCTTTCGTCTAACAGCATTTCAAATTCGTCACGAATTTCTGTTGTTGTCATAATTTATATTCCTCCTTTTATTTTTTCTATGACGTTATTAATAATTGATTCCGGAGTAGAAGCTCCGGCCGTAATGCCGATTGATTCGGCATATTTAAGCAAGTCTTTGTCTAATTCTGCATCATTTTCTATGTGAATTGTCTTGGTATAGTCCTTTAGAATTTCTGCAAGATGTGTGGTATTAGCGCTTTTTTTTGAACCTACAACAATCATTAAGTCGCTTTCTTTAGCTAATTCCTTAGCCTCTTTCTGGCGCATTGAAGTTGATTGGCAGATTGTATTATAAATTAATACTTCCTTGGCAATATTGTTCAGATAATTCACAACCAGATTAAGGGTTGAAACCATTTGTGTTGTCTGTACAACAACGCCGACTTTTCTGTGTGATTTTATCTCCTGTTCATAAGGCGCCAATTCTTCTATAGTAGTTGCAACGACGACCTTATCCGAATAAAGCTCTGCATTTGCTTTTATTGCCATAACTTCCGGATGATTTGGTTTGCCTACGATTACGACAAAATATCCGTTCTGCGCAAGTTCAACAGCTCTTTGCTGAACTTTTTTTACGTCCGGACAAGTAAGGTCTACAACTTCAAACCCTGCATTTTTCACCTGAGTAAACGCTTCAGGCGTAGCACCATGACTTCTTATAATACAAATTCCGTCGCCTTTTGAAGGGATATCATATATAGTTTTTATTCCCAGATTCTCAAGTTCGTTAATAACATCCGTATTGTGAATTAATTCTCCAAGAATGTAAATACTTTTATCCGGATTTTCTTTTTTTAATTTTATTGCAGTCTCTACGGCTCTTTTTACCCCGTAACAGAACCCTGCAAATTTGGCTAGTTTAATATTTGGATTACTCAAAAATTGTAATTCGCTTTCTTTGGAACTAGAGGAAAACCTCAGTAATAACATTTAATTATAAAAAAAAAAATTTGGCAAGAATGTTTTATTATAAAAACTAATTTTTCGATAATCCACTCAACTATTGAAAGCTATATGAAAAAGAATTTTTTATCGCAGAATCAACGGCTCCTTGCGCAGATTCAAGCTCTACATCAACCATCTTTAGCCTGTTTTGATATTCTTGCATTTGTAAGTCAAGTTTCTTTTCCAAAACTATTAGCTTATCTCTTCTCGCTTCTAACTGTTTAACTGCCGGATTTTCAGGATCTAAATCATTTCCTAATGCCATAATCTCATCAGAAGATGCAATAAGTTCCATCTTAGCGGAAGCTATCCACTGTATTTTAGTCTCCAGTGTAATCTTGTACGCTGTAAGATACATCATTCTGAAACTTGAGGCGATTAATCCCATAATTTATTCCTTCTATCTTGTTTCGTTTAAATTCTTGCCTCTCAGGAATGTGTGTTCATTACTTTCTGCAATCAAGCTTTCCATTTTATGAAGCTGATGCTTGTGATAGTTTACCCTATACTTTGCCATCTTTAATTTCTGACGGATAGTAAGCATATCCTTTAGGCTTGATATTAAACTCACAGCCAGTGCCTTAAACGGATTTTTACGCTTAAAAAATGAGCGTGTAAAATTCATAAAATTCACTAACCGTTTTATATTTTTTTGTAGTTCTTCACGCATAAGTTTCTTCTCCTATGCATTCTAAGCCTACATGTATTATAAAACATGTTAATGATAATAATTGCTCATGTTTCGAAATATTTGTTACATTAGTTAACATATTACTTGGGATTAATCCTATTGCCGGTGATACTGTTAAATACAAACTTGTTTTTGTAATACTTTTTCTGCGCTATATTATTTAACGGCATTTTTTTCAAAAACTTTAATTCTTTTCGATTATAATACCGATGTTCGTTACAAAAATTTACAAAAGACGCTATTGTTTTAAATACAGCGTTGTTAAACAATATATCCAGCATTATTCTGAAAAAAGTACGTCCTTGCATCTAAATCTCTCTTTTTCTCAGGAAAAGCGGAGAATTAGTAAAAACATTCCCACTATGAACCTAAGTCTTGAATATCTTTGCTTGCAGACTCAATATCATCTTTTAGCATCTGTCTTACAATATCACCCTGCGTATCAAGCATTTTGCAAACAGTTTCAATATTTGCAACTTTTTGGGAAAGTATTGTATCAGCATTTGAAACAATATTGCTTGAAACTGTCTGATAAGCAGATAAAGCAGCAGAGGTCGTCCCCTGCATCAAGTTACCCATAACTACGGCCGGAAGCCCAAATTCTCCTAAATATGGTGCTGCTGCAGTCATAATGCCGCCCCATCCCGATACAATACCGGCAAGAGGCATTAAGATGTTTGCGGCCCCAATCCCGTAACCGTTTGCTGTACCAATACCGTAAGCCGCAGTGCTTGCAATATCTGCAATACTGCCTATACCCGATGCATAACCCGTTGTTGCCCCATCAGAGGAACCAAACCCCGTCAGCAAATCCCCGATACTTGAGGCTCCGCCGGTTGTATAACCGCTCTGTCTATAGCCGTAATTTGCTGCATAACCGCTCGGGAAACCGGAATAATTTCCGAGACTGTTTACTCCAAAAGAAGAATAAGTACCAGTTGTTCCTCCGGTTCCGCCTGTATACTGCGTCCAGTAAGAAGTTCCCGGAATATTCATAGCGTTTGTTCCGCCCAAAGTTGTCATAAAGGCAGACGGGGCGAATAAACTTGCAAGCTGGTACAAGAATCCACCGGCGGCTTCAAATCCCGTTCCGGAGCTTCCTGAACCTGCTACAGTTAAGTCTCTTAATCTGTCGTAAGTTTCATACAGCATAACTTTGGCATCCGCAGAAGCTGCGCCAAATTTGTTTGCTATTACTAAGTATCCGTCGTTTTTGTATGACATATATTCCTCTTATATTACTTTTCAAAAATTCCCGAGGGTTAGTTATTCTATCCGCCGAATGTTTTAAATGAATCTTCAACGTTATCCTTAATAACCTTAGAGACGGCATCTATCTCAGTAGAAAGGGCATTTTGCTCGGTATCAAGCTGCTTTAACCTCAGCTCCAGTTGTTGATCTTCCTGCTGAATAAGCGAAGTCTTTGCGTTAATATCCTGAACCATCTTATCATATTTAGCACTTTCGTAATAATACTGATTCATTGCATCCTGATATGCCATATCGTCAGTAATGGTTTCCATATTCAGGGTATAAGTAATTGTATCATCTTCAAACCTTACGGATGTAAATCTACCATTGCCATCAGTCTCTAAAAGAGCCTTTTCTGTTTCTTCTATTTTAGTGGAAACGTAGGTTGCATTATAATAAGCCAGTTTATCCTGCCCGTCTATATGATTTATACCGCTGCCGCTTGCATAAGAAGCATCCAGATCCGCAAATGTTGTATAGTAGGTAACCCCGTTCATTTGGAAAGAATATATCCCTCCGGTATAATTACCATCCGCATCAAAGCAATCATTTATTGAAGCATTAATGTTTTGAGCCTCCATATCCGCAACAACCTGTCGCAGTTCGGCCTTTTGATCATCCGTCAAATCAACAAGAAGAGTTAATTCACAGTTGCCGATATAGGTCGGTCTGCTTAAACTTTCATAAGCATTTTTTGCATCTTGATAATTTTGCAATGCCGCAAATTCTTCCAGCTCTAGCCGTGTAATTTCTGCATCATAATTATTCGCAATTTCATCAATACTCCCGGCGCCTGTACCTGCACGGTATATCGGAAGGTAAGTTCGGCTTCCGCCGCTTGTGCTGCCATAAAGACTTCTTAAATCATCCTGAAAAGCAATGGTACCATCTACAGCATTATAATAAACATCTGCCATATCAGAAGAAGACGTTATATCTTTATCCAGCGCTCCTTCATCAATCAGCCGCTGTATTGCCGTTTCTATCTGTTCTATTGCATCTGCATTCCCTGTAGGATCAAGCATAAGTTGATTATAACTTACATAACTTGCATTTCCACCGTCAACAGTAGTAAAAGTATACATATCCGTTGCCGCATCATAGCTGCTGCCGTTTATACCTGTATATGCGTTGTTATCAACATAATTTGATAGTGTTGCAGCCTGTTCCTTTGCAGCATTAGTAGCAGCCTGAGCTTCTTCATACTCGGTGTTCCTTTGTGTCAATAGCCTTAAAGCGGTTTCTATTTGTTCAACACTGGCTTCTGTTCCCGAAGAAAATTGCACTTGGGGATCATTTAATTTTTTCTGTGAGCCCGTGTATACATCCGCATAGTAATGATGGGTTACAACGTAGTTATAATCCTCTTCAGGAGTGGCAAGCTGCTGCCAGCTGTCAATTGTCGACTCGTTCACTCCATCGGTAAATGAATACTGAGTTTTGGTATAATCCTGTGTGCTCGGAGGTATAGGTACACTCAGACCAAGCATTTGATTAAATAAATTAGCCGATTGATTAGATAGAGCAGTCCTTGCCTGATTTATCTGTTGCCCTTCATATTCACAATTTGATTTTCTTGCAACCAGGGCTAAATACCTGGCTTGTGATGCTGCCATACCCATAGAGCAGTCTCCTATTTCTTCTATGTTCTTCTACATATTTAATGGGATATCTAAAAAAGTCAATATTCCTAATTGTATTATATATGATTTTTGATGTTTTTAATAAAGTGTTAAAACAAAAATCAACTATTTAGTGTATTAAAGAGTCCCAAAATCATATATAAAGTTTAGCTGTTTGTTATGGTATAATAAGATTCTGATGAGAAAAATTTTATTTGTTTTCTGTTTGCTATTTTTTACAATTTCCCCGAGCAGTGCAATTGAGGAAGTCCTCCTTGATGTCGACGATAACAATGCGCCGAGGCAGAAAATTAACAAGGTTTTTGAGGAGGATGACGAGTATACACTCTATGAAAAAATCCAGGATATTAAGGCAAAAGAGGTAAAAGATACCGACAGTTCCGCATATCTTCTTGACGGAATTTTAACCAAAAAGTTTGAATCAGGACCTATAGAGACAATGCACCTGTTTGGATATTTCAGAGGTGCCGTAGATATGGATGTCTCGGCAAACGGTGATTCTATATATGACTTTAATGCAATTCAGGCAGGAATTAACGGTAAATTCAGAGGCGGACAAAATTTCTATGAAGCAAGATTCAGGTTTGACCCTGTTGACGGATATTCTTTTTTACAGACCCTTCCTATTGATATTTATGTTGCTAACGCGTCTATTCCACACCATACAATAATCTTAGGTAATACCAGAACGCCTACCGGATATGAGGGCTCGCGTTCTGATTCGATTATTCCACTGGTTGCAAGAGCTCAAATTTCCAGAAACTTTGGTAATACAAGAAAAGTCGGTCTGAGGGTTAAAGGAAATTATGACCTTATAGAATATGATGTAGGCGGATACAGTTCGGAAGCCTATTTTAGAAGTTTTTTCCCGGGCGCCGAGTTTGCAGGCTGGGTAAATTTTAAACCGCTGGGCAAGACCAAAGGTAAGTATGGAGAGCTAAAATTAGGGGGCGGTATAACAGCCGGACAAAATGATACAAATTATTTTGTATCAGGAGTTTACGCAGGGTATGAATACAAAAACTTTATGGCAAATTTCGAATGGGCATCCGCTAACGGCTATAACGGCGCAAGAGGTATTTCAACCAATCACGCGGAAGGGTTTTATTCTACCATCGGATATAAAATTACACCAAAGCTTCAAATCATCGGAAGATACGACCACTATATGCCGGATAAAAACTTTTCAAATGACATAAGGCGAGAATACACGGCAGGTGTAAACTACTTTATAAAAGGACAGGCGCTAAAACTTATGCTAAACTACATCTTCTGCCAGAATGACTTGTTTGAAGATTCTCACAGGATACTTTTAGGTACACAAATTCTGCTCTAAGCAACTGCCTCAAAACTTTTAAACTTATCCGGATCTATCTGAACATCCAGGTGATCACTCTCAACAGACACACGGCTGAAATATCCGGTGCTTCTCAATTTTTGCGCGAGTTCCTGCCCGTTGCCGCTAATACGTATGTCTAATTTGGGGTTTTCTGCGTTGTGATGACTTGCATAGCCGCCTGTTTGATGTGGGTTTCCTGCTTCACCGGTGCCTAATGCCGATGTAATTACAAGTTTTTCACCAATCATGCTTCCTACCTTGTCTAAGACTGCACTAGTACCCTTCTTCGCAAACGGAATGTCAGTGATAAATGAACTCTCCGCTATTTCCCAGTTTGTTCCTCCCGATAATCTTTCCAAGTTTGAATCAGAAAGAGCCCTTTGAAAAGCCGCAGACCTTGAAAGATGTAAATATGAGTTATCAATATTGCCGCTGGTATTGCTCTGGTACGTGTATTGCTGACGGACGCCTGATGGTGACGACGACATTGTGAAATTATACGTCGGAGTGCTGAAACCGTTCAAATTCGAAGCAGAAAAGGTAAAATTAGTTTTTGATTTACCTTCGGGAAGGATAAATTTTATATTGCTAAAATCAAAAAAAGCCGGCAATGACCAATTGCTTATAAAATTGGATATACTAAAACTGTTCAGCACCGGTAAACCAGTAAAGGGTGCAGAAAGCAAATTATTGTATTCGGGATTTATACTCTTAAATGCCGGGTCAAAAGTCATATTCACTCCTTAAATATATAAAGTATATATTAGAGCGATATTTGCTATATTGTTAAGAAATTTTTACAAATTGAGCATGCAGAAAAATCCAAAACTTGACGAATTTTGGTGATTTCTTGCTTGCCGACATAAAAGGGCATTTAGGACTTTGTCAGTTTTTCTACCTTCTGCCGGTATTTATATTAATAATATCAGATATCCAGGGCAGATAGCTGTATAACCCCATGCCGGCAGTAATTGCCAAATAAAGAATAACAGAGGTGGTAACAGCCTGAACAATTGACAATCCGAAAACAAAAGGAAGGGGCATGTTTATCAAGTACGGAATTGCATTGATAACAGGAATTCTGTACAATATTATATAAATTAATTCCGCAAATGTTGCCAATAAAAAATATGCAATTGATAAAAATATGGACTGCAAAATGTGATACATCAAAAATTGCGTAACCTGTTTTCTCATCACTGCGGCAATAATAAGCCAGACAAAACCAACACCTCCTGCCGTTAAGTATGTTGCGGCAGCAATAATTCTTTCTATAGGATATATTTGTCTAGAAGGATGCAACTATATCGTCCTTTCTGTATTCTTCTATAAAATCTTCTAACACCTGTATAAATACTAATTTGTATTCATCATTTTCCGGTCTCATATTTACTGCGGCACGATATGTGTATATAGCCCGTTCCGTCTCATTGTCCATATAGTAAACATTTGCAACCAGTACCATAATACTCGGGTCGAGTTTGTTGACTTTTAGAGCCTCTTTATACTCTGATTCGGCCTCTTTATACTTTTTGAGGTTTGAGTACAAATTTCCTGCGAGAATATGGGCATTTGCTTCTTTTGGATTAAGCTCAATGGCCTTTTTATAAAATTCTATAGCATCATCATATTCTTTGAAATCAGACTTTGCAATAGCATAACAGATGTATGTTTTATAATTATCACCTTCAAGATTAAGAGCTTTGTCAAAATACTCATAGCACTTCTCTTTATCTTTTGTTAACACAAGTGTATTTGCAATACATAGTGCAACCGTTTTATTATCCGGTGCAAGATTGAAAACTTTGTAATAATATTCAAGAGCCTTATTATAATCAAAAAGTTTAAAGCATACATTACCTAAATCGACAAGAGCGGTAAGGTTATCCGGATCAAGCGAGAGCGCCTTTTCATAATAAGCCCTTGCCTCTACATAATCCTCAAAATCATGGTACAAAAGCGCAATTGCATTATATATTTCCGGATCCTGGGAATTGAAGTCCAACGTTCTATTATAAAAATGGAGCGCTCTTGAAAAATTTTTCATTTCAGCATAAGTATTTGCTATGTTATAATAAACCAGATAATTGCTTGGGTTTACTATTAGGGCCTGATTAAAACACTTTAACGCCTTTCTGTACTCTTTTGCATAGAACCAAATACTCCCGAGATTCAAAAGTGTCTGCAAATCTTTTGGATCGATTTCCAAAAGACTTTCATAAACAGAAATAACTTTTTCATACTGATTATCCATTGCGTAGTATTTTGCAAGTTCATGATAATGTGCAGTATTTCTAGGCTCAAGAGCCATTTTTAAAACGGTTTTTTCTATTAATTTTTCTAATTCTTTTTTATCCATATTATTTATCTTTCAATATTTTCGTACTCAGAATATTCCACTGATTCTGCAAGCCAGGTTTCTTTAGGTATGCTGAATGCGTGATTCCAGAATTTTTCGATTGCATAAGCTTCTCTTTCTTCCTGATGAAGGATGTGCACTACAACATCGCCATAGTCAATCAGATTCCATCTGTTTTTAGCATCATTTTCTCTGCCAACAGGAAGCCTTGAGAAAGTAGTTTTAACCTTATCCGTAAGATTTTCCGTCAGAGCTTTGACCTGTGTATTTGTCTGCGCAGAACAAATTACAAAATAATCCGCAAATGACGATACGTTGCTTATATTTAGTATTGTTATATCTTTCGCAATTTTTTCGTCAAGAAATCTTGCTATAACACATGCAAACTTATATGATGTAATTGTCATTTAATTCTCCAGCATATTAATTCTATTTAGATGTCTTCCGGCTTCAAAGTCTGTTTTAAGCCAAATGTCAACTATATCAAGAGCGAGACCTGCTCCCGTGATTCTTTCTCCAAGACATAGGATATTGGAATCATTGTGCATCCTTGTCATTCGGGCAGTGAAAGTATCGGTACAATGAGAAGCCCTGATTCCTTTAAACCTGTTTGCCGCAATAGACATACCAATCCCGGTTCCGCAAACAAGAATTGCACGCCCCGAGGTCTCTAATACCGCTTTTGAGACCTCTTTTGCAATAACAGGATAATCGCAGGATTCTTCGCTGTAGCAGCCGAAATCCTGAATGTCATAACCCTCTTCTTTCAGATGATTAATAATAATTCCCTTGAGCTTGAATCCTCCATGGTCGGATCCTATTAGAATCTTTGACATTAAAGCTCCTTTATCTTTGCTTTACAATTGTAACATTTTTGCAATAATTTATCAATAATTTACATTTTTTTATTTTAATATATATATGCTTCCTCGTGTTATGAACTATCCGAATCTAATTAGTTTTAAGGCGTCAATATCAGATAAGGATATTGACGGTTTTGAGCATGCAAAGCAGCATTTCAGTGATTGTTACCTTATGACAACGCTGGAAACGCTGTCTCATACGCCGAACGGCAGAAAAATCTTAAAAAAACAACTGGAATACGATGATAATAACCCGAATCTTATAAACTGTTATTTGTATAAAAAAGACGGAGCGAAGGTAAAATATTCCGTACCGACACAGCAGGCCGTGAAGGGGTATGAAAAACTTTACGAAAAACAGGATAATGAAATAATAAGAGCCGTTGATATTTCCGTTGGTGAATATGAAAAGACTTATAAGGCTAAACCTTGGGTTTGCAGATTTTCTGATAATTTTAAAACTTATGCGTTTGAAAACAGCCTTCCGTCGCATTTTATGAAAATTTTTACCGGAAAAGAGCCGAGAGTTATAGCAGAAACCGATTTTAACTTTGATTTGAACGGATACAGAGCAGAAGTTATGCACCTTTTTGAACACATGGACAAAGAGAAGGAGTACAGTTTTGTCATCGCAACCGGGCCGAAAATGCTGGATGGAAGGACCTGGCATGTTTATATTCTGGAGGATGTCGATTTAGAGAATAACACAATAACTGTAAAGGAAAAACGCGGCAATATTCCACGCAAAATGAGCATTGATACAGCCCTAAATACGTTTAAGTATATAGTAGGTTACTTTAATTCAGACCTTGCCGATAAAAATTAAACGCTCAGGGCAACTAAATCCGGATGTTCGATTACGCTTCTTACGTAATTATAGTAGTCATTTTTAAATCCGTATTTTTCAATTTTATTCAGAAGTTCTTCTTTAGTGATAAAACCTTGATTGAACGCAATCTCTTCTAGGCAGGAGATTTTAACTCCTTTGTTCAGTTCCATTGTCTGTACAAACTGACTTGCTTGAAGCATTGAATCGTGCGTTCCGGTATCGAGCCAGGCAAATCCTCGTCCTAAGATTTCCACGTTCAATTCGCCTTTTTCAAGGTAAATTTTATTTAAATCCGTAATTTCCAATTCGCCTCTTTGCGAAGGCTTGAGCTGTTTAGCGTACTCACAAACATTGTTATCATAAAAATATAGCCCTGTAACAGCGTAATTAGATTTGGGATTAGCAGGCTTTTCTTCAAGTGAAATTGCCTTGTTGTTTTCATCAAATTCTACAACACCGAATCTTTCAGGGTCTTTGACAGTATACCCGAAGACAGTTGCCCCCGAGTGTTTCGCTATAGCATTCTTCATAAGCGTAGAAAAGCCGTGACCGTGAAAAATGTTATCTCCAAGAATCAGTGCAACTTCATCATCTCCTATAAATTCCTCGCCAATTAAAAACGCATCAGCTATACCGCGTTGTACGTACTGAATTTTATATTTAAGGCTCAGGCCAAATTGCGAGCCGTCGCCAAGCAGCTTAATAAAATTATCATAGTCGGTCTCATTGGTAATAATCAGAATATCCTTAATTCCGGCAAGCATAAGAGTCGATAACGGATAATAAATCATCGGTTTATCATAAATTGGGAGCAAAATCTTTGAAATCGGCTGAGATGCCGGATATAGCCTTGTCCCTGCTCCGCCTGCGAGTACAATCCCCTTCATTAAAACCTATCCTTTCAATTATTTTTTGAACTCTTTTAAAGCAATTTCCGTACAAGCATTATCCATAAGGCAATAAGGCGGAATATTTTCCACAGTTTTATTCGCAGGATCCAGAAGCAGCACGTATGGAACAAATCTGCCGTTATATTGTCTAAGTATATTGAATCCATAAGGAGTTGAAGCATCTACCTTAACAAAGGTATACTCCTTGTCATACATTTTTGCAAGCTTATGATATTTGGGGTTGAATTTTACGCAGTAACCACACTTTGGTGTATATAAATACAAAAATACATTTTTATTCTGTGCCAAAGCGTTTTCTACTTCTCCTGCAAAAACAGGAATCATACCTAAGAACGATAAAACTAATAAAAATTTTTTTAACATGCTTTGATGATATCACCGAGTCAATATAATTTCAAGTGGACAAAAGGGCTATTGAACAATTGTATTAATATCTGTTGACTTTTTTATTCTTATCATTAAATTTTTAGTATGGCTAAAGATTATTACAAAATTTTAGACATACCGGAGTTTAGTACACAAGATGAGATTAAGTCTGCATACCGTCATCTTGCGCGCAAATGGCATCCAGATGTTGCCGGAAGCTCTGCGGATGTGATTGCAAAATTTAAAGAAATTAATGAAGCGTACGAAATCCTTTCGGATAAGAACAGGAAAGCTGATTACGATACAGCAAGAAGATTTTATTCTTATGCAAAAGAAACTAAGGAATATAAAAAAACAGCAAAACCGGCTTCTGATGGAGAGACAAATTCAGCAAAAAAACAAGGATTTACCTTTAACTGGGAAGATTTTTTTGCAAATAAAAAACAAAAAAATGCTTATCAAAAAGAAGTTCATGCGCCGCAAAAGGGTGAGGATATTTATTCTGATGTAGAAATCTCCGTTTTTGAGGCGGCAGGCGGCACTACCAAGGTTATTAACATGCTTCAAACCCAAATATGCCCGAAATGCCGCGGACGGAAATTTGTCAATGCCTCTAAATGTCCTTACTGCAATGGTAAAGGCGAAACTTCAACATATAAAAGATTTAATGTAAAAATTCCTGCAGGTATTAAAGACAAGTCGAAAATAAGACTCGCCGGAGAAGGCGAAAAGGGATTAAATGGGGGGGCAAACGGTGATTTGTATTTAACAATACATATCAGGGAACCGAAAAACTACAAAACAGAAGGACTTAACATCCTTAAAACTGTTCCTGTATCCCCTTTTGAAGCCGTTCTTGGTGCTGAAATTTCAATCCCGACTCTAAAAGGCAATGTTTCATTTAAAATTGCACCGAACACTCAAAACGGACAGAAAATTCGTTTGAGCGGCTGCGGAATTGTGCAAAATAACAAAGTTGGTGATATGATTGTAACTGTGGAAATCCAAATTCCTAAGAGTTTGACACAGGAAGAAATAAATCTGTACAAAAAACTCAGAGAGGTTTCTTCCGGCAGAGTAAGAGAATAGAAAATGGTAAAAGTAAAAGAGATTTTTGCTTCGATACAGGGTGAGGGGCCTTATGTCGGATATAAACAGTTATTTATAAGATTTTGCGGATGTAATTTAAACTGCGGATACTGTGATACTGAATTTGATTCAAAAGATGCAGCGGAATATTCTGTTGAGGATATCTTAAAAATAATAGATAACAACTTAATCTGCCATTCAGTTTCTTTAACAGGCGGAGAGCCGCTTTTGAATGTTGAGTTTCTGAAAGATTTTCTTCCGCAATGCAAGCTTCCGGTATATCTTGAGACAAACGGAACTCTTTATAAGAATTTAGAAGATGTTATTGATGATGTAACTTACGTGTCTGCAGACATAAAGCTTCCGTCCTGTACAGGTCTGGATGATCTTTGGGAAGAACATGACAAATTTTTTGCAATTGCCAGTCAGAAGAAACTTTTTGCAAAAGCTGTTTTTGATTATAATATAACAGAAAATGAGATTGTAAGGATAACCAATTTATGTAAAAAATATGACATAGAACTTATTTTACAGCCGAGAATGGATGGTGAGAAGCTTTTAACTGATTCAAATTTCATATCAAAAGTTTTAGACGGTTGTCTTGTATATCACCCCAAAACGCGTCTCATTCCGCAGGTGCACAAATTCCTTGATGTAGAATAGTCAAATTTCTGGGGAGATTCTGTTGTTAACAAAAATTAAGGCCGCAATTAGCCATTAAAACAAAAATGAGCGGCACACGAAGTACCGCCCATTTCATTTTTTATAATTTTTCAAATTATAACTTTGAAGCAACCATCTTAGTTGTTTCAGCCAATCTTGTAGAATAACCCATTTCGTTATCATACCAAGAAATAATCTTAACCTGGTTGCCGCCCATTACACGGGTTAACAAAGCGTCAACAGTTGAAGATTGAGAAGTTCCGATGTAGTCAGAAGATACTAACGGTTCTTCAGTGTAGCAAAGAACGTGTCCGTCAGCGCCTTCTTTTAATGCAGCGTTAACTTCTTCTACAGTTACGTCTTTTGAAAGTTCAAATACAACGTCTACTAAAGAAACGTCCGGAGTAGGAACTCTCATAGCGAAACCGTCCAATTTACCTTTTAATTGAGGTAATACAAGAGCAACAGCCTTTGCAGCACCAGTCTTAGTAGGAACGATGTTCAAAGCACCGGCTCTGGCACGACGAGGATCTTTGTGTCCGGCGTCTAAGATTCTTTGGTCACCGGTATATGAGTGAACTGTAGTCATCAAACCTTTTACGATACCGAATTTTTCATCGATAACCTTAGCTACAGGAGCCAAGCAGTTAGTTGTGCAAGATGCCATAGAAATTACATTGTGTTTTGCAGGATCGTATTCTTTGTCGTTTACGCCTAAAACAATTGTAATATCTTCATTTGTAGCAGGAGCTGAGATGATAACTTTCTTAGCACCGGCTGTGATATGAGCTTTTGCTTTTTCAGCATCTGTGAAGAAACCTGTTGATTCAACAACAACTTCTACGCCTAAATCTTTCCAAGGTAATTGTGCAGGATCTTTTTCTGCGAAGAATTTAATCTTCTTACCGTTTACAATAATACCTTCTTCATAAGCTTCAACAGTTCCGTCAAACTTACCCATTACAGAGTCGTGTTTGAAAAGAAGTGCAGCTTCTGCAGGTTTAAGACCAGGGTCATTAATAGCAACATAATCTATTTCATTGAAGATACCTTCTCTGATTGCTGCTCTTAAAGTGTTACGGCCAATTCTGCCGAATCCGTTAATTGCTACTTTTACCATAATTTTCACTCCTTCTTATCAGTAAAATTATTTTTCTTAACATGTTTATCCTAAATCAAACAAAAATCTGAATCAACATTTGAATTATTAATTTTTTGTTAATTTAAGAGAAAAAAATAAGGCCGGAGGTAATACCTCCGGCCTTATCAAAAAAGCAATTAAGCTTCACTTCTTTCCTTGCTAGGTATTCTCATTGCGTAGAATGAACGAATTACGAATACTAAAGCAACGATTAGAAGTACAACGCCTGCAATTTTTGCGTGTTCTTTGAACGCAGGGTTAATAGCAATTTCCATTGCCAATAAACCGAACAGAGTTGTAAACTTGATAATCGGGTTCATTGCAACTGAAGAAGTATCCTTGAACGGGTCACCTACAGTGTCACCAACTACTGTTGCAGCGTGGAGTTCGGTACCCTTTTCATTCATATCAACTTCAACAATCTTCTTCGCATTATCCCAGCATCCGCCTGCGTTTGCCATAAATACAGCCTGGAACAGACCAAATACTGCAATTGCTATCAAGTAGCTTACGAAGAATGATACCGGAGCTGAATTATCACCAACCGGTGCTGACAAGCAAGCAAGTGCTAATGCAAATGCAAACAATGCGATAAAGATATTGTACATACCTTTTTGTGCGTATTGTGTACAAATCTTAACAACTTCTTTTGAATTTGAAAGGTTTGCACGCTTATCATCAGCTTCACCCAATTT